>NZ_JBVJNO010000009.1:322280-529638 GCF_055583645.1 Amycolatopsis sp. NPDC104587
TCTGCGGGAGGGGTGGTGGTGACCCGACCACCCACCCCCCACACCCCCCTCGGCGGGAACACCTCAGGTCGGGGGGTAGGCCGTGTGCTCCCTCTCCCCCCCCCCCTCCCCGCGGCCGGGGACGGCGCGCAGAGCGACGCCGTCCCGGCCGTCGAGCTGAGCAAGCTGAGCCGGGGCGAACAGGCCATCGCCAAGGTGCTCAAGCAGGCGCCCAGCAACAAGGACAAGTTCGCGTGCTTCCAGCGCGGCTACAGCGACGGCTTCGTCGCCGACATCACGGCCGTGCGGGCCGCGCTCAAGGCCCGCGTCGAGCAGCTGCGTGCCGCGAAGGACGCGAACGGCCACGCGCTTTCGGCCAAGGAGGCCAAGGCGCTGGCGGGCAAGGAGACCCAGCGGCTCACCCTGGCCAACGCCGCCCGCACGCAGGTCGACGGCAAGGAAGCGGGGCTGGACGTCAACGTCGGGCTGCTGGTGCAGGTGCAGATCGAGAAGTACCAGTCCGGCACCCTGCTGCTCGTCGACAAGGCGCTCAAGGAGCTGCAGGAAACCAAGTGGGACGACGAAGAGGGCAAGTTCAAGGACAAGGCGATCAAGGACCTGAGCGCCGCCACCACGGTCGTGCTCACCGCCTCCGCCGCCCTGAAGGTGTTCAGCCGGGACGTCGTCAAGATGAGCCCGGAGGACCGGGCGAAGCCGGAGACCGAAGCCGCCCTGTTCGACCTGATGATCGCGTTCACCGAAGCGGTGGGCAAGCAGGGCCGGGCGATGACCAGCGCGGGCGAGCAGGTCGCCGCCTGGGCCCGCTGGGCGACCAAGACCCTGCTCAAGGAGAACTTCAACACCATCTACCCGAAGCTGGGCGGGGCGCTGCTCCTGCTGCGCACCGGGGTGTCCGTCGCGCAGGTGACGTTGGACTTCTTCCCGCCCTTCAACGCCATCGGCACCGCGCTGGGGGTCGCCGACCAGGCGTTGGAGTTCGGCCTGACCGAGCTGGTCGTGTGGCGGGACAAGCAGAGCCTGGAGATCCAGCAGCAGTACGCGGGCCAGGAGTTCGTCACGCCGTGGGAGGAGCTCAGCGTCGCGGCCAAGGCGGTTTCCGGGTTCTCCGAAGGCAAGCAGCTGCTGTGGGACAACCTGAAGAAGTACACCGAAGACCTGCCGGCCGAGGCGGTCAAGAAGGTGGCTTCGATGAGCGTGGACGGCCTCGCCAAGGTCACTGACATCTCCCCGGAGCGGCAGTACCAGCTCAAGGCCGGCGCCGAAGGCGTCATCGGCGCGCTCAACAGCAACAAGGAGAAGATCCTGAGCCTAGACGGGGTCGAGGCGACCCTCACGGTGACGGGCGTGATCGCCAAGGCCGCCGGGGACGCCGCGGGCCCGCTCGGTGCGGTGCTCGCGCTGGCCGAGACGGGCATGGACGTCATCGACTTCCTCGCCGACCAGAACAAGGTCGCGCGGAACAAGGCCGGCTTCAGCGACGAAGACGTCGCGGCGATCCGCACGTTGATGGCCGACAAGGAGCACAACCCGTACCACACCGCGTTCACCTCGGGAGAGTTGCAGCTGGACCCCAAGACCGACCCGGGGTTCATCACGGGCACGGTCGCGGGCACCCGGATCAAGATCACCCTGGGCGCGAACCCGGGTGTCGTCAACGCCGACCCGGCGCAGCTGCTGCACCGGCTCCGGCAGTTCGTCGTCGGCGAGCTCGGCGCCGAGCTGGTCCACGACGGGCGCGAGCTCGTCGTGGACTGGTCCACTTTGGACCTGGTTGCCGACGACCACCCGCGGTACCACCTCAAGGTGGCGGTGCGGTTCATGATGGGCCGCATCGCGCACCCCGGCACCGCGGAGCTGACCTACGACATGCAGGGGATGTTCACCACGGTCACGAAGGTGACCGGCGAGTTCCCGGCCGACCCGATCCAGGCCAAGCTGGCCAACGCCCAGGACGCGCTGGCCGGCGGCACCGCGGCCGACGTGATGGCGGTCATCACCGACGACGACCTGGCGGCGAAGTTCACCGCCGGCACCCCGGTCACCGCCGACGGCGAGAAGTACACGATCAGCGGCGGCATCACCGGCACCGAGCGCGACACCGCCGCGGGCGTCATCCGGTTCCGCGTCGCCGGGCGCTCCGCCGACCGGCGGCCCCACGAGCTGACCCTGCAGTTCTCGGTGGACGGGCGGCTGGAGGTGCTCGACGCCGTGCCGGAACCCGACCCGCTGGAGACCCTGGCGGCCGACGCCGGCGCGATCCTGAGCACCGACAGCCTGGAGAACCGCCTGTCGGGCCTCACCCTCGGGTTCTCCGCGGGCGGCGCGACCGGGCAGTACACCCTCGACGCGGTCAAGGGCGCCGTGCGCAAGAACGGCGGCATCGAACTGGTGATGACGGCGATCGCAGGCAGCTCGGCCAAGGCCACCGTGACGGTGTTCTGCCTGCCGGGCGACGCCCCCGAGGTCACCGCGGCCGACCCCTCCCCCGCCGAAGAGCGCAAGGCGGCGAACCGGGCCAAGTTCGTCGCGGGCTCCGCGAGAAAAGTCGACCTGACGGCCCTCTCCCACTAGCCGACGCACGTCAACGGAGGCACCATGACCAGCACCGAAGAAGCCGTCGCGGACGACCCGGCCGTCCTTCCCCCGGACCTGTCCGAAGCGGCCGCCACCGCGCTGCGCGAACAGCCCACCTTCGCCGCCCTGCTCGACCCGAGCGACACCACGTGGACCGAAGAGGGACCCGGCCGGTACGCCGTGCTCGTGGCCCCGGACGTGGCGGGGGTGCTCGACGCCGCCGCGGGCCGGTTCATCCCGGACGACCCCGAGCAGGTGCGCCTGCTGCTGGCCGAGCGGATGGCCGCCACGGTCGGCGGGACCCCGGTGGCCGGCGGCGCCGGCGACCGGGTCGTCGACTGGACGACGCTGCAGATCACCGACGAGGCGGGCGGCGTGCTGACCGCGACGGCCACCACCGTGGCCGACGCGGCCGACGGCGACGCCGTCCACGCCGTGCGGCTGTCGATCGACCTGGCCCTGCAGCCGACGGTGGTCACCGAGCAGCTCGTCGCCGGCGGCGCGTTCGAGGCGGCGCTCGACCAGGCCATCGAGGTGCGGGAGGCGCAGGCCGAGGCGGCGGTCGCCGAGGAGATCCCCGCCGCGGAAGCCGCTCCTGCCGTCGACGCGGCGTACCTCGGCGGGTACTACGGTGAATCGGCCTTTCCGTTCGACGGCGACAACTTCGTCTTCGACTGGACCACCTGGACCCACGACCAGACCACCCCCGACGGCACCGTCGGCTTCACCGCCCACGCCACCGCCACCGACGGAAGCACCTACGACACCTACGCCTGGTTCGATCCCGCCGTCGGCATCAGCATCGTCCGCGCCGAAGCCCTCGCCGTCGACGCGGCTCCGGCCGTCGACGCGGCCTATCTCGGCGGGTACTACGGCACGTCCGCGTTTCCCTTCGACGGCAACAACTATGTCATCGACTGGACCACCTGGACCCATGACCAGACCACCCCCGACGGCACCGTCGGCTTCACCGCCCACGCCACCGCCACCGACGGAAGCACCCACGACACCTACGCCTGGTTCGACCCCAACGTCGGCATCAGCATCGTCCGCGCCGAACCCCTCGCCAGTGCCGAAGACGCAGCACCGGCCGCCGACGAACCGGTGGCCGACCCGCGTGCGGAGTTCGAGGCGCTCACCGGGCAGCTGCGCGACCGGTGGCGGTCGGCGGGCAACCGGCTCGAGGAGCTGAACGGCAAGGCCTACGACGTGCACGGCTGGGTCGAGGGCGAGCCCGGCTGCGAACTGGTCCACCAGAGCTTCGACGGCGAGTGCCACCTGGCCGAGCTGGGCGCGCACACCGACGGCGACGCCCGGCCCGTCACCGTCCTGCTCCGGATCCGCGACGCGGAAACGGTCTGGGCGGACCGCGAAGACGACCGGTACTGAGCCCGCGCAAGCGAAGGAGTGGCCGTGAACCGGCTGTGGAAGCTGCTCGCCGTCCTGCCGCTGCTGGCGGCGGGCACCCTGGTCGTGACCCCGGCGGTCGCGTCGGCCACCGGACCGGCGCCGGTCACCGCCGAGTCCCCGGTGTCCTACCGGGACGCCGTCTACGGCGACTTCCTGCACGTGGGCAACAGCATCCTGCGCTGCCCGGCGGCGGGCGAGGACACGCGAGGCGGTGGCACGGCGGCGGACTGCGCCGCGATCACCGCGGGCGGCACGACCCAGGGCCCGGCCGGGTACAACAACGGCTACGCGATGCGCCTGGCCGACGTGGACGACGACGCGGCCACCTTCGACTCGACGCGGGCGACGCTGACGGTGCCGGCGGGGGCCACGGTCGCCTACGCCCAGCTGACGTGGGGCGGCCACACCGGTGGCTTCTTCTCCTCGCTGCTGCCCAACTGCTCGGTTCCGGTGCTGGGCAGCGCTTCCCTCCCACCGGCGCCCGCGGCGTCGGGACCGCGCCGGCAGCAGGTGCGCCTGGCCGTCGGCGACCGGCCCTCGGCGCCGGTGCCGCTGGTCGCCGGGCACTACCGCGCGAGCAACGGCGTGCTCGACTACGCCGAGATGTACTCGGACTGGTCGGACGTGACCTCGCTGTTCGGCGCGGTCCCGACGGGTCGGCCGACCACCGTGACGGTGGGCAACGTGTGGGCGCCCAGCGGGATCGGCTGCGCCGGCGGCTGGTCGCTGACAGTGGTGTTCGGCTTTCCCGGGCCACAGCCGGACTACCCGGCACCACGCGCGGTCGCGGTCTACAACGACCACCTGCGCGCCGGCCCGCTCCGGGAGGAGAGCCTGACCGCGGCCTTGCTCGGCGGGCACGCCTCCACCGCCGGGGTGCGGATGGCCGTCACCGCCTTCGACGGCGACCGCGGGCTGGGCGAGGAACGCCTGTCGGTCAACGGCGTGGACGTCGTCGAGCCCTGCGCACAACGCTCCACAGTGGACTTCTTCGGTTCCTGCGCGCAAGGTGCCGTGGATCCGGTCGATCCCACGCGCGCGGCGGTGGCGAACAACCTGAGTGTGGACGCCAAAAGCTTCGCCCCGGGTGGGCTGCAGGACGGGCAGTCCGCGGCGGTGGTACAGGTCTCGTCGAGCACCGACGTCACCACCGTCGCGGAGCTGGTCGTCAGCCAGGCGATCCGGCCGCAGCTGGCCGTTTCCGTGCAGGGCCAGCAGACGCCGGTGCGCCAAGGCGACGTGGCACCGTTCTCCGTCGCGGTGACCAACACCGGCGACGTCGGTCTGACCGGCCTGCGCGTCACCGACAACGCCGGCACTCCCCCGCAGCCCGGCGAGTCGTGCGCCGCGCCACCGAGTGCCGTTCTGCCGCCGGGGGCGAGCGTCACGCTGAGCTGCACCCGGGTGGCGCGACAGGATCCGCTGCACGAGGAGGTCACCGCGACCGCCGACTACCTGAGCGCCGTGCCCGCGGGCACCGCGCGCTCGGTGAGCGCGACCGCCGCCGCCGACACCGCGGTGATCCACTCCGACATCGGCGTCACCCGCGTGGCCGACCGGCTCGTGGTCCGCGACGGGCAGCCGGTGACCTTCACCGTGACCGTCACGAACAACACCCCCGACAACACCCTGCAGACCTTGCGCTACACCGATTCCACGACCGGCGATTGCGCGGACCGCCCGCTCGACGACCTCGGGCCCGGGCAGAGCACCACGTTCACCTGCACGGTGGCCGCGGTGCACGAGAGCTTCACCAGCTACGGCGTGCTGCAGGGCACCGACCGCACCGGCACGGCGTTCCCACCGGTCAGCACGCAGCAGGCCGCCGTGGTGGTGATCCACCCGCAGCTTTCCGTCGCCGAAACCCTGAGCCCGGACACCGTCTACCGCGGCTCGCCGGTGACGGCGAGCTTCACCGTCACCAACACCGGCACCCAGCCGCAGGAACGGCTGACCGGGGTGACCGTCACCGATCCGGCGCTGCCCGGCTGCGCCCCCGAACCGGTGCCCGTGCTGGACGCGGGCACGGCCGTCACCCTGACCTGCGAGGCGCGTCCGACCGCGACGGCGTCCACCGCCGCGAAGGCGACCGGCACCGACGAGACGGGCGCGCCGGTGACCGCCGGAACCACGGCGACCGTCACCGTGCTCGAGCCGCCGCTGACCGTCGAACGCGCGGCGGACCGGACCACCGTGCGCGCGGGTGGCCCGGTGACGCTGACCTACCGGCTGCACAACACCGGCACCACGGACCCGCTGTCTTCGGTGACGCTGACCGACCCGGCGGCGCCGGACTGCGCGCCGCCACAGCCGATCGACTCTCTCGCGGCGGGCGCCACCGCCACCTTCGACTGCGCCGTGGCCCTTGCCGCGTCGGTGGACAGCGTGCCCGTCGCCACGGCGAAGGACCCGCAGGACCGGCCGATGTCGGTGACCGCGGCTCCCCTGCCGCTGACCGTGCTCAACCCGGCGCTGATGATCGGGGTGTCCGCCGGGTCGCCGCAAGCCGCGGCCGGCGCGGACGTCGAGTTCACCGTCGCGGTCCGCAACACCGGCGACGTGGCGCTGACCCTGGCGGTGACCAACGACCTGGCGAGCGCGTGCGACTTCACCGTGGACGAGCCCGACGGCCTCGCCGCGGGCGCGGCCCGGACGCGCCAGTGCACCGTCCGGGCGGCGTCGGCGGGCAGCCTGCGCGACACGGCGAGCTTCACGGCGAGCCCGGTCGCGGCGGCGCACGACACCGGCGCCCCGCTCACCGGCCAGGCCCAGGCCACGGTGCCCGTCACCGGCTCGGCCGGCGACGGCACCGGGACGTCGACCACGTCACCGGGCACCCCCGGAACCGGGACCGCGGGCGCCACCGGCACGGCCACTTCCGGCACCCAGACCGGAGTGACGGGCCCGGAGAGCGCGGGCACCGTTCCCGGCGGCGGCACGGGCAAGGACGACCCGGGCAAGCCCGGAAAGCTGGCCTACACGGGTGTGTCGGTCGGCCCGCCGATCATCCTGGGCACGGGCGCACTCCTCGCCGGCGTCGTACTGGTGGCCGTGGCCCGGCGCCGCTCCCGCGGCCGCTGATGGACTTCGCCCGGCGCCGAAGCGCCCCAATGTGGCCTTCGGTGCGTCTGACGCACCGAAGGGCCCCTTGGGTGCGTGTGACGCAACCAAGGCCACATTGGGGTGCTCAGCTTTGCGGGGTTTCGCGGGCCGGCAGGACCGTGCTCGCCCAGACCGCGATCTGCGCCCGCCGGCCGAACTCCAGCTTGCTCAGGATGTGCTCCACGTGGGACTCCGCGGTGCGCAACGCGATCACCAGCGTCGCCGCGATCTCCTTGTTGCTCAACCCCTTTGCGACCAGCAACGCCACCTCCAGCTCACGCGGGGTCAGCGGGTTGGCCACGGGCGGGCGGTCGCGCGGCGCCGGCACCGCGACCTCGGGTGCCGGGCCCGCCAGCACCTCGTCCACGGTCGAGCGCAGCCCGGTCGCGTAGTGCTGCTGGTAGACCTCTTCGCCGAGGTCCGCGCGCACGGCCGCCGCGTACCGCAGGTGCGGGACGTGCACGTGGCGCAGCCCGCTCAACGCACAGCCCGTCGCCCGCCGAGCCGCCTCCGCCGCGCCGAACGCGATCGCCGCCGTCACCGGGTCTCCGCGCTCGGCCCACGTCCAGGCGTAGGTCTCCAGCGCCATCGCGGTGAGCACCTTGTCCCCGCGGGCGGCGCGCACCCCCAACGCCGAACGCAGACTTCGCGCGGCCACCTCGTGGTCGCGGTGCTTCCACCGGTCCAGCCCGTGGCACCAGAGCCACCAGGCGTGCGAGGTCGGCGACCGCCTCGGTTCGGGCTGGACCGCCCCGGACGCGACCGCGCGCGCCCCGGCCGGGTCGCCCCCGAAGCAGCGAGCCATGGTCAGCTGGGCGAAAGCGAGCTGTTCGGCGGCGGTGTCACCGAGCTCCCGGTGCCGGTCCACGGCTTCGGCCAGCAGCTTGGCGCCGTGGGCGAAGTGACCGGCGAACACGCGCGCGAGCCCGCTGTACTGGACGGCCAGCGCCCGGCTCGGGGCGTCCCCCAGCTCTTCCGCCAGCGTTCGGCACTCGCGCAGCAGCCGGCCTGCCGTGGTCCGGTCGCCCTGGACGAGCGCCGCCCAGCCCGCCGTGGCCAGCGCGCGAGCCCGGACCACGGTCCGGCCGGGGGCGTTGACCAGCGCCCGGTCGAGCCAGCGCCGCGCCTCCCCGAGCGTCGCCCACGCCCGCCGGTGGTCGCACAGCGCGATCACCATCTCCAGCGCGGCCTGCCCGCCGTCGTCGTCGGCCAGGCTGAACTCCAGCGCCGCCCGCAGGTTCCCGCCTTCCACCTGGAACAGGGCGGCGATCCGGCTCTGGTCGCTGCTCATCCACTCCGAGCCGGCCCGCCGGGCCAGTGCGCGGAACCAGTCGCGGTGCGCGCGGAGCACGCCGGCCCGGTCCCCGCTCTCGGCCAGCCGGTCCTGGCCGTAGTGCCGGATGGTCTCCAGCAGGCGGTAGCGCACCTGGCCGTCTTCGGTGTCGGCGCGGACCACGACCGACTTCTCGACCAGCCCGGTCACCAGGTCGTCCACGTCGTCCGGGGCGAACCCTTCGCCGCACACCGCGGTCGCCGCGGCCAGGTCGAACCCGCCGGAGAACACCGAGAGCCGGGCCCAGACCGTGCGTTCGGCGTCGGAGCAGAGCGCGAAACTCCAGTCGATCAGCGCCCGCAGCGTGCGCTGGCGGGGCAGTGCGAGCCGGTTTCCCTTGGTGAGCAGGCGGAAGCGGTCGTCGAGCCGGTCCAGGATCTGGCCGGCCGACAGGGCCCCGAGGCGCGCCGCCGCCAGCTCGATCGCGAGCGGGATGCCGTCGAGACGGCGGCAGAGCCGGGTGACCGTCTCGTAGTTGGTGTCGGTCACCTCGAAGCCGGGCCGGATCGCCGCGGCGCGGGCCGCGAACAGGCTGACCGCGTCGTACCGGCCTAGTTCGGCCGCGCGAGCGGGAAGACCCGGCGCCGGCACACCGAGCGGGGCGACTTCGTGGATGTGCTCCCCCAGGATGCCCAGCGGCTGTCTGCTGGTGCACAGCACTCGGATGCCCTCGCCGTGCCGCAGCAGCGCACCGGCCAGCTTCGCGCACTGGTCCAGCAAGTGCTCGCAGTTGTCCAGCACCAGCAGCACGGACCGGTCGGCGAGGAAGCGCCGGAGCCCCGGGCCCAGCCCGTGGCGCGGGTCGTGTTCGATGCCGAACAGGGCGGCCAGCTGTTCTTCGACCGACTCGGCGACCCCCAGGTCGCCGAGTTCGAGCAGCCACACACCGTCGGGGAACACGTCCGGCACCGAGGCCGCCACCCGCAGCGCCAGCCGGGTCTTCCCGACCCCGCCGGCCCCGGTGAGGGTGAGCAGCCGCGTCCGGGACAGCAGCGTCGCCACTTCGGTCAGTTCGGTGCGCCGGCCGACGAAACTGCTCACTTCCGTCGGCAGGTTGCCGAGGTGGCCGTGGTCCGTGTCCGGCTCGGGCAGGGGCGGGAGGTCGTAGCGCGGGTGGCGGTCCTGCTCGCGGGTGCCCGGCGCCCACATCCGGGGCGCGCCGCGGCCCCTGCCGTGGAGGTGCGCCCCGTGCTCGGGTCCGTGTCCGGTTTGCCGGATCGCGGCACCGTTCCCGTCTCTGCCCGTGTTGGTTTCCTGCACGCTGTCTATAACGACGAAAGGACGAACATGGACGGACCATTCGGCGTAAACTTTGCGTGACGAAACGCCTTTCTCTCCAGCATCCGGGTGAACAGCACCCCCTGTTCAGCCGTCAGCCGGTCGGCGGGCACTCGCCTGCCACAGGCTGTCCGCTCCCGCCGCCCAGCAGGCCGCCGAGAGCCCCGGTGACCGTCGTGACGGTGCACGTGATCAACCCGGTCACCGGATCGAGCACCGGCACCGCGGACGCCGGGGGCGGCAGCGGGGCCGAAGTCGTGGGCGGGGCCGGGCGGGTCCCGGAGGTCGGCGGCGGAGCGGGCACGGACGTCGGCGGAACCGGAGGCGTGCCGGCCGGCGGAACGGGCGACGGGACCGTGGCAGGCCCCGGAGCCGTCGCCGGAGGCAGGAGCACCGGCGCGCCCTGCGGCGCCGCCGCGGCGGCGAACCGCGGGTCCGGGCCTTCCGCGACCGCGCCTTGGTAAACCAGCATCCAGGACAGCACCTGGCGCAGGTAGGCAGCCGAGTGGTTGTAGCTGAGCACCGCCGAGTCCAGTCCGGCCGCCGAACGCAGGTCGCGGCCGCCCGCGCAGAGGTACCGCCCGCTCGCCTCCACCGCGTCGGCCACGTTCTCCGGATCGGCCCGGCCGTCCCCGTTGCCGTCGGCGGCCCAGCGCCGCCAGGTGGACGGGATGAACTGCATCGGGCCCACGGCCCGGTCCCACGCGGCGTCCCCGTCGAGCACGCCGCCGTCGGTGTCGGCGATGGCCGCCGTGCCGGCCCGCCCGTCGAGCACCGGGCCGAGGATCGGGCTCAGCGCCGTTCCGGCGGTGTCGACCCGCCCGCCCCGGGCGTGGCCCGACTCCACCTTTCCGATCGCGGCGAGGAGGGCGACCGGCAGCCCGCACGCCGGGGTGTCGGCCGCGAGCCGAGCGGCTGCCCGCTGGTAAGCCGCCAGCACGACGCCCGGAACTCCCGCCGTCGCACCGGAACCCCCGGGCAGGCCCGGCACCTGCGGGCCGGCCGCCAGCGGGATCGGGACACCGGCGAACGCGGGCAGCGGGAACTGCGGCACGGTGCCGCCGTCCACACCGTAGGGCGCGGTGGTGTCCCCGGCGGGGCCGGGAGCCACCGGCGGGGTGTCCGGCCGCCGCTCGACGCGCGCGTCCGCGGCCGGGGTGGCGTCACCGGCTCCCGCGCTCAACGCGGTGACGGCCAGGACGAGCACGGCGGCCAGGTGGGTGGTGCCCGCCGGGAGGCGCACTCGGAACGGCCTGCGCACTGGGGACATCTGTGGTCCTTCCGGAAGAGGTGACGCTTCGAGTGGACCACCGGCGACGGCCGGTGAGCGCGGTTGGCGGAAACCCGGCCCCCGTGGCAGCCCCGGCTTGCCCGCGAGGGTCAGATCAAGCCGCCCTCGAGGGCAAAGGCGATGGCGTGCGCGCGGTTGCGCAGCTGGAACCGGTTGAGCACGTCGTGGGTGACCCGCTTGATCGTCCGCTCCGAGTAGGCGAGCTTCTCCGCGATCTCCTTGACCTCGAAGCCTTGGGCCACGAGGCGCAGCACTTCGGTCTCGCGATCGGTCAGCCCGGTCAAGGCCATCCCGCGGGGCCCGAGCACCTGGTTCTGCAGCCGCGCCACCTGCTCGAACAACCGGCCGACCATGCGCGGCGAAAGCACGCCGCCACTCCCGGCGACCTGCGTCACGGCCGCGACCAGCCGTTCGGGTGTGGCCTCCGCGCGGGGCACCACCCCACCCGCGCCGGCGCCGATGCAGGCGATGAGCGCGGGATCGTCGATGTCGGCCGGCACCAGCAGCACCCGGCCGTGCCCGGTGCTCGCCCCGCTCGCCTCCCGCACCAGGACCAGCAGCGCTTCGGTCACCGCGTCCCCCACCACGATCGTCACCGTGCCCGCGGGCGCGCCCGCGGGCCGGTCCACCAGCGACACCTCCGGCCGGGGCCGCAGCTGCCCGGCCACTCCCGAAACCAGGATGGGGTCGAATCCCTTGACCAGCACCGGTATCCGCTCCGACATCTCGCTCCCTCAGATCGCCGGCAGTGCCCCCACGCGCACCGCCGTGGCCGACGACGGGTACGACTCTGGCACCGGTGGCACCGCGACCGGCACGGGGAAAACCCCGAAAGATCGACCTGAACCACGGATGCTTCTCGGGGCTATCCCCGATGCGGGCCCGGGCGGGCGATGATCAACGGACTGCACCTGCGTGCGGGCGACACCTGCCGAGGTGACCGCCGATTCAGGCTCCGGCAGTGGCTTGCCGAAGTCTCGATACTCGTCAACGCGCTCCGGTCTGCTGTGCTTCCCGGGCTCAGGGCACATCCGGCGGGTGGTCCACGAAGTCCTTCACGACTCCGGTCAACCGGTCGACGACCGTCTCGACGAGGGCCAGTTCGGCTTCGGTGTAGCCGGCCAGCGCGGCGTTCTGGCGTTGCGCGAGAGTCGCGAAGAACGCGTCGGCGGAGGCGTGGATGGTGGGCGTGGAGTGCAAAGTGACCACGCGGCGATCGCTGTGGCCGCGGGTGCGGACGATGTGGCCCGCGTCTTCGAGCCGGTTGAGCAAGGTGGACGTGGCTCCGGTGGTCAGCACGATGTGCTCGGCCAGCCGCGCCGGCGTCATGGGGGTGCCCTGGTCTTCGGCGGTGAGGATCGCGACCATGGCGGCGGCGTCGGTGGTGTGCATCCGCTTGGCGCGGGCGAAGAGCCTGCCCAGCTCGTCGCCGGCCGCGGCGAAGTTCCGCAGCTGAGGCACGACGCGCTGGTGCGGCGTCCGTTGTTCGTCGGCCATCGACCCTCCTTGTGCGAGTGGCACCATATCACTCCGTGAAGTAACTTGATGATGTAACTACTTCATGATGGAGGATCACCCGTGTCCGATCAGACCCGTCCCCGCGTCCTCGTCACCGGCGGGAGCATCGCCGGCCCCGCCCTCGCCTGGGGCCTGGTGCGTGAGGGTTTCGAGCCCGTCGTGCTCGAACGCTCGCCACGGCGCCGCAGCGCCGGGCAGAACATCGACATCCGCGGGCTCGGCCACGAGATCGTGGACCGCATGGGTATCCGCGACGCCGTGCTCGGCAGCCTCACCGGTGAGGCCGGCACCCGGTTCATCACCGAGACCGGCGACGTCTACGCCGAGGTCGCGCGCCAGGAAGGCCGCGATGGCCCCACGGCCGAGCTGGAGATCCTGCGCGGGCAGCTCGCCGGCATCCTGCTCGACGCGATCGCCGAGGACGTCGAGGTTCGCTACGGCGATTTTGTCGCCGGCGCGCACCAGGACGCCACCGGTGTCGACGTGCGGTTCGACTCCGGTCGCTGGGAACGGTTCGACCTGGTGCTCGTCGCCGAGGGCCGCAGCTCGCGCACCCGGCGGCTGCTCCTGGGCGAGCGGACCAGCTACCGCGACAAGGGCTTGACCGTCGCCTTCGGCACGATCGACCGCCGTCCGGACGATGACGACTGGTGGTACTTCATGACCACTACGCGCGGCCGCGTGATCACCGCCCGGCCCGACAACGTCGGCACGATCCGGGCCAGCCTGAGTTTTCCCTCTGGGTCCGCGGAGTTCGAGACGCTGCCCGCCGAGGCCCGGATCGACCACCTGCGTGAGCGGTTCCGCGGCGCCGGCTGGCAGACCGAACGCATCCTAGACGGTTTCGCGGCCCGGCCCGAAGAGTTCTACACCGACCGGTGGGGACAGGTGGTGATGTCACGGTGGAGCGAAGGCCGGATAGGGGTGCTCGGCGACGCCGCGTGGGGATCGGGGCCCACCGGAATGGGCACCACCCTGGCGCTGGTCGGCGCGCACGTGCTCGCCGGCGAGCTCGGCCGCAGCCTGCGCGAACCGGGCGGCACCCACACCGGTGCGTTCGCCCGCTACGAGCGGCTTCTGCGAAGCTACGTCGACAGCGCGCAAGGTCTCGCACCGGGTATGCCCCGGCTGATGCACCCGATGACCCAGGCCGGTTTGGTCGCCACCCGGGCCCTCCACCGCGTCGTCACCTCCAAGGCGCTGCGCCCCGTCGTGGAAAAGGCGGTGATCACGACCCAGAAACACGAGCCGCGGCTGCCCGAGTACCCGAGGCTGCGCGATCCCGCAGCCGTCTGACCCGGGTCTCGCGCCCGCCTCGGGTGATCCGGGGCGGGCGATCCTGCCGCAACGAAGATCACCGGATCGCGACCACCGTCGGCCACTCAACGAGTCAAGGGCTCACCACGTCGTCGTCGATCGCGGCTCCGGCGACCGCGTCCGCGATGTTCTTGCCCGGGGTGGCCGTCAGCCAAAGGCCGACCGCGAACTCCCGGCGCCGGTTCTGCGACTCCGGCACGAACGCGTACAGGTGCGCCCGGGTCTGCGGCCACGGGCGGTACCAGGTTCCCTTGACGATCGGCCCGTCGTGGCGGCCGTCGGTCACGTTCCAGTAGCCACCGGACCGGACGTCGATCGCCCGCAACCGCCAGGCGCCCTCGTCGAGGCATTCCGGGTCCGGGCCGGTCGAGGTGAACTCCGCCGTCTCCGAGTCGATCTCGCCCACGATGTCACCGATGCGGGCCCGGTGCAGCCGCGCCGTCGCGCTGCCCGGCACCGGGCTGCTGTAGGCCATGTTGATCTCGCTCAGCCGGATCCCGCGAGAATCCTCCTGCAGCGCTTCGCGGTACTTCGCCGCGTCGGCGTCGTTCTCGTCGACCGGGACGAACCGGGTGCCGTCGTCGTAAAGCCGGCCTACGGTTCCCCGGCGGCGGGTGAAGAAGTACGGCCCCTCCGGGCTGTCGATCGGTCCGGACAGCAGCGTCAGCTTGCGGCCCAGCCCGTCGACCTTCGGCCGGGGCCGCTCCGCCACCGAGCCGGGCACCACGACCCGGACGCTGCGGCGGACCTGGGCCGCGGCGATGACGCTGTTCATCATCCCACGCAGCCGGGCGCCGTCCACTCGCTGGGCCGGGTCCACCGGCAGCGCACCCATGATCATCTTCAGGACGTCGTTGACGAGGGTCTCGCGCACGGCTTCGGTGGTCCAGTTGACGACGTCCACAACGGCGAGCACGTCACCCTTGATCTTGTCTTCCATGGTCTTGAGCAGGTCCTTGTGGAACCGCTTGAAGATCTCGAACCCTTCTTTGCCCTTGCCTTCGGCCAGGTCCAGCCGCTCCTGCTGGTACTGCTTGACGGCGCCGAGGATGATTTCCTTGAGCGCGGCCCAGATCTTGTCGACCGGCGCGTACGGGATCCACGCGGTGCCGACGCTGACCACCGGCTCGACCAGGGCGAGGATCAGCTCGATCTCCGCATTGGCCTTGTCCCGCAGCAGTTTCGCGATCAGCAGGCTGTCCTTGTCGTGCTCGCCGAAGATCCGGTCCGAGCTGTTCGCCTTGTTGAACTCCGCGATCTGCCGGTCGGCGCTGGCCGACAGCAGCATCCGGTCGACGACGGCCTTGCCCGCCGTCGCCGCGACCATGCTCCACTTGATCCCGGTGGCGGCGGCCTGCGTGTGGTAGTCGGGCACGTTGCTCAGGACGTCGCCGACCCGTGCGGTGTTGGCGATCCCGTTGTCGAAGACGAGGAGGGCCGCTTTGAGCGACTGGTGCGCCACGTCCGGGTGCTCGTTGACCCAGGCCTTCACGGCCTCGTACCGGATGACCTCCAGCGCGAGGGCCAGCAGCTCGTCGGACCGCATGCCGAACTGCTCGACGAACGTCAGGTTCACCGTGAAGAACCGCGCGAGCTTGAGGTTGAGGTCCTCGTCCTCGACCAGAACGTCGCCGTCTCCGGGCGTGGCCCCGTACCGGTTGACGAGCTCGCGCGCTTCCGCCACCCGGCGCTGTGCCTCCTGGGTGTGGGTGACCGCCTTGTCGGTCGCCTGCAGCAGGCCCTTCCCCGAGCCGGTCTTCACGATCATTTCCACGGCGCCCAGGTCGCGCACCGAACGCGCAGTGGCGGCGTAGGTGCTCCGCTGTTCTTCGAGTACGCCGATCAGCCCCTCCAGGGTGTCGATCGCGGCCTGCCGCCGCACCGGCTCGGCCGACCTGATCACCAGGGCCACCTGGAAATCCTGGGTCAACCCGAGCAGGAAGTCCTTCTTGTCGAGGGCCTGGGCCACGGCGAAGTGGTGCATGTCGAAGAGCTCCCGGCGCACGGCCCGGCCGGCGTCGATGATCTTCGTGAACAGGTGCTCCTTCTTCTTCTCGGCCTCGGGCCCGGAAGCGGTTGCCGCTTGCTTCGCGTGTGTCATGTCGTCCCTCGCTCGGATTTCGTCGTTCGGCTCGTCAACAGGTCACGCCTCGGTGAGGACCCGGTTCAGCACGTCCGCCACGTCCTCCGGGCTGAGGTCGGCGAACTCTTCGGTCACCAGCTCGGGTTTGACGACCGTCTCGAAGAACTGCCGGAGCCGGTCCTGCTCGGCCTTCGCCGCCCGGGCCTGCGCCAGCGCCAGGTCGACGTCTTCTTCGGCGGCGGTCGCGGTTTCCGCGACCGGTTCGGGTTCGGGGACCGGCTCGGGTTCGGGAGCCGGGGAGGGTGGGACCCCGAGCCCGGGCAAGGCCGTCGTCAGCCACGGCGCCAGCGCCTCCGGCGTCGAGCGCTTCCACTCCGGCCACCACGCGTCCAGCTGCCCCGGCAACCACGTCCGCCACTCACCACGCACGCTCGTGAAAGACGCGAGGACCGTGCGCTGGTCAGTGGTGACCCACCCGAGGTCCGCGACGCTCACCGCGGCCGGCGGGGTGCCCAGCCCGGGCAGGGCCGTCGTCAGCCACGGCGCCAGCGCCTCCGGCGTCGAGCGCTTCCACTCCGGCCACCACGCGTCCAGCTGCCCCGGCAACCACGTCCGCCACTCACCACGCACGCTCGTGAAAGACGCGAGCGCCGTTCGCTGGTCAGCGGTGACCCACGCCAGGTCGGTCACCGCCGCGACGGGCACGGCGGCCGGCACGGCGGCCGGTGCGATCGCGGCGCGGTAGTGCCCCGGCAGCTCACGGCCCAGTTCGACCAGCTTGCCGACCGTCTCCCACGGCGCCCCGGACTGGTCCTCGACCACCTTGGCGAACGTCTCGACGTCCGCCGGTGACGACCACCCGGCCCGCACCTCCGCCAGCAGCTCGGGCCAGCCACCCTCGGCCGCCGCGGTGCTGCGGTGGGCCTGGCAGAGAAGCTCGAACCAGTGCTCGGCATCGGCCGGGCGAACGGCCGTGAGTGCCGCCTTGACTGCTTGATCCATGTTCGGCGATCCCTTCCGTGGTAGAACGTTCAGCGGTGCTCAGGGTCCGATGAGGACGGTCGCGGTCGCCTGGACCGTGCCCGTCGGCAGTGGCGCCGGGTCGTTGCAGGTCAGCACGCGGTCGCCGGCGCGGGCCGCGGGTTTGCCCCCGATCAGGACGGTCACCCCTTCGGCGAGCACCGTGCCCTGATCCGTCGGCTGGGTGGCGAACCGGCCGGTGGGGGCCACGTGCGGCGGCAGGTTGCGCGCCGTCGCGCCCAGGACCGCGGCGGGCTTGCCGCCGATCAGCACGGTCGCGCAGCACCCCTCGGTGATCCGGCCGGTGAACGGGAGTGACGTCGGGGTCGGCACCGGCCCACCGGAGGACGGCACCAGGACGACGTGGACGTCGGTGCCGATGACGGCGTCCCCCTGCGCTGCCGCGGGTTTCCCCATGGTGGTCCTCCTCAGCTCTCGTGGATGACGCCGTGAGGCCGGCCGGCCCGGCGCCCGTCGGGTGCGGCGGGTGCCCCGCCGCGGCGCACGCCGAGATCAACGCGCTCCGGCGGCGTCGCCACGTCGGCGAGCACCGGTGGGACGTACGAAGCGATCAGCACAACGTCGAGCGCGAAACGGGCCTGCGCGCCGCAGGGATCCGCGGTGGGGACGTCGGGGTGAGCGAACTCGAGTGCGATCGGGACGTCCCCGTCGAGGGAGGTGCCGTCCAGGTGCCGCCGCGGGACGACCGGGTGAGCCACGCAGGTGCGCAGCACGGCGTCCAGCAGCCCGCGTTCGGCCTCGGCGTCGGCGGCGTCGGCCGTGACCCGGTAGTGGAACCGGAAGCGCCGAAGCGGCGCCTGCCGCCCGGCGACCCGGCCGTTTTCGCGCCGGTCCTGCCAGGCCGCCGTCCGGGCCGTGAGGTCCTCCCGGACGTCGCGCGGAACCAGGCTCACGACCACGCCGGTCGTGGCCGGCTCCCGCTCCGACCGTCCGATCCGGACCGTCGCCGAACCGGGAAGAGCGTTGCGCAGCAACGACTTGAGCACCGCGTCGACATCGGACAACATGGGCCGATCCTGACATCGGGAAGGTGCTCGACGCGAAGCACCCGAGCCAGCCGATGAGGCACACGAAGCTGCCCGATGGTGTGGGCCGCGAAGCCTCGCGACCGGGGCCGGGCCACGGCAGAGTCGGCGACGTCGAAACGCATCCCTGGAGGGCCGATGCCCAGTTACCTCTCCCCCGGCGTGTACACGGAGGAAGTGTCGTCGGGGTCCAAACCGATCGAAGGGGTCGGGACGGCCATCGCGGCGTTCGTCGGGTTCGCCGAACGCGGCCCGGTCCACGAACCCGTGCTGGTGACGAACTGGACCCAGTTCACCCGGGAGTTCGGCGGCTTCGTCCCCGGCACCCATCTCGCCCACGCCGTCTACGGCTACTTCCTCAACGGCGGCGGGTCCGCCTACATCGTCCGGATCGGTGCCGGGGACGCGGCGGGGCAGACTCCCGGCCCGGCTCCCGCGACGGAGCTGGAAACCGACGGTGCGGGCCGGCCACTGGCCCTGCGGGCGGCCGCGGCGACCGGCGGCGACCCGGTCACCGTCGAGGTCGAACCCGCCTCCGAGGGCGGCGAAGACTCCTTCAAGCTGGTTGTCCGCCAGGGTGAAGCCGAGGAGACCTACGACAACGTGACCGTCCGGCGCGGACCGTCCCACGTGGTCACCGCCCTGCGCCGGTCGAAGCTCGTCGCCGCGGTCGACGGCAAGGCCGGCACCCTCGCGGCCCCGAAGGTGGGGGCCCGGCTGGCGCTGGCCAACAACGCCGCGCCGGCACAGACCCTGCGCGCGCAGGACTACATCGGTGACCCCGACGACCGGACCGGGTTCGCCGGGTTCGAGGCGATGGACGACGTCACGATGCTCTGCGTCCCGGACCTGATGAGTGCGCGGGCCGCCGGGATGATCGACGACGCCGGCGTGAAAGCCGTGCAGCAGGCCATGATCGCGCACTGCGAGCTGATGGCCGACCGGATCGCCGTGCTCGACCCGCCGCCGGACCTCACCCCGCAGCAGCTGAAGCGCTGGCGGCTCGACACCGCCGGGTACGACTCGAAGTTCGCGGCGCTCTACTGGCCGTGGCTCACGGTGGCCGACCCGCTGACGGGCCGTCAGGTCACGGTGCCACCGAGCGGCCACATGGCAGGCATCTGGGCACGCAACGACGACACCCGCGGTGTCCACAAGGCACCGGCGAACGAGACGGTCCGGGGCGTGGTCGGCCTCGCCGGCAACCTCACGCGCGGAGAACACGACCAGCTCAACCCGATCGGCGTCAACTGCGTCCGCGCGTTCCCCGGCCAAGGCGTGCGGGTCTGGGGCGCGCGGACGCTGTCCAGCGATCCGGAGTGGCGGTACCTGAACGTGCGACGGCTGTTCAACTTCCTCGAGAAGTCGATCCTGAACGGGACCAGCTGGGTCGTGTTCGAGCCGAACGACCGTTACCTGTGGAGCTCGGTGGAGCGCACCATCAGCATGTTCCTGCGCCGGGTCTGGCGTACCGGCGCGCTGTTCGGCACCTCGCCGGAGGAGGCGTTCTACGTCAAGTGCGACGAGGAGAACAACCCCGAGGAAAGCCGGGACGCGGGCGTGCTGGTCGTGGACATCGGGGTGGCGCCGGTGAAACCCGCCGAGTTCGTGGTGTTCCGGCTGTCGCAGCTGTCCGACGGCGCCGCGTTGCAGGAGTGAGCCGTGGAACCGACGAGCCTGACCACGACGGGCCTGCCGTTCGTCGAGCCGGTCAGCGCGGCCCGGTTCGTGGTGTCCTGCCAGGGCTGGACGACCGGCGTCGGGTTCTCCGAGCTCGCCGGCTTCTCCTCCGGTGTCGAAGCGCTCGAGTACTCGCACGCGGTCCGGCTGGGCAACGTGCGGACCAAGCAGTTCGGCCGCGCGACCCCGCCGACCCTGGTCCTGAAACGCGCGCTCGACTCGGCGGGTTTCGCGCAGCTGTTCGCCTGGCACACGCTGGCCAGGATGAACAACCCGCTGGCGAAGGTCGCCGCGGAGTTCGTGATGCTCACCGCGGCCGGCCTGCCGGTCGCCGCGTGCGTGCTCGACAACGCCTGGTGCGCCCGGCTCGAACTGGATCCGGCGCAGGCCGGCGCCTCGTCGATGGTGCTGATGAAAGCGACCATCGAATGCGACGACATCACCATGACCTGATTCATTCTCCGGAAAGGAGCACACCGTGGGTTCCGGCACCATGCAGCAGCAGGTGATCAGCGCGGCCCGGTTCTTCATCGAATTCGAGAACCTGGGCAAGATCGCCTTTTCCGAACTGTCCGGCATCACATCCAAGGTGAGTCCGCAGGAGTACATCTTCAACGACGAGAAGGGATTCACCCACCACACGAAGCAGTTCGGCAAGACCGAGCCGCCGACGATCACGCTCAAGCGCGGTCTCGACGCGGACGGCAACGCCAAACTGCTCGCCTGGCACGCGATGGCCCGGCACGGGATGCCCGGCGCCCGCAGCAGCGGGTTCCTCACCGTGCTCGACGCGTCCGGCGACAACCAGGCCCAGATCGTCTACCAGATCGTCAACGGCTGGTGCTCCGAAATCGTCGTCAACGCGATGAAGGCAGGCGATTCCCAGGTACCGGCCATCGAATGCAAGATCGTGTGCGAGGAAATCGTCGTTCCGACCGTCAAGTGACCGTTCCGTCCCGACCAGGAAGGCGACGACGATGTCCACGTCTCTCTCCGGCGCGCCATCGGCCGCGTTGCGCACCGACTACCCGTTCGCGCTCCCCCGCGGTTTTGTCGACCAGGCGGGCGTGGTGCACCGGGAAGGCGTCATGCGGCTGGCGACCGCGCGCGACGAGATCAGCACCCAGACCGATCCGCGGGTGCGCCAGAACCCCGCTTACCTCACCGTGCTGCTGCTGGAACGCACGATCACCCGGCTCGGTTCGCTGCCCGCGGTCGACTCGCTGACCGTGGAGAGCCTGTTCGCGTCCGATCTCGCGTTCCTGCAGGACGTCTACCGGCGGATCAACCAGGACGGCTCCACCGAGGCGGATGTGCGCTGCCCGGCGTGCCGGCACGACTTCGTGGTGAACGTCGCCGGTGATGCGGCGGGGGAACGCTGACGGCGTACCCGGCTTCCCGGCTGTGGGAAGAGGTCGTGTACGTCGGCTACCACCTGCACTGGCCGCCCGGCGAGATCCTCGATCTGTCCCATGTGGACCGGTCGGCCGTGATCGACCGGATCGGCGCGTTGACCGGCAACGGCGAAAGGATGTGACTTCGGATGCGGTGGTCGTGGCCACGGGCGTTCCGGCGCAAGGCGGCGCCGCCCGCGACGTCGTCCGGCCCGGCCCGGCACTGGGCCGCGTTGCCGCCGACGCCGTACACGGTGTCGGTGGTTCCGCCGGTGCTCGCGCCGCTGCTGACCATGCCCGATGTCGCGGCGACCAGGTCGCACCTGACCCTGGAGCACCGGCCGGGCACCCCGTTCGACGCCCCGCCTCCGGGCCGCGTGGCCGGCTTGCTCGGCTCACGCGGGCCCGGACCGGCCACGGCCGAGGTCGTGACGCCGCCGATCGAATGGCCGGTGACGCCCCGGCCGGTGCCGGTGGTGCCGGAACCGGCGGCAAAAGCGGTGCTGACCACGGCGGACGAGGACCATCTGGGCGAGCCGCGGGAACCGGCGGCCCCGTTCACCAGCCTTTCGGACTTCGATCGCCTGGTGGCGCAGTACGAGTCGATGCCGATGGGCTTGGCGCTGCAGACCCTGCCGGCGTTCTCACCGGCGGAGTCCGCCGAGCCGGTCGAAGCGCCCCGGCCGGCGCCTCGGGCCCCGAGGCGGGCGACGCTGGGCGAGAGCAGGCGCCGCGGAATCGGTGGTTATCAGGCTCCGGTTGCGGTCCCGCCGGTCCCCGGCACCTCGGGCAGGGAGCCGGCGACCGGATTCGCACCAGGCCCGGATCCTGCGGCGGACAGAGAACGACCCGATCCCGTGCCGTCGGCCGGGGCTCGCTCCGAGAGTGCGGAGGAACCGGCCGGCCCCAGCCCCGCGCCGGACACCGCGGTGAGCGAGGACGACGCCGGTCCCAGGCCTCGGCTCGAACCGGACCACTCCGAGGTTCGAGCCGAGGCCGGACGCGGGCCGGGGGCCGTCCCCGGCGCTTCGGCGCAGCAAGGCGAACCGGGCCCCGGCACGGCCGACCGACGCGAACACAACGCCAACCCACGGACCACCCCCACCCACACCGAACCTCAAGACGGGCCCCAGCCGGAACCGTCGAGCGCCCCCGGCACCACGACCGACCGACGCGAACACAACGCCAACCCACGAACCACCCCCACCCACACCGAACCTCAAGACGAGCCCGGTCCCGGATCTCGCAGTGGCTCCGGTCAGGAAAGCTCCCACCCCGGGCCGCCGGGCCGCGTCGCGCCGCTGACCGGACCGGACCCGACGGTGTGGCCTCACGTCGCCGCGGGGCCGATCGCCGGTGCCGGGCCCGGACCCACGCGGACCGGCCGAGGCCCCGGGCCGGGGAACCGGCCCCGAGCCGGGGGCGGCTCCGCCCCGGCGGCGAGGGCCACCCCGCCGGTGGCCGGACTCGTGCCCGCGGCTCGCTCCGGACCGCCTCCTCTCGCCTCGTCAGGCGCACCCTCGGTGATCCGGCCGAACCCGGCCGACGAGCCGACGTCGTCGTTCGACGGCCGGCCCGGCCGGTCCGTGCCCCGTGCTGGTGCCGGCGGCGAGCCGAAGACCACGGTGGGCGAGGAAACGGCGGCACCGGACCGATGGCCCGCCTTCGGCAGCGCATCGGCTCCCGGACCCACGCCCCCGGCGGACTCCGGTTTCACGACCGACGCGCGAACGCACGGGAGCGAGCCCGCGGGAACGCCCGGCCTCGGAACCGAGCCGGTGTTCGCGCGGGAGCGCGGACCGCGAACCGCACAGTCCGGTGGTGACGCCGTGTCCGCGCTCCGGGAGCTCCGCGTCGCCGGGAGCCTGGCGCCCACGATTCTCCTGAACTCCGGCTTCGGTGGCGGAGCCCACCGAAGCGCGCTCGGCGAGGGGGCAAGAACCGGCAGTGGCCCCGAACCGGCGCGCGCTGCCGTGCCGCGTCCCGGCTCCGGAAGCGGTCCGGTTCCGTCCGGCAGCGGCCGCGCACCGGCGGCCGGCCCCGGCTTCGACGGCGCATCGGCGACGGCCGACGGTGGCGACCGGCCGATTCCCCTGCTCGGCAACGAAAGCGTGCCGTCGCCGGTGCTGTCCGGCACCGACGAGGCGGTCGCCCCCGGTTCGGACGGGACGGTTCCGGCGCCCGGGACACCGCCGGTCACCTGGACGGCCGAACACGGGTTCGCCGACCCGGCCGCACCGCCGCCCCGGCCGCGACCACCGGCGCCGGTACCGACCGCCACCGCACCGGAACCGGCCCGGACGACCGCAACCCCCGCCAGAACCCACGAACCCTGCTTCGACCTGACCGATGCCCAGGTGCTGGAGGACCTCGCCGGGCGGGTCTACCGGTTTCTGCGCACCACCCTGCGTGCCGAGCTCCTGATCGACCGGGAACGGTCCGGGCTGCTCGCCGATCCGAGATGAGGTGACCGTGAAGTCCACCGTGCAGCAGGTCGCGGGCAAGGCGTCCGAAGTCCTTTTCGGACAGGTGGCGATGACCCACCGGTTCGTCGTGGAGATCGACCACACGCCCTACAACTTCGGGACCTGGACCAAGGTCTCCGGGCTGCAGGTCGACTGGGAGCAGCATTCCTACCGGCCCGGGGACACCTCCGTCGAGGTGATCGTGCCCGGCGCCGTCCGCTACCAGCACATCACCCTGGCGCGCGCTGCCTGCTCGGACACCAAGACCGTGCAGCGGTGGCTGGCGTCCGTGCCGCGGCAGAACGACCGCTACAGCGGGGCCCTGCACGTCCTCGACTTCACCGGCCGGCCGATGCTCACCTGGCAGATGCGCCAGATCTTCCCGGTCTCCTGGGCCATCAGCGGGTTCGACGCCACCACCGCGCGCCCGGCGATCGAGGAGCTGAAGCTCGCTCACACGGGTTTCCTCGACGACCAGTGGCGGGCGTGATGGCCGGGCTGGTACCGCTGTCCGCCCCGGTCTCGCTGGTCCAGCGCACCGGCCGCGAGACCCAGCGGAAGATGAGCACCATCGAGCAGTTCGGGATGACCCTCTGGTTCGCGGTGACCGTCGAGACCGGCGGCTCCGGCGGGACGGACCTGGGCGGCTGGGCGAGCTGTTCGGGCCTGGGCGTCGAATTCGCGGCCGAACGGCTCGCGGTGGGCGGAAGCTACGGCGCCGACGTCGTCCTGCCCGGACGGCTGACCTTCGGCGACGTCACCCTCGAACGCGCGATGACCCACACCGACTCGGCCGCCGTGCGGAGCTGGCTGGACGAAGTCAGCCGGACGTGGCTGGGTGGCCCGGGCAAGCCACCTTGGGACCGGACCGGCTGCAGCGCCACGATCCGTGTCTTCGGCGGTCCTTCCGGCACCGAGCCGGTGGCCGAATGGACGCTGCGCAACGTCACGCCGGTGTCCTGGACGGCGCCCCAGCTGTCGACGTCCGGCGGCGGGATCGCGCTGGAAAAGCTCGTGCTCTCGCACGACGGGTTCCTGCCCGCCCGCGGCGGTCACGACCGGACGGCGGCGCTCACGCTGTCGCAGGGCCCGGGCGGCACCGGTGTGGTGTTCCGGTATCCCCCCGACTCGGTGAAGGTCGACCAGACGGTCGGGCTGAAGAACGCCGCGAGCCCGAACCGGATGATGTACGACCCGAAGATGACCGAGCCCGGCAAGACCGGCATCACGGTCAACGATCTCCTGATCGACGGGGCCGACGACGTCAAGCGGGACGTCGACCGGCTGTGGAAGTGGCTGGAGCCGGTGTCCGCCGGGCGGCCGGCCCCGGCGGGCGACGGTGACGAGCCCGGCGACTTCAGCCCGCAGATCCTCCAGCTGACCCTCGGGACCAGCGCGCAGGGCCTGCGCCGCACGGTGATCATCACCCGGGTCGACGTGACCTACGTGCGCTTCGACCCGGACGGCAGGCCCACCCGCGCGAAGGTGTCGCTGACCCTGCAGGCGGTGAGCGAGGACGCTCGGACGGCCGCCGGGTTCCTGGGCGCCGCCCGGGGAAAGCCCGCCCCCGTCCCGGCCGGCGGGCACGCGGACCCGATCCGGGCCGCCCGGGCGGCCGGGCGATGACCGCCGAGGGCCGGATGGTCACGGTCGTGCCGGAGATCGCGCTCGGCGCCGGGCGCACCCGGCTGCCGGCCGCCGCGGCCGAACGGGTCGGCCTGGTCGTGGTCGACAGCAGGCGCCGGCGGCCGGACATGTTCGAGATCACCTTCTTCGATCCCGACGGCCGGGTACTCGACGTCGCCGGTATCGGGCTCGGCACCACGGTGACGGTCGGCACCGCGGGCGGACGGCTCGTCACCGGCGAGGTCACCGCGATCGAAGGTGTCTACGGTCAGCTGAGCCACACCGTCGTCCGCGGGTACAGCGGTGACCACTGCCTGCAGCGGGGGCAGCGGTCCCGGACGTTCACCGGCATGACCGACGCCGACATCGCCCGCGCGGTCGCGCTGGACGCCGGTCTGGCGCTCGGTGTCATCACGCCGACCCGGGTGGTGCACGACCACGTCGGGCAGCTCAACCAGACCGACTGGGACTTCCTCTCCGGCCGCGCGGCCGAAGCGGGCTGCGACTTCGGGATGCGGGACGGGCGGTTCTTCTTCGGTTCGGCGCGGCCCGATCCGGCGGCGCCGGCCGTGCCGCTTCGGTTCCCGCGGACGCTCCGCGCCTTCCGGCCCCGGGTCAGCACGGCCGGGCAGAGCGCGGAGACCGAGCTGCGGGTGTGGGATCCCCTGGCGGCCAAAGTGGTCAGCTCCCGCGCCGGCGGGGCCGCCTCCGGGCCCGCGACCGCCGATCCGGCCCGGCTGGCGGCGGTGTTCGCCGGCGGGGCGCGCCGCCCGGCGCCCGGAGCGCGCGGCAACCCGGCGCTGGGTGATCTCGGGCCCGCGCCGATCGCCGGGCACGTCGTCGGCGACCGGCCGGTCGGCACCGGCCGGACGATCGCCGTCGCGGCGGCCGCGGCGGCCGGTCCGGCCGCGGACCACCACGGCGGCACCGCCGCGGAAGCGATCGGGGAGACCGTCGGCGATCCGGCCCTGCTGGCCGGCACCGAGGTGACCGTGTCGGGGGTCGCGGAGATCTTCGCCGGCCGGTGGGTGCTCACCGCCGCCCGGCACATCTTCGACCGCGACGGCTACCGCACGGAAATCGAAGCGAGTGGCGAACACCAGCGCACGCTGCTCGGCCTGGCCACCGGCGGCCCGGCCCCGGCGGCCAAGCTGCCCGGGCTGATCTGCGGGATCGTCAGCGACATCGGCGATCCGCTGCGCCGCGGCCGGGTCAAGGTCACGCTGCCGTTGCTGTCCCCGGGCTACGAAACGGACTGGGCGCCGGTGGCCCAGCCCGGCGCGGGCACCCGCAGCGGCACGGTGTTCGGCCACGAGGTGGGCGACCAGGTGCTCGTCGGGCACGAACGCGGCGACCCGCGCAGGCCTTATGTGCTCGGCGGGATCGTCTCCGACCACAGCAAGCACACCGTCGGCGGCGAGCCCGTGCGCACGGCCGCGGCGGCGAGCGCCCTGGTGTGGCGGGGGATGGTCAGCCCGACCGGCAACCGGCTGGCGTTCCACGACGAGCTCCCGCCCGGCTCCGGCGGGTCACCGAGCGCGTCGGAGATCGTCGTCGGCACCGGCCCGGGGGATCTCGCGCTGCGGATCGACGCGGTCGCCGGGACGGTCGCCGTCCGCGCGTCGCCCGGCGCCGGCGCGGGCAAGGTGACGATCGAGTGCGGAGCCGCGGGCAGCGTGGACATCCACGCCGGCGCCGGCGGGCGCGTGAACATCGACGGCGGCGCCGAGCTGAACCTGCGCGCCCAGGCCGCGGTGAAGATCGAAAGCAGCGGCCCGGTGGAGATCAAGGGCAATCCGATCAAGCTCAACTAGGAGTCGTGATGCGCACGGACCAGGTCGGCACCGGGTGGAACTTCCCTGCTCGCGTCGATCCCGACGGTGGCCTGTCGATGACCGGCGGCACCGCGAAGCTGGAGCAGTCGATGCGGCTGATCCTCGCCACCTACCCCGGCGAACGCCCGGCCCGGCCCGGCTTCGGGTCCCGGCTGCGGGACTTCGTGTTCCGGTCGGCCGGCGCCGAGACCGCCGCCGAGCTGGCGGACGAGGTGCGCCGCGCGCTGGTGCAGTGGGAACCGCGGGTGGCCATCGACCAGGTGCGGGCCGGACCCGAACCGGACGTGCCCGGGCTGCTCCGCGTCGACGTGACCTACACGGTGCGCGCCACCGGCGACCGCGCCGAGCTCACGTTTCCCTTCGACACCCGTCCCGACGGCGACCAGGACTGACATGGCACTGCCCGCACCCCGCCTCGACGACCGCGGCTTCGACGACCTGTTCGCCGACGCGCAGCGGCTGATCCGGCTCAACTGTCCGGAGTGGACAGACCTGAACCCGTCCGATCCCGGCGTCACGCTCATCGAGACGTTCGCCTACCTGACCGAGCAGCTGCTCCACCGGCTCAACCAGGTCCCCGACCGGCTGCACGTGCAGTTCCTCGACCTGATCGGCCTGCGGCTGCGCCCGCCGTCGGCCGCGCGGGTCCGGCTCACGTTCTGGCTCAGCACGGCGGCGAACACCCCGATGACCATCGAGCGCGGCACCCAGGCGGCGACCCCGCGCACGGAAAGCTCCGAAGCCGTCGTGTTCGCCACCACGGCGGACCTGACCGCGGTGCCGTGCCGGGTGGCGCACGTGCGCACCCGGGTCTCGGGCGAGGAGGACGGCGTCGCCCGCGACCCGGGCGGCGCGCCGTTCCCCGCGTTCGGCGAACCGCCGTCGGCCGGCGACGAACTGCTGATCGGGCTCGACCGGGCCGTTCCCGGGTGTGCGGTGCGCCTCGACCTGACGTGCCACGTCGAAGGCCTCGGCGTCGATCCCGGTTTTCCGCCCCTGGTCTGGGAAGCGTGGACCGGGACGGAGTGGACGCGGTGCGCCGTCGAGGAGGACGGGACCGGCGGCCTGAACCGCCCCGGCGCCGTGGTGCTGCACGTGCCGGACGGGCACCACACCGGCGTCGAGGGCGGGGACCGCGCCGGGTGGCTGCGGGCCCGGGTGGTGGAGCCGCCGCCGGGACGTCCCGGGTACACCGCCGCACCGACGGTGACCGGCGTGTCGGCGTGCACCGTCGGGGTGTCCGGCCCGGCCACGCACGCCGAGCTGATCGAGCACGAAGGGCTGGGACAGGGCGAAGGCGTCGCCGGCCAGATCTTCCTGCTCACTTCCGCACCGGTGGTGGCCGCCGGGTTCCCGGTGGTCGTCGAGGTGGCGGGCGACGACGGCTGGCAGGAGTGGCGCGAGGTACCCGACTTCACCGGCAGCGGACCCGGTGACCGGCACTTCCGGCTCGACGCCGTCACCGGCGAGATCCGGTTCGGCCCGGCCCTGCGGCTGGCGGACGGCTCGATCCGGCGGTACGGCGCGGTTCCGCCACGCGACGCGCCGGTCCGCGTGCGGCGGTACGCCGTCGGCGGCGGCGCCCACGGCAACGTGGCCGCGGGGACGATCACGACGCTGCGGTCGTCGGTGCCGTTCGTCAGCGGGGTCGGCAACCGCCGGTCCGCCCAGGGCGGCAACGACCAGGAGACGCTCGCCCAGGGCCGCGACCGGGCCCCGATGCTGCTGCGCACCCGCGGCCGGGCCGTCACCGGCGAGGACTACGAAGCCATCGCGGCGCAGGCGGTCCCGGAAGCGGCGCGGGTGCGCTGCATCACCGCCGACGGCGCGGACGTCCCGGCGGGCACGGTGAAGGTGCTCGTCGTGCCCGCCGCCGCGGCCGAAGACGGCCGGATCCGGTTCCCGGACCTGGTGCCCTCGGACACCGTGCTCGCGCGCCTGGCCGAGCGGCTGGACGAGGTCCGGCTGATCGGCACCCGGGTCCTGGTCGAGCCGCCGCGCTACCGCGGCGTGACGGTGGCCGCGCGCCTGGTCGCCCGGCGCCGTGCGGATCCCGGCACCGTCCGCCGGGACGCCGTCGAGGCGTTGTTCGGCCTGCTGAACCCGTTGCCCGGCGGCGGCCCCGACGGCGACGGCTGGCCGTTCGGGCACCCGGTCCGGATCGGCGACCTGCACGCCCGGCTGCAAGGGGTGCGCGGCGTCGACTTCGTCGACGAGGTCCGGCTGTTCACCGCCAACCCGGTGACCGGCGAGCGCGGCGACGAGGTGACCCGCGTCGAGCTGACGGCCAACAGCCTCGTTTTCTCCTATGACCACCAGGTCCGCGTCGAGACCCGCTGAACCACCCGACCCACTCGGAGTACCGGATGATCATCTGCAACGACTGCGGGCACCGCAACGCCGACCGCGACACGTTCTGCGGTTCGTGCGGCTGTTTCCTCGAGTGGACCGGGGCCAAGGTTCCGGTCGCCGAGCCGGCGGAGCCGGCTGTGGTCACGGTCGTGCCGCCGCGGCCGGGGCTGTTCAGGCGGCTGGTCGCCGCGGCGATCGGCGAGGTGCCCGCCGATCCCGACGCCCGCCCCGCGCCACCGGCCGACACCGCTCCGGCCGAAGCGGCGTCACCGCCGGCCCCCGCACCGCCACCACCGCCTCCGCCCCCACCTCCGCCTCCGCCCCCTCCGCCGCCCGCCGCCGCCTGGTCGGCGGCCCCGCCACCCCCACCTGTGCCACCAACCCCACCGGTCCCCGCCCCGCCGGGATCGGCAGCGCCGCCACCGCCGCCTGCGCCGCCCGCACCGCCGACAGCCGCGCCGGTCACGGCCGAGGCGGCGCTGGTCGCGCCCGTCCTGCGGGACGCGGACCGCGCCGGCGCCGAGGTCCCGCCGCAGGAACCGGCGCCCGCCGCACCCCGGGTGGTCCGGGCCGCGCCGGTCACCCGCGCCAAACCGGGTGACCTGATCTGCGGCGAGTGCGGTGAAGGGAACGTCGCGTCCCGCAAGTTCTGCCACCGGTGCGGCCATTCGCTGCGGCTGGCGGAAGTCGCGCGCCGGCCGTGGTACCGGCGGCTCGTGCCGCGCCGGCGCGGCCCGCGGGTCCTGCCGGCCGGTTCCCGGCCGGGGCACCCGGCGCAGGGGCGCGTCCGCCGCTCGGTGCGCACGTCCGTGAAGGTCGTGCGCCGCGGTGTCTGGGTCGTGCTCCTGGTGGCCGGGCTGCTCGTCGGGCTCTACCCGCCGCTGCGGACCATGGTCCTCGACCGGCTCGGCGCGGTGAAGCAGGACGTCGCGCAAGCCGTCGACCAGGCGCTCGTCCCGGTGCGGCCCGTCTCGGTCAAGGCGAGCGCCGAGACACCGGGTCACCCGGCGACCGCCGCGTTCGACGCGTTCAGCAACACCTACTGGGCCGCGCCGTGGTCCCGGGACCGGGAGCCGAGCCTGACCATCGACCTCGGCAAGCCGACCACGCTGGTGAAGCTCCTCGTGACCGGCGGCGCCGGTCGGGAGTTCACCGCGACCAACCGGCCGTCGATCGTGAACCTGGCCTACTCCAACGAAAAGTCCGACACCGTCACGCTGCGGGACACCCCTGAACCGCAGCAGCTGGTGCTGACCCACGCCGCCGGCGCGCAGACCGTCCGGATCCAGGTGCTCGACGTCCACGGCGCCCAGCAGTCCGACACCGTCGCCGTCACCGAAATCGAACTGTTCTCCGCTCTCTGAAAGCGAAGGAGCCATCGTGCGCGGAACCGCAAGCGGGCTGGGCACGCCCTACCCGATGCTCGAGCTGATGCCGTCGGTCTTCCGGGACGACCCCGTGCTGGGCCGGCTCACCGCCGTGCTCGACGAGCTGATCGCGCCGGTGATCTCCACACTGGACTGTCTCGACGCCTATGTGGATCCGGCGCTGGCGCCGGAGGACTTCCTCGGCTGGCTCGGCGGCTGGGTCGGCGTGGCGGCCGGCCCCGGCTGGCCGGTGGAGCGACGGCGGGCCGCGGTGGCCGGGGCGGTGCCGCTGCACGCCCGGCGCGGCACTGTGGCCGGGCTGCGCGCGCAGCTGGAACTGCTCACCGGATCGGCCGTGCGGGTCACCGACAGCGGCGGCGTGCGGTGGTCGGCCGCCCCGACCGACGGGCCGGACGACGCCGGGGAACCGTGGCTGCTCGTCGAAGCCACCACAGTGGACCAGGACACGCTCGTGGTGCTCGACGAGACGGTCGCCGCGGCGAAGCCCGCCCACGTGCCGCACGAAACGCGGGCGTCCTGACCCGGGCCCGGCGTACCCCCGGGCCCGGGTGCGTCGTTTCCCCAGTGGAGGAAGTCGTGGCTCGGGGTGATCAGCCGCCGCTGACCTGGGGGTCGTCGGCACTGGAGCGAATGGGCTTACGCGGGTTCGGCCTTTCGGGCTAGCCTCGGTCGGGGACGTCCGGCGTCGGCACCGGTGGCCGCGGGGGTGGCCGGCTTCCCAGGTTCGCCGACGAGAGGCCGGTCCCGTGCAGCATTCACCCAGCACCAACGGGTTCGTCGGCCGGCGTGAGGAACTGGCGACCTTGGCCGACCTCGTCGCCAAGGTCCGTGTCGGCTCGCCGCAGGTCGCCTGGGTCCGCGGGCGCGCCGGGATCGGCAAGACGTCGCTGGTGCGCCGGTTCTTCCAGCAGCTGAGCGGCTTCACCGTACTCCCGGCGACCTGCGACGCCGCCGAGTCCGTCGTGGACTACGGCGTGGTGGACCAGCTGGTCCACCGGCTCCCGGCGGCGGTCCGGGCGGCGATGCCACTGCTGAACGGCCGGCCGCGGACGGCGGCCAACCCGCTGGTGGTCGGGGCCCAGCTGCTCGACCTGATCGGCCGGCTGCAGGAGGACGAAGCGGTCGCGATCGTCGTCGACGACGTCCAGTGGGCCGACGCGGCCTCCCTGCAGGCTTTGGCTTTTGTGCTCCGCCGGGTGTGGGCCGACCAGGTGCTCGTCGTGCTGGCCGCCCGGCCGGACGACCCGGAGTCCGGCCCGGTGTTCGACCGGCTGCGGCGCAGCTGCCCGGACGCGCTGCTGATCGACCTCGGCGGCTTCGGCTCGGCGGACGTCGCGGACCTCTCGCGGTTCGTGCTCGGCAACGCGCTGCCGGAGGGGGCGGTGGACCGGCTGCGGAACTACACCGCGGGTCATCCGTTCCTGGTGCGGACGCTGCTGTCCGAGATCCCGGCCGACCGGCTGGCCGACCTGACGCAGACTTTGGCGATGCCCCGCTCGGCCGTCGCGGCAGTCGACGCCGGCCTGCGCCGGCTGCCGCTCGGAACGAGGCAGCTGCTGGACGCCCTCGCCGTGCTCGGAGTACGGAGCCCGCTGGCCCGGGTCGCCCGGATCAGCCGCACGGCGCGGCCGACCGAAGCGCTGCGGCCCGCCATCGAAGCCGGTCTGGTCCAGTGGTGGCCGGACGATCCGGTCTGCCCCGTCGCGCTGGCCCACGACCTGCAGCGCGAGGCGATCTACCAGAGCCTCACGCCCGCCCGGCGTAGCACCCTGCACAGCCGTGCGGCCGAAGTCGTCGACCAGGGCAGTGCGTGGGCGCACCGGGTGGCCGCCTGCACGAGCTCCGACAGCGGTCTCGCCGCCGAGCTCGACACCGCGGCGGCGGCCGAAGCGGCCGCGGGCCGGCACGGTGCCGCGGCCGCCTACCTGCGCTGGGCGGCCGACCTCTCGCCGGATCGGGCGGGCTACGAACGCCGGCTGCTGACCTCGGGTGTGCAGGTGATGTTCAGCAAGGACCGCGACAGCGCGCGGCCGCTCGCCACCCTGGCGGCCAGTTTCACCTCCTCGCCGTTGCGGTCGCTGTTCCTCGGGCTGTCGGCGTTGCTGCTGGACGGGCAGTGGGCCCTCAGCGTCCGGCTGCTCGAGCAGGCGCTGGCCCCCGGCGAAGACCCGGCGGCCGAGGCCTGGATCCACAGCACGGCTGCCGCACTGCTGTCCGCCGCCACCACGTGGGGCGGCGGTGACAGCGCCCGCGCCGCCCGCGAAGCGCGGTCCGCGCTCACGACGGGCGGGCTGCCCACCCTGCTGGCCGACTACACCCGGGTGCTCCTGGCCGTAGCCGTCACGCGAGAGCAGGGCATGGCGGCCGGTCTCGGCGAGCTGACGCACCTGCCGCGCAACCCCGGCGCCGTGCCCTCGGTCGAGCTGGATTCGCTGTCCTGCCGCGGCGGCATCCTCGTCATGCTGGGCCGGTTCACCGAAGCGAAGCGGGACCTGACGAGCCTCGTCGCCCGGCACCGGTCGGGGACCTTCCTCATCGGCGGCACCACGCCGTACGCCTACCTGGCGGCCTGCCACTACCAGCTGGGCGAGTGGGACCAGGCGTCCATCGTGATGCGGCAGTCGCTGTCGTTCGCGGACGAGCAAGAACAGCCACAGAACCATGTGCTGCGCCACTTCTGCGCGACGCTGGTGCCGGCCGGACGCGGTGAGTGGGCCACCGCCGAAGAGCACGTCCGGCTCGCACAGCGTTACGCGCAAAGGCTCGGCAGCCCGCAGGACCTGCGCAACGCGGCGCTCGCCGAAGCGATCCTCCGGCACGCACAGGGTGATCTGGCCGCCGTACTCGCGGCGTTCCGGCGGCTGCCCGAGATGCTCGAACCGGACGACCGGGACGGCAACCACACCTGGTGGAGCCTGTGGTGGCGGCCGCTGCTCGTCGAGGCCCTGCTGGCCGCGGACGAGCCGGACCTCGCCGAGCGCCACCTCCGAATCCTGCGGAAGGCGGCCGAGGGCGCGCCGTACCTGGCGGTGACCGTCACCCGGCTGGCGGCCCTGCTGGCCGGGCACCACGGTGCGGACCTGCCCATCCCGGCGCAGAACGAGCGCGGGGACGCACCCGCGTCTCCGTTCGCCGAAGGCTTGTGGGAGCACGACCACGGCCGCCGGCTGCTCGCCGCGGGCCGCCGCCGAGATGCGGCGAACTGGTTGCAGTCGGCGAAGTTCCGCTTCGCGACGTTGTCCGCGACACCGTACGAGCAGCGCGTGGACGAGGATCTCGCCCGGTGCGGCGTGAGGCACGGTCCGTCGGCGGCCATCCTGTCGGCGCTCACCGACCGCGAGGCCGAGGTGGCGCACCTGGTGGACCGGCAGCTGACCAATCGCGAGATCGGCGGACAGCTGTTCGTCACCACCAAAACGGTGGAGTACCACCTGGGCAACATCTACGCGAAGTTCGGCATCTCGTCCCGTCGGCAGCTGCGGGAGCTGCTGGCGGCGCACCGGACGGCCGTGGGCACGGCGTCCTGAACGGGTCCCCCGGGGACCCCAGGACCGAGCGCTAGGGCACGTCCCCAGGGACTCGGGGCTGCCCGTTCGCGCATGCTGGGGTCAGCCCGGCAGAAGGAGCAACACATGAACCCGCGCATTCCCGTCCACGTGCACGCATCCGACGCGCTCACCGGACACGGCCTCGTCGCCCAGCTGCGGCACGAGAGCTCGCTGGCCGTCGTCGAGCGCCGCCAGGTCGGTGCCGACACCGTGGTCGTCGTGGCCGCCGACACGATGGACGACGACACGATGCGGGAACTGCGGGCGCTGAACCTGGCCGGGGCCCGCAAGTGCGTCCTCATCACCGGGACGCTCGACGACGGCGCGCTGCTGACCGCGATCGACGTCGGGGTGTGCGCGGTGCTGCGCCGCGCCGAGGTCACCCCCGCGCGGCTGGTCACCGTCATCGGCAAGGCCTCGCGCGACGAAGCGGCGTTGCCCTCCGACGTCGTGGCCAAGCTCCTCAAGCAGGTTTCCCGGCTGCAGCACAACGTCCTGACCCCCCGCGGCCTCACCCTGGTCGGTCTCACCCCGCGCGAGACCGACGTGCTGCGGCTGGTGGCCGACGGCCTCGACACCGAGGAGATCGCGACGAACCTGAGTTTCTCGCCCCGGACCGTCAAGAACATCCTGCAGGGCGTCACGACCCGGTTCTGCCTCCGCAACCGCACGCACGCCGTGGCCTACGCCCTGCGCGAAGGCCTGATCTGAAGCGCTCCCGGGCGTCAGCCGGCGCTCACGCCCGAGAACGACACCGACGGTGTGCAGGCCGCCGCCCCGGGGCCGGGGGTGACGCAGTTGACCTCGACGACCACCGGCTTGCCCGGGTCGACGTGCAGCGGGTTGACGTAGTGGTAGTCGAGATCGCGGAAGTTGGCCAGCCCGGACTCCAGCAGGACCTGGTCGCCGAGCACGATCCGGAGGAAACCGCTGTCCCCGCGCGGGTTCTGCAGCAGCATGTCCCCCAGCGCCAGCGACCGCCCGGCCGGCGCGGTGAACACGAACCGCTGGTAGGCGTTGTCCGTCACCGGGCTCGCCTGGGTCGCGATCCGGAAGTCGATCGGCGCCGTCGCGGCGGCGGCCGGCGGCGGCGCGGACGTCGCCGGCGCCCCGGGAGTCCCGGTGGTGCTCGGCGCGGTCCCCCCGGGCGGGGTGGCGGCATCGGGTTTGCCACTCCCGCCGCCGGTCGCCTGGGCGGCCGCCGCGCCCGCCCGTGCCGCGGCGTCCTTCGCCTGCACAGCGGCTTCGTTGGCCTGCGACACGACCGGAGCGACCTGCTCGGTCGCGATGCTCGCGACGGCCTTGGTCAGCACGGTGAACCACAACGTCACCAACGCCGCGGCCAGCACGGCGGTCGCGACCAGGGCGGGCAGCAGCCACTTGGGCAGCACCCGCTCCTGCACCATCGTGCCGGCGCAGTCGATCGGTTCGGCGTCTTCACGGTCCGGTTCGGACACGCTCAGCCGGAACGGGTGCGTCTTCGGCTCGCCGCGCAGGAACCGTTTGCGCGCGGTCGCGGTGACCTTGACGAGGGTGACGGTGCCCGGCGCCGCGGTCAGCGTCGCGGGGTCGGCCCGGACCTCCAGCACGTCACCGTCCACATCGGACACCGAGATCGCGGCGGCGACCGGCTGGTTCCCCGTGTTCTCGACCGCGAGCCGGTACCGCGCCCGGCGCCGGGCGTGCCGCCGCGCGGGGACCAGCTCGGCTGTCGTCTCGGTGAAGGCCCCGACGGACACTTCGCCTTCGGCCACCACGGCGGCGGCCGGGTCCTCCCGCGAGCGCACCCGCGCGCCGAACGGGACGGCGCCGGCCGGGACGGAACTGGCCCGTGGCGGCGCGAAGGTGAGCGTGACCGTGCCCGAGGTGCCGGGCATCAGGTTGATGGTGGCCGGCTCCGCGGTGGCCCACGCGCCGGCGTCCCCCACCAGCTCCACCGAGAACTGGTCGACCACGGCGCCGTCGTTGCGCACCTCGAGGTCGCAGCGCGCGCTCTCGCCGGGGTCCACCGTCGTCGTGGTGGAGCTGAGGTTCGCGGCAACAGTCATGCGCCCACTATGGGAGCCCGGGCACCGGCCCGGCAGCTGCTTCGGACGGCCAACTCAGGCACTTCCCGTTGCCCGATGGGGACAAAACCGCCGTCGGCGGCCACCGCCCCCGTACCGTCCGCCTCGTGATGGTTGGCGGACAGGCCTTTTCGGCGACAAGACGACGCACCGCTGTGGTCACGGCGGGTGTGGTGGCGGTGGCGGTGGCGCTTGCCCCAGCGGCCACGGCGCTGCCGCCGCAGGACCCGGAGCTGGTGTCGGTCCGGACCGACGGCGGTCCGGGGGCGCCGTTCGCGCCGTCGCAGGACGCGGCCGTCTCGGCGGACGGCCGGTACGTCGCGTTCGACTCGGCCGCGGGCCTGGACCCGCTCGCCACGCCCGGCGTGCTCGACGTCTACGTCCGCGACCGGCAGCAGGGCCGGACCGTGTTCCTCAGCCACGGGATCGGTGGCGCCCACCCGGCCATCTCCGCCGACGGCCGGTACGTCGCCTTCGACACCGGCGACGGCTCCGGGCGGAGCGTGGTCGTCGCCGACCGCGATCCCGACGGTGACGGCGTGCCGGACGAACCGCTCCCGTCCGGCGCGCCGGACGTGCGGTACACCACCATGCCGGCCGACGGGGGCCAGGCGGACAGCCTGCCCAGCGTGTCCGCCGACGCCGGCACGATCGCCTGGAGCAGAACGACGACCTACGGCAACCCGGTGACGGTGACGGCCGCGCTGGTCCGCGACGCCCAGGGCCGCCTGTCGGCGCCCGCCCCCGGCGCGGTGCGCGTCCTGCTGCCCGAAAGCGAAGGGACGACCTACGTCGAGGGCGGCATCGGCCGGGCGAGGGTGTCCGCCGACGGGACGCACGTGCTGGTGCCGGTCAAGGTGTGCGCGTCCTACTGCGGCACCTCGCTGGCGCGCGCGGTGCGACCCGCCGCGCTCGCCGGGCCGCCGATCCAGAACGCCCTGTACGTCGCCGAGCTGCCCGGCGGCCGGATGTCCAGAGTGGACGATCCCGGGATCGGGGACGCCGGTGGCGGGACCCTTTCCGCCGACGGCCGGGAGATCGCCTACCTCGAGGGCGCGCCGCCGGCCTTGCGGGTGGTCACTCGCGGGGTGGACGGCGGGCAGGTCTCGAAGACCACGGTGGCCACGCCCGCCCCGCCCGCCCCGCCCGCCGAGCCGGCACTGTCGGCGGACGGCCGCTACCTGGCCTACGCCGCCGACGATCCGGACGGCCGGGTCCTGGTGCGCGACCTGCGGGTGGACGCCGACCGGGCCGCCGCCGGCCTGCCCCCGCTGCCGGACGAGCCCGCCGCCACGCGCGACTGCCGAACGGAAGGCACGGCGTGCGCGCCGGTTCCGGCCTCGACGTCGGTCGGCTTGTCCGCGGACGGTTCGGTCGTGACCTTCGACTCGGCCGCCCCCGATCTGGTGCCCGGCGACCGGAACGCCGCCACCGACGTGTTCGCGCGGCCGTTCCGCCCGGAGGCACAGGCGGACGCGGTCGACTTCGGGGTGGCTGACGAGCCGGTGACGCGGACGGTCACGGTGCGGCACAACGGTTTCGGCCCGCTCCACCTCGGGACCGTGACCACCGGCGGGGCGTTCGACGTCCACCCGGCCCAGAACTGCGGCGGTGTGGTCCTGCACGAGACGGGGGAATGCGTGATCTCCGTGCGGTTCACCCCGCCCGCCCCGGGCACGGAGGTGACGGGCGAGCTCACGATCACGACGGACACCGGCGTGCTGACCGTGCCGCTGCGCGGCGCGCGCGGCCCCGCGCCGGCGGCCGCGCTCTCGGTGTCACCGGCCGAGCTGACGTTCCCCGGCGAGCGGCTCGCCCTCACCCCGAGCCCGCCCGAGACGGTGCTCCTGCTGGCGTCCGGCACCGCACCGCTGACCATCCGGGACCTCGGCCTGCTGACGGGGCCCGGCCTGTACCCCGGCGACTACGTCCTGGACCGCGGGTGCGCCGGCGCGGTGCTGGCCCCGGGCAAGACCTGCGAGGTGCGGATCACGTCGGTCCCCCGCGGCGGCGGCCCCCGCCCGGGCGCCCTGCTGATCACCACCGACGACCCGGCCGGACCGAGGATCGCGGGCCTGACCGCCACGGGCGTTCGCCCGTCGGTGACCACGACCCCGGCGGTCACCGGCGGCGGCCGCGTGACGACGCTGTCGGGCTCGGGCTTCCCGCCGGATCACCAGCTCTCGCTGACGGCGCCAGGCCTGACGCCGATACTGCGCACCGACGCACGCGGCCGATTCTCGGTACCGATGGTGATCTTGCAGCACGCGGTCCCGGGCGCGGTCCGGCTGAAGGTGAGCGGACCACCGGACACGAACCTGACGACGGAGGCGGACCTCCTCATCACGGGCGGCACGTACCAGCCCCCCGGACTGCTTTCGCGGCGCTGAGGTTTCAGCGGTATCAGGCCGCCATCGCGGCCGGAATCCTCGTACCGCACACCCGACGAAACGCTGACCGCGCCGTCCCGGCGTGAAGCCGAGCTGCGGTTCACCGACCTGCGCTGGAGCAGCCGGAGTCGCCGGTCGAGCAGGTGCGGGTTCTTCCGGCTCTTCCGCTGCCTCCGCGGCCGCCCTTTCCCGGGGTTTCAGGCGTTTTCCCGGAAGGTGACCTCGTCGGGGTTGGAGCTGGGCTGCCCGGCGCCGGTGACGAGGAAGTCCCTGAGGCTCGCGCCCGCGTAGAGGTTCCACGCGCCGGAGCACGCCTCGTAGCACTCGACCGTGGGGCGCAGGCCGACGTGGGTGAAGCGGACAGCGGTGCCCTCCGCGGCGGGCGAGATCTCGAAGCGGATCCGGGTGCCGGTCCATTCGTCCTGGTCGGCGACGAACGAGACCTTGCCCTCGACGACCTCCCAGACCACGAGCTCGCCCGGGACCAAGTCGGTGACCCTCAGCTTCGAATAGTGCACCCCGGGGACCTCGAAGGAGAACTCGTCGCCGACCTGCCGGGCGGTGCCGGCGAGGTCGGTCATCCACCAGGCACGGGGGTCGCTGATCGCGTCGGTGACCTCCGCGGCGGGGTTGGGGACGGTGAAGGTGGTGGTGTAGTCGTTCACGGCTGCTCCTGTCGTCGGTGCGGGTCCCAGCGGACCCTGGTGACCCACCGACGAACGGCGGGAGCCGGCTTTGCGTCCCGCCGCGAAAAAACTTCGGTCAGTTTTCCGGCGTCAGCTCGAGCAGCCGGTTGGCCAGGTAGCGGCGCTCCGGTCCGGACGGGGCCAGCGCCAGCGCCTGCTCGTAGGACGCCCGCGCTTCGGCGTCGCGACCGGCGCGACGAAGGAGGTCCGCGCGGGTCGCCGGCAGCAGGTGGTAGCCGTCCAGGTCGCCGGACTCCGCCAGTGCGTCCACCAGCGCCAGGCCCGGCGCGATGCCGTCCGCCATGGCCACCGCCACGGCGCGGTTGAGCTCCACCACCGGTGACGGCGTCAGCTCGCTCAAGTCCGTGTACAGCCCGGCGATCCGCGCCCAATCGGTCGCCGCGGCGTCCGGCGCCGTCGCGTGGCAGGCCGCGATCGCCGCCTGCAGCTGGTAGGGACCGGTCTGGCGCATCGCCCGGGCTTCGCCCAGGATCCGGACGCCCTCGTCGATCAGGGTGCCGTCCCACCGTGACCGGTCCTGGTGCTCCAGGATGACGAGTTCGCCGTCGTGCAGGCGGGTGGCGCGCCTCGACTCGTGCAGCAGCATCAGGGCGAGCAGGCCGCGTGGTTCGGCCTCCGCGGGCATCAGCGCCGTCAGGACCCGGGCCAGGCGGATGGCCTCGGTGGCCAGCGCCCGCTGGTCCGCTTCGCCGTAGCCCTCGTTGAAGATCAGGTACAACACGGCCAGCACCGATGCCAGCCGCTCCGGCAGCAGTTCCGCCGGCGGCACCCGGTACGGGATGCCGGCGTCCTGGATCTTGCGTTTCGCCCGGCTCAGCCGCTGCCCCATGGTGGTTTCGGCGGACAACAGCGCCCGGGCGATCTCGGCGGTCGTGAGACCGGCGAGCGTACGCAGGGTGAGCGCCACCCGCGCGGGCAGCGGCAGCGCGGGATGGCAGCAGGTGAAGATCAGGCGCAGCCGCTCGTCCGGGATGTCCTCCGGCTCGGCGACGGCCGGGACCTGGCCGGGCTCCCACGCGGCCAGCTCCCGGAGCTTGGCCGCCCCGACCGTCTCCCGCCGGATCCGGTCGGTCGCCCGGTTGCGGGCCGTCCTGGTCAGCCAGGCCCCCGGATTGTGCGGGACGCCGTCGCGCGCCCACGCCGTGAGCGCCGCCGCGAACGCCTCCTGCGCGCTGTCCTCGGCCAGGTCCCAGTTCCCGGTGGCGCCGATCAGCGTCGCGACGACCTGGCCCCACTCTTCCCGGTACGCCGTCTCGACCGCCGCCCGGACGTCCGCGCTCATTCCCAGACGGGGCGGACCTCGACGCAGCCCCGGTGCGCGTAGGGATGGCCCGCGGCGATCGCGACCGCCTCGTCCAGGTTCTCGCAGTCGACGATGACGACGCCGCCGACGAAGTCCTTCGTCTCGGCGAACGGACCGTCCGAGATCAGGGTCTCTCCCTGCCGGACCCGGACGGTCGTGGCGCTCGCCACCGGGCGCAGGCGCGCCATGCCACTGACCCGGCCGCGCCGGTCGAGGTCCGCCAGCCACGCCGTGTGGACCGGATCGGTCGCGAGCTGCTCGTTCGTCGGCGCGTCGACCTCGTCGTCGCAGATCAGCAAGACGTACTTCATGACGTCATTCAAGCGCAGTCCCGGGCTCCGACAGGACGAGCACCACCGTGCCGCTCGCGAACGCGCGGGTCTCGACCTTGCCGAACACGCCGCTCACCCCCTCACCGAGGAGCTGCTCGCCGGCGCCGCGCAGCACCGGGTGGATCCACAGCCGCAGCTCGTCGAGCAGCCCGTGCGTGACCAGCTCGCGGGCGATGGGACCGTAGCCGTACATCAGGATGTCCGCGCCCGGCGCCTGCTTCAGTTCCCGCACGGCGCCCGCCAGTTCACCGGACAGCACAGTCGTGTTGTTCCACTCCGGCGAGGTCAGGGTGGTCGAAGCGACGTACTTGGCCATCTTGTTCATGGTGTCGCTGAACTCGTCGCCGCTGCGGGCCGGCCAGGCCTGGGCGAACCCGTCGTAGGTGCCCCGCCCCATCAGCAGGGCGTCGCTCGCGCGCAGCTGGTCGAGGGCGAACGCGGCGGCGGCCTCGTCGAAGTAGTCCAGCGACCACAGGTGCGGGTCGGAGACGACGCCGTCGAGGGTGACGTAGGTCGAGTTGACGATCTTGCGCATCGGACACTCCCGGGGTTCGGTTGCTGTGCTCCGAGAGTGGGGCGCGGCCCTTCCGGTGGGCTATCGACGCGCTATCGGTGCCCGCTCGCGTGCTCCGCGACGTCGGCGAGGAGCCGCTCGGCCTGGTGAGCGTGTCCCGCGGCTTCCGCACCGTCCTCGGCCAGTTCGCCGAGCCGCCGGTGGGCGCGGGCCTGCAGGTGCCGGTCGCCGGTCACCCCGGCGACGGTGACCGCCTCGGTGAACCGGGTGCGCGCCGTGCCGGTGTCCCGGGTGGCCAGTGCGACCCGGCCCTGACCGAACAGCGCGTAGCCGACCCCGATCCGGTCCCCCAGGCCGGAAGCGATCTCCAGGACCCGGTCCACCGCCACCCCGGCGGCGCCGACGTGCCCGGCGGCCAGCTCGACGTCGGCGCTGCGGTAGAGGATCTGCGCCTCGGTGCGCGACGCGCCCGCGTCCCGCGCGAGCCGCAGGGCTTCGGCCACCTGGTCGGCCGCGTCGCCGAACTCGCGGGCGTCGAGGTCGAGACGGGCGAGTTCGGACCGCGTGTGCGCTTCGCCGCTGCGGTCGCCGGCCGCGTGCAGGAGCGGTAACGCCTCGACCGCGCAGGCGCGGGCCGCGGCCAGGTCGCCGTTGAGCCGCCGGACCGTGGCCAGCTGCCGCAGCGTCGCGCCCGCGCCGTGGCCGATCCCGGCGGCGCGGAACCCCGCCAGCGCGGGTTCGAGATACCGGGCCGCGTCGCCGGGACGGCCTTGGTGGACGAGCAGGGCGCCCAGGGAGTGGCGGGCCGCGGCGGCACCCACCGCGTCGCCCGCGCGGTCCGCCGACGTGATCGCGAGCTGGGCGATCTCCCGCCAGTCGTCGAAGTAGCCGCGGATCTCGAACAACGCCGCGGCCGTGACGGCCAGTTCCCAGCACAGGTCGTCCCACTCCGCGGCCGCTGCCTCCCGCACAGCGGCGACGAGCGCGAAGCGTTCTTCGTCGACCCACTGCAACGGCGCCCGGCGGACGGCCGCCGTCGCCGAGGACGGCGGCTCCCGGCGCGGCGCGGTCCCGCGCAGGTCGAGGCGGTCGCCGAACTCGGGGCGCTGAGCCTGTTCGGCGAGACCGAGCCAGCCCGAGCCGAGGCGGCGCAGGGCCGCCGCGTGCTCGGCGACGCTGTCCTCGGCGGCCGCGCGTTCGGCCGCGAAGACGCGCACCAGGTCGTGGAACCGCCAGCGCCGGGACAACGCCGAGGGCGGCGCGCCGTCGGCGATCAGGTTGGCTTCGAGCAGTTCCGCGAGCGCGTCCTCGGCCGTGACGTGCGGGACGTCGAGCAGCGCACCCGGCGCCCAGTGCGGCAGGTCGGGGTGCTGCGGCGTGGCCATCCGGCGGAACAGGGCCCGGGCCGGCTCGCCGAGGCCGTGGTAGGACAGCGCGATCGTCGAGCGCAGCTGGACGCCGCGGAAGGACAGCTCGTCCAGCCGCCGCTTCTCGTCGGTCAGCCGCTCCAGCAGGTCGCCGAGCGCCCAGTGGTCGCGGGATGCCAGCTTCGCGCCGGCGATGCTCAGCGCCAGCGGCAGCCGATCGCACGCGGCGACGAGCGCTCGGGCCGCCTCCGGTTCGGCGGCCAGCCGGTCGTCGCCGACGAAGGTGGCTAGCAGCCGCAGCGCGACCTCGTCTTCGAGCACGTCGAGCTGGACGCCGGCCGCGCCGGGCAAGCCGGTGAGCCGCGCCCGGGACGTCGTTAGGACCGCGCAGCCGGCCGAGCCGGGCAGCAGCGGCAGGACGTCGGCCTCGCTCCGGACGCCATCGAGCACCACGAGGACGCGCCGGTCGGCCAGCCGCGTGCGGTAGAGCTCGGCGCGTTCGCGCGGATCCCGGGGCAGCAGCTCCTCCGCCATGCCCAAAGCGCGCAGGAAACCGCCGAGCACCCGCGCGGACCAGGTCGTGCTGTCCTCGGCCGAGTCGTCGTGCAGGTCGGCGTAGAGCTGGCCGTCCGGGAAGTGCGCGGCGAGCTCGTGCGCGGCCCGCACCGCCAGCGCCGACTTCCCCACTCCCCCGGCGCCGGAGACGCCGACGACCCGGACCGCGAACGGCGTCTGCGGATCGGCGGGCCCGCACAGCCGTGCGGCGATGGCGCGCAACGCGGCGTCGCGGCCGGTGAAGTTCGCGGCGGGCGCGGGCAGCTGCCGCGGCACCGGTGTCGCGACGACGGCCTGGACGACCGCCTGCTCTCCGGCCAGGATCGCGGCCTGCAGCTCACGCAGCTCGGGGCCCGGTTCGACGCCGAGCTCGTCGATCAAGACCTCCCGCGCCCGCCGGAACGCCGTCAGCGCCTCGGCCCGGCGGCCGCCGCCGTGCAGCGCCCGCATCAGCAGCAGGTGCAGGTTCTCCCGCAGCGGGTGCTCGTCGACCAGGGCGGTGAGCTCGGCCAGGACGTCGTCCCCGCGCTCGAGCCGGGCCCGGACTTGCTGCTCGACCAGGTCCCGCCGCCGGTCGGCGAGCCGGGTGGCCGCGCGAGTCAGGGCTTCGCTGTCCAGGCCGGCGAACGCGGGTCCACGCCAAAGCGCGAGGGCTGCTTCGCAGGCGCCGTCGTCCGTCCGCGCCCGCCCGGCCAGCTCCGCGAAGCGGGTCAGATCGAGGTCTTCGACGGCGACGTCGAGCCGGTAGCCCGGGGCGCGGGTGGTGATCGTCGCGAACCCGCCCGCGTCGCGCAGCCGGCGGCGCAACGCGGAGACGCAGATCTGGACCTGCGCCCGGGCCGTCGCCGGCGGCTGCTCGCCCCAGAGGGCGTCGACCAGCCGATCGGCCGCGACCTCGCGGTTGGCGTCGAGCGCGAGCACGGCGAGCACCACCGACTCGCGCGGGCTGCCGACCGGCGTCGCACCGGCTTCGGACCCGAGTTCGGCGGGCCCGAGCAGGCGGAGTCGCGGCGGGGTGGGGTGCTCGGTCATCACCACCAGTGTCGTCCATAGCGGATCGATAGCGGCCGGATGGGCTGCCCGGCGAAGGTGGTTCCCGTCACCGACGAACTCGAGGAGTGGTCCGAATGTCCGCAGTGGAAACGCCGCACGAGCTGGTGCTCACCGACACCTTCCCGGTGTCCCGCGACGAGGTGTGGGCGGCCTGGACCGACCCCGAGCGGTTCGCGCAGTGGTGGGTGGGCCCTGGCTTCCGCACGCACGACCTCGTCATGGAGGTCGAGCCGCGCGGCCGGTTCGCCGCGACGCAGTCGTCCGAGGCGGGCGACCTCGTGATGCCGTTCGCCGGGTTCTACGTCGACGTCGTCCCGCGTGAGCGCCTGGTGTTCGGGTTGAGCGACAACCCGTCGCCCGACGAGCCGCAGCGCACCGAGATGACCGTGACGCTGACCGACGTCGACGGCGGCACCCGGCAGGAGTTCCGGCAGACCGGCGTGGTGACCGACGAGCACTTCGCCGCGCTGGAAGCCGGAACGCGGGTCTTCTTCACCCAGCTCGGCGCGCACCTGACCGGGCGGGGCTGAACCCGGTCTCACAGCCCGGCCAGCTCGCGCCGCTTGATCTTCCCCGACGGCGTCGCGGGCAGCCGGTCGACGAACCGCACCAGCCGTGGCCGCTTGTACGGCGCGAGGTGCGGGGTCGTGAACGCGATCAGCTCGTCGGCCGAGGCGGCCTCGCCGGGGCGCAGGACCACGTACGCGCAGGCGAGCTCGCCCTTGACCGCGTCCGGCACCGGCCCGGCGGCGACCATCGCGACGGCCGGGTGCCCGGCGAGCACCCGCTCGATCTCGGCCGGGTAGACGTTGTACCCGCCGGTGATGATCAGGTCTTTCTTGCGGTCGACCACGAACAGGTGCCCGGTGGGGTCCCGGTAGCCGAGGTCGCCGGTGCGCAGCCAGCCGTCCGCGTCGATCGTCTCGGCGGTGGCGCCGGGCCGGTCGTGGTAGCCGAGCATCACGACCGGGCCGCGCACCCATCAGCTCGCCGCGGACGCCGTCGGGGGCGTCGCGGGCCGGGTCGTCGAGGTCGGCGACGCGGATCTGCACGCCGGGGTAGGCGACGCCGATGGAGCCGAGGACCTCGGGCGCGTGCGGGCTGTGCGTGGTGGCGTGCCCGGACAGCTCGGTCATCCCCCAGACCTGCAGCAGCGGCGCGCCGGAGCGCTCCTGCCACGCCCGCATGGTCGCGACGGCGATCGTCTGGCCGCCGACCGTGCTGCGCGTAAGCGACGAGAGGTCCGCGCGCGCGAAGGACGGGTCGGCGAGCAGCATCGCGTACATCGCGGGCACGCCTTCGAACATCGTTGCGCGGTATTCTTCGATCGCGGCGAAGACGTCTTCGGGAGAGAAGCGCTCTCTCAGGACGACGGTGCCGCCGGCGCAGAAAGTGCTGTGCACGGCGACGTTTCCGTAGACGTGCGGAAGCGGCAACGCGGTGACGACGACGTCGTCTTCGCGGCGGGCGTGCATGGTGGCGGTGAGCGCGCAGTTGACCAGGACGCCGTACTGGCTCTGCACCGCCCCCTTCGGGTGGCCGGTGGTGCCGGAGGTGTAAGCGATCGTGCACGGACCGGCACCGTCCACTTCGGCCGGTTCCCGGGGTGGCGCGCCCAGGAGATCCGCGAAGGGGACGGCGCCACCACCGTTGTCCATGTCCACAACGAGCCGGACGCCGTCCACCCGATCTTTGAGCTCGCTGGTCGTGACGACGGCCGCGGCCCGGCAGTCTTCGGTGACATAGCTCAGTTCTTCGGCCGTGAGCAGCGCATTGGCCGGGTTCACGACCGCGCCGGCGCGCAGGACGCCGTGGTAGGCGGCAAGCCACTCCCAGCGATTCGGCGCGTACAGCGTGACGACGTCACCGGGAGTGATACCGCGGTCGCGCAAACCGCCGGCCACGCACGCCGCGGCCGTGTCCAGCTCGTGGTAGGTCAGCGCGCGCGTCGCGGTGACAAGCGCGATCCGGTCCGGGTGACGCCGCGCGGCAGTGCGAAGGATATCGGCGGGACCGGTCATGGCGAGATCATAAACCGGACACCGGGGACGGGTCCCCGGCTTTGACCGGTAAGGACACGGCGGACCGTTCACGGCAGAACGGCCTTGATCAGGGCGTCGGCCGAGCATGTCGCGGCACCGCCTGGACCGCTCCGGCCGGTGTTCCCCGGGTCACCCTCTGCCCGCCGATCGGGGTCGCATACCAGCGGGTTTCTCGCGATACTGCGACCCATGGGGATGGGGATGGGGTTTCGGGTACTGGGGCCGGTCGAGGCGAACGCGGACGGGGTCGTGCTCGCCCCGGACGGCGAACGGCCGCTCGTGGTGCTCGCGGGGCTGCTGACCCACCCCGGCCAGCACGTCACCATCGCCCAGCTGACCCGGTGGCTCTGGGACGACGACGGCCCACGCAACGCCCGCGCGGCCATCCAGACCTACATCTCCCGCCTCCGGCGCGCGCTCGGCCACGCCGACGTGCTGCGGACCGAACCGGGCGGCTACCGCCTCACCGTCCCCGACGACGCGGTAGACCTGACCCGGTTCCGCGCGGCGGCCGCCCGAGGCTGGGCTTCGGCCGGCCGCGGCGCGCACGCCGAGGCCGTCGCCGCCTTCGACGCTGCGCTCGCCGAATGGTCGGGCGAGCCGCTGTCGAACGTGGCGTCCGAGGTGCTGCAACGCGACGTCGTGGCCGCGCTGCACGAAGAGGCGCTCGCGGTCCGGGAGGCCCGCGCCGACGCGTTGCTCGCGCTGGGCCGTAGCCGGCGGCTGGTCCCGGAGCTGACGGAGCTGGCCGCCGGGCACCCACTGCGCGAACGCGTCCACGAGCAGCTGATGCTCGCCCTCTACCGGGCCGGCCGGCAAGCCGATGCTCTGGCCGTGTTCGACCGCGTACGCACTGCCCTCGACGACGAGCTCGGCCTCGCCCCCGGCCCCGGGCTGCGGGAGCTGCGCCAGGCGATCATCACCGCCGACCCGGCGCTGGCGCCGGCGCCGGCGCCGGTGCCCGCCGCGGAGCGGTCCGTGCCCCGCCAGCTGCCCAGCGACGTCGCCGGGTTCACCGCCCGGACCCGCGAGCTGGACCGGCTGCGAGCCCTGGTGCCGGACGCTGGCGACACGGCCGTCGCGGTGCTCGAAGGAACCGCCGGGGTCGGCAAATCGGCGCTCGCCGTCCACTTCGCACACCAGGTGGCCGGGCAGTTCCCGGACGGGCAGCTGTTCCTGGAGCTGACCGGCTTCGGGCCCGCCGCGCCCGCCGAACCCGAGGGGCTGCTCGCCCGTCTGCTGTGGGCGACCGGGGTGCTCGGCGAGGAGATGCCGGCGGGCCTCGACGAACGCGCCGCGCTCTGGCGGTCGCGAACCGCCGGACGCCGCTTCCTCGTGGTGCTGGACGACGCCCGCGACACCGCGCAGGTGCGGCCGCTGCTGCCCGGGCCCGGCTGCCTGGTGCTGGTGACCAGCCGCCACCGGCTCGGCGGGCTGATCGCCCGGCACGGCGCGCACCCGGTCACCGTCCGGCGCCTCGACCGGCGGGACGGCGGGGCGCTGCTCGGCGGGCTCCTCACCGGCGCCGTCGCCCGGCCGAAGACGGCGGCCTGGACGCGGGCCCTCGAGCTGTGCGCCGGGCTGCCGCTGGCCATCCGCATCCTCGGCGAACGGGTGAACCGCCAGGCCGGGAGGTCGCTGGCGGAAGTCGTCGCCGAGTTCGACGAGGACACCGGGTTGCGTGGCTTCGACCTCGGTGATGGCGAAGACAGCAACCTCCGCGCCTTGTTCGCCTCCTCGTACGCGGCGCTGCCCGGCCCCGCCGCGCGGCTGTTCCGCCTGCTCGGCCTGCACCCGGTCGGCGGCGTCCGGGAGCGCTCGGCGGCCGCGCTGGCGGCGGTCGACGTCCTTGAGGCCCGCCGCCTGTTGCACCAGCTCGGGGTGGCCCACCTCGCCGAGCAGCGCCGGCCCGGCCGCTGGGAGCTGCACGACCTGCTCCGCGTCTACGCAGCCGGGCTGGCCGCGGCGGACGGCGAGGCCCGGGCCGCGACCGTCCGGCTGGTGGACTGGTACGCGGCGTGCACGGTCAACGCCTTCGACGCGTACCGGCCGTACGTCGCACCCGAAGGCGCCGACGGCCCGGCCGTCGAGCGGTTTTCGCGGCCCGAGGACGCCATGGACTGGGTCCTGGCCGAGCAGGCCAACCTCGTCCAGGCCGTCGCGAAGGCGTACGAGAGCGGGCTGGACCGCCAGGCCTGGCAGATCGCGCGGGCGATGGCCCACGTGTTCCTGATGTCCGGCGAGTGCACGGCATTCCTCGAGACGCACCGGACCGGGCTGGCCGCAGCGGCGCGCTCCGGCGACCTGCCCGGCGAAGGCTGGATGCGCACCGGGCTGGGCCTGGTCCTGCGCTGCACCGGCGAGCTGGAGCCGGCGCTCGCCGAGTTCCGCGGGGCCCTGGAGGTGTGGCGTGCACTGTCCTCAGTAGATGGTGAGTCGATGTGCCTGTTCAACCTGGCCACGGTGTATACGGCGCTCGACCGCCACGAAGAGGCGTTGCGCGCCGGATATCGGGCCTTGGAACTGGCCCCGCACACGAGCAACCCGATCAACGTGGCCGCGGCGAACGGCGTGCTCGGCGACATCCTGGTCAACCTGGACCGGCCGGCCGAAGCGCTGACGCACGCCGAACGCGCGCTGGCGATCTGCGAAGAGCAGGAAGCGGAGTGGGAAATCGGCGAAGCGCGGCACGGGCACGGCCGGGCCCTGCTCGGCCTGGGCCGCCACGCCGAAGCCGAGCGCAGCCTCGATACGGCGCTGCGGATCGCACGGGAGCTCGGCTCGAGCGCCCTGGAGTGCGGCGCGCTGTGCGATCTGACCCGGGCCTACCTGCTGCTCGGCAAGAAGGAGCGGGCTTGGGCCCGGCGCGCGGAGCTCGACGCCCTCGTCGAGGGCAACCCCGTCATCGCCGTCGACTACCGGCGCCACTTCCGGGAGCTCGAAGTCGTCGAGGCCGGCTTCGGGTCGCCGGCGCCGGACGCACCGTGAACCGGCACCGGCGATGTACCGTCAGGCGAGCTTCGCAGTACCACAACGTTCCCACCGGGCGACGCCATCGCCGGTCCGTACGACAACGCCGTGGCAAGCAGGGTCACCGTGGCTCATGCCACCAGCCTTCGGATGATCGGCATTTCATGCCTTTCCCCTTCGATCGTCAGCAGGTGTGGGCGCCCTTGTGCACCGAGCTCGCCCGGTTGTTTTCGCTCGCGTCCAGGTTTGATCGGGCGCCGGGGAAGACGTCGGTGATCACGCCGGCGTAGTTGTACGAGTCGCAGAGCGCGAATGCGTCCGCGTTGCGGTTCCACACCGACGACGCGGCGTTGTCGATGTGCTGCTGACGCAGGTCCGGCGAGCCGGACCGGAAGTAGGCGATCGTGCCGCCGCCGTTGGCGTCGGCGAAAATGCAGAAGTACCCGCTGGGACAGCGGTCGTAGCCGGTCGCCGCGTGGCTCGGCGTGGCCGTGGCCGCGATTGTCGCGGCCGCCAGCAGCGGCACTGCGAGCAACCGCCGGTACGAAAGTCGCATCGTTCCTCCTCGAGTGTCGGGAGATCCAGGACACCGGTGGCCGCTTTCGGACCGCTTTCCGACGGCTGTCCGGCCACCCGCCTTTCGCCGACAGCGAACGGAAAGCACGCCGAAAGCGCCGCGGCTTCCGATGAAGGGGCGTGCCGGGGGACAACGGCTTTCCCGATGCCGACAAGCGCGACCGGATCCGAAGCCGGTCGCCGGCGCGCACGCGGTGAAAGGGGAATCCATGAAGAAGACACTGCTGTCGGCCGCCTTGCTCGGGCTGGGCCTGGCAACCGCCGCGCCCGCGTCCGCCGCCGTCGACGCGGCCGGCACCTGGCGGGCGTACGGCAACACCAACCCGATCACGTCCAGCGCCAGCAAGTGGACCTGCGGGGCGACCTCGGAACCCTTCAGCGGCATCAAAGCCCAGGTGTGTTCGGTCCAGACGGTGTCCAGGACCGGCGTGCAGGGCGCCGTGATCGTGCGCAACAACACGTCCGGGCTCGTCCGCATGCTGGCGGAGGTGACCCTGCACAAGTCGGCGGGCGGGACGCTGGGCACCTGGGACTGCACCGCGTCGGGCGTGGCCGCGAACTCGTGGTCGGTCTGCTTCGGACCCACTCTCACCTACAGCGGTGGGACGTGGGCGAGCGGCGCGGTCGCGAGGGGCTGAGGACCGGGGTGCCGGGCGCGGCCTCGGGCCCGGCACCTCCCCGCTCCGGCTGGATTGGCGGCGGCGGGTGATGGGTTTGCCGCTGGAGTAGCGCAGCAGCTGCCCGTTCGGGTCACCATCGCCGCGCTCGAGGTGGTGGGCCACGAGATGGCGCATCAATGGTGGTGAGACCGGCTGGCGGTGTCCGGTCTCGCCCCTCTCCCGCAGCCTTCCCTCCGATTGAGCCGTTCACGATCCCAGCGATCCGCGCGGCTCCGGTCTTGACGCCAGAGCTCCAGGCTCCTGGGAAGCAAGGTGTTGGCCGCGCGGACGGGCTCGAACCACGAGCGACATCGGGACCGACAAGGCGTCCCGCTCGAGTCACCACCACAGCGGGTTCGACCGCAGTGCGGTCTTGGCCGAGGACTCAAGGCCTCAGGTATCGGCAGGCGTCGGTCGAACACGAGCTGGTCGAACCCCGGAGCGGACGTCGCAGCCGCTCTGGGGGGGTCGTGCTGGCCCAAGGCTTGGTGTTCTGCTCCGGGCGTTCGGACGTTATCAGGTCAGGACCCCGGCAAGAGGGTGCGCATCAAGGATCGCCTCAACCTGCTCCGCAACCTGTGTCCTTTGCCGCAGCACGGTTTTCAGACCGTCGGCCAGCCGCGGCAAGACCGTGTCCGCGGCGGCGGCGCCCGGGACGGTGACCGCCTGCTCGTCCAGGGCGGTCATGATCGCCTCGACTGGTTTGTCGCCGACGCGGGGTGCGTGGACCTTCGCGATCGCGGTGGGTTTGCGGCGGCCGGCTTTGGTGATGCCGGCCGGGCCGCCGCAGCGGGACAGGATCTTCAGGACCACCGGATGCGAGATGCGCGGACCGATCGCGTGCTCGAGGGCCGGGTGGTGCAACCAGACCCGGTGACACCCGGATCGTGGATGCGACCGGGGGCAGAAGTCATGCCGAGCCTGGTGACCACAACTCCCTGGTCGGGAGCCACGAAAAGGTAACCGGGGGATGGCGGCGCGGCGGGTCCGGAATGCCAGAACAGCTCGGCGAGCGCCGCCATCTGCCCGGTGTCGGTGCCGTCGACCCTGGTGTAGCGGTAGGTGATCGACAGCAGCGGCAGGAGGAGGCGTGGCGTCTGATTCGATCAGGGCGCCCGGAGTTTGACCCTGTTCCACCCGCGATCGACGTAGCGGACGCGACACAAGACCACCGAATCCGGCAGGCCCTTGCCGACGCGACGGGCACCGGCGTGGTCACCGTCGATCTTCGCGGCGTCACCTACCTCGACAGCGGTGCCATCAACGCGCTGTTCACCTACGCCGACCCATCCGCGTCATCGCGTCGCAGTTGCTGATACCGGTGCTCACCGTCAGCGGCCTCACCGAACTTGTCGACGTGGGCGATCCTCGACACCCCGCTGTGGTCGGAGCCGACCTGCTGGATCCAGGGAGCGCGCCGCACACCGGGATTAGCTCATCTATCCCGTGAGGGCGATCGTCCGAGCCACTGGAAGATCATCGAGGTCAGACCGACGACCAGGATTCCGGCCGGTCCGCTGTTCAAGCCGGACACCGGCATCGAACTCGTCGATGTCGACGATTTCCGATAAGCGAAAACACTACCCGAGCGTGTGGTCACCGCTATTCGGGAAGACAATCAGACAGTTCAGCCCTACGCTGTTCGGGACTCCTTCTCGAAATGTCCTCCTGCAGGCGGTTTTGACGCAACGATCAGGTATCTGCACTGGTCAGAGCCGCTAGAACGAGCTGCCGCCGGGTACCGTCCTCGACAGGCAGACGTTCTGCCCGGCACCCGAACAACCCCGATGAATAACCGGGTACCGCAGCCAGAAAGGAATCCGATCAATCATGTCCACCTTGCGGCGATTCGCCGCTGCGGGCGCATTCGCGCTGCCCATTTCCCTGCTCGGCGTCCCGGCCTCGGCGAGCACTTCCGACGCCCCGTGGAGCTCGGAAAGCTCCACGAGCTTCGCCGGCATCGGTGGGGCAGGCACAACCGACACCGACGAAGGCGCCACTCGCTGGGGCTATCACTGGTCAGAGCAGGACTCCGCGGTGGCCGGTATCGGCGGGGCCGCCGTCATCCACACCGCGCAGTCCGGTGCGGACGGCAACGACGAGAGCACGAGCTGGACCGACGACCAGCCGACCGTGACGCACGGCCGGCGTCCCGCCGGTCACCACCACAACCACCACAACAACACGGCGGTGCCCAACCGGCACACCCACGCGCGTCCGGCACACCACGACGTCAGCTACGAGACCCACGCGCAGACGGCCGATCTGGCGGGCGCAGACTCGTCGCACGTCGAAAGCCACGCCGGTGACGACTACGCCACCTACGAGTCCGGGCACTACATGGCCGGTCCGGCGGGTGCGGTGTCCGAAGGCGTTCAGGCAGTGGCCGCGGCGGACCTTGCCGGCTACCACAACTGGTATGCGGCCGCGGACGAAACGGGCGCGACCGCGCACTCGGTGTCCACTGTGGCTGACGCTTCGGACCACGACGAAGACTGACACTCTGCTGGTGAAGCCGGCCCGGTCGCGACCGGGCCGGCTTGCAAGCACGCCGGTCCTCCCTCGGGTGAACGACTGCTCAGCCGAGGTGCGGCGCGTCGTCCGGGAACGAGAGCGGCAGCGAGTACAAACCCCGCGCCGTGCGGGCACCACTCAGCCAGCCGTGGAAGTAGATGTGGCCGTCCACGACGTCCGCGCCGCCGGGGGCGTCCACCTTGCCGCCGAGCAGGTCGTTCGTCAGGAACGGCGCGTCGGACTTCACGAACGGGCCGGTCGCCGTCGGCGCCGACGCGTAACTCGTGTGGTAGCCCGAGCTCTGGAACGTGTCCGCGGAGTAGAAAAGCAGAAACCGGTTCGCGGTCTTCACCATCGAAGGCGCCTCGACGACCGCCTTCTCCACGTTGAGGTCGGCGCGCAACAGCTCGGTGCGAGGCCCGGCAACCGTTCGCCCGTCGTCCTTCAGCTTCTGGGCCCAGATCGCGGCGGGCGCGCCGATGGCTCCACCATCGCTCTTGTAGAGCAGGTAACGGGTTCCGTCCGCGTCGACGAACGTCTGCGGGTCGATGTCACCGTGGTCTTCGGGCGCGCAGATCAGGGGCTGGTCACCAGTGGGGGTGTACGGCCCGTCGGCTTTCGATGCGGTCGCCGCGCCGAGGCACATCTCGCCGTCGGCTGTCCGCGCGCCCGAGAAGTAAAGGACGAACGTGCCGTTCGGCAACAGCGTCACGTCCGGTGCCCAGAACCCGCCGTCCGGCTCGGCCCACGCGGGGACCGCTCCGAGTGCGTCGCCGGTGATGTGCCAAGGCCCGTCCGGCGCTGACGCGGTCGCGACAGGTATCCGGCCCGAGCCCGAGCTCGTGGAAAACGCGAAATAACCGGCTGCGGTCTTCACGACGTCCGGATCGGGAAAGTCCTGGTTGATCAGCAACCGCGGTTCACCGGTGGCCGAAGCGACCGGGCAAACCGTGGTGACGGCCACGAGGACGATGACCGGAACGAGCAGGAATCCCTTGATGCTCATCAGCGATTCTGGTTTCCCTCAGCGGTTTCCGCAATCGAAGGGGCCACGTGCGCCGGGTCGACGGCGCGTGAAACCGCCGCGCGGAGGGGGATCCACGCGGCGGTTTCGGCGGGCGGTCAGTTGCCCTGGGCTGACCCGCCGTCCACGACGGTGCCGCTGGCGCAGTTGAACGGCGTTGCGCCTTGGGCCCCGTTCTCACCCGGCGAAATCACCGGGACGTCGATGCCCTGCGCCACGTCGCGGACCGGCACCTGGACGCCGAGCACGTTGACGTTGTCGTCGCAGACGCCGCCGACCGCGTTCAGGTTGTGCGCCGCGTCGAGGTTCTGCACGTTGGCGAGGCCGACCTGGTCGCTGTGGTCGACCGGGTGGCCGCCGACCGTGACACCGGCTGCCGACGCGGACCCGCCGAGCACCGCCATCCCGGCGGCGAGGGCGGTGGCGACGAAGCCGAGCTGCTTGATCACTAAAAGAACTCCTTCACAAGACCCACCGGACCGTCCGGTGGGAAACCGGGGAAAGGGATCGGGCCCGGCTCCGGTTCGCCGGGCCCGGGGAAGTCGGTTATCGTGCGGTTCACGCCGGGTGGGACCGGCGCACTTCTCCAGGTCGTGACCGGTCCCACCCGTGCCGGCAGCGCCCGGCGTCGCGGCGTGCCCGGAACGCGGAGCAGGAGTGTGCAGCTCGCTCCGTGTTCCGGGCACGCGTGACGACGTCGAAGCGGATCGCCGGATTCCCGTGCCTCAGCCGGCTTCCGCACACACAGCGGGCGGCCTCGGCACGGAAACTCAGTTGTCCTGGCTCGTGCCGCCGTCGACCACCGCGCCCGAAGCGCAGTTGTAGGGCGACTCGCCGCTGGCCTCGTTCTCGCCCGGCGACAGGATCGGCACGCCGATGCCGTTGAGCGAGTCGCGGATCGGCACCTGGACGCCGAGGACGTTGACGTCGTTGCCGCACAGGCCCGGCGTGACGTTGACGTTGTGGAGCACGTCGGTGTTGTTCAGGTTGACCAGGCCGACCTGCCCCATGTGGTCGGAGCCGCCGTGGTGGTGGCCGTGGTGGCCGTCCGGGGTGCCGGCCGCGGCGATACCGCCGGTCAGGAACGCGCCGGCGGCCATGGCGGCCGTGACGAAGCCGATCTTCTTCAGCATGGGATTTCTCCTCGATTGACGATCGCGTCGGATGGAGCGGCAGTGAAGGTGTGTTCTCCGCTCCGTGTGAGGAAAACGTACTGACGTCCTGGAGCCGTTTCCAGCTCGCGCCACCATCGTGTGGATGCCGCAAGCCTCTGACCGGCCTTTCAGTGGTCCTAATGGGTTACGCGGACTTCCCTTTCCGCCAACGTCTTCGAGCCACGGCGACAGCGAATTCCGGGCGCGCAAAAGAGCCCTGCGCCACCACGGCGGCGACGCAGAGCTCCGTTACGGGATTTACTATTCCGGCCAAGCCTCCGCTTCGGCCGTGAGCGCCGTGGTCACGTCGACCTCACCCGAGCGCACCCGCCAGGCGAGCGAGCCGGGGCGAGGCTCGATGAGGTGCCAGCCGACGACGTTTTCGTCGGTGTAACTGGGGTTTTCGTCGTCACCGACACCGAGAGCGGCGAAGTACTGACGCGCCGGCCAGGTCTCCGGAACCCAGGCACGGGCCCACCTCATCACGATGCGAGCGAGGTCGTTGCGGCCGTCCGCCGGGTGCTTCAGGCGGTCGCCGGTGGTGCAGACGAGATGTGGCGTAAAAGTCGCACCCAGTGGCGCGACAACGTTTTCATGGTTCATTGCTCCCCCGAGCCCACGACAGTGGACGATGTTTCCTGATGCGGATGCGCACTTGCGCAGAAAGGGGAGAGCCGGCCGGTGGCGGACGTGCTCGTCCTCCCACGGCTCGCGCTTGAACCGAAGGCCAGCATACAAACGCCACCGCGATGCCGAAATCCGGGTCACAAAACGGGGTTCGCCCTCCCTTCTCGTGAAAGCGCACGTGCACGTGCACGTGCCGGGTACGCGGCAGTTGATCGTCCGCCCGACCGGAAGGAGAAACCGAGATGAACCGAACCGCACGCGCTCCATTCGGTCCCGTCGGCCGGCTGGGCATGACCGGGCCGACACGGTACAGCTCCCCGGTCGAAGCCGCGCCGGGGCGGCCTGCGGCGAGCCGGACTTCGCACGGCGACACGACTCCGCCCGCCCAGCAGAGCGCGATCGACGCGTATCCACCCGCCGAGGCGACTTCCCCCGCGAACACGTACTCGGCTGTCGAACGGCACCGGAACCCACCGAGTGCCCGAGGACGACCTGGCCGGCCGTGGCGACAACGCACCCCCTGCACTCATTCCCCTCGTCTCTCGCACAGAACGTCCCGGCGCCACCCGGCACCGGGACGTTCTGCGTGTTCATTTCTCTGAATGGCGCCTTCGTGTCAGGTCCCGGCAGCCGAATTCAGATTAGCGACGCACGGAGCGCGCAAGAAGTGCTTTCGCGACGTACCCTTCTTAAGAGTGGCTTTCCAGCCCAAGGCAAATCCGCATGATTACCCAATAATTATCACAGTAAACGTCACAATCGAGTGAAACCTGGATCCCACGTGAGAACAACCCAGTGGAACCGTCCGTAAGAAAATATGCGCCGGTTCAACCTTTAGCCGCACCTGGAAGTCTCGAACGAGTGGATCGATCACGTGTCGTGACGATCTGAACCCGTTGCCCGCCTTCGGCTTCACGCGAACTTGATGTTTGTCCGCGATTTCCGGACCGCCGCGCACGGTGTGAAATCGGCAGACTCACCGGGGACTCGCGCATCCGCTCGCACTATTAACGTCCGGGGATCACGATGATCGTCGTCGGCATCGGAATTCCCCAGGGAGTACGACATGAAAAGTGCACTGGTCCGGACAGTCATGGTTTTCGTCACCGCGACGGCGGTGACCCTGACCGGCGTGGGAGTGGCGTCGGCGGGCGGTCCCGGCGGCAGCGGATCGTCGAGCACGACCAGTGCGGGCGCGGAGGTCCAGACCTTGCGTGACCAGTTGGCCACGCGAGCGGACCGCGGAGACGTGTCCGGAACCCGGGTGACGCTCGGCGACCTCGACCCGCTGCTCACGGATCTCGCGCAAGGCAAGCGGTACACCATCCAGGCCGGCGCCCGCGACACCGCGGTCACGGCACGGCAGCAGAACACCGAAGCACGTGAGGGCGTCGACCGGCTGGCGTCGCAGCCGGAGGCCCGGCAGGGGTTGCCGCCGGTGGCCGGGCTGCTCAACGCGTTGCTACAGCGGCTCCTGATCTCGCTGTCCTTGCTGGTGAACGACCTTCTCGGCGGGCTGCCCGTCCCGATCGGTTAGGGCCCGATCGGCACCCCGGACGGGCGAGCCGGCGAAAGCCCGGTGCGGCGGCGACCGCACCGGGCTTTCGCGATTTCGCTATTCGTAGACGACGTAAGCGGGCGTCGGGCTGAGCGCCAGCACTTCCGCGGGCGTCATCAACGCCGCACCGCGGCGGGTGTCCTCGTCGAAAAACAGCTTGAACCCCGGCCGCACGTGGTCGGGCTTGGTCTTCATGAGCGAATTCCACGTCGCCTTCTTGGCCGCGGCCGAGCCGATGCCGTCGACGACCTTCACGGGCGAGACGCCCGGGTGGGCGCGCAGGAGTTCCTCCTCGCGCACGACCGACGACGACACCTGGTGGTACACCATGGCTTTGGCGGGCAAGCGATGCGTCTCGGCGAGGCCGCCGAGGTAGCGCGCGACACCATCGAGCTCGTCGCCGGTCGTACGCCCGAATTTCCTGCCCGGCACGACACCGGGCTCGACTGCCCATTCGGGATCGAGGGCGACGCCGACGTCCGGCTCGGTCAACCACCGTTCGTACGCCTGCACCTCGGGCAGGAAGTCGGCCCGGCCGGGCTGGATGTCGAGCAGCAGCAGGCCGTTCAGGGCTCGCGCCGCATCGAGGTAGTCGCGGATCGTCTCGTCCGCGCAGCGGCTGCGGTACATCCCGTCGGCGCCGGGCGCGCGGTGCACGGTCGTCGCGATCAGCTCGACGACCGGGGTGATCGGCCGGTCCGCCGGGAAGGTGCGGATCCGCTGAGCAAGTTCCCGGCCGGCCGAAGCCAGGTCGCCGGTCATCCGGCCGAGCGCCTTCGAGCCCGACGCTCCGCAGAAGCCGACGAGCAGGCTCGTCGCGAGCGGGTCCGGTGGTGGCACCGGAGTCGTGGGGGACGCGGTGACCGGCACAGCGAGGGCGCGCTCCCGCCGCTGCGCACCGCACGCGCTCGCCGCCAGGCCTGCGAGCGCGGCGGTGAGGACCAGACGTCGATCGAAGGCGGCGAGCGCCGCTTTTGGGGCCATCACAGGGAAATACCCGTGATGATCTTCACGCAAACCGCGCCGTCGGTGATCACCGCATCGTGCCGACGCCTCGTTCGGGTGCAGGTCCGCTGCCTGCGGAAACGACCCTTTTCGGGCTGTGCGGCGGAAACTCGCACTCACCCGACCCGGTGCATCGGCCCGCACGCGGCCGGGCCGGGCCGCACACTTCCCGCATGCGTAGCCTTTTCCGCTTCGGCGCCGGTCTCACCGCCGTGGGTGTGGTGGCCGCTTGTGGTGTGCCGGTTCCCGCGGCGTCTCCGTCGCCCGAGCCCGTGCCGGCCACCGCGCCCGCCCGGGTCACGGCTGCTTCCGCCCAGCGGGCTGGTGCCGACGAACTCGGCCGGGTGCCGATCCTGATGTACCACCGGCTCGTCGCGCACCCGCGGTCGGTGTACGAGCGCACGCCCGCCGACTTCACCGCCGAGCTCGAGCGCCTCGCCGCGGAGGACTACATCCCGGTCACGACGGCCGAACTGCTGACCCGCCGGCTCGACCTCCCGGCCGGCGCGCACCCGGTGGTCCTGACCTTCGACGACGGCGATCCGAGTGTGTTCGCCCTGACACCACAAGGGCAACCGGCGGTGGGAACGGCCGTCCGGATCCTGCTGGACGTCGCGGCCGCGCACCCGGGGTTCCGGCCGGTGGCGAGCCTGTACGTCAACGAGCGCCCGTTCGGTCCGGGGGACGACGAGCGCGAGCTGGACTGGCTGGCCGGCCACGGCTTCGAGATCGGTAACCACACCCGCCACCACACGAACCTGCGTACCGCGTCGGAAACCGAGGCGACGACAGCGATCACCGAGGAGGACGCGGCGATCCGCGCCTACCGGCCTCGCACGCTGGCACTGCCGTACGGCGCGCACCCGCGTCGCCCCGAGCTGGCGCTACGAGGTCCCGGCTATTCCTACGACGGCGTGCTGCTGGTCGGCGCCGGGCCCGCACCTTCGCCGTGTTCCCGTGGCTTCGATCCCGGATCGATCCCGCGGATCCGCTCACAGTCGTCCGGCACGGAAGCGGAGTACGGATCAGCGCACTGGCTGGACGTGCTCGCCTCCCCGGGCAGTCACCGGTACACCTCGGACGGCGACCCGGCGACGGTGGCTTATCCGCGTTCGGGCCCGGCACCGGCCCCCGCTTGTGCGAGCGTGGGCCTTGCCTACTGAACCGGCTCGCGTCGACTGGCTCCCCCAGCCACGGCCGCGGCAGCACCCGGCCTCCGAGACGGCGGAGACTGGGCAGCAGGTGTCCCCGATCCCGGCGCCTCGCCGCCCGTGGCGCCGTCGCCCGGCGAAGGAGCCTGCTCTCCGGAGCACCGCACCGACGACCGGGCAGCTGCGGCTTCCCGGCTCGCACCGCGCCCCCGTGCCACCGGATCGAGGTCGAACCCCCGCCGCCGGGCCGACCCGGTGGCCTGAACACGAGCCGGACGAGCCCCGATCGTCACCGGTCGCGCCCGCGACGACCGGGCAGGTGCGCCTGCCTTCGCTCGGTCCGGCCGAATCCGAGCTGTCCGAACCGGTGCCGGTCGCCTGGTGGCAGCCCGCAGTGCTCGTGCTCGCCGTCGCACTCTCCGTGGCCTTGCTGCTCCTCCCGCGTGCCGTCGAACCGCGGCGGCTTTCCGGCGTCGCTTCGCCGAAACCGGCTCTCACCGCGCCGGTTGCCACCCGAGCTCCAGAACCGGCGGCGCTCCCGGACGGCGCCTCCGTCACCACGGCCGGATCCGGCACCTGGCGTGTCCTTGCCGGTCCGGACACCGTCGCCGGCACCGGGCCCGCCACCGTGACCTACACCGTCGAGGTCGAGGATGGTGTCGACGCCGCCTCCTTCAGCTCCGAAGTCGACGGTGTGGTCGCCGACCCGCGTGGCTGGATCAGCCTCACCAGCCCGACGACCAGCCGCCGCATGTGCGGCTTCGCGATCCCCTACGACTCCTCGTGCCACCTCGCGCGCCGTCACCGCGTCGTCGTCAACCTCGCCCGCTGGATCCGCGGCGCGCACTCCTTCGACGGGGACCTCGCCGGTTATCGTCAGTACGCCATCAGCCACGAGGTCGGCCACGCGCTCGGCTTCGGCCACGTCGGCTGTCCCGCTGCCGGAGCCCCGGCGCCGGTGATGATGCAGCAGACCCTCGGGCTTTCGAACACCTACCTGGCCGAGCTCAACCGCGCCGAGCCCTCGGCAGCGACGCGAGTACGTCCGGACGGCGCCGTGTGCCACGCCAACCCCTGGGTGACCACCCAGCCGTGAAGCGTCACGTGCAACTCCAGCGCGACGGGCCACATCGGACCGCCGATCACGTGCTCACCGAAACGCCGGCAGCACGTGCTCCTGCCAGCTCTGGAAGAAACCTTCGTGATCGGAACCGACCTGCTGGACGTAGATCTCGTCCACGCCGGCGTCGACGTACTGGCGCACTCGTTCCACGTGGGCCTTCGGGTCGTCGCCGCAGACAATCGCCTCCGCGACGGTCTCGCGCGAGACGAACGTCGTCGCCGCCTCGAAGTCCTCCGGACGGGGCAGGATCTGGGCCAGCTGGCCGGGCAGGACGTCGTTGGGCCACAGCCGGTGGGCCCGGTCGAGCGCGGCTTCGGTATCGGCGTCCCAGCAGACCTTCATCCCGGCCTGCACCGGCTTGTCGCCGCCACCGGACTCGCGGAACGTGCGGACGAGATCCGCGTCGGGCGCCACGGTGCAGTAGCCGTCGCCGATCCGCCCGGCCAGCTCGGTGGCCTGCGGCCCGAACCCGGACACGTAGATCGGGACCGGCTCGTCCGGCGTCGTGTAGATCCGCGCGTCCTGCACCTCGTAGTGCACGCCGTGGTGGCTCACGGCTTCCCCACGCCCGCCCGCCGAGTGCAGCAGGCGGATGACCTCGACTGCCTCCTCCAGCATCTCCAGCCGCTGCCCGGCCGAGGGCCAGGCATCCCCGAAGATGTGCTCGTTGAGGGCCTCGCCCGAGCCGACGCCCAGCACGAACCTTCCGCTCAGCTGGACTGCGGCGGTGGCCGCGGCCTGCGCGAGCACGGCCGGATGAATTCGCATGGTCGGGCAGGTCACCGCCGTCGTGACCGGCAGGGACACGGCCTCGGACAGCGCACCGATCACCGACCAGACGAACGGGCTCTGGCCCTGCGCGTCGTTCCACGGGTGGAAGTGGTCGGAGATCCACAACCGCTCGAACCCCGCACGTTCCGCCGCCCGCGCTTGGGCCACGAGCTCGTGCGGACCGTACTGCTCGCAGGACAGGAAGTATCCGATCGAAGTCATGCTGCCTGATACCCGGGAGCCGCGTCCCGCACACCAGCCACCCGATGGAAGAGTGATGATCGCCCAGTTCTCGCCTGAGCCGGGTACGCACCAAGCATGGCCATGCGCGCACCGGATCGTCCCTCTCCGGCTGAGGCTGTTCTCGTTCCCGGACCACGGCACTCGGACGACTACGCGCACTGCGCTGCTCTCTTCGCCGAACGAGACGGGCTTGAGGTCCACGACCCTCGCCGTGACGTTCTGCGTGACCGCCTGATCGCCGAGTACCTTCCGCTGGCCGAGCACATCGCCCGCCGCTTCTCCGGCCGCGGCGAACCGTTCGAAGACCTGCAACAAGTGGCGCGGACCGGACTCATCGATGCCGTGGATCGCTTCACGCTCAGCCATGGGCGCGATTTCCTGGCCTTCGCCGTTCCGACCATCATGGGCGAGGTCCGACGGCACTTCCGTGACACCACCTGGTCGATGCGGGTGCCTCGGGCGCTGAAGGACCTGCAGCACACGCTGTCCACGGCCGCCGAATCCCTCACTCACGAACTGGGCCGCTCCTTCGCACCCAGCGAACTCGCCGACCATCTCGAGATCGGCGTCGACGCCGTCCGGGAAGGGCTCCTTGCCGCCGACGCCCACCAGCTCGGCGACGACACCTGCGAGTACGCGAAGTCCGACAACCGGCTGCTCCTGCAGGCCGCGCTGGCCAAGCTCCCGCAGCGCGAACGCAGGATCGTCACGATGCGTTTCGTGGACGAGCTGACACGTCGTCTGACGTTCACCACACGCGCAAGGGTGGACGAATGCCCCATCGACGTCGTGACCGCCACGATCGGTGCGCTCGGCCTGCATCGGCGTGGCGACACGGACCATGGTTCGGCTCCTCGAGATCGCGGTCCGCACCGCGATCAGCCGCGGCGGCCCCGCCGTCCTCACCGTCCCGGGCGACCTCGGCGACAAGAAGGTCGACGCCGACCGGGAACCGCGGTTCTCCCTCGCCGAACGCAGCACCCGCCCCGACGACCCCGCCCTCGACGCCGCCGCGCAGCTGCTCAACGCCGCCGAGAAGGTCACGCTGCTGGTCGGACGCGGAGCCCGGCAGGCCCGCGAGGACGTGTTGGCGCTGGCGGACCGGCTGGCCGCGCCGATGGTGCTCACCCTCAAAGCCTTGTCGCGCTTCGTGCGGATGACCGGTCCGCGTCGGCTGCTCGGGTAGTACAACCTCGGGTCGATGGCCAACACCGCAATCCGGCGAAAAGTTCGGCCGACCGGACGACGTCCCCGGACCCGACCCGCGGCCGACACCGTGAAACGGTCTCCAAAACCCGACCCTGTCAACAGTTAATCAACATTACCCGCAGATGCATCAGTGATTCACCGCGCGACTTTTCGGCCGTAACAACATCCATCGCGCCACCGACTGAGCCGGAGAGGCCTGCAGGTCAAGCAGCGGCGGCAGCCTGACGTCTTTGCCCGAAGGCACAGAGGGGACGTAATGCAGTCGCGCGTTTTCGACCTCGGAGCTGTCCGGAAAGATTCCGTGGTGACCGTCGTGCTGGAAGCGTCGGCGAACGTCAGACTCATGACGAAGGCGAATTTTCGGGCCTACCAGAAGAAACAGTTCTACAAAATGCTCGGCGGTGTCGCCCTCACTCCGATGTTCAAGCTCACGATCCCGTCGAACGGGCACTGGGTCGTGGTCATCGACGTCCACGGGCTGACCTCACCCCTGTCGCGAACCCAAGTCCAAGTCGACGAAAAGCTGTGACACCGCTGGGCGCTGCGCACCCGCGTAGGTCAACGGGTGCGCAGCCTCCCGGCCGGACCAAGTACCGGCCGGAACAGCGGGTCCCCCTACTCAGGTGGCTTCGACGTCGAGGGGAAGACGTTTGACGCCGACGATCACCGCCGGGTTCTGGAACTCGACGTCGTCGTCCGAGGCGATGGAGAGATCGCGGTAACGCTCGAAGAGCACCTCGAACGCCACCCGGCCCTCGAGCCGGGCCAACGGAGCGCCGAAGCAGAAGTGGATCCCGTGCCCGAAGGTGAGGTGCGGGTTCGGGCTGCGGCGCGCGTCGAAATCGCCAGGGCGGTCGAAGCTCGCCGGGTCGCGGTTGGCCGCGGCCAGGTCGGCCATCACGATCGAGTTCGCCGGGATGACCTGGCCACCGAGTTCGACGTCCGAGGTCGTGCGCCGGCCCAGTTCGGGGAACGGCGGAAGCATGCGCAGCACCTCCTCCAGCGCGGCCGGCAGGCCGGCCGGATCGGCACGCACCGCGGCCGCGGCCCGCGGGTTCCGGTCGAAGCTGACCACGGCGTTGCCCACCAGCGCGGTCGTCGTGATGTGCCCGGCCACCAGCAGCAGCGCCACGAACCCGACGATCTCCTGGTCCTCCAGGCGTTCGCCGTTGAACTCCGCCTGCACGAGCCGGCTGGTCAGCCCGTCGCCGGGGTGGGCGCGGTGCTGCCGGATGTGGTCGAGGATGTAGGCGTTCATCTCCCGGATGGTCGGGGCGATCGCGTCCAGCGCGCGCTGGATGTCGGCCATGTCGGCCGACTCCCCCAGCTGGTCGCCGCTGAAGAGCACCTGCGCCCACCGGGTGAAGAGGGGCCGGTCGGCGATCGGGACGCCGAGGAGCTCGGCGATCACGATGATCGGCAGCGGGTAGGCGAGCGCGTCGACGACGTCGATGCGGGCCGCTCCGGCGACCTCGTCGAGCAGGTCGTGCGTGATGGCCCGGATCCGGGGTTCGAGCCCGGCCACGACGCGCGGGGTGAACGCCTGGCTGACCAGGGTCCGCAGCTTGCGGTGGTCCGGCGGGTCCATCCCGACGAAGTTGCCCTTGCGGAAGGTCTCGAAGTCCTCCTGGACCGGGGTGAGGCCACTGAAGTCCGAGGAGAACGTGGCCGGGTCGGACAGCACACGGGAGACGGTCGGGTGGTCCAGTGCACGCCAAATGCCCCGCTCCTCGTCGTGGTGCACCGGGCCGCCGCGGTCGCGCAGTTCGGCCGAACGCGCCAGGAGGTCCTCGAAAGCGAAGGCGAGGTCGGGTTCCTGAGTGGTCATGGCTTCCTCTCGTCGGTCGGCGGGGCGTCGGCGGGGCGTCCGCCCACCGGCTGGGGTTCGGCGGGCAGGGCATCGACGCGGGGAAAATGGCGCAGGGTGGGGCTCGCCGTGACGACCAGGGTCACCAGGGCGATCCCGGCGGTGCACAGCAGCACGGCGCCTCCACCGGGAACCGCCTGCACGACCAGGCCGCCGAAAGCCGGGCCGGTCGCGGCCGACACCCCGCCGATCACACCCATCACGCTGGTCAGCCGGCCGCGCAGCCGGTCGGGCGTGAGCAGCAGCTGGTAGGTGCCGATCGTCGTGTTCGCGGTCGGGGGCAGGAGGGCCATGGCGACGAACAGGGCGCCCATCAGGTAACCGTCGTCGATGACGGCCGCCAGCGGCGTGAACAGGGTCAGCACCCAGAAGACGCTCATGATCGAGACGTACGGGCTGAGCCGGCGCTGCAGCCAGGGCGCGATCAGCGAGCCCACGACCCCGCCGACGCCGAGCATCGCGGCCATCACGCCGATTTCGCCCGAGGTGATGCCGCGGTCCCGCGCCAGAACCACGACCACGATGTAGTAGGCGCTGAAGAAGAAGTTCAGGCTCACCGCGCACAGCACGGTGACACGCACGTGTCGCTCCCCCCACACCCAGCGCAGGCCCTCCACCATCTCCCGGCCCAGGTGCCCTTCGCCGCGCGGCACGGGCTCGTGGCGCGGGGCCCGCACGAAGCACAGGGCGACGAACGAGATCGTGTGGGCGAGCACGTCGAAGGCGAACGGAACGGCCCGCGCGAGACCGAAGAGGAACCCACCGATCGCGGTGCCCGAGAGCTGGCCGAACGCACCGCGCGCCGAGTTCATCGCCACCGCGGTGGGCAGCTGGGCCGCGGGCACGATCCGGGCCAGCGTCGCGCCTTCGGCCGGGCCGAACAACGAGCGGCAGCAGCCCATCACCGCCGCGACCGCGATCAGCTGGGGGATGCTCACGACGTCCCACCAGGCGGCGGCCACCAGGCTCGCCACCGCCAGCGAATAGACGGCCTCGCACCCGAGCATGAGCTTCTTGCGGTTCCAGCGGTCCGCCAGCGCGCCGGCGGGCAGCCCGGCGACCAGCTGGGCCATCGCGTCGACGCCGAGCACCAGCCCGGACAGCGCGGGCGAGCCGGTCACCGCGAGCACCAGCAGCGGCAACGCGATGACCGACGCGGCGAAGCCGGCCTCCGACAGCGCCTGGCTGCCCCACAGCAGGCGGTAGTCCCGGTTCCGGGACAGCGGCGACGCGGTCATCGGCGCCCGTCCCGGCTGTCGGCCGCGATCTGCCGCAGGGTCCCGGCGAAGTCGGCGGCGACCGCTTCGACGGTCCGCCGGTCGTGGCGGCCGGGCTGGTGGATCAGGGAGAACACCAGCTCGCCGTCCTGGACCGCGCCGACCAGGTCGAGCAGGAACGGGCGGTGCTCGGCGGGGTCGTGGTCGTGGCCGAGTGATCCGTGCAGGGCGGCGTAGAGGCTATCCGACGTCGCTGTCCCGGCGGCCCCCGAGCCGTCCCACTGGCCGAGGTAGTTGAACGAGATCTCGGGCTGGGGCCCGGTTTCGGTCAGCTTCCGCCGGACGTCCGGGGTGCCGAGGTGGCGTAGCGCGCCGTAGCCGAAGCCGTTGCCCGGGATGGCCCTCAGCTGCTTGCGGACGGACTTGACCAGTGTCCGCCAGTCCGCGCCACTGTCCACGGAGAGGGCCACCGGGTACAGCGTGGTGAACCAGCCTGCGGTCCGGGTCAGATCGACGCCGTCGAGGACGTCTTCGCGGCCGTGGCCCTCCAAGGCGATCGACACATCGGGTCGGCCGGTCCAGCGCGCCAGGGCCCAGGCCAGCGCCGCCAGGAGGACGTCGTTGACGCGGGTGCGGTAGGCCGCGGGCGCCGACCGCAGCAGGGCGTTGGTGTCCTCGGCGTCGAGGACGACGGTGACTTCGTCCGTTCCGGAGGCGTCGCCGTCGTGGTCCACCGGCAGCGCACCGGCGGCGGGAAGACCGGTCCAGTAAGGGATTTCGTCGTCGAAGCCGCCCGCCCGGACGTGGTCGGCGAGCCGGTGCGACCAGTCGCGGAACGACGTCGTGCGCGGGCCGAGGTCGACCGGGGCGCGCCGGAGCGCCTGCCGGTAGGCGGTGTCGAGGTCGTCGAGCAGGATGCGCCAGGAGACCGCGTCGACCACGACGTGGTGCGCCGCAAGGAAGAGCTTCGGGCGCCAACCCGGTTCGGCGGTGACCAGGACGGCGCCGAGCAGCGGGCCGCGGGTCAGGTCGAAGGCGGCGTGGACGGCGTCGGCGATCCGCTCGAGCGCGGCCGGGCGGTCGGCTTCGGCCACCGCGGTCAGGTCGTCGTGACGCAGCTCGGGTGCCGGATCGAGCCCGGCGTTGTGCTGGCGCCACCCGTCGGCGGTGTGCTCGAACCGCATCCGCAGGGCGTCGTGGTGGGCCCACACCGCGGCCAGGGCCTGCCGGAGCGCATCGGCGTCGAAGCCGTCGGCCAGGTCGACGAGCATGGACTGGTTGAAGTGGTGGGGGTTCACGGTGTGAACGCCGAAGAACCAGTCCTGGATCGGGGTCAGCGGCACCGGCCCGACGACCGGCCCGTCGGACTCCACCACCACGCCGGACACGGCGGTCGCCTGCGGGGCCAGGGTGGCGATGGTCTGGTTCAGGAACAAGTCCTTCGCGGTCAGCCGCAGTCCGGCCTGCCGGGCCCGGGACACCACCTGCATGCTGAGGATGGAATCGCCGCCCAGCTCGAAGAAGTTGTCCTCCGTGCCGACCCGGTCCAGGCCCAGCACCTGCGCCCACACCTCGGCCAGCACACGCTCGGCCGGCGTCACCGGCTCGACGTGCCGGGCGGCGGGCTCGGCCGCGGCGGTGACCACGGGCAGGGCCCGCCGGTCGACCTTGCCGCTCGGGCCGAGCGGGAGCGCGGCCAGCGGCTGGAACGCCGAGGGCACGAGATGCCCCGGCAGCGACCGCCCCAGGAACTCGCGCAGGTCGGCGGCGCCGGGCACGTCGTCCGGTGATGCCGCGACGAAGCAGGCGACCAGGCGCTTGTACCCGGACTCGTCCTGCTGCACCGCGGCGACGGCGGCGCTGACACCGGGGTGGCGCAGCAGCGCCGACTCCACCTCGCCCAGCTCGATCCGAAAGCCGCGGACCTTCACCTGGTCATCGGCCCGGCCGGTGAACTCGAGCACCCCGCCGGCCGTCCATCCGGCGACGTCGCCGGTGCGGTACATCCGCTCCCCCGGCGCGCCGAACGGGTCAGCGACGAACCGGTCCGCGGTCAGGCCCGGCCGGTCGAGGTAACCGCGGGCCAGGCTCGGCCCGGCGACGTACAGCTCGCCCGCGACGCCGATCGGGACCGGCGTGAGCTCGTCGTCGAGGATGTAGACGCGGGTGTTCGGGATCGGCCGGCCGATCGGCGGCGCCACGCCCGGGGTGAGCGGGTCGCTCCACGTCGCGACGACTGTCGACTCGGTGGGGCCGTAGGCGTTGATCATCCGCCGGCCGGGGGCCCAGCGGTCCACCAGCTCCGCCGGGCAGGCGTCGCCGCCCACGACGAGCGTGCGCAGGTGCGGCAGGGGCATCTCGGGGAGGGTGGCCAGCGCGGCGGGCGGGATCAGGGTGTGGCTGATTTCGTGCGTGGTGAGGAACTCCGCGAGCGGCTCCCCCAGCAGCGGCCCGGGCGGGACGACGACGAGCGCCGCGCCGGCGGGCAGGGCCAGGCACAGCTCCAGCACGGCGGCGTCGAAGCTCGGCGAGGAGTACGCCATGACGCGATCGCCCTCGGCGACGTGCAGGTGCTCGGCTTCCGCGTCGGCGAAACCGGTCAGCCCGGTGTGGGTGACGACCACGCCCTTGGGCCGGCCGGTCGACCCGGACGTGTAGATCACGTAGGCGGGGCTGTCCGGCCGCGGCGGGCTGAGCCGCACTCCCGGATCCGCGGCGAACGCGGCCGGGTCGTCGAGGACGAGCACCGGGACGCCGTCGGGGACGGGCGGGGCGAGGGCATCGGTCGTGAGCACCAGGGCCGGGCAGGCGTCGGTGAGCATGTAGGTGATGCGCTCGAGCGGGTAGGTCGGGTCGACCGGCAGGAACGCCGCGCCCGCCTTCAGGACGGCGAGCTGCGCCACGACGATGTCGGCCGACCGGGGCAGGGCCAGCGCGACGATCCGTTCCGGGCCGATGCCGCGCGCGGCGAGGACCTGGGCCAGCCGTTCGGCGCGGGCGTCGAGCTCGGCGTAGGTGAGGGTGCCGTCCTCGGAGACGACCGCGGTCGCGTCCGGGTGCCGCCGGGCCCGGGCCTCGACGCGTTCGGGCAGGGTGCCCGGCGCCACGGCGCGGCCGGTGTCGTTCCAAGTGCCGAGCAGCAGGCGGCGTTCGGCTTCGCCCAGCAGCGGCAGCCTCGACAGCGGCCGGGCCGGGTTTTCGGCGATGCCGGCGAGCAGGACGTCCAGGTGCTCGGCGAGGTGGTCGATCGTGGCGGCGTCGAACAGGTCGGTGTTGTAGGTCAGGGCGGCGTGCAGCAGGCCGTGGTCCGGCTGGAACTCCAGGGTCAGGTCGAAGTTCGCGGCCGTCGCGGGCTGGACGACGTCTTCGGCCTCGAGCCCGGGCAGCCGGGCCGGTTCCCGCGGGCTGTTCTGCAGCACCACCATCGCCTGGAACAGCGGGGTGCGGCTGGGGTCGCGGCCGGGCTGGACCGCGTCGACGACGCGGTCGAACGGCAGGTCCTGGTGGTCGAACGCCGCGCGGACGCCGGCGCTGACCTCGTCGAGGAAGTCCGTGAACGGTTGCCCCGGGCGGACCCGGGACCGCAGCACCAGCGTGTTGACGAAGAACCCGACGAGGCTTTCCAGCTCGGCGCGTTCGCGGCCGGAGGTGACCGTGCCGACGGCGACGTCGTCCTGGCCGGCCCAGCGGCCGAGCAGCACCTGGCAGGCCGCGACGAGGGTGGTGAACAGCGTGGTGCCCCGCTGCCGGCTCAGCTGTTCGAGCCGGGCGGTCACCACCGCCGGGACGACCAGCTCCCGGGTCGCGCCGCTGGTGGTGCGCACCGGCGGACGCGGCCGGTCGGTCGGCAGCTCCAGCGGCGTGAGGTCGCGCAGGCGCCCGGTCCAGTAGTCGACCTGGCCCGCCAGCACCCGCTCGGCGAGCAGACCGCGTTGCCAGGCCGCGAAATCCGCGTACTGCACGGGCAGCGGCGGCAGCTCGGGCGCCTCGCCGCGCAGCGCGGCGGTGTAGCGCAGGCCGATCTCTTCGGCGATCAGACCGTTGGACCAGCCGTCGGTGACGATGTGGTGCACGGTCACGGTGAGCACGTGCTCTCGGGGGGCCAGCCGGATCAGCTTCACCCGCAGCAGCGGGCCTTCCCGCAGGTCGAACGGCTGCTCGCCGTCGGCGCGCAGGACATCGGCCAGGGCCGCTTCCCGCGTCTCGGAGGGGTGGCCGCTCAGGTCGGTGACGGGCACCGGCACCGGCGTCGGCGGGTGCACGACCTGGACGCCGTGGCCGTCGCTCGAGGCGAACGTGGTGCGCAACGGCTCGTGCCGGGCGACCAGGCCGGTGAACGCCTCGGCGAGCGCGTCGACGACCAGCTCACCGTGCAGGCGCACGGCCGTGCTCGTGACGTACTCGGTGCCACCGGGCTCGAACTCGTCGAGGAACCACAACCGCTGCTGGGCGAAGGACTGCGGCAGCGGCCGGTCGCGGGGCACGGCGGGGATCGGGTCGGTGGCGGTGCGGGCCGCGCCGACGGTGTCGATCGCCGCGGCGAGCCGGGCGACCGTCGGGTGCGCGAACACCGCGCGGGGCGACATCGACACGGCGAATTCGGCCAGCAGCCGGGAAACAAGCCGGATGCTGAGGATCGAGTCGCCGCCGAGCTCGAAGAAGTTGTCCTGCGCGCCGACCCGTTCGGCGCCGAGCAGCCGCTGCCAGATCTCGGCGACGGTCTGCTCGGTCACGGTGGCGGGCGGGACGTGGACCCGCCGGGCCGGGATCGGGCCGTCCGGCGCGGGTAGCGCGCGACGGTCGACCTTTCCGTTGCGGTTCAACGGAAGTACCGGCAACACCAGGACGACCGCGGGGACCATGTACTCGGGCAGGCTCTCGGCGGCGTGCGCACGCAGCTCGGCCGGGTCCGCGGTGCGCCCCGGCGCGGCGACGACGTGAGCGACCAGCCGGCGGGTGCCGGCGGCGTCGGTGTGGACTGTCACGATCGCCTGCGCGACCGCCGGGTGGGCGGCCAGCACGGTCTCCACTTCCGCGGGCTCGATCCGGAACCCGCGCAGCTTGACCTGGTCGTCCGAACGGCCGAGGAACACCAGCTCCCCCTCGCCGTCGCGGCGGACGACGTCACCGGTCCGGTACATCCGCTCCCCCGGCCCGCCGAACGGGTCGGCGACGAACCGGTCGGCGGTCGCGCCCGGCCGGCCGAGGTAACCGCGCGCCAGGCCGGGCCCGGCGAGGCACAGCTCGCCCGGTGCGCCGGCCGGGAGCGGCCGCAGGTCGCGGTCCAGTACGTAGGCGCGGACACCGTCGAGCGGACGGCCGACGGGGATCGGATCGGGCACGTACGCGGTCAGCCGGAAGGACGTGGCGAAGGTGGTGGTTTCGGTCGGGCCGTAGCCGTCGACCACGACGAGCCCGGGGCACGCGGCCCGGACCGCTCGCACCGCGGCCGGCGGGACGACGTCGCCCCCGGTCCAGACTTCGCGCAGACCGCGCAAGGCGTCCGGGGCGTCGTGGGCGACGAGCCGGAACAGGCCCGCGGTCAGCCACGCCGCCGTCACCCCGTGCGCGGACACCGCGCGCCGCAACGACTCCACGGTCAGGTCGGGGCCGTCGGGCAGGACGGTCGCTCCGCCGGTCAGCAACGGGGCCCACAGCTCGTAGGTGGAGGCGTCGAAGGCCAGCGGCGAGTGGGCCAGCACCCGGGCGTGGGCGTCCCCGGCGAACCGGGAGTCCTGGGCCAGCGCGGTGATGTCCTGGTGGCACACCGCGACGCCCTTGGGGGTCCCCGTCGAGCCGGACGTGTACATCACGTAGGCGAGGTTGCCGGGATCGACCGCGCGCTCCGGCGCCGAGGAGGATCGCTGCCCGCCCACCGTCGTCGTGGGTCCACTGTGGACGGATTCGGCGGTGGTCACCCAGGTCGGCCCGGCCACCACGACCGTCACGGCGGCTTCGGCCAGCACGGCCCGCAGCCGCTCCTGCGGGGCACGGGTGTCCAGCGGCACGTAGGCCGCGGCCGCCTTGAGCACGGCCAGCTCCGCGACCACGTGATCCACCGACGGTTCGAGCAGCAGCCCGACGCGGTCTTCGGCGCCGACGCCCAGCTCGACGAGCCGGTGCGCGAGGTGGTTCGCCCGCTCGTCCAGCTCGGCGTAGGTCAGGGTCCGGTCGTCGGCGACGACGGCGGGCGCGTCCGGCCGGCGGCGGACCTGGTCGGCGAACAACGCCGGCACGGTCGCGGCGGGCGCGGGCCCGCCGGCGCCGTGGGCGTCGGCGAGCACCTGGGCCCGTTCGGCACCGTCGACCCACGGCAGCCGCGCCAGCGGCCGGGAGGGATCGGCGGTGACGGCGTCGATCAGCAGGGCGAGCCGGTCCGTCATGGCGGTGATCGAGCCCGCGTCGAACAGCGCCGGGTCGTAGGCGAGATCGAGCGCGAGGCCTTCGTCGAGGGACGCGCGCAGGCACAGCGGGAAGTTGGTGGCGTCGGCCGAGGCGACCTCGACGACCCGGGGCGCGCCCGGGGTGCCGGGTTCGCTGATCGGGTAGTTCTCGAAGACCACCATGCTGTCGAACAGGTTCTGCCCGGCGGCGACGTCGCTGAGCGGCCGCAGCCGGCCCAGCGACACGAAGTCGTGGTCACGCGCCTCGCTCTGGGCCGCCTGCAGCTCCCCCAGCCACCGCGCGACCGGCTGGGCGCCGTCGAGGCGGACGCGGGTCGGGATGGTGTTGATGAACATGCCGATCATCGTTTCGACGCCGGCCAGGTCGGCCGGACGGCCGGAGACGGTGGTGCCGAACACGACGTCCCGGTCGCCCGACAGCAGCGACAGCAGCAGCGCCCAAGCGCCCTGCACGACGGTGTTGACGGTCAGGCCCTGGGTCCGGGCGAACTCGCGCAGCCGCAGCGTCGCGGGCGGGGCCAGTTCGGCGCGGACGGAATCGGTCGAGCGGGACCGGTGGGCCTCGGCCGGCGGGCGGTCGCAGGGCAACGCCGTCGGGGCGTCGAACCCGGCCAGCGTGGCGCGCCAGAACTCGTCGGCGCGGGCCTGGTCGCGCTCGGCCAGCCAGCCGAGGTAGTCGCGGTACGGCCGGCGGGTGACCAGGCCCGGCCGGCCACCCGACGCCGTCGCGGCGTACTCCTCGCACGCCTCGGCGAAGACCTGGGCGGAGCTCCAGCCGTCGAGCAGGACGTGGTGGGAGGTCCAGACGAGGTCGACCTCGTCGCCGGGCAGCGCGGCGATCGCCAGCCGGGTCAGCGGGGCCCGGGCCAGGTCGAACGGCGCGGCGCGGTCGGCCGCGAGCAGGTCCCGCACGGCCGCCTCGCGGGCCACCGGGTCGAGGTCGCGCAGGTCGTGGTGGGTGACCGGCAGGGTGGCCGCGCGGTCCACCACCTGCACGGGCTCCTCGACGCCGGTCAGGACCAGCCGGGTCCGCAGCACCGGCGTGCGGTCGACGACGCGTTGCCAGGCCGCGGCGAGCCCGGCGGGGTCGGCGACCCCCGCCAGGCGCACGCGGACCTGTTCGAAGTAGGCCGGGGAACCGCTGTCGAACAACGTGTGGAACACCATGCCGGCCTGCAGCGGCGTGAGCGGGTAGACGTCCTCGACGTCCCGGCCGTCGCCGGCCACGACGTCCAGCTCACGTTGGCTCAACCGGGCGAGCGGGAAGTCCGCCGGTGTGCGGCCGCCGGCGCCCGGGGCGGCGCAGTGCGCGACGATCTCGCGCAGCGCCTCGGTGACCTGCTCGGCCAGGTCCCGCACGGTGCGTTCGTGGTGCACCCCGGGCGAATACGTCCAGGCGAGCTCCAGCCGGTCGCCTTCGACGATGCCGACGACGTCGAGCAGGCAGGTGCGCGGCCGGGCGTCGTCTTCGCCCAGGTCGCCGCCGAAGCCCCGGTAGAGGCCGCTGTCGTCGCCGGCGGCGGTCCACTGGCCGAGGTAGTTCAGCGAGATCTGCGGGGTGCGGGCGCCGCGCAGGGGCGAGTCCGGCACGAGCCGGCTCAGCGCGCCGTAACCGAGGCCCTTGCCGGGCACGGCCCGCAGCTGTTCCTTGACCGCCTTCAGCGTCGGCCCCCAGTCGTCGGCCTCGGGCAGTGTGAGCGCGACCGGGAACTCGGCGGTGAACCAGCCGACCGTCCGGGAGAGGTCGAGGTCGTCGAAGATCTCCTCGCGGCCGTGCCCTTCCAGCGCGACCAGGACCCGTTCGTTCCCGGTCCAGCGGGCCAGCACCCGGCCGAGGGCGCTGAGCAGGACGTCGTTGACCTGGGTGCGGTAGACGTCGGGCACCTGGCGCAGCAGGGCGTCGGTGGTGGCGGCGTCGAGAGCCGAGGTGACCGTGCGGGTTTCGGTGTTCTCCCCCGCCGCGTCGACCGGCAGGTCCGTGGCGGGACCGTCGAGCAACTCGGTCCAGTACGGCAGCTCGGCGTCGAAGCCACCATCGCGGACGTACGCCGCGAGCCGGTCGGCCCAGCGGAAGTAGCTCGTCGTCCCCGGCCCGAGGTCGACCGGACGGCCGGCGAGCACCTGGCGGTACGCGGTTTCCGTGTCGGCGAGCAGGATCCGCCAGGAAACGCCGTCGACCACCAGGTGGTGCACGACCAGCAGCAGGATCGGCGGCCGCGCCGGTCCGAAGGTGAACAGCACGGCCGCGACGAGCGGACCGTCCCCGGCGCTCAGCGAGGCACGCGCTTCGGCCGCGGCAGCGCGCATCGCCACGTCGACGTTGTCCACAGTGGACAAGTCGACTTCACGCAGCGCGGGGATTTCCGCGCCGGCGTGGAACTCCTGCCGCCGGTCGTCGCCGGTGCGGGTGAACCGGGTGCGCAGGACCTCGTGCCGGGCCAGGACCGCGGCCAGCGCCGTGGTCAGCGCCGGGACGTCCAGCTCGGGGTCGAGCTCGGCCACTGTGGACATCGTGAACCGGTCGTTCCCGGTGTCGAAGAGCCACTGCTGGATCGGGGTCAGCGGGGCCGAGCCGGTGAAAGCCGCTTCGGCGTCGTCGGGCGCGTCCGTGCCGGCCACCAGCGCCAGCTCGGCGATGTTCTGGTGGCGGAAGACGTCCTTGGAGGTCAGGCGCAGGCCGTGCTGCCGGGCCCGCGAGACGACCTGGATGCTCAGGATGGAATCCCCGCCCAGCGCGAAGAAGTTGTCTTCCACGCCCGGCCGTTCGACGCCGAGGACGTCGGCCCAGATCGATGCGAGCAGCTGCTCGGCCGGCGTCCGCGGCGCGGTCCGGCCGACGGCCGGGGCCACGATCGGGGCGGGTGCGGGCAACGCGCCGCGGTCGACCTTGCCGCTGGCCGCCAGCGGCAGCCGGTCGAGCCGCACGAACACCGTGGGCACCAGGTGGCCGGGCAGGGTCGCCGTCAGCCGGGTCCGCAGGTCGTCCGGCTCGCCCGGCGTGACGACGTAGGCGACGAGCCGGGCGTGGCCGTCGTCGTGGCGGGCGACGACCACCGCGTCGGCGACCTCCGGCAAGGCGCGCAGCGCCGCCTCGACCTCGCCGGGTTCGATCCGGAAGCCGCGGATCTTGACCTGGTCGTCGGCGCGGCCGAGGTACTCCAGGTTGCCGTCGCGGGTCCAGCGGACGCGGTCACCGGTGGCGTACATCCGGGTTCCCGGCGCGCCGAAGGGGTTGGGCAGGAACTTCTCCGCGGTCGTCCCGGGCCGGTTGAGGTAGCCGCGGGCGAGCTGGACGCCCGCCAGGAACAGCTCGCCGGGGACGCCGATCGGCGCCGGGCGCAGCCGGTCGTCGAGGACGTAAGCCCGCACGTTGCCGACCGGGCGGCCGATCACCTCGCGCTCGCTGTCGCCGATCCGGGCGAGAGTCGCGTCGACGGTGCATTCGGTGGGGCCGTAGATGTTGAACGCGGTGACTCCGTCGAGTTCTCGCCACAGCGTGTCTCCGACGGCTTCGCCGCCGAGCACCAGCACCGACGGCCGGTGCCGGCTCGCTTCCAGGAGGTGCCTGGCGAACGACGGCGTCGAGTTGACCAGGTCGATCCCGCGATCGGCCACGTATTCGGCCAGCAGTGCGGGGTCGAGGCGGGTGTCACCGTCGATGACGTGCAGCTCGTGCCCGGCCGTGAGCATCAGCAGCAGCGCTTCCCACGACGCGTCGAAGGAAAACGCGGCAGTCAGCGCCACGCGCAGGCGGTCCTTCCCGGCCGCGGCGGTGAACTGGTCGGCGTGGTCGACGGCCAGGTTGGCCAGCGCGCGATGACTGACGACGACGCCCTTCGGCACGCCGGTCGAACCGGAGGTGTAGATCGTGTAGGCGGCGTTGTCGAGCACCAGCGGCCCGGCCCGGTCGTCATCCGTCAAGTCCACATCGGACACTGCCGCCGAGCCGGCGATCGGTTCGGTGACCACGACGACCGGCCGGGTGTCGGCGAGCAGCGCTTCCTGACGCACGGGCGGCAGCTCGGGATCCAGGTACAGCAGCACGCCGCCGGCCTTGAGCACGGCGAGGACGGTGACCACCAGCTCCGCGGAGCGAGGCAGGGAAACGGCCACGAACCGCTCCGGACCCGCGCCGCGGGAGACGAGGTCACGAGCGACCCGGTTCGCGCGGGTGTTCAGCTCGGCGAAGGTCAGCGTGGTGTCGCCGCAGGCCAGCGCGGTCCGCTGAGGAGTGCGGGCGACCTGCGCTTCGAACAGCTCCGGCACGGTGCTGTCCGGGGCCGGGCGGTCGGTGGCGTTCCAGGTCTCGACGACCAGGTCGTGCTCGGCCGTGGGTAGCAGCGGCAGCGCGTCGACGGGGCGCGTGGGGTCGGCTACGACGGCGGTGAGCAGCACTGTCAGGTGCTCGGCGAACCGGCTCATGGTGGCCGCGTCGAACAGGTCGGTGCTGTAGTTCAGCAGGCCGCGCAGGCCGTCGGGGCGTTCTTCGAACTCGATGCTGAGGTCGAACCCGGCCGTGGTCATCGGCAGGTCGAGGTCGCTCGCGGCGAGCCCGGCGAGGGCGGGCAGCCGGTTGCCGGCGTTCTGCAGCGTCACCAGCACCTCGAACAGCGGTGTGCGGCTGGTGTCACGCTCGGGGCTCAGCTCGTCCACGAGCCGCTCGAACGGCACGTCCTGGTGGGCGAACGCGTCCAGGACGGTCCGGCGGACGGCGGTGAGCACCTCCCCGAAGTCCTGCCGCCCGTCGAAGCGCGACCGCAGGACGACGGTGTTGACGAACATCCCGACGATGTCCCGCACCCCGGGGTGGTCGCGGCCCGAGGTGATCGTGCCGACGGCGACGTCGTCCTGCCCGGACCACCGGCGCAGCACCAGCTGACAGGCCGCGGCCAGGGCCGTGAACAAGGTCGTGTCCCGGTCGGCGGCCAGCCGGCGCAGCCCGGCGAGCGGTTCGGCGGCGAGGGTGAACTCGTGTTCGGCGCCGTGCGACGTCCGGACGACCGGCCGGGGCCGGTCGGCCGGCAGGTCAAGCGGGCGCAGGCCGTCGAGCTGCCGGCGCCAGAAGGCGAGCTGGTCCTCGACGGGCAGTTCTCGTTGCCACGCCGCGAAGTCCGCGTACTGGACCGGCAGCGCGGGCAGCTCGGTGTGCTCGTTGCCGTAGAGGGCGGCGAGCTCACCGACGAGCACGCCCATCGACCAGCCGTCGGTGACGATGTGGTGCAGGGACAGGACGAGCGCGTGCTCGTCCGGGGCGACGCGGGCCAGCCGGGCCCGCAGCAACGGACCGCGGGTCAGGTCGAACGGCCGCGCGAGGTCGTCGGCGAGCAGTCGCCGCAAGTCTCCGGCTTCGGTGACGGGCAACGCCAGTTCCCACGGCTCGCCGATCACCTGTCGGGGCTTGCCGTCCACGGCGGTGAACGTCGTGCGCAGCGACTCGTGCCGGGCGATCAGCGCGTTCAGCGCTCTCGTGAGGGCGCCGGCGCGCAGGGCACCCCGCAACCGGACGCCGTACACCGTGACGTGGTCCGTGCTGCCCGGGGCGAACTGGTCGAGGAACCAGAGGCGTTGCTGGGCGAAGGACAGCGGCAGGTCACGCTCGCGGCTCACCGGGGGGATCGCCGCGACGGCAACCGTCGTGGTGGCCAGGCTCGCGGCGAGGCCCGCGACGGTCGGGGTGTCGAACACGCTGCGCGGGGAGACGTCGACGCCGAGGGCATCACGCAGTGCGGAGGCCAGCCGGATGCTGAGGATCGAGTCCCCGCCCAGCTCGAAGAAGCTGTCCTCGGCCCCGACCCGGTCCACCCCCAGGGTGGCGGCCAGGACCGCGGCGACCGTGCGTTCGGCGTCGGTGCGCGGCTCGACGAACGTCCCGGCCACCGAAGCGGCGGCCGGCGCGGGTAGCGCGCGGTGGTCAAGTTTTCCGTTGCGGGTCAACGGCATCGTGTCGATCTCGACGAACGCCGAGGGCACCATGTAGTCGGGCAACGTCCGGGCCAGCCGTTCGCGCAACAGGGCCGCGGCGGGCGGGGCGTGCGGGTCGGCCGCGACGACGTAGGCGACCAGCCGCTTGCGGCCGGGCTCGTCCTCGCGGGCGAGGACGGCGGCCGAGCCGACCTCCGGCTGCGCGAGCAGGGTGGCCTCGATCTCGCCCGGTTCGATGCGGAAGCCGCGGATCTTGACCTGCTGGTCGGCGCGGCCGCGGTAGCGCAGCGCGCCGTTTTCGCCACGGGACACCAGGTCCCCGGAGCGGTACATCCGCGACCCTGGTGCACCGAACGGGTCGGCGACGAACCGGGCGGCGGTCAGCCCGGGCCGGCCGAGGTAACCGCGGGCCAGACCGGCCCCGGCGACGTGCAGTTCACCCGGCACCCCGGCCGGGACGGGGTTCAGGTCGGCGTCGAGGACGTACCCGCGCAGGTCGGGCAGGACGTCACCGACGAGACCGGGAGCGTCCGGCACCAGGTCGTGGTGGGTGACGTGGACGGTGGTCTCGGTGATGCCGTACATGTTCACCAGCCGCGGCATCTCCCCGTGGCGGCGGAACCAGCCCGCCAGGCGGCGCGTGTCGAGCGCCTCGCCGCCGAAGATCACGTGCCGCAGCGCGAGCCGGGCGCCGAGGTCCGGGTCGTCCTCGTCGGCGCGGCACAGCTGGTAGAACGCCGACGGCGTCTGGTTGAGCACGGTGACGCCTTCGTCGGCCAGCAGGCGCAGGAACTCCCGCGGCGACCGGGAGACGGCGTGCGGGACGACGACGAGCCGGCCGCCGTGCAGCAGCGGGCCCCAGATCTCCCAGACGGAGAAGTCGAAGGCGTAGCTGTGGAACAGCGTCCACACGTCGTCGCGGCCGAAGCCGAACCGGCCGGCGGTCGCGGCGAACAGCCGGGTGACGTTGCGGTGCGGGATCACCACGCCCTTGGGGTGCCCGGTCGAGCCGGAGGTGTAGATGACGTACGCGGGATGCTCGGGCGTGCAGCGCGAAGGCGGATCGGTGTCCGGGCCGGAGGCCTCGACGTCCTCGGGCGTCAGCACGGCGACCGGGCCGGTGTCGGCGAGCATCCGCTCGACGCGCTCGTCCGGGGTGGCCGGGTCGATCGGCAGGTAGGCGGCACCGGCCTTGAGCACGGCGAGGATCGCGACGACCTGCTCCGGCGAGCGCGGCAGGCGCAGGGCGACGTACCGCTCGGGCCCGGCGCCGAGCGCGATCAGCCGGTGCGCCAGCCGGTTCGCGCGGCGGTTGAGCTCGGCGTAGGACAGGGCGATGTCCGCACTGGTGAGCGCGATCGCGTCCGGCGTCGCGGCCACCTGAGCGGCGAACAGGTCGGTGATGGTCGGCGCGGGCAGCGCAACCGGGTCCGACGCGCCGGGCAGCTGCGCGCGGTCGGCGGCCGAGAGCCACGGCAGCCGCGCGATCGTGCGGTCGGGGTTCTCGGCCAGCGCCAGCAGCAAGGTCTCCAGCCGGGCGGCGAGAGCCCGGGCGGTGGCCGGGTCGAACAGCGCCGGATCGGTGGCCAGCTCGAAGCCCAGCTGTTCGCCGGCGTAGGCGCGCAGGGTGATCGGGAAGGTGGTGGCGTCGAGCGCGGTGACCTCCCGCAGGGTGACGCCGGCGCGCGCGGCGGCGTGCTCGTCGAACGGGTAGTTCTCGAACGCGACCATGCTGTCGAAAAGGTTCTGCCCGGCCGGGACGTCGCTCAGTGCGCGCAGCCGCCCGAGGGCGACGAAGTCGAAGCGCCGCGCCCGGTTCTGCTCGTCCTGCAGCCGCCGCAGCCACGCCAGTACGGGCTCGCCGCCGTCGACGTGGGTGCGCGTCGGGATGGTGTTGATGAACATCCCGATCATGGTTTCGACACCGGGCAGGTCGTCGGGCCGGCCGGAGACGGTGGTGCCGAACACGACGTCGGGCTCGCCGCTCTGGTGGGCCAGCAGCAGTGCCCACGCGCCTTGCACGAGGGTGTTGACGGTCAGGCCGTGGCGCCGGGCGACGTCTCGCAGCCGGGCGGTGTCCTCGGCCGTGAGTGCGCAGCGGACCGGGTGCGCGGTCCGCGTCCGGTGGGCCTGGGCCGGCGACCGGTCCCACGGCAGCGGTGTCGGGGTGGCGAACCCGGACAGCACCTCGCGCCAGTGGTCTTCGGCCGCGATGACGTCCTGCTCGGCCAGCCACGCGAGGTAGTCGCGGAACGGGCGGTGCGCCGGCATCCGCGGGACGCGGCTGCCGGTGATGGCCGCGTAGTGCTCGACGACCTCGGTGAAGATCTGGGCGAGGCTCCAGCCGTCGAGCACGATGTGGTGCGAGGTCCACATCAGCAGCACCCGGTCGTGGCGCAGCGCGACGATGCCCAACCGCATCAGCGGGGCGGTGGCGAGGTCCATGCCGGCGGCGGCGTCTTCGGCCGAAAGCCGGTCCAGCTCGGTGGTCTGCTCCGCTTCGGACAGGCCGCGCCAGTCGTGACGGGTGATCGGCACGACCGCGCGGCGGCGCACCACCTGCAGGGGTTCCTCGACCCCCTCCCAGACCAGCTGGGTGCGCAGGACCGGGGTCCGGTCGGCCACCTGCTGCCAGGCGCGAGCGAACGCCTCCGGGTCGCGGACGCCGTCGAGCAGCATCCGGGCCTGGTCGACGTAGGCGTCCGCGGTGGGGTCGAGCAGGCTGTGGAACAGCATGCCCGCCTGCAGCGGGGTCAGCGGGTAGACGTCTTCGACATCGTGGCCGTCGCCGGCGATCCTGTCCACGCCTGCTTGGTCGAGCCGGGCGAGCGGGAAGTCGGACGGCGTGCGGCCGCCGGCGCCCGGCTCCGCGCAGTGCGCGACGATCTCACGCAGCGACGCCAGCATCGCCTCGGCCAGCTCGTGCACCGTCTCGCGGTTGTTGACCTGCTCGGAGTAGCTCCACGTCAGGGACAGCTCACCACCGTCGACGAGACCGGTGACGTCCAGCTGGTAGGTGCCGGCCTCGTCCGGCGCGATGTCCGCGCCCGCGCCGTCGAGCCGGCCGCGGAAGAGCCCGTCGCCGCCGCTTCCGCCGTCCCAGCGGCCGTGGTAGTTGAAGCAGATCTGGGGCAGCGGCAGGGACTTCAGGACGTTGCCGGGTGCATCGGTGTCGCCGAGGTGGCGCAGGGCTTCGTAGCTGAGGCCGCGGCGCGGAACGGCCCGCAGCTGCTCCTTGACCGCCTTCAGGGTGGCGCCCCAGTCCCCCGCCGGCGGCAGGTCGAGCGCCACCGGGAACTGCGTGGTGAACCACCCGACCGTCCGGGAGAGGTCGACACCGTCGAGAACGTCCTCCCGGCCGTGGCCTTCCAGCGCGATCAGCACGCCGTCCTGCCCGGTCCGGTCGGCCAGCGCCCGGCCGAGCGCGCTCAGCAGCACGTCGTTGACCTGCGTCCGGTAGGCCGTGGGAACCCGGTGCAGCAGCGCGTCGGTGTCGTCCGCGCCGAGTGTCACGGTGAGCGTGCGTGTGGAGCCGGTGGTGCCGGCGCCGTCGTGGTCGACCGGCAGCGCCGTCGGGACCCGGCCGGCCACCCGGGTCCAGTGCTCGACGTCGCTGTCGAAGGCGCCGGAGCGGACGTGCTCGCGCAGCAGGTGCGCCCACCGGGTGAACGTCGTGCCCGCGGTCGGCAGCCGGACCGGAGCGCCGGCCAGGGCCTGGTGGTAGGCGGTGTCGAGGTCGGCGAGCAGCACTCGCAGCGACACGCCGTCCACCACGAGGTGGTGCACGGCCAGGAACAGCAGCGGCGGCTGGGTGCCGCGCGCCAGCAGCACCGCGCCGGTGACCACGCCGGCCGCCAGGTCGAGCCCGGCGCGCACCTGGCCCGCCGCGGCTTCGATCCCGGCTCGTTGCCCGGCTTCGCCGAGCGAGGACAGGTCACGGCTCCACAGCACCCCGCTCGGCGCGGGCACGACCTCCTGCTGCCAGTCACCACCGGAGAAGAAGAACCGCGTGTGCAGGGCGTCGTGGTGGGCGACCACGGCGTCGACCGCGGTCCGCAGGGCGTCGTGGTCGACGTCGGCGGGCAGTTCGAGCAGCTGCGACATCGTGAAGTGGTCCAGCGGGCCGTGGGTGCCGAAGAACCAGTGCTGGATCGGGGTCAGCGGCGCGGGTCCGGTGATCGGCGCCGTCACGTCCGGGGCGAGCGCGGTCGCGGACTGCACCACGGTCGCGAGCCCGGCGATGGTCTGGTGCAGGAAGATGTCGCGCGAGGTCAGCCGCAGCCCGGCCTGACGGGCCTGGGCGACGACCTGGATGCTCAGGATCGAGTCTCCGCCGAGGCCGAAGAAGTTGTCCTCGACCCCGATGCGGTCGTTGCCGAGCACCTCGGCCCAGATGGCCACCAGCTGGTGCTCGACCGGCGTCCGCGCCGCGACGTAGGCCTGGTCGCCGTCCTCGGGGACGCCCGGCGCCGGAAGGGCACGCCGGTCGACTTTTCCTTGCGGCGTCACGGGAACGGCGTTGATCGGGACGTAGGCCGAGGGCACCAGGTAGTCGGGCAGGGTGGCCCGCAGGGCCTCGCGCAGGTCGGCGGCGGCCGGTGCGGCCGGGCCGGCCGCGACGACGTAGGCCACCAGCCGGGCGTGCCCGTCGTCGCCGCGGTGGGCGACGACCACGGCCGCGGAGACGTCGGGCAGGCGCAGCAACGCGGCCTCGACCTCGCCGGGTTCGACGCGGAAGCCGCGGATTTTCACCTGGTCGTCGAGCCGGCCCAGGTACTCCAGCTGCCCGTCCGCCGTCCAGCGGACGCGGTCGCCGGTGCGGTACATCCGCTCGCCGGGCGCGCCGAACGGGTTCGCGACGAAGCTGCCGGCAGTCCGGCCCGGTCGCCCGAGGTAGCCACGCGCGAGCTGCGCACCGGCCAGGCAGAGCTCGCCCGCGACGCCGACGGGTACCGGCCGGAGGTCTTCGTCGAGGACGTGGGCCCGGGTGTTGGCCAGCGGGCGGCCGAGCACCGGCCGGGCGCTCGCGCCGACCCGGCCCGACACCGCGTCCACTGTGTACTCGGTCGGGCCGTAGAAGTTGTGCGCCACCGTGACTTCGGCGTCGGACAGGGCGTGCCACAGCGACTCGTCGAGGGCCTCGCCGCCGAGCATCAGGATCTTCGGGCGGTGCCGCGGGTCGGTCAGCAGCCCGGCGGGCACGAGCCGGCGCAGGTAGGTCGGGGTCAGGTCGAGGAAGTCGATCCGGTGCTCGGCGATGTGGTCGACGAGGGCGTGCGCGTCCAGCCGGACGTCGTCGCCGATGAGGTGCAGCTCGTGACCGTCGGCCATCAGCACCGGACCCTCGAGCGAGGTGTCGAACGACAGCGTGGCGGTCAGCGCGACGCGCAGCCGCCGTCCTGGGGCGGCGAAGTCGCTGCGGTGGTTGACCAGCAGGTTGGTGAGGTTGCGGTGCGGAACCGCCACGCCCTTGGGCCGGCCGGTGGAGCCGGAGGTGTAGATGACGTAGGCGGTGTTGGCCGCGCGCAGCCGCGCGGCGCGATCGGCGTCGGTGAGATCGGTGCCCGGGTACTCCCCCAGCGCGGCGGCGGTCTCCTCGGTGCCGAGGACGAGTCCACCGGGGCCGCCGGTGGTCTCGTGGGTGACGACCAGCGTGGCGCCCGCGTCACGCACCAGCAGCTCGATCCGGTCGGCGGGCAGGGCCGGGTCGATCGGCAGGTAGACCGCCCCTGCCTTGAGCACGGCGAGCAGCGCGACGATCGCGTCGGCCGTGCGCGGCAACGCAAGCGCGACGACCCGTTCCGGACCGGCGCCCAGCGTCACGAGGTGCCGTGCGAGCCGGTTGGCGCGGGTGTTCAGCTCCGCGAAGCTCAGCGTGACCGCCCCGGCGACCAGCGCGGTTTCGTCCGGGACGCGGTGGACCTGGGACTCGAACAGTTCGGCGAGGGTGGCCTCGGGAACGTCCAGTGCGGTGTCGTTCCACTCGGCGAGCCGCCCCCGTTCGGTGTCGGTGAGCAGCGGCAGTTCACCGACCGGGCGGGCGGCGTCGGCGGCGATGCCGGTCAGCAGCACGGTGAGGTGCTCGGCCAGCGCGACGACGGTCCGCTCGTCGAACAGGTCGGTGTTGTACTCCAGCGCCCCGTCCAGGCCGCCGTCGGTCGGCTGGAACTCGACGGTGAGGTCGAAGTTGGCCGCGCGCCGGGCCACCTCGACCGGTTCGACGGTCAGGCCGCCGAAGTCCGGCTGCCCGCCGGGGTTCCCGTGCAGCAGCACCATGGCGTCGAACAGCGGGTTGCGGCTGGGGTCGCGCTCGATCTTCAACGCCTCGACGAGCTTCTCGAACGGTGCTTCGGCGTGCTCGAAGGACTCCAGCACCGTCGTGCGGACGGCGTCGAGGAACACCTCGAACGGCGTTGCTCTGTCCACTGTGGAGCGGACGACGACGGTGTCGACGAAGAAGCCGACCGTCCGCTCGAGCTCCGGCCGCCCGCGGCCGGAGACGACGGTGCCGAGCGCGATGTCGTCGCGGCCGGTGTACCGGGCGAACAGCACCTGGCACGCCGCGACCAGCACGGTGTAGAGCGTCGTGTCGTGGGCCCGGGCGAGTTCGCCGAGCGCGGCGGCGACGTCGGCCGGGACGCTGAAGGAGTGCAACGCGCCCGCGGTCGTGCGGATGGCGGGCCGCGGCCGGTCGGCCGGCAGGTCGAGGGGTTCGACGCCGGCCAGCTGCGTGGTCCAGTAGGCGAGGTGCCGGTCCAGGGCCGGTCCGGCCAGCCGGTTGCGCTGCCACACGGCGAAGTCGGCGTACTGGACCGCGGGCTCGGGCAGGGCCGCCGGTTCACCGCGCACGGCGGCCGCGTAGAGCGCGCCGAGCTCGGCGACCAGGATGCCCATCGACTCGCCGTCGGTGACGACGTGGTGGGCGGTGATCAGCAGGACGTGGTGGTCTTCTGCGACGCGCACCAGCAGGAGCCGGACCAGCGGGCCGCGGCGCAGGTCGAAGGGCCGGGCGTACTCGGCGCCCAGCACCTCGTCGAGATCGGTGGGCCGCAGCGCGGGATCGGCCGTCAGGTCGACCGTCCGCACCGGCACGTCCGGGGCCGGGTCGACGACCTGGACGGGCGTGCCGGCGGCGTCGTTGATGGTGGTGCGCAGCGATTCGTGCCGGGCCACCAGGTCCCCGAGCGCGCCGGTGAGCGCGGCCGGGTCGAGCGGCCCGGTGAGCCGCAGCCCGACCGCGCTGTTGTACTCGGCGTCCCCCGGCTGGAACTCGTCGAGGAACCACAGGCGCTGCTGGGCGAAGGAAAGCGGCACGTCCTCGTCACGCGAGGCCCGGCCGATGACGTCGGTGCGCTCGGCCCGCCCGGCCAGGCGGCGCTTGAGCGTCTCGCGCAGTTCGGCGGGCAGCGCGTCGATGCGGCTCTTCCTCGAGGTGGTCATGTTCGCTTTCCTCTACGGCACGGTTCGGGCGGTTCGGGGGGGGCGGGACGGGTCAGGAAGCCTTGCGGCGGCGGGCGATCCGGCCGCCGGACTGCATCGCGCTGACGGTCCCGGTGGCCGGGTCGGTCAGGAAGCGGCCGCCGACGATCCGGCGGCCGGTGCCGGGCTCGCGCACCGAGAACGCCCCGTTGTCGAGCACCGCCAGCTCCGGGTAGACCTCGCCGTCGACGACCAGGACCGCGCCACCGTCGGCGTGCACGTCGACGTGGTATTCGAGATCGCCGTTGGTGTAGCGGCCGGACAGGCCGGCCGGCGGGTGCGTGGCCCGCGCCCCGTCGCCGGGCAGCTCGTAGTCGCCGACCGGCAGCCCCGCGGTGCGCAGTTCGGCGACCAGGTCCCCCCACAGCGCCGAGCCCGAGCCGGAGTTGGTGGTGAGCGCGACGACGCGGTCGTGCTCAGGGTCCGCCCGCAGGTGACAGGAGGTGCCGTCGGCGGTGCCGTCGTGCCCGGTCCAGTCCGCGTCGGCGCCCCGGTAGACCGCCAGACCGAGACCCCAGCCGTCGGCCAGGCCGAAGGATTCGGCACCCGGTACCGGCCGCCGCATCAGCTCGAGCAGGTCGTCCGGCAGCGGGCTCTCGCCGCCGCCGTACATGCGGCCGAACGCGACGAGGTCTTCCGCGCTCAGCGCGAGCGCGCCCGCCGCGGCCTCGACGCCGCTCAGGGTCTGCGCGACCGGCCGGGCGCGACCGGTGCCCGCGTGCACCGCGTGCCCGCTGACGTGGGCGTCGGCGCGGCGCCGCGCGCCCGGCTCGACGACGAACGCAGGGACGATGCCGAGCGCTTCGAGCAGCAGGGTGTCCATGGCCTCCCACCAGCTCATGCCGGTGATGGCCTCGACCACGTAGCCGGTGAGGACGTACCCGACGTTGGAGTAGGAGAAGCCCAGCCCGGGCGGCTGGAAGAGGCCGGCGTCGCGGCACGCCCGCAGGTACCGGCGGGCCGACCCGGTGCTCTCGCCGGCCCCGAGGGCGGCCGGCAGGCCGCCGGTGTGGCTCAGGACCTGCGCGATCGTGGGTCTGCCGACCTGGGGGCCGAGGTCGGCGAGGTGCTCCCCGAGGGCGTCACCGGGTTCCAGGTCGCCGTCGGCGATCAGCAGCATCGCGAGCGCCGCGGTGAACGGCTTCGTGATGGAGCCGACCGGGAACTTCGACGCGGCGGTGACGTCACCGATCGCGACGGAGGACGTCCGGCCGCCGTCGCGGATCGCCAGCTGGGCCGCCGGCACCTGGTGTTTGCGAGCCAGGCCCGCGAGCAGGCGCCGCAGCCGCTCGTCGTCGGGGACGGCCGGACTGTTCGGGGGCGCGAGGTGGACGGTCTGGAAGAACGTCGGAGAAGAGGGCACGAGCAGGGAACCTTCCGCGTCGGATCGTCTGGTGCGAGTCGTGGGCCGGGTCAGGCGTCGGCGGCCATCTGCCGCTGCAGGCTGAGCGGCCGCATGTCGGTCCACACCTCGTCGACGTGGTCCATGCACTCCTGGCGGCCGCCGCGGAACCCGTCGGCGCGCCAGCCGGCGGGCACCTCGGTGGTCAGCGGCCAGAGCGAGTACTGGCCCTCGTCGTTGACCAGCACCTGGAACTCGATGTCTTCCTGCATGGCGGTTTCCTTTCTCGGGGTTTGTCAGAGGTCTTGGCCGGCGGCGAGCCGTTCGAGGTCGCGCAGGACCCGTTCTTCGACCAGCTCGGCCAGCGCCAGCACCGTGCCGGCGGCGAGCACGTCCTTGGGCGTGAGCTGGACGTCGAAGGCGGACTTGGTCATCGACGTGATCCGCAGGCTGCGCACGGAATCCCCGCCGAGGGCGAAGAAGTTGTCCTCGACACCGACGCGGTCGAGACCGAGCGCCTCGGCCCAGATCGCGGCGAGGACCTCTTCGGTTTCGGTTTCCGGGGCCGCGTAGTCCGCGCCGGCTTCCGGCGCGGCGGGCGCGGGCAGCGCCCGCCGGTCCAGCTTTCCGTTGGCGGTCAACGGAAGCGCGTCGAGCGCGACGAAGGCGGCGGGCACCAGGTGCGCCGGCAGGGTCGCGGCGAGGTGCTCCCGCAGCCCGGCCACCGAACCGGCGACGACGTAGGCGACCAGCCGCTGGTCGAGCGCGACGACGGCGGCGTCGCGGACGTCCGGGTGGGTCCGCAGGGCCGCCGCGATCTCCCCGGGCTCGATCCGGAAGCCGCGGATCTTGACCTGGTCGTCGGTGCGGCCGAGGAACTCGAGCGTCCCGCCGGCCCGCCACCGCACCAGGTCACCGGTGCGGTACATCCGGGAGCCGGGCGCGCCGAACGGGTCGGCCAGGAATCGCGACGCGGTCAGGCCCGGCCGGTTCAGGTAACCGCGGGCCACACCGGACCCGGACACGTACAGCTCCCCCGGCGCGCCGATCGGCACCGGGCGCAGGGCGGCGTCGAGGACGTGGCCGCGGGCGTTGCGGATCGGCCGGCCGATCGGCGGCGTGCCGCCGGGTTCCAGCGGGTCGCTCCAGGTGGCGACCACGGTGATCTCGGTGGGACCGTAGGCGTTGATCATCCGGCGGCCCGGCGCCCAGCGGGTGACCAGGTCGGCGGTGCAGGCGTCGCCGCCGACCACCAGCGTCCGGAACTCCGGCAGCGCCACGTCCGGGACGCTCGCCATCGCCACCGGCGGGATCAGCGCGTGGGTGACACCCCGGTCGCGCAGCACGGTGGCCAGCTGCTCGCCGAGCAGCGGACCCGGCGGCGGCACGACCAGCGCGGCCCCCGCGGGCAGGGCCATGCACAGCTCGAGCACCGAGGCGTCGAAGCTGGGCGAGGAGAACTGGAGCACCCGGTCGCCGGGCCGGACGTCGAAGTGGTCGATCTCGGCGCCGGAGAAGCTCGCCAGCCCGGCGTGGGTGACCACGACACCCTTCGGGGTGCCGGTCGAGCCGGACGTGTAGATCACGTACGCGGGCGCTGTGAGCGGCACGGCCCGGGTGAACGGCCCGGAATCCTCGTCGTCGTCGAAGGCAGCCAGTTCGGCGGGGGTCAGCACGACGACCGGGGCCGCGTCTTCGATCATGAACGCGATCCGGTCGGCCGGGTAGTCCGGGTCGATCGGCAGGTAGGCGGCGCCGGTCTTGAGCACGGCCAGCTGCGCGACGACGATCTCCACCGAGCGCGGCAGGACGAGCGCGACGATCCGCTCCGGCCCGGCGCCGCGCGCGGCCAGCGTCCGGGCCAGCCGGTTGGCGCGCGCGTCCAGCTCGGCGAAGGTCAGGCTCTCGTCGTCGGCGAGCACCGCGACAGCGTCCGGGGTGCGGACCGCCTGCGCTTCGATGAGCTGGGTCAGGGTGACCGGCTCGACGTCGTGGGCGGTGTCGTTGAACGCCACCTGGATCTCGTCGCGTTCGGCCGCGGTCAGGACGTCGAGTGTCCCCAGTGGACGGTCCGGCTGGTCGGCCAGCTCGGCGAGCACGTGCTCGAGCTGCCCGGCCAGCCGCTCGATCGTCGCCGGATCGAACAGCGCCGGGTCGTAACCGAGCCCGAGGGACAGGCGCGGTCCCGGCGACGCCACGACGCTCAGCGGATAGCTGGTCGTCTCCCGCGCGTCGAGGTCCCGCAGGCGCACGCCGTGCCCCTCGGCGACATTGTCGGCGGTGATCGGGTAGTTCTCGAACACCACGATGCTGTCGAACAGGTTCTGGCCGCCTTCGACGCCGCTCCAGCCCTGAACGGCGGTCAGCGGGACGTGCTCGAACCGGCGCGATTCCGCCTGCGTGGCTTGCAGGTCGCGCAGCCAGCCGGCGGCCGGGGCCGCGGGGTCCACCGTGACCCGCACCGGCAGGGTGTTGATGAAGATGCCGGTGATGTCGTCGACCCCGGCGAGCCCGGCGGGGCGGCCGGACACGGTCGCGCCGAAGCAGACGTCGTCCTCCCCGCTGTGGCGGGACAGCAGCAGCGCCCACGCCCCCTGCACGATCGCGTTGACCGTCAGGCGCTCGCGCCGGGCGAACGCGGCGAGCCGGGCGGTCCGCTCCTCGTCGAGGTCCCGGCCGACCCACACCGACGAGCTCGCCTCGTGGGCGGCGGCCGGCGGCCGGTCGTAGGGCAACGGCGTCGGCTCGGTGACGTCGCCGAGTTCGCGGCGCCAGTACTCCTCCGCGCCGGCTCGGTCCTGTGCGCCCAGCCAGGTCACGTAGTCGGCGAACGGCCGCCGGTTCGGCAGGACCGGCGCGACGCCGTCGCGCAGGGCGGCGTACGCGGTGCAGACGTCGGACAGGACCTGGAAGACGCTCCAGCCGTCCAGCAGCACGTGGTGGAACGTCCAGAGGAGCTGGACGGCATCCCCGGGCAGCCGGGCCAGGGTGACCCGCAGCAACGGCGCCGCGGCCAGGTCGAACGGCAGTGCGCGGTCCCGGGCGAGCAGGTCGCGCAAGGTGTCGGTGGTGCTCCGCCAGTCGAGGTGGGTGACCGGCAGGCGCACGTCCCGCTGGACCACGAGCAGCGGCTCGGGCACGTCCTCCCACACGACGCGGCCGCGCAGGACCGGTGTCCGGTCGACGACGTGCTGCCAGGCCCCGGCGAGCGCGTGCGGGTCGGTGACGCCGTCGAGCACGGCGGTGACCTGCTCGAAATAGACACCTTGTGACTGCTGGGAAAGCCCGTGGAAGACCATGCCCGCCTGCATCGGCGTGAGCGGGTGGATGTCGGCGACGGCGCGGCCGTCCCCGGCGATCCGGTCGACCTGCCGCTGGTCCAGCCCGGCCAGGGGGAAGTCCGACGGCGTCCGGCCGCCGGCGCCGGCGCAGTGCGCGACGACCTCGCCGAGCACGGCCACCAGCTCGGCGGCCAGCCGTTCCACGGTCTCGGCGGTGTGCACGCCGTGGGAGAAGTACCAGGTCAGTTCGAGGGAGTCGGCGTCCACGCGGCCCACGACGTCGAGCAGGTGGTCGCGGCCCGCCCCGGCCCCGACCGCGGAGTCGAGGCTGCCCGCCGCGCCTTCGAAGCGGCCCAGGTAGTTGAAGCCGATCTCGGCGTCGACCGCGGGCGCGGTCCCGGTCAGGTACCGCAGCGCGCCGTAGCCCACGCCCCGTCGGGGTACCGCGCGCAGCTGCTCCTTCACCGACTTGAGCAGAGCCGCCCAGTCGTCGTCGATCCGCAGCGCGACCGGGTACAGCGAGGTGAACCAGCCGACGGTGCGGGACAGGTCGACGTCGCCGAACAGGTCCTCGCGGCCGTGGCCCTCCAGGTCGACCACCACGCGGTCCCGGCCGGTCCAGCGGGCCAGGACCCGGCCGAGCGCGGCCAGCAGCACGTCGTTGACCTGCGTTCGGTAGGCGCCCGGGACGTCCTGCAGCAGGGCTCGGGTCAGCTCGGCGTCCAGGCGTGCCGTGACCGTGCCGGTGGTCCCGGTCGCTTCACCGTCGACCGGCAGCGGCGCGCCGGCCGTGGTGCGCCAGTACGGCAGCTCGTCGTCGAAGCCGCCCGCTTCGGCGTGGGCGGCCAGCCGGTTGGCCCAGTCGCGGAACGAGGTCGTCTTCGGCGGCAACGGCCGCCCGTCGTACGCCGTATCGAGGTCCTCGAGGAGGATCCGCCACGAGACACCGTCGACGACGAGGTGGTCGACGGTGAGCCGCAGGACGGCCGGTTCGAGCAGTTCGGCGGTGAGCAGCGGTCCGGCGGCGACGTCGATGACGGCACCGAGGATCTCGGCCGGTTCGGCCGGGGCGTTGACCTGGCCGTCTCCGGTGAACCGCATCCGCAACGCGTCGTGGTGCTCGACCAGCGCGGCCAGCGCGGTGCGCAGGCGGTCGACGTCGAAGGGTTCGGCCCGTTCGATCCGGACGGACTGGGTGAAGTCCGCGGCGGCGCCGAAGTCCCCGGTGAAGAACCAGTGCTGGATCGGGGTCAGGGCGGCAGGCCCGCTGACCGGGCCCTGCTCGGCCACGGTCACCACGGCCGTCCCGGCGGTGACGGCCAGCGCCGCGACGGTCTGGTGGGCGAACAGGTCCCGCGGGGTGAGCGCGAGGCCGTGGCGCCGGGCCCGGGAGACGACCTGGATGCTCAGGATCGAGTCGCCGCCCAGCTCGAAGAAGTTGTCCTCGATGCCCACCGCGGGTACGCCGAGGACGTCGGCCCACACGTCGGCCAGCACTCGTTCGGTGTCCGTACGAGGCGGCAGGTACCCGGCCGCCGGCTCCACGGCCGGTTCCGGCAGCGCCCGCCGATCGACTTTCCCGTTGCGGCTCAACGGAAGCGCGTCGAGCGTGACGAACGCCGAGGGCACCATGTAGTCGGGTAGGTCCCGGTGCAGCCACGCGCGCAGCTCGGGCACGGCGGCGGTCGTGACGACGTAGGCGACGAGCCGCTTGTCACGGGCGACGACGACGGCCTCGGCGACGCTCGCGTGGGCAGCCAAGGTGTTCTCGATCTCGGCCGGCTCGATGCGGAACCCGCGGATCTTGACCTGGTCGTCGGCCCGGCCGACGAACTCCAGGACCCCGCTCGCCGACCAGCGGACGACGTCGCCGGTGCGGTACATCCGCTCGCCGGGCGCGCCGAACGGGTTGGCGACGAACCGTTCCGCGGTGAGCCCGGGCCGGCCGAGGTAGCCACGCGCGACGCCGGTGCCGGCGACGAACAGCTCCCCCGCCACGCCCGGCGGGACCGGCCGCAGCCCGGCGTCGAGGACGTAGGCGGCCATGTTGTCGAGCGGACCACCGATCGGCACCACGTCGGGCACCGGCCGCTCCGGCGGCAGGACGCAGCGGCTGGCGAAGGTCGTGGTCTCGGTGGGGCCGTAGCCGTCGACGACGGTCAGGCCGGGGCACGCGTCGCGCACCTGACGGACGGCGGACGCGGGGACGACGTCACCGCCGGTCCACACCTCCCGGACTCCGCGCAGGCACGCGGGATCCTCCTGGGCCAGCAGGCGGAACAGGCCCGCGGTCAGCCACAGCGCGCTCACGTGCTGCTCGGCGACGAGCCCGCGCAGGACGTCGGCGTCGACGTCTCCGGGCGGCGCGACGACGACCCGGCCGCCGTTCAGCAGCGGCACCCACACCTCGTACGTCGAGGCGTCGAACGCCTGCGGCGAATGCAACAGCACGCTCCGGTGCGCCTCGCCCGCGAAGGAGCGGTCCGACGCCAAGCCGACGACGTCGTGGTGGGTCACCGCGACACCCTTCGGCGTGCCCGTCGAACCGGACGTGTACATCACGTACGCCAGGTTTTCCGGTCGCACCAGGACATCAGGGGCGTGGGCCGGACCGTCGAGGGTCTCGCCGACCCGCAGCATAGGTCCACTGTGGACGTCCTCACGGGACCCATCGGTGACGACCACGGAGACGTCCGCTTCGGCCAGCACCAGCCGCATCCGGGCGGCGGGGGCGCGCAGGTCGACCGGCACGTACGCCGCTCCGGCCTTGAGCACGGCCAGCTCGGCGACGACCAGGTCGGCCGAGCGTTCCAGCAGCAGTCCGACCCGGTCTTCGACGCCGACGCCGAGCGCGATCAGGTGGTGCGCGAGCCGGTTGGCCCGCGCCTCCAGCTCGGCGTAGGACAGCTGCCCGAGCGCGCGGGCGTCCGGCGTCCGCCGCACCTGGTCGGCGAACCGGCTCACCACCGTGGCCGGGGCGACCGGGTGGGCCGTGGTGTTGAACGTCCGCAGCACGCTTTCGCGGTCGCGGTCGGTCAGCAGGTCCAGCTCGCCGACCGGCCGGTCGGGCGCGGCGGCGATGCGGTCCAGGACGAGGAGCAGGTGCCCGGCCAGCCGTTCGATCGTGGCCGCGTCGAACAGCTCGGGGTCGTGGTCGAACGACACGGCCAGCCGCTCCCCCGGCGTGACGACCACGCTCAGCGGGTAGTTCGTCGGCTGGAGCTCGCCTTCCTCGTGCAGGCCGATCCCGTGCGCGGCGATCGCGTCGGCGTCGAACGGGTAGTTCTCGAACACGAGGATGCTGTCGAACAGCCCGGCGCCCATCCGGGCCAGGGACACGAAGTCGTACCGCCGCGCCCGGGCCTGGGCCGCCTGCAGCTCTCGCAGCCAGCCGGCCACAATCTGTCCATCCGGGACAGTGACACGGCTGGGCAGCGTGTTGATGAACAACCCGACCATCGCTTCGACACCCGGCAGGTCGGCCGGGCGGCCGGAGACGGTGGTGCCGAACACGACGTCGGTCTCGCCGCTGTGCCGGGACAGCACGAGGCCCCACGCGCCCTGCACGATGGTGTTGAGGGTCAGCCCGGCGCGCCGGGCCAGCTCCCGCAGTCCTTCGGCCGGCGCCGACACGTGGTGGGACGCGGTGGAGCGGGTGCGGTGCACCTCCCGCGGCCGGCGGTCGTACGGCAGCGGGGTCGGCGTGCGCACCCCGGCCAGCTCGTCGTGCCAGTGCCGTTCGGCGGCCTCGGTGTCCTGTGCGCCCAGCCAGCGCAGGTATTCGCGGAACGGCGGCCGGGGCCCGGGCGCGGCGGCACCGGCGTACCGGGCGCAGACCTCACCGAACACCTGGGCGGCGCTCCAGCCGTCGAGCAGCACGTGGTGGAACGTCCAGATCATCAGGACGTCCCCGCCGGGCAGCCGCGCGAACGCCAGCCGCATCAGCGGCGCCGCGGCGAGGTCGAAGCCCCGCTCCCGGTCCGCTTCGAGGAACCGCTCGCGGTCGTCGTGCCCGGTCCAGTCCAGGTGTGTGACCGGCACCGGCGCGGACCGCTCGACGACCTGAACGGGTTCGTCGAGACCGTCCCAGACGACGCGGCTGCGCAGCACCGGTGTGGCCGCGACGACGTCCTGCCAGGCCAAGGCCAGGCGCTCGGGGTCGGTGACGCCGGTCAGCCGCAGCCGCACCTGGTTGAGGTAGGTGCCGGCCGCGCCGTCGACGAGGCTGTGGAAAACCATGCCCGACTGCATCGGCGTGAGCGGGTAGATGTCCTCCACTCCGGTGCCGGTCCCGGCGAGCCGGTCCACGGCGGCCTGGTCGAGCCGGGCCAGCGGGAAGTCCGACGGCGTCCGGCCGCCGGCGTCCGGGCGGGCGCAGTGCTCGACGATCCCGGTGAGGGCGGTCAGCAGCGCGTCGGCGAGCCGGCGGACGGTGTCTTCGGTGTGCACCTGGTCCGAGTAGTGCCAGGTCAGTTCGAGCCGGTCGCCGACGACCGCGCCGACGAGGTCGAGCAGGTGCCCGCGCGTCTGCCCGGGGTGGGCCGCGCCGTCGAGGCCGCCGCCGTGGTCGAACCGGCCCAGGTAGTTGAAGCTGATCCCGGGTTCCACGTGCGGGGCGGTGCCGGCGAGGTAGCGGAGGGCGCCGTAGCCGACGCCCCGGCGAGGCACCGCGCGCAGCTGTTCCTTGGTCTGCTTCAGCGCGTCGCCCCAGTCGCCGCCGGGCACGTCGAGCGCGACCGGGAAGATCGAGGTGAACCAGCCGACGGTGCGGGAGAGGTCGATTCCGGGGAACAGGTCTTCGCGCCCGTGCCCTTCGAGGTCGACCAGGACGCGGTCGCGGCCCGTCCAGTCCGCGAGGACCCGGCCGAGCGCGGTCAGCAGGACGTCGTTGACCTGCGTCCGGTAGGCGCCCGGGACGTCGTGCAGCACCGCGTAGGTCGCCTCGGCGGGCAGTCGGACGGTCACCGACCGGGCCGAGCCGTAGGTGTTGGCGCCCGTCGTGTCGACCGGGAGCGCCGGGTCGGCGTCCGTGGCGGCCCAGTGGGCCAGTTCGTCGTCGAAGCCACCCGCGGCGGTGTGCTCGGCCAGCGTGCGGGCCCAGTCGCGGAAGGACGTCGTGCGGGCGGGGAGCTCGCCGCCGGCGAGGAGGGTCTCCAGGTCCTCCAGGAGGATCCGCCACGAGACGCCGTCGACCACCAGGTGGTGCGCGGAGAGCGTCAGCGTGGTGCCGTCGAGGTCGGCCCGCAGCAGCGGTCCCCGCTCGAGGTCGATGGTGGCGCCGAGCACGTCGGCGGCGTCTGGTGCGTGGTGCTGGCGGCCGTCGGTGAACCGCAGCCGCAGCGCGTCGTGGTGGAGCTGCAGTTCCCGCAAGGCGCGGTTCAGCGCCACGGAGTCCGAAGTGGACAGTTCGATCGAGACGGACTGGACGAACTCGTCCGGGTGCACCGGCTCCGGGTCGAGGTACCAGTGCTGGACGGGCGTCAACGGCGCGTCGCCGGTCACCGGTCCCTCGTCGACGGCCGCGGCTACGACGGAGCGGGCGGCGAGGGCGAGCGCGGCGACGGTCGGGTGGTCGAACACCTGGCCCGGCATGAGGTCCAGCCCGGCCCGGCGGGCCCGGGAGACGACCTGGATGCTCAGGATGGAGTCGCCGCCGAGCTCGAAGAAGTTGTCGTCGGCGCCGACACGGTCCACCCGCAGCACTTCGGCCCAGATGCCGGCCAGCAGCCGCTCGGCGTCGGTACCCGGCTCGCGGTACGCGCGTTCCGGAGCGCGGTCCGGCGCGGGCAGCGCCCGCCGGTCGACCTTGCCGTTGTCGTTGAGCGGCAACGCATCCAACGGGACGTAGGTCGCGGGGACGAGGTAGTCCGGCAGGGACCGGAGCAAGAACTCGCGCAGGTCGGGCGTCCCCGTGGTGACGACGTAGGCGACGAGCCGCTTGGTCCCGCCGTTCTCGGCGGCGATGACGACGGCCTCGGTGACGTCCGGGTGCACGGTGAGCGCGGTCTCGATCTCCCCCAGCTCGATCCGGAAGCCGCGGATCTTCACCTGGTCGTCGGCTCGGCCGGCGAATTCGAGCACCCCGGCGCGGGTCCAGCGGACGAGGTCGCCGGTGCGGTACATCCGGGTGCCCGGCGCGCCGAACGGGTTGGCCAGGAACCGTTCCGCGGTCAGGCCCGGCTGTCCCAGGTAGCCGCGGGCGAGCCCGGTACCGGCGAGGTACAGCTCGCCGACGGCGCCCGGCGGGACCGGCCGCAGCCCGGCGTCGAGGACGTAGGCCGCCATGTTGTCCTGCGGCCGCCCGATCGGCACCACGTCCGGCACCGGCTCGCCCGGCGGCAGCACGAAGTGACTGGCGAACGTCGTGGTCTCGGTCGGGCCGTAGCCGTCGACCACGGTCAGGCCCGGGTTCGCGCGCTGCACCTGGCGGATCGCTTCGCCGGGCACGACGTCGCCGCCGGTCCACACCTCTTCGACACCGCTCAGGCACGCGGGATCTTCCTGTGCCAGCAGCCGGAACAGCCCGGCGGTCAGCCACAGCGCGGTCACGTCGTGCGCGCCGACCAGCCGGCGCAGCACGTCGGCGTCCAGGTCGCCGGGCGGCGCGACGACCACCCGGCCGCCGCTCAGCAGGGGCACCCAGACCTCGTACGTCGAGGCGTCGAACGCCTGCGGGGAGTGCAGCAGCACCGACCGGTGCGCAGAACCGGAAAAGCACCGGTCCAGGGCCAGGCCCACGACGTCCCGGTGGGTCACCGCCACGCCCTTCGGCGTGCCGGTCGAGCCCGAGGTGTACATGACGTAGGCCAGGTTTTCCGGGCGCAGCACCACGTCCGGCGCGGTCTCCGGCTGGTCGCCACCGTCGTCGACGCGCACGGTTGGTCCATTATGGACGCTCTGGTCCCCATCGGTGACGAGCACCCGCACCCCGTCGAGCAGCGCGTGCAGGCGTTCCCGCGGGGCTCGGGCGTCCAGCGGCAGGTAGGCGCCACCGGCCTTGAGCACCGCGAGCTCGGCGACGACGACGTCCGCCGACCGGCGCAGCAGCAGCGCGACCAGGTCGTCCGGGCGGGTGCCGAGCCCGATCAGCCGATGGGCCAGCCGGTTCGCGCGCGCGTCCAGCTCGGCGTAGGTCAGGGTCTCCTCGCCCGTGACGGCGACCGCGTCCGGGGTGCGCCGGACCTGCTCGGCGAACAGCTCCGGCACGGTCGCGGCGGGGAGGTCGTGCGCGGTGTCGTTCCAGCGGACCAGGACGTCGTGCCGCTCGGTGCCGGTGAGCATCCGCAGGTCGGCGACGGGCTTGTCCAGTCCGGCCGCCAGCTCGGTGAGCAGCGTGCTCAGGTGCCCGGCGAACCCGGCGACCGTCTCGGCGTCGAACAGCTCCGGGTCGTAGCCGAAGGCCAGGTCCAGCCGGTCTTCGCCGGGGTAGGCGACCACGCTGAGCGGGTAGTTGGTGGTCTCGACACCGCGCAGGTCGCGCAGCCCGAGCCCGTCGGTGACCGGGTAGTTCTCGAAGACGAGCAGCGTGTCGAACGAGGTCACCGGCGGCGCGTACTCGAACCGCCGCGCGTCGGCCTGCGCGGCTTGCAGGTCCCGCAGCCAGTCGCGGGCGGTGGCCCGGTCGTCGACGTCGGTGACCAGCGGCAGCGTCGTGATGAACAGGCCGGTGATCTCGTCGACGCCGGCCAGTTCGGCGGGCCGCCCGGCGACCGTGGTGCCGAAGCAGACCTCGGGCCGTCCGCCGTGGCGGGCCAGCAGGACGGCCCAGGCGCCCTGGACGAGGGTGTTCAGGGTCAGGCCGTGGTGTTGCGCGGCGGCCCGCAGAGGCCCGGCCGGCACGTCGACGCGCAGCGATGCCGTCGACTCGACGGTGTGCCGCTCGGGAGTGCGGTCGGTACGCAGCCGGACCGGCTCCGGTCGGCCGGAAAGCAATTCGCGCCAATACGTTTCCGCGGCGGAGGAGTCCTGTTCGGACAGCCAGCGAACGTGGTCGCGGAACGGGCGCCGGGTGGGCAGCGGCCGGCCGGCGTGCGCCGCCGAGACGTCGGAGAGCACCTGGAAGAGGCTCCAGCCGTCCAGCAGGAGGTGGTGGAACGTCCAGACGACCCGGACCTCGGTCGCCGACAGCCGCGCGATGAGCAGCCGCGTCAGCGGCACCGCGGTCAGGTCTAGCCCGGCCGCGCGGTCGGCGGCCAGCACCGCGTCCAGGTCCTCGGGATCGGCGGTCCAGTCGCGGTGCTCGACGGGCAGGGTGACGTGGCCGTGGACGACCTGCACGGGAACGTCGACGCCGTCCCAGACGACCCGGCTGCGCAGCACCGGCGTCCGGTCCACGACCCGCTGCCACGCGCGGGCGAGGGCGGCCGGGTCGGAGACACCGGTCAGCACGAACGTGACCTGCTGGAGGTAGGCGGACCGGGCGTCGCCGGTGAGCCCGTGGAAGAGCATCCCGGCCTGCGCCGGGGTGAGCGGGTAGACGTCCTCGACGTCGCGACCGTCCCCGACGACCGTGTCCACGCCTGCCTGGTCGAGGCGCGCCAGCGGGAAGTCCGACGGCGTGCGGCCACCCGCGGCCGGGTCGGCGCAGTGCGCAGCGATGTCGGCCAGGCCGTGCACGAGGTCGTCGGCGACCGCGGAGATGGTGGCCTCGCGGTGCAGGCGGTCTGAGTAGAACCAGGTGATTTCCAGGCAGCCGTCCGTGACGCGGGCGACCACGTCGATGGCGTGCGCACGGATCGCGCCGGGGCTCTGCGAGAGTTCGAGGTCGCGCTCGAGCCCGCGGTACAGATCACCGGTCACTTCGAAGCGGCCGAGGTAGTTGAAGCTCAGCCGGGGCGTCACCGCGGGGGCGGTGCCGGTCAGGTAGCGCAGCACGCCGTAGGACAGCCCGCGCGCCGGGATCGCGCGCAGCTGTTCCTTGGTCCGCTTCAGGGCTTCGCCCCAGTCGCCGCCGGGCACGTCGAGCGCGACCGGGAACAGGGAGGTGAACCAGCCGACCGTGCGGGACAGGTCGACGTCGTCGAACAGTTCCTCGCGGCCGTGGCCTTCGAGGTCGAGCAGGACGCGGTCGGCGCCGGTCCAGCGGCGCAGGGCCCCGCCGAGCGCGGCCAGCAGGACGTCGTTGACCTGGGTCCGGTAGACGCCCGGCACGTCCTGCAGCAGCGCGCGGGTCAGTTCGGCGTCCAGCCTCGTGGTGACGGTCCGGGTACTGGCCACGGTGTTGTCGTCGTCGGTGTCGAGCGGGATCTGGGTGCCGTCGACGGTGCGCCAGTGATCGAGGTCCTCGGCGAAGGAGTGCGCGGCGAGCCGGGCCGACCAGTCCTGGAAGGACGTGGTCCGGGCGCTCAGCTCACGGCCGTGGTAGGCGTGGTCGAGATCTTCGAGGAGGATCCGCCAGGACACGCCGTCCACGACGAGGTGGTGCACGGCCAGGTGCAGCGTGGTGCCGGTCAGCTCCGCACTCAGCAGCGGGCCGTGTTCGAGGTCGATCGTCGCGCCGAAGACGTCGATGGCGCCCGGCTCGGCGTGCTGCTCGGTCCAGCCGGTTCCGGTGCGGTGGAACCGCAGCCGCAGGGCGTCGTGGTGGCCGGCGACGGTGTTCACCGCGGCGCGCAGCCGGGCCTCGTCGACGTCGTCGGCCAGGCGGACGCTGAGCTGCTGGGCGAAGTGGTCCGGGTCGGCCGGGTCGGCGTCGAGGAACCACCGCTGGATCGGGGTCGGCGTGACCGGCCCGGTCGCCGCTCGGCGTTCCACAGCCGGGGCCGCGGTGCCGGCGGCCGCGGCGAGCGCGGCGATCGTCTGGTGCCGGAAGACGTCGCGGGTGGTGATCTTCAGGCCGGCTTTCGCGGCCTCGGACACCAGGCGGATGCTGAGGATCGAATCCCCGCCCAGCTCGAAGAAGTTGTCCTCGACGCCGACCTCGGGCAGCCCGAGGGCGTCGGCCCAGATCTCGGCGAGCACCCGTTCGGCCGGGGTCCGCGGTGCCACGCGGGTGGTGGCGCCGGCCCAGTCGGGGGCGGGCAGGGCGCGCCGGTCGAGCTTGCCGCTGGGGTTGAGCGGCAGCTTCTCGAGCGGCACGAACGCCGAGGGCACCAGGTGCGCGGGCAGCGAGCCGGCGAGGAACTCGCGCAGGTCGGCGGGCGCAGCCGGCACCACGTAGGCGACCAGGCGCTGGTGACCACCGTCCTTGCGCGCGACCACGACGGCTTCGGTGACGTCCGGGTGCTGCCGCAGCGCGGCTTCCACCTCACCGGGCTCGATGCGGAAGCCGCGGATCTTGACCTGGTCGTCGGCGCGACCCAGGTACTCCAGCTCACCCCGCGCGGTCCAGCGCACCACGTCGCCGGTCCGGTACATCCGGGCGCCCGGTGTGGCGAAGGGGTCGGCGACGAACCGGCCGGCGGTCAGCCCCGGCCGGCCGAGGTACCCGCGGGCCACGCCCGCGCCGCCCAGGTGCAGCTCCCCCGGCACGCCGACGGGAACCTGCCGCAGCCCGGCGTCGAGAACGTAGGCGGAGATCCCGGCGACCGGACGGCCGATCGGCGGGGTGCGGTCGGTGTCGTGGTACCAGGCCGTGGCGTACACAGTGGACTCGGTCGGGCCGTAGATGTTCGCGATCCGGCTGTCCGGCAGCGCTTTCCGGATGTCGCGCAGCGCGTGCAGCGTCAGGGCCTCACCGGCCAGGACCACCGTCGAGGGCCGCACGGAGACCGCGCCCTGGGCCAGCAGCTGGGCGAACGCCGACGGCACTCCGCTGACCAGCCCGACTTCCCGGCCGGCGTCCGCCTGCTCGCCGAGAGCCAGCACGTCCCGGACGATCTCGACGGTGGCGCCCGCCATCAGCGGCGCGAAGATCTCGAAGACCGAGACGTCGAAGTTGAGCGACGTCGACGCGACGACGGTCGACCCGGGCCGCAGGACGTCGCCGAGGTCGGCGGCCGCCCAGGCCATCAGGTTCGCCGCGCTGCGGTGGGCGATCACGACACCCTTGGGGCGGCCGGTCGAGCCGGACGTGTGGATCACGTAGGCCGGGTTGGCGGGATCGAGGGAGTTGTCCACCGGCGCCGTCGACCGGCCGGCGAGCAGGCCGGGGTCGTCGAAAGCCACCGAGGCTCCTTCGCCGTCCGCGGTGAGCATCAGGACCGGCGCGGCGTCGTCGAGGATGAGCGCGATCCGGTCGGCCGGGTAGGCCGGGTCGACCGGCAGGTAAGCGGCACCGGACTTGAGGACGCCGAGCAGCGCCACCAGCAGGCGCTCCGTGCGCGGCAGCGAGACGGCGACGAGCCGCTCGGGTCCGGCGCCCCGCTCGAGCAGGACCCGGGCCAGCTGGTTGGCCTGGTCGTCGAGCTCCCGGTAGGTCAGCCGGCGGCCGTCGCAGACGGCGGCGACCGCGTCCGGCGTCCGGGCCACCTGGGCCTCGAACAGCCGGGGCAGGGTGGGTGCGGTGACCTCGACGTCCGGACCACGCGAAAGCTCGTGGAGCCGGTCCAGCTCGGCACTGTCCATCATGGACAGTTCGGCCAGCGGCCGGTGCGGGTCGGCAACGACGGATTCGGCCAGTACCTTCAGGTGCCCGGCGAACCGGTCGATGGTGGCCGCGTCGAACAGGGTGGTGTTGTACTCGATCGCGACACCGCGACCGTGCGGCTGGAACTCCAGCACGAGGTCGAACCGGGCCCGGGGGCGGGGCAGGTCGTGCTCGCCCACCCGCAGGGCGCCCGCCTCCCGGGTCCGGACGAGGTCCTGCTGGAGCACCAGCAAGACCTGCGCCAGCGGCGTGCGGCCCGGGTCACGGGCCGGCCGCAGGTCGTCGACGACCTGGTCGAAGGGCACCTCGCCGGCGGCGAACGCCGCCAGCGCGGTTTCCTTGACCTGGCCGAGGAACGCGTCGAAGGGCTGAGCCGGGTCGACGGCGGAGCGCAGGACGAGCGTGTTGACGAAGAACCCGGCCAGGCGCTCCAGCTGGTCGTGGTCGCGGCCGGACACGGCGGTGCCGACGGCGATGTCGTCCTGCCCGGTGTAGCGGGCCAGGAGCAGCTGGACCACCGCGGTCAGGGTCGTGAACAGAGTGGCCCCGGTGTCCTGGCCGAGCGCGGCGAGGCCGTCCGGCAGCGCGTAGCGGCGGATGGCGCCGCGTGTCTCCCGGACGGGCGGGCGCGGGCGGTCGGTGGGCAGCTCCAGCGGCTCCAGCCCGGCCAGCTGTTCGCGCCAGTACGCCAGTTGCCGCTCGCGCAGCGGGCCGGCCAAGCGCTCGTGGTGCCAGCGGGAGTAGTCGCGGTACCCGATCGGCGCCGGGGCGAGCTCCTCCCCCGCGTAGAGCGCGGCGAGCTCGTCGACGAGCAGGCCGACCGACCAGCCGTCGGTGACGATGTGGTGCTGGCACAGGAGCACGAGGTGCTCGTCCGGGCCGAGACGGATCAGCGTGGCGCGGGTCAGCGGCCCGGCGGCCAGGTCGAAGGGGCGGTCCAGCTCGGCCGCGAGCAACGCGTCCAGGTCGTCGCCGGCTTCGGTCTCGCGCACCGGGATCGACCCGGTTCCGGCGACCACCTGGACGCCCTGCCCGTCTACAGTGCGGAACGTCGTCCGGAGGGCCTCGTGTCGCGCGACCAGGCCGTCCAGCGCGGTACGCAGGGCTTCGCGGTCGAGCGGGCCGGACAGCGTGAGCCCGACGCCGGCGTTGTACTCGGTGCTGCCCGGGTTCTGCTCGTCGAGCATCCACAGCCGGCGCTGCACCGGTGAGATCGGGACGATGTCTTCGTGGGCGCCGCGCTCGATCCGGCCGCTCGCCGGGCGGCCGTCCTCGGGCAGCAGCTCGGCGAGCTTCGTGATGGTCCGGGCGTCGAACACCACCCGCGGCGACAGGTCCGCGCCGAAGCGGGCGCGGATCCGGGCCAGCACCCGGGCGCCGAGGATCGAGTCCCCGCCGAGTTCGAAGAAGTCCGCGTCGACGCCGACTTCGGGCACGCCGAGCAGCTCAGCCCAGATCTCGGCCAGGATCCGCTCGGTCGCGGTCCGCGGCGGGGTGTGGGTCGCACGCACCTGAGCGGCCCAGTCGGGCTCCGGGAGCGCGTCGCGGTCGAGCTTGCCGTGCGTGGTCAGCGGCATCCCGTCGACCGGGATGAAGGCGGCGGGCACGAGGTACGGCGGGAGCTTGTCCACCAGGGCAGAGCGCAGGGCGGCCGGTTCGGCGTCCCCGGCGACGTAGGCGACCAGGCGTTTGACACCGGGCTGGTCCTCCCGGGCAACGACAACCGCTTCCCGGACGTCCGTGCGGCTCAGCAGCAGCGCTTCGATCTCGCCGGGCTCGATGCGGAAGCCGCGGATCTTGACCTGGTGGTCGGTCCGCCCGACGAACTCGAGCTCGCCGTCGGCGGTGCGGCGGACGACGTCACCGGTGCGGTACATCCGGGCACCCGGCGCGCCGAAGGGATCGGCGACGAACCGGCTCGCGGTCAGGCCCGGCCGGTCGAGGTAGCCGCGGGCCAGGCTCGGGCCGGCGAGGTGCAGTTCGCCGGTGGTGGCCGGGCGCAGCGCCTCGTCGAGCACGTGGACCGTGGTCTCGGGCAGTGGTTTGCCGATCGGCGGGGTCCCGCCGGGCGCGAGCGGGTCGCTCCAGGTGGCCACGACGGTCGCCTCGGTGGGCCCGTACGAGTTGATCATCCGGCGGCCGGGCGCCCAGGTCCGGACCAGTTCGGGCGGGCAGGCGTCACCGCCGACGACCACGGTGCGGAAGTCCGGCAGGCTCGCCGCGTCCGCGGCGGACAGCGTGGCCAGCGCGACCGGCGGGATCAGGGCGTGGGTGACCCGGTGCTCGGCGAGGACCCCGGCGAGCCGGTCGCCCAGCAGCGGGCCGGCGGGCGGGACGACGAGCGCGGCGCCCGAGGGCAGTGCCATGCCCAGCTCCAGGATCGAGGCGTCGAAACTGGGTGAGGAGAACTCGAGGACCCGGTCGCCGGGGCGGACGTCGTAGCGGTCCCGCATCGCGGCGAAGAACCCGGCCAGGCCGCGGTGGGTGACGAGCACGCCCTTGGGGACGCCGGTCGAGCCGGAGGTGTAGATGAGGTACGCGGGGTGGCCGACGTGCAGCGGGCGCGTCCGGTCGGCGTCCGTGAGGTCGTGGCCGGGCCGGCCGGCGAGCAGCCCGGGCCGGTCGAGCGCGATCGTGGTCGTGGTTCCGACACCCTCGGGTGCGGCGGCCGAGCGGGTCAGGACGAGCACTGGCCGGGCGTCGGCCAGCGTGAAGGCGATCCGCTCGGCGGGGTGGTCCGGATCGATCGGCAGGAACGCCGCGCCGGCCTTGGCCGCTGCCAGCTGCGCAACGACCAGGTCGGCCGACCGCGGCAGCGCGAGCGCGACGACCGTCTCCGGTCCGCAGCCGTGCTCGACGAGCACGCGCGCCAGCTGGTTGGCCCGGACGTTCAGCTCCGCGTAGGTCAGCGTCCCGTCCGCGCCGGTCAGGGCGGCCGCGAGCGGACTGCGAACGGCTTGCGCCTGGAACAGCTCGGCGAGGTGCGCGGGCGTCGGCACGCTGGAGGACGCCGTCCCGGTCACGGCGACCGGGACGTCAGAAAACGGCATTTCCAGAACCTTTCGAGCACGGTGAGATCCACGCCGGACCAGCCGGACGCCGGAACGTACGAAAGACGGGTTTACGGGGATTTCTTCACTGTGGTATCGGCCCGAACCGATCTTGCCGGGACACGTGAAACGCGCTCGCCGGCCGCAGCGCTTTTGCCACCCGGTCAACAAAGCGGCGCGTCGCGCGGCACCGGTGATCGTGACGACATACCCAAGATCCTTTCTCGAACCAGAAGCGCACGAGCGAGCTGAAACCCGTTCCGAATCGACAGCCACACGTGACTGTCGACACCGAGCCGTCGCCACGACAAGTCCGTGATGACCTCGGCTCTTCGAACGGGAAAGCAGGTCGCCCCAGCGGTCCGTGATCCCCCAACAATCGGATTCGCCATTCACGTTACCCAACCGAGATGGGGCTCGTACCGCCAAACGGAGCATCACCGCAAATCATCGGGAAGACCGGCAAAAGGTCGTCACCCAGCAGCAAACAGTTCCCGCCAAGCAGTTCACCCTTCTGCCAAATCTGTACCACCAATGACGCGTTTGATCCCGAAAAAAGGCTGCTACCTGCAACTATCCGCCGCTCGACCACGCCGGCACCATCACCGCCTCCCAAGTTTCGAGATCACCCGATTGACATGTAACACGAGTGCGACCCACAAAGACGGCGGCCGAAATAAGATCCGTACCACGAAGTAAATCCGACAAATTGCCAAACGGACGATGAAACTCCACCTGGCCGCGGACGTACTGATCAACCGGACACTCTCGGCACATCCGGTGATCTTTTGACGCGTCGAAGGCCGCTTCTCGACTGAAGAGCAGACGTCCGCAAGGACTTCCGCACGTCGAATACTCCGTGACACCGTTCGGCTCGAGTTCGGCCGAAGTGCTGCACCCGCTGCGAATAGGGCTACGCCCACATGGGCCGGATCGGGGCACGGGGAGCCAACCCGTGAGATCTTGAACCTGGGAAGCTGGAGTCCCACGTATTGGACGAGCTCGCGCTGCTCTGTCCTCACGGCGCATCAGGGCCTACGGTCCTGAAGTCATGACCTCCGATTCGGGCAAACCGGCTCCACGGATCAGCGCAGACTGGGCCGCGGTGGCGGTCGCGGCCGTATTCGTGCTCCTGGCGGCGCTCGGCGTGCTGCCGGCGATCCCCTTCCTCGTCAAATGACCACCGCCGCCGAGCGACGCGGGCTGACCGCACTCCCGTCCTGCGCTACGTCCCTGGCCTCCTGCTGCTCGTCGCGGTGGGGATCGTGGGAACCCTTGCCCAGAACGGCATCCGCAGCATCGGCAAAGCGACTGGCACCGCGCTGCCCGACCTCGAATACGTGCTGTGGGCGATCATCCTCGGGCTGATCATCCGCAACACCATCGGCGTCCCGGCCGTGTTCCGGCCCGGAGCCGCCACCTACGAGTTCTGGCTGAAGATCGGCATCGTCCTGCTCGGCGCCCGGTTCGTGCTCGGCGACCTGCTCAAGCTCGGCGGTCTGAGCCTCGGCCTGATCCTCGTGGACATGGTTGTCGCCACGACCGTGATCCTGCTGGTGGGCAGGCTATTCGGGCTCGGCGGGAAACTGTCGTCGTTGCTGGCGATCGGCACGTCGATCTGCGGCGTTTCGGCCATCATCGCCGGACGCGGCTCCATCGACGCCGACGACGAGGACTCCGGCTACGCCATCGCGGCCATCCTCGCGCTCGGCGCCGTCGCCCTGTTCACTTTCCCGATCATCGGGCACGCTCTCGACCTGTCCGACACCCAGTTCGGGCTCTGGGCGGGCCTCGCCGTGGACAACACGGCCGAGACCACCGCGACCGGCGCCGCCTACTCCCCGCACGCCCAGGACGTCGCGGTGGCGGTGAAGAGCACCCGCAACGCGCTGATCGGCCTCGTCGTCCTCGGCTACGCTGCCTACTGGTCCACCCGCGGCGGCAAGGCCGTCGCGAGCGGGCCGAAGGAGCGCGCCCTGTTCGTGTGGCGCACCTTCCCCAAGTTCGTGCTCGGCTTCATCGCCGTCTCGGCCCTGACCACCGCCCACCTGTTCACCAAGGCCGAGGTCACCAGCCTCGGCAACCTGTCCAAGTGGGCGTTCCTCCTGTGCTTCGCCGGCGTCGGCCTGAACTTCGACCTCCGTCAGATGGCGCGTAGTGGCTTCCGCCCACTGATCGTCGCCGCGCTGGGCCTGGTCGTGGTGGCGGCGTGCTCGCTCGGGCTCGTTCTGCTCACCTCGCAGTGGATCACCTTCTCGTAGAACTCAGCGCCGAACGCCCGGGAATCGCGGCCGGCAGCTCCTTCGTGTATCCGGAATTCGGCATCTCCAGTACTCGGGCGGCCGGGTCGAGCTCCACCAGCGAGCCCTCACGCCTGACTCCGACGTGGTCCGCGAGCTGCCGGACCACGGCCAGGTCGTGGGAGATGGACAGATACGAGAGGCCCAGCGAGGACTGCAGGTCGCCCAGCAGCCGCAGGATCTGATCCTGAACCGTGGTGGACTTGCCCGAGCCCGACTCGCCGACCAGCGCGAGCGTCTGACCGCGGGGATGTCGAACGAGATCCCGTCAACCGCGCGGATGCCACCGTCGAACGTCTTCGCGAGGTCCCAGACGGAAACCAGCGGCTCGGCGGCCGGTGCGGCCGGGCGCACCGCGCTCGTCATGCTCGGCGCCGCCACGAGCAGCTGCCGGGTGTAGGGGTGCGTCGGCGCGCTCACCACCGAAGAACCCTCTTCGACCACCGACCCCTGCGAGAGCACCACGATCCGCGACGCACGATCGGCCGCGACGCCCTCCAGCCGGGGAACGGATGTGTCGTCGAAGCCGAAATCAGCCGCGCGCTGAAGGCCGTCCCACTGCGCGAACTGGAGTCTCATCCCCTGGCATTACTCAGACAAGCTCTGACACGCAAGCGAAAAGGCTCAGGCAGCTTGACGTTGCAGCGCGAGGTCACGCGAGCGCTCGGCCCAGCGGACGACCGCCGGTACGGCCAAACCGGTCGCGGCGAAGATCCCGCCGATCACGAACCAGCCCGGGGTACCCCAGGTGATGCACAGGGCGATCAGCACCGCCGGCCCCAGCGTCACGCCGAGTCCCAGTCCCATCCCGAATAGGCCTTGGTACTGGCCGACCGCGTGCGGGGGCGCCAGCGTGAACGACAGCTCGAAGCCGCCCGCCGCCTGCCAGAGTTCGCCGATCGTGTGCACGACCACCGCGGCCAGCAGGAGTACGAGAGCCAGCCACGTCGGCGCGCCCGCCATCGCCGCGATCGCCACGCAGGCGGCTAAGAACGCGAACCCTGCGCGACGGAACGCCACCGCTCCCGCGTGGGTCGTGTCGATCCGGCGGCTCGCCCGCACCTGGAAAAACACGACGATCACGGTGTTGACCACCATCACTCCGGAAATGGTCCAGTTCGGCGCGGTGGTCCGGGCGACCAGCCACAGCGGGACCGCCGCGGTCAGCACCCGGTACTGGATCGCCATCACGCCGTCCAGCAGCGTCAGCACCAGGTACGGGCGGTCGCGCAGCGCGACCCACCGAGGTCCCGCGCCGGCCGGTTTCGGCGGGACCGCGGGCAGGAACAGCACGATCGCCGTACTCGCCGCGTACGACAACGCGCTGCCGCCGATGAGCAGCAGGTACGCGTTGCGCGTGTCGGCCGCGACGCCCCAGCCCGCCAGCAACGCGCCCACCGCGATCCCGAGGTTGGTCACCGAGCGCAGGTAACCGCGGAACTCGGCGGGCCGGTCGCCGCCGTACTCCTGCACCAGCGGGCTGCGGGCGGCGGGCCCGGCCGTCTGGGCCGCCGCGCCGAGGCTCGCGAAAGCCACGAACGTCCAGAAGTCCTGGGCCAGGCACAATCCCGCCATCGAGATCGCGCCGAGCACCAGCGTCAGCGCGTAGACGCTGCGGGCGCCGTGGCGGTCGGCGAGGTGGCCGAACGGGATCCCGGCCGCGAGCGACACCGCCCCTGCGATGGTCAGGCCGGCGCCGACCTGGCCGGCGGGCAACTGGACGACGCGGGTGAAGTACAGGACGCCGGCGGTCAGGTAAACGCCGTAGCCGGTCATGGTGACCAGCGTCGCCACGGCCAGGAGCCGGGGTGGTCCGCCGCGGGGCAGGAGCGCGGGCATGGGATGGCCTTTCTCAGCGGTGGGACAGGGCGGCGGCGCGGCCTTCGGCGCCCGCTTCGGGACGCGGGGGCGCGGTGGTCCAGCGGCAGAGGCTGACGCCGAGATTCATTCCGCCGCCGAATCCGGCCAGCAGCACGACGTCCCCGGCCCGCAGCGCGCCGGATCGGTGGGCGGCGTCGAGGGTGATCGGCACGGACGCCGCGCCAGTGTTGGCGAATTCCGCGACGGTCAGGTGCAACCGCGCGTTCGGCAGGTCGAGCGCGCCCGCGAGTTCGCGCAGCATGACTCCGTTGGCCTGGTGCGGCACGAGATGGTCGACGGCGGTGGCAGGCAGGCTGCTTTCCCGCAAGGTCCGGGCGATCGCGCCGGGGACGTGCCCGTTGACGAATTCGCGCACGCCTCGCCCGTCCATGCGGAAGAAGTGCTCGCCGCCGGTGACCGAGCGCACCGACGCCGGGACGCGGCTGCCGCCCGCGCGGACGCCGATGAGCCGGTGGGCGTCGCCGTGTCCGCGCAGCCGCGTGCCGATGACGCCCCCTCCCGCCGGAACTGGGCCGAGCACGACCGCCCCCGCTCCGTCACCGAACAGGATCGCGGTCCTGCGGTCACGCACGTCCAGGATGCGGGAGTAGATGTCGGCGCCGATCACCAGCGCGTACCCGCCGTCGCGCACCAGGCCCTGGGCCATCGCCAGGGCGTAGACGAATCCGCTGCACACCGCGTTGACGTCGACGGCCGATGCCGCGCGGGCGCCGATGAGGTGCTGGACGAGGCTGGCCGTGGCCGGTTGCGGGTGGTCCGGGGTGGAGGTCGCGACGACGATGTGGTCGACGTCGTCCGGGCTCAGGCCCGCGGCGAGCAGCGCCCGGTCGGCCGCGATCGCCGCGAGGTTGGAGGTGGCCTGCCCGGGCGCGGCGTGCCGCCGTTCGCGGATGCCGGTCTTGCGTTCGATCCACGCCGCGTCGACACCGGCCGCCGAGGCGATCTCGGCATTGGGCACAACGCGGTCGGGCAGGTAGGAGCCGGTGCTGAGAATGCCGATGTCGGTCATGTCGTCCTCGATGTCAGCTCAGGGCCCACAGGCCCGGCAGGCGGTCGGGTTCGGCGGCGGGCACGAACTTCACCGAGCCCACGAGGTCGGCGGCCAGCTCGCTCGCCGCTTCGGGGGTGTCGGCGCCGACGACGATCAGGCCGACGCGGTCGCCGGACCGGTGCAGGGGCTTGATTTCGTCCCCGGCCTGCACGCCCAGCTCCGCGTACAGGACGGCGGGGTGCGCGAGCACTTCGTCCCAGCCTTCGACGGCGGCGACCCGGCCGGGCGGCGGCGTCAGGTACCGGACGGCCGCGCCGCGGCTCGGCGTCAGCGGGACGTCGGTGACCGGACGGCCGAGCATGTCGTCGAAGACGAGGCCGTACAGCTCGAGACCGGGGATGGCGTGGGCGAGCATGCGGTGGATCCAGTCGCCGCCGAAGCGGCCGTGCACCTCGCCGAGCACGACGCCGCCCGCGGTGAGCCACAGCTCGACGTGGAAGCCGCCGACGCGCAGCCCGAGCGTCTTCAACGCGCTCGTGACCTGCGCTTCGATCTCCCGGCGCCGAGCCTCCGGCAGCGGCGCGGGCAACACGTGCCCGGTCTCGACGAAGAACGGCGGCGGCACCTTCTCCTTCGCGGTGACGGCGAGGATCTTCGGCTCGCCGCCGAGGAACACGCCTTCGACGCTGAACTCCGGCCCCTCGACGAACTGTTCGACGAGGAACGGCTTCGCGTCCGGCAGCAGCGCGATCGCCGCCGGCAGCTGCGCGGGCTCGGTCACCAGGCTGACGCCGGTGCTGCCCATCGCGTCGCGCGGTTTCACGATCCACGGCCCGGCGTGCTCGCCCAGGAACGCTTCCGCCGCGGCTTCGTCCGCGCACAGCCGCACGACCGGCTGCGGGAACCCGGCGGCGGCCAATGCCTCCCGGCACGCGTCCTTGGTCCGGACGCGGTGGACGGCCTCGGGCGGGTTGCCCGGAGCGCCGACGGCCTCGGCGGTTTCGGCGACGGCGACCTGCGCCAGCTCTTGGAGCGCGTAGACGGCGTCGAAGTGCTCGTCCTGCGCCTTCGCCCACGCGGCGGACTCGCCGGGCTTGAGAACGTCCACAGTGGATGCCGTCGACGCCTTCCCGACGACGTCTTCGGTCGCGGCGAGGATCTCGGCGGTGTTGGTGACGTGCACGCGCAGGCCGCGGGCCGCCGCTTGGGCCAGTGCCTCGGCCGCCATGTCGAGGCTGAAGCTCAGCGGCCGGGCGCCGCCGACGAACAGCAGGGTTTCGGGCATGGGTGTCTCCTTCACGGCTTCAGGGTGACCAGGACCTGGTCGGCGGTGACGGTTGCGTTGAGGGCGCAGGAAAGCCGGTCGACGGTCCCGGCGAACGGCGCGACGATGCGGTTCTCCATCTTCATCGCCTCGACGACCACCAGCAGCTCCCCCGTTTCGACCCGGGCCCCGGGTGCACACGCCACGCCGACGACGACCCCCGGCATCGGCGTGCGCACCGCGCCGTCGGAGGTGTCGCCGCCGCCTTCGTCGAAGGTGCGGCGCGCCAGGGCGACGCGGTGGCCGCCGAGGACGATCTCGTAGCCGTCCGCGGTGGGCAAGCCTGTCCAGCGGGTGGTCCCGACGCGGCCGCGGACCAGCCCGTCCGGCCCGCGTTCGGTGAGGACGGCGAACCGGCGGCCGTCGGCTTCGACGTGCAGTCCGGCCCGGTCGCGGGCCAGCAGCCGGGCTTCGCGGTCACGGCCGTCGTGGCGCAGGACGACCCGGCCGAGCGGCGCGTCCGGGTCGAGCGCGGCGCGGTCGAACGCGCCGAGCGTGCCGGTCCACGGCGAGGCCGCGGGGTCGCGTTCCGGCACCGCCATCGCCACCGCGCATGCGAGTGCCTGTGCCTCCCGGCAGTGCCGGACGGGGCGGGCGGTGACGGCGTCGACCAGGTGGGTGTCCACCCGTCCCTCGGCGACCCGCGGTTCGGCCAGCAGCTCGGCGAGGAAGCCGAGGTTCGTGGTCAGGCCGATGACGGTGGTCTCGTCGACCGCCGTGCGGAGGCGGTCGAGCGCCGTGGCGCGGTCCGGTCCGGCGACGACGAGCTTCGCGACCATCGGGTCGTAGAAGCCCGGCACCGTGCCGGATTCGTCGAACGCGGCCTCGACGCGGACCTCCGCCGGCCACCGGACCACCTCGGCGCGCCCGGGCGCGGGCCGGAACCCGTGTCCGGGGTCCTCGGCGTAGACGCGGCACTCGATCGCGTGCCCGGTGGCCCGGATCCGCCACTGCGGCAGCGGGAGCGGCTCGCCGTCGGCGACGAGCAGCTGCCATTCGACGAGGTCGAGCCCGGTGATCTCCTCGGTCACCGGGTGCTCGACCTGCAGCCGGGTGTTGACCTCGAGGAAGAAGAACCGCCCGTCGCCGTCGAGGATGAACTCGAACGTCCCCGCCCCGACGTAGCCGAGCGCGGTCGCGCCGCGGACCGCCGCCTGCAGCAGGGCGTGCCGCGTCGTCGCCGTGAGGTGCGGAGCCGGAGACTCCTCGACGATCTTCTGGTGCCGCCGCTGCAGGGAGCACTCGCGCTCGAGGAGGTGGACGACGTTTCCGTGGTCGTCCCCGAAGATCTGGACTTCGATGTGGCGAGGCGCGGCGACGTAGCGCTCGGCCAGCAGCCGGCCGTCGCCGAAGCCCGCCCGCCCCAGCCGGACCGCCTCCTCGACGGCCTCGGGCAGCTCGGCCTCGGTGTGCACGACGCGCATGCCCTTGCCGCCGCCTCCGGCGACCGGCTTGAGGATCACCGGATACCCGATCCGGCGGGCGTCGGCGAGCAGGACGTCCGCCGATTCGGTCGCCTGCTCCGATCCCGGGAGCACCGGGACGCCGGCCGCGGCCATCAGCTCCCTCGCGCGAGCCTTGTCCCCCATCGCTTCGATCGTCGCGGCGGCCGGTCCGATGAACACGAGACCGGCCTCGGTGACCCGAGCCGCGAACTCCGGGTTCTCCGACAGGAAACCGTACCCGGGGTGCACGGCGTCGCAGTCGGTCCGCAAGGCGGCCTCGACGACCGCGTCGATGTCGAGGTAGCTCTCCCGCGCCGCCGACGGTCCGATGTGGACGGACTCGACCGCACCGTCCAGGTGGGCCGCGCCGGAGTCGGCGTCCGAATACACGGCCACGTGGTCGACGCCCAGCCGGCGGCAGGTGCGCGCGATCCGGCGGGCGATCTCCCCGCGATTGGCGATCAGCACACGTTTCGGCATCGTCCCCTCACATCCTGAAGACCCCGAAGCGGGTCTCCCGCTTCGGTGCGTCGGCGGCCATGGCCAGGCACAACGTCAGCCAGTCCCGCGTCTCGACCGGGTCGACGACGGCGTCGACCCACAGGCGGGCCGCGTAGTACAGCGGCTGCGCCTGACGTTCGTAGGAGGCGAGGATCGGCTCGCGGATCGCCGCCTCCTCCTCGGCCGTCAGCTCGCGGCCCTCCTTGGCGAGCTGGTCGGCGCGGATCAGCGTCATCACCTTGGCCGTCTGCTCCGCGCCGACGACCGTGGACCGGGCGCTCGGCCACATCGCCATCAGCTGCGAGCCCATCGACCGCCCGCACATCGCGAAGTTGCCCGCGCCGTAGCTGCCACCCACGACCAGGCTGAACTTCGGCACCTTCGCGCACGAGACGGCGTTGACGAGCTTGGCGCCGTGCTTGGTGATCCCGCCGGCCTCGTACTCGGCGCCGACCATGAACCCGTTGATGTTGTGCAGGAACAGCAGCGGGATGTCCCGCTGCGCGCACACCTCGATGAAGTTCGCTGCCTTCTGCGCGCTCTCGGAAAACAGGACACCGTCGTTGATCAGCACACCGACCGGGTAGCCGCCGATGTGCCCGGTCCCGCAGACGATCGTCGGGCCGAAGCGGGCGCGGTACTCGGTGAGCTCGCTGTCGTCGAGCAGCCGCGCGAGGATCTCGCGCGCCGGGACGTGCTCCTTGAGCCCGGCGCTGACGATGCCCGCCAGCTCGGCCGGGTCGTACTTCGGCGGCCGCGGCGGCCGGGACGGCGACGCCAGCGGCGGCCGCGGGCTCCGCGCGGCGAGGTCGCGCAGGATGTCGAGGGCGTGGTCATCGGTCTCGGCGAGGTGGTCGGCGACGCCGGTGACGCGGGTGTGCAGGTCGGCGCCGCCGAGCGTCTCCGCGTCGACGATCTCGCCGGTCGCCGCGCGCACCAGCTGCGGGCCACCGAGGAACACCGTGCCCGTGCCGCGGACCATCACCGTCTCGTCGCACATCGCCGGGATGTACGCGCCCCCGGCGGTGCACGAACCCATCACCGCCGCCAGCTGCGGGAGTCCTTCGGCGGACAGCTCGGCGATGTTGCGGAAGATCCGGCCGAGGTGATCTTCGTCGGGGAAGAGGTCCTCCTGCAGCGGCAGGAACACTCCGCCGGAGTCGACGAGGTAGATGCAGCCGAGGCCGTTCTCCCGGGCGATCTTCTGGCCGCGCAGGTGCTTGCGGACGCCGAGCGGGAAGTACGTGCCGCCCTTGACCGTGGCGTCGTTGGCGAAGACCATGAACGGTCGTCCGGCGACGATCCCCACCCCCACGACCAGCGCGGCCGAAGGTACGGGCTCGTCGTAGACGTCGTGCGCGGCGAGCTGGCCGACCTCCAGCAGCGGCGTGCCGGGGTCCAGCAGCCGCGCGATCCGCTGCCGCGCGGTCAGCTTGCCGCGGGCGGTGTGCTTGCGGTGGGACTTCTCGGTGCCCCCGGCGATCGCCGCGGCCCGGGCCGCGGCGATGACGTCCCGGTTGGCGTCGAAGTCTTCGGTGTTGCGGCGGAACGTGTCGGATCCGACGTCGACGCGCGACAGCAACGCGGTCATGCCTGGGCACCCCACGAGGTGAGCAGGCCGGCGAACTGCTCGATCTCGGCGGTGGTCATGCTGGCACGCAGCATGATCCGCAGGCCGGCCTTGCCGCGGCCGATGATCGGGAAGAAGATCGGCGAGACGTAGAAGCCGTTGCGGAAGAGGTCCTGGGCGAGCCGGACGGTCGCGTCCTCCGATCCCACGCGGACGAACCGGATCGGCAGGCCGTCGCCGCGTTCGCCGGTCTCCACCAGGCGGTCGAAGAGCGCGATGTTGTCTTGCAGCCGCTGCTGCAACGCGGTCAGCTCGTCGGTGCGGTGCAGCTCGGCGGAGGCGAGCAGGCCGCCGAGGCCCGCGGTGTTGATCCGCTGCGACCACATCAGCGGGCCGCCGTTGCGCTGCGCGGTGTCCAGCCGCCACTGGGAGCCGCGCTTGCCGAGGAAGATCGCGCCGCCGGAGGCGCCGAACCCCTTGTTGAGCGAGGTGATGATGATCGTACGGTCGTTGATCTGCCCGAGTTCCTCGAGGACGACGCCGCGGCCGCGGTGGCCGACCGTCGAGATGCCGTGGGCCTCGTCGAAGACCAGGAACAGACCGTACTTCTCCTGCAGGGCCAGGAGTTCCTTGACCGGGGCCTGGCCGCCGGTGCTGTAAACGCCGTCGGCGACGTAGGCAACTCGCTTGTGCTGCTTGCACAGCGCTTCGAGCGCTTCTACGTCGTTGTGCGGCACCACCGCGACTTCGGTTTCGTCGGCGACGCTCGGCTTCATCGCGTTGAGGCAGAAGTGTGCGTTCTTGTCGAACACCATCAGCGGCGGCTCACCTTCGGTGAAGATCCCGGAGGCGACCAGCGGCAGCGCCGCCCACGCGGCGGCGGCGCACGAGTTGAGCGTCACGGCTTCGACGTCGAACAGTTCGGACAGTGCCGCCTCGGCGTCCTTCAGCGCCCCGAAGCGGACGCGCATCCGGGACGTCGAGGTGTTGAGCGCTCCTTCGGCGAGCACGGCGTCGGCGGCGGCCCGCACCAGCTTCGGGTGCGTGTCGAGACCGAGGTAGGAGTAGGACGACATGTTGACGAACTCGTGGCCGTCGGCCAGCGCGCGGTGGCGGCCGTCGCCGAGTCCGGCGACGACGACGTCGAACAGGCCGGCCTTGTCGGTGACGTCCCAGAAGTCGTCACTGATCCGGGCGGACTTCTTGATGTTCAGGAACGAGTGCACGGGTTCTCCTCGAGCTCAGTAGGTGTGGAAGCCGCGGCCGGTCTTGCGGCCGAGGTGGCCGGCCTCGACCAGCCGGGAAAGTGACGGCGGTGCCGCGTAGAGCGGCTGTTTGAACTCCTCGTGCAGCGCGTTCGCGATCGCGGCGACGACGTCGAGGCCGATCAGGTCGGCCAGCCGCAGCGGGCCCATCGGGTGCGCGCAGCCCAGCTCCATGGCCAGGTCGACCTGGTCGGCCGGGCAGTAGCCGGTGTCGACCATGCGGATCGCGGAAAGGAGGTACGGGATCAGCAGGGCGTTGACGACGAAACCGCTCTGGTCGGCGACGGTCACCGGCTGCCGGTCCAGGGTGTGCTCCGCGAAGGCCGTCACGCGCTCGGTCACGTCGGCGGCCGTGGCCGGCGCCGGGACGATCTCGACCAGCCGCAACGCCGTGACGGGGTTGAAGAAGTGCAGGCCGAGCACGCGCTCGGGGCGCGCCGTCGCGGCGGCGAGCCGGGTGATCGCGATCGCCGACGTCGTGCTGGCCAGGATCGTGCCGTCGCCGGCGATCTTGTCCAGTGTGGCGAACAGCCCGAGCTTGAGCTGCTCGTCTTCGGGGATCGCCTCGACGACCAGGTCGCGGTCGCCCAGTTCGGCCAGGTCCGTACCGACGCTGATCCGCGCGAGAGCGGCGTCGCGCTCGGCGGCGGTCAGCTTCCCTTTCTCGACCCGGCGGCCGAGCGACGCGGCGATCCGCGCCGGGGCCGACGTCAGTGACGCCTCCCGCGAGACCGCCAGCCGGACGTCGAGGCCCCTGGTGGCGCACAGCTCGGCGATGCCCGCGCCCATCGTGCCCGAGCCGACCACGCCGACTCTGCTGATTTCGTGCACACCCACTTGTTTCCCCGCATTCTGCCGTGCCGCGGCCATGGACGGCCCGGCGTGAAGGAATTTGTCCTGTTCAGGAACGAAATGCCCGATCGTTCTCACGAAAGGGTGGCCACCGATCCGGAACCCGCCGGAACGAGCCCACGCCGATTCCGTCGTGGCACCCCAGTGCCCCGGTTCACTTCACCCCAGCCGCGGCGTTCGCCAGTCTGCCCATGACGGGCCCCGCCGCGCCATGGGGGCCGCTCCCCCAACTTTCTCCGGGTTCCCCGACACGGTCCGCTGAAGTCCGGCTGAGCTGCGAGAATCCCGCACAGCGGGCAATGGCCTGCACCACCGGTGCGGCCGGGTCACGATCCACGGGCGGGACCCTCCGGTGTCAACCCCCGAACGGACGATTCACGATCTTGCCGCCGTCTCCGGGGCGGATCGGAAACCTGGGGGAACCCGCCCCATGCCCTTATCAGAACCCTGGCCGCGAATTCCAGTATCCGGTCCGGCTTGGCGTCGCCGGGGTTGTCGTGTATCTCCGTCGAGGGGGCCGGATAGCTGGGGGAGCAATTCGATGGGTGAATGCGATTATTCCGATGATCTTGCGCTTTTCCCGGCATGCTGATCCGCTCGCCCGAGCTGGTCGGCCGGGACGGGGAGCTGCGCGAGCTGGCCGGCGCGTTCGACGACGCGCTGGCCGGGCGCAGCGGCGCGGTCTTCCTCGCCGGGGAGAGCGGGATCGGCAAGTCCCGCCTCGCCCGTGAAGCGGCGAAGAGGGCCGCCGGCCGCGGCGCCCGGGTGCTGCGTGGGCAGGGCAGCGCGGTCGGCCCGGTCGTGCCGTTCCGGCCGCTGGCCGAGGCGCTGCTGTCGCTGACCAGGGACGCCGAGCCGGTCGATGTCGCCGAGCTCGGCCCGTACCTGTCGGCGCTGGGTGTGCTCGTGCCCGACTGGCGCGGCGGCAGCGGCGACGATCCGGCGCCGCCGTTGCTGGTGGTCGCCGAGGCGGTGCTCCGGCTGCTGGCCGTGGTCGGCCGGGCCGGCGGCGTCGTGCTGGTCCTCGACGACCTGCACCACGCCGATGCGGAGACACTGTTCGTCCTGGAGTACCTGGTCAACAACCTGGAGTCGGCCCGCGTCCTGCTGATCGGCACGATCCGCGACGGCGTCTCGGGCGCCCGCGACATCGCCCGTTCCGCGGCCCGCCGCGGCGCCTGCGCAGTGCGCACGCTGCACCCGCTCGGCCCCGGCGCCGTGCACGAGCTCGTCACGGCGTGCCTGGAGACGGACCGCACGCGGGTCCCGGCCGAGACCGCCACGCACCTGGCGCAGCTCAGCGCCGGGATCCCGTTTGTGGTCGAGGAGCTGCTGCACGAGCTGGTCCGGGACGGGGTGCTGGCCGAACGGGAAAATTGCTGGTCCGTGGCCGATGCGGGCAGCGTTCCCGCCGCGCTGGCGAGCAGCGTCGCGATCCGGATGGCCCGCCTCGGCCCCGACGGCGCCGTGCTGCTGGCCGTCGCGGCGGTGCTCGGCCCTCGCTTCGCCGCGCCGGTGGTGCAGCGCGCAGCCGAGGCCGACGACCGGACCGTGGCGGCGTTCCTCGACGCCGCGATCAACGCGCAGCTCGTCGAGCCGGACCCGGCGGCGATCGGCTGGTACGCGTTCGGGCACCCGCTGACGGCGGAAGCGGTCCTCGCGCAGCTCGGCCCGGCGCGACGGGCGGAACTGGCCCGGCTGGCCGCTGACGCGGCCGAACAGGCGCACCCCGGCCTGCCCGGCGACTGGTGCGCCCGGGTCGCCGAACTGCGTCGGCTGGCGGGCGACCGCGCCGCGGCCGGACGGCTCTTCGCCGACGCCGGGCAGCGTGCACTCGAGACAGCGGCAGCGGGCACCGCGGTCACGCTGCTCGACCGCGCCGACGCCCTGCTGACCGAAAGCCCGGACCTGCCGCTGCGCGCCACTGTCCTGGAAGCGCTCATCCACGCCCTCGGCGAAACCGGCCAGACCGACCGCGCGTTCGCCTTGGCCGCGCGGTTCTCCGAGGTCGGGGTGTTCGACCGGGCCGCGGTCCTGCACGCCGGGCTGGCCTGGGCGGCCTGCCTGGCCGGCCGCCACGACGACGGCCTCGCCCAGGTGACCGCGGCCCGCGCCCGGCCGGGGCCGGACCGGCAGCGGCCGGCGGTCGACGCCGCGCACGCCCTCCTGCTGCTCGACAGACCCGGCCGCGCGGGCGAAGCAGCGGCTCTGGCCACAGCCGCACTCGCGCAGGCGGAGCGGCACGACGACCCGGTCGTCGCCTGCCAGGCGTTGCTGGCGCTGGGCACGCTGGCCCGCGAGCGGGACCCGGACGAGGCGCGCGGCCACCTGGATCGGGCTCGCCGGCTGACGGAGACGCACCGGATGCCGTTGTGGCGCACGCACGTCCTGGTACGGCTGGGCGAGCAGGAAGCGCTGACCGAGGGGGACACCGGCGGCCTGGTCCTGGCCCGGCAGCAGGCCGAACGCGGCGGCTCGGTGGCGGCGGCCCACGTGGCCGACGTCGCGATCACCCTGTACGGCCCCGTCCTCGGCGGCGAGTACCGCGCCGCCGAGCAGCGGCTGACAAGGAAACCCGGTGGTCGTGCCCCAGTCGATCCGGGACACGCCGTCCTCCGGGCGGTGTGCGCCGCTCACCAGGCCGACCGCGCGAGCATGACGGAGGCGATCGCCGAGGTGCGCGCCCATCGCGGTGACCACCACCCGGACCTCGCGTTGAGCCTCGGGCTGGCGCAGGCCGTCTGCGCCTTGCTCGAAGAGGATCGCGACCGGGCCCGGCGCGACCTGAAGGCGGCCCGCGAAGCCGGCGCGTCGCCGCTGGCCGGACAGCACGGGCTGGCGCTGCTGCTGGACGTCCTCGCCGGTGATCTCGGCCCGGATGAGCTGGCCGCGGCGGCCGCGGCTCCCGCGAGCCGCCTGCGCTGGAACCGGCAGTTCACCGTGCTGGCGCAGGCCGTGTCGCATGGCCGTCACGGCGACACCGCCGGCGCGGAAACCGCGGCGAAGGAGGCCCGGGATGCGGCGTACCCGTACCGGATGGCCACGCACCTCGGCGCTCGCCTGGTCGCCGAAGCGGCGCTGGCCGACGGCTGGGGCGACCCGGTCCCGTGGTTGCGAGCGGCCGAGGAGTACTTCCACGAAGCGGCGGTCCCCGTCGTCGCCGGAGCGTGCCGCTCTCTGCTGCGCCGCGCCGGCGAAGCCGTGCGGCAACGCCGCCCGGGCCTCCACCGCCTCCCGCGCGAGCTGCGCGACGCCGGTGTCACGGTGCGGGAGTACGACGTCTTCCGGCTGCTGGTCCACCGCCTCGGCAACACCGACATCGCCCGGCGCCTGCTGATTTCCCCGAAGACGGTGGAAAAGCACGTGTCGAGCTTGATGACGAAGACGAAGCTCCCCGACCGCGTGACCCTGTACGACTACGCGGCGACGCTCAGCGGGTGAGCCCGCTGACGAGCAGGTCGAGCTGGTACTCGAAATCCTGAACGCAGTCGCCTGCCGCCAACGCCGGGAGCACGCGGTGCAGGCTAGGCAGTTCCCCGGCCGTCACCATCCGCCGGAACCACGCGCTCACCGGCTCGGCCCGCTCGGCCTTCACACCGGCCCCGGTCGTCCCGGTGAGCACCGAGCCGAACAGCATGCCCAGCAGCGACCGGTAGGCCCGCGCCGCGGCGTTCTCGTCCAAGCCCGCGTCGAGCAGGGCACGCAGGAGCGCGTCGATCACCCGCAGGGCCCCCGCCGAGCGCGGGTTGGCGTCCTGCGCGGCGAGCGCCCGGACGACGACCGGATGCCGCGTGAAGCTCGCGTGCAGTCCTTCGGCCAGCGAGCGCAGCCGTGCGTCCCAGGGCAAGGCGGGGTCCGGGAGCGCCACTTCCTCGAAAGCGCGCGCGGTGAGGCCGTCCAGCAGGTCACCCTTGTTCGTCACGTGGTTGTAGAGCGACATCGCCTCGACACCGACAGCCGACGCGACCTTGCGCATCGACAGCGCCGCCAGTCCCTGCTCGTCGGCCAGCCGCAAAGCCGCATCAAGGATCTTCTCTCGATTCAGAGACATACTTACAGTGTATGCATACGCTGTAAGTATGGATGCCGACACCGTGCTCACGACCACCCGATCCGTCCGCCGCAAGCTCGACCTGACCCGCGACGTCCCGCAGGACGTCCTGAACGACTGCCTCCGCATCGCCCAGCAAGCGCCGGCGGCGGGCAGCATGGCGGCGCAGTTCCGCTGGCTTCTCGTCCGCGACGCCGACACGAAAGCCGAGATCGCCCGCTACACCCGCGCGACCGCTGAAGCGTCGTGGGCGAAGTACGGCCACCTCGTCGAGAGGCGCGCGCTGGAGTCCGCCCAGTACCTCGTCCGCAACCTCGAACGCGTGCCGGTGCTGGCGATCCCCTGCATGATCGGCCGCCCACCGGCCGACGCGTTCTCCCAGTCCGCCTACTTCGGCTCCGCCTACCCGGCCATCTGGAGCTTCCAGCTCGCCCTGCGCTCCCGGGGCCTCGGCAGCTCGATCTGCGGCTACCACCTCCAAGACCACGAAGCCGACGTCTCCGCCGCGCTCGGCATCCCCGCCGACGTCACCCAGATCAGCCTGCTTGCCGTCGCCCACACCACCCAGCGCGATTTCCGCGCCGCCGCACGCCCGGACCTGGCAAGCACCGTCTACTTCGACTCCTGGGGCACGAACGACCCGGAAGGTGAACGCATTTCCACATCCTGAGCACGGGTGCGATGGCGGCGGGATTCGGGATAGCTGTGGAGTACCCGAAGCGCCGGAAGGGGTGCGCACGGCATGAAGTTCCTGTTGATCACCCTCATCACGCACGTTCCCGACGCCGTCACGGGCGTCCTCGCGCCTGCTCACGCACGACTGCGCGACGTCGTCGCCAACGCGGAACTCGCCGAAGAGCTGGGCTTCGACGGCTACGGCGTCGGCGAGCGCCACGAGCGCCCGTTCATTTCGTCGTCGCCGCCGGTGGTGCTGAGCCACATCGCCGCCCGGACGTCCCGGATCCGGTTGTTCACCGCCGTCACCACACTCAGCCTGCTCGACCCGGTGCGGGCGTTCGAGGACTACTCGACGCTGGACAACCTCTCCGGCGGCCGGCTCGAGCTGATCATCGGCAAAGGCAACGGCGCCGCCCAGCGCGAGCTCTTCCACGTCACGCCGGACGACCAGTGGGACCGCAACGCCGAGGGGTACGAGCTGTTCCGGCGGCTGTGGCGGGAAGACAAGGTGACCTGGTCGGGACGCTTCCGCCCGTCGCTGGCCGACGCCGAGGTCTGGCCGCGGCCGCTGCAGCAGCCGATCCGCGTGTGGCACGGCAGCGCGACGAGCCGCGATTCCGTGGACCTCGCCGCGCGGTGGGGTGACCCGCTGTTCTCGGCGAACGTCACCAACCCCCTCGAGCCCTACGCCGAGCTGGTCCGGCACTACCGCGAACGCTGGGCCCACCACGGCCACGACCCGGCGGCCGCGCTCGTCGGCGCCGGCACCGCAGGCTTCCACGTCGCCCGGACCTCACAGGAGGCACTGGCGACCTACCGGCCGATTTTCGAGAGCCGGCTGGCCATGCAGACGAAGCTCGGCCTGGAGCCGGTGTTCACCACGCTCGAGGACTTCGTCGAGCGCAGCTCGGCCCTGGTCGGCAGCCCGGCGCAGATCATCGACAAGGTGCTGCGCTACCGCAAGGAACTCGGGCATCAGGTCATGCACCTGCACGCCGACCGCGACGGCCTCACCACCCGCCAGCACCGGGACGCCCTCGAACTGTTCCAGTCCGACGTCGCTCCCGCGCTGCGTCGCGAGATCCCCGCTCCGCCGTGGCCCGCCTGAAAGGTTCGCTCATGCCCGAAGTCCCGCTCTCCGTCTTGGACCTCGTCCCGATCAGCTCCGGCTCAACGGTCACCGAAGCCGTCCGCAACACCGTCGACCTCGCCCGGCAGGCCGAACGGTTCGGCTACCAGCGCTACTGGTTCGCCGAGCACCACCTCAACCCGGGTGTCGCCGGCGCATCCCCGCCGGTGCTGATCGCTCTCGTCGCGGGCGCCACCGAACGCATCCGGCTCGGGTCCGCCGGCGTCCAGCTCGCCCACCGCACGCCGCTGGCCACGGTCGAGGAGTTCGGCCTCATCGAAGCGTTGCACCCCGGGCGGCTCGACCTCGGCCTCGGGCGCAGCGGCAAGCAGCTGGTCCGCGAATACGCCGCCGCGGCCGCCCGGCCCACTTCGCCCACCCAAGCCGCCAACGGCCTGTTGATCCCGCCGAAGCCGGACTTCAGCGGCCTGGCCCGATCCGCGCGGATCGGCGTGACCTTCGGGCTGCTGCAGCAGCCCGGCGCCGAGTCCCCCGACTACGGCGAACAGGTCGACGACATCCTCGCATTGCTCGCCGGCACCTACCGCTCCGGCGACGGCGTCGATGCCCACGCCGTGCCCGGCGAAGGCACCCGAGCACAGCTCTGGATCCTCGGCAGCAGCGGCGGGCAGAGCGCGTCCGTGGCCGGCCGCAACTCGCTGCGGTTCGCCGCGAACTACCACGTCAGCCCGTCGAGCGTGCTCGATGCCGTCGACGCCTACCGGAAGGCCTTCCGGCCCTCCGACGCGCTCCGGAAACCCTATGTCGCGGTGTCCGCGGACGTGGTCGTCGCGGAGGACGACGCCACCGCCCGCGAACTGGCTGCGGGTTACGGCTTGTGGGTCCGCAGCATCCGCCGCGCCGAGGGCGCGATCCCGTTCCCCACCCCGGAAGAAGCAGCCGCCCATGCCTGGACCGACGAGGACCGCGCGCTGGTCGCCGACCGCGTGGACACCCAGTTCACCGGCTCACCGGCCACGGTGGCGGCCCGGCTGCGGCAGCTGCAGGAGGCGACCGGCGCCGACGAGCTCGTCATCACCACGATCACCCACGACCACGCCGACCGCGTCCGGTCCTACCACCTGCTCGCCGAGCACTGGAACCGGTGAACCAACGGAGAGCTACTTGCGGGGCAGGCCCTGAGGGTTGACCTCCGACGCCGGCAATGCCTCCGACACCAGGTTCCAGCGCTTGAGCACCTCCGCGTACTGACCGTTTTTGATCACCGTGTCCAAGGCCTCCTGCAGCGCCTTGACGAAGCCGTTGCCCTTCTTCGTCATCGCCGCGATGTCGGCCTGGATCGTGCCGCCACCGGAGACCGTGCCGACGATCTTCGTCTTGCCCTCGACCGCCACGTGGTAGGCCGACGTCGGGTTCGGGCCGACGTAGGCGTCGATCCGGCCCGACTGCAGGGCCAGGTAGTAGTCGGAGGTCGCCTGGTAGTACTGGAACTTCACCGGGGCCAGCCCGGCCGTCTTGTTCTGCTGGTCCCAGCGCAGCAGGATCTGCTCCTGGTTGGTCCCCGCGCCGACACCGACGGTGAGCCCGGCGATGTCCTTCGCCTCCTTGACCGCGATGTTCTTCTCGTTCTTGACCTCGAACGCGATCGTGTCCTTGCGGTAGGTCGCGAAGTCGTACTTGTCCTTGCGCTCCTCGGTCACCGTGATGTTCGAGAACCCGGCGTCGAACTGGCGGTTCTCCACCGAGAGGAACAGGTTCTCCCAGGACGAGGCCTGCAGTTCGAGCTTCAGACCGAGCACGTCGGCCACCAGCTGCGCGAGGTCCGGCTCGACTCCGATCACCGTCTTGTCGTCGTCGGCGCGGAACGACAGCGGCGGGGTGCCGTTGCCCGTCGTCCCGGCCACCAGCGTGCCGCGGGAGCGGATGTCGGCGGGAACGAGCGCGGCGATCGCGTCGACTTTCTGCGCCCGGACGCGGTTCTGGTTAGCGGTGATGTTGACGCCGCCCGGCTGGTTCGCCGGGGCGTTGGTGGCCGCCTCCGGGCTACCGCACGCGGCGAGCGCGAACACCGAAGCCAGCACAATCGTTCTCAGTTTCATGACTCTCCTCAAAGGACTTTGTCGACGAAGGCCCGCGTGCGGGCGTGACGGGGGTGGTCGAGGACTTCGGCAGGCGGGCCTTGTTCGACCACCCGCCCCTCGTCGAGGAACACGACGGTGTCGGCGACTTCGCGGGCGAAGCCGAGCTCATGGGTGACGACTACCATGGTCGTACCGGCTTTCGCGAGGTCCCGGATGACCTCCAGGACTTCGCCGACCAGCTCGGGGTCGAGGGCCGAGGTGGGTTCGTCGAAGAGCAGGACGTCCGGTTCGAGGGCCAGCGCCCGCGCGATCGCGACCCGCTGCTGCTGGCCGCCGGACAGCCGCCGCGGATACTCGGACACCTTGTCCTCGAGCCCGACGCGGGCGAGCAGTTCGCGGGCCTTGGCCTCGGCTTCCGCGCGCGGGCGACGCTGGGCGGAGATCGGCGCCTCGACGACGTTCTCCAGCACGGTCAGGTGCCCGAAGAGGTTGAAGTTCTGGAAGACGAACCCGATCCGGGTGCGCTGCTTGAGGATGTCCCGCTCTTTCAGCTCGTGCAGGCGGTTGCCGGAGCGGCGGTAGCCCATCAGCTCGCCGCCGACGCTGATGAACCCGCGGTCGGCGCGCTCGAGGTGGTTGATCAGCCGCAGCAACGTCGACTTCCCGGACCCGGACGGTCCCAAGAGGACGGTGACTTCCCCCGCCCGGACCCGGAGGTCGACACCGTCGAGCACGGTCAACGCACCGAAGCTCTTGTGCACACCGCGCACGTCCACCATGTAGTCCGTGGTCATGACCGCCCCCGGATGGCGCGCAAGCGCTGCAGCGGGGTCGGCGGCAGCGTGCGCTGGGCGCCGCGGCCGAAGTGGCGTTCGACGTAGTACTGCGCGACCGACAGCACCGTGGTCAGCGCGAGGTACCAGGCGGTGGCCACGAGCAGCAGGGGTATCACGCGGCCGCTGCGCGTGTAGATCACCTGGACCTGGTAGAAGAGCTCCGGCAACGCCATCACGTACACCTGCGACGTCGCCTTCAAGAGCCCCACGATCTCGTTGGCCGCGGTCGGCACGATCGTGCGCATCGCCTGTGGCAGCACGATCCGGCGGAACTGCCGTCCGGCCGGGATGCCCAGCGCCGCCGCGGCTTCGCGTTGCCCGGCGTCGACCGAGAGGAACCCGGCGCGCACGATCTCCGCAGCGTAAGCACCTTGGTGCAGCGCGAGCCCGAGGCCGGCGGCGAGGAATGGCGGGATCAGGCTCATCGTCCCGACCGAGACGAACGACGGCCCGAACGGGACGCCGAAGGAAATCTCGTTGTACAGGATCGCGAGGTTGTACCAGAACAGCAGCTGCAGAATGAGCGGGACCGACCGGAAGATCCACGTGTAGGTCCAGCTGACCGCCCGGAGAAGCGGGTTCCGGGAAATGCGCATCAAGGCCAGTATCGTGCCCAGCAGGAATCCCGCGACGACCCCGAACAACGTGAGCTCCAGGGTCAGCGCGACCGCTTCCAAGATCGATTTCTGGAAGACGAACCGGGAGAACGTCGGCCAGTCGAACGCCTTGTTGGTCACCAGCGCGTGCCCGGCCATCGCGACGAGCACGGCCACGACGGCGGCGGCCACCCAGGTCATCGGGTGCCGCGCGGGCACGATCTTGAGAGACTCCTCCGGCGCGGCGGCGGGCGCGGGACGGGTGCCGAGGTCGCTGGTCATCTCGCCCCCACGACGTCGGGAAGCGCTTTCGAGAACGGCAGGCGCGAGGTGGGGACCGCATCGACGTCGAAGTGCGGCGTGTAACCGGTGGCCAGGTAGAGACCACGCGCCTCGGGCTGGTTCGGCCCGGTGGTGAGAAAGATCCGGGTGTACCCGCGGCGCGCGGCCTCGAGTTCCAGTTCGGCGACGACCCGCCGGGCGAGCCCGGCGCCGCGGTGCGCCCGGTGGGTCCAGATCCGCTTGAGCTCGGCGGTCTCGTCGTCGTAGCGCTGGAAAGCGCCGCCTGCGACGGCGTGGCCGCCTTCGACGATCAGGAGCAGCCCACCTTCCGGCGCCGCGAACCGCGCCGCGGGGTACTCGCGGAGTTCGACGTGGACGTCGTCGAGGACGCGGTGGTAACGGGTCGAATATTCGCGGGCCAGGTCGGCGAGCAATGGCCGGACCCGCGGATCAGACTGGGCGACCCAGACGGATTCGGGCATGAGAGTACCTGCTCCGGAAAGAATGGGAAGAAAAGCGTCCGGGACGCTTTTCGCTGGCTCACAGACCTTAGGAAGCCGGGTCGATCCCGGTCAATCCGGCGGCGCCGGGTTCCAGATCCTGGACCTCAGCCCGACACGATGCGCCAGAACGCTTCCCGTTCCCGACGCGACAACGGCACCCGCGGCACGTCGGTCACCGACCGCGGCACCGGCACCGCCAAGCCGGGTTCGAACGGCGGAGCCGGCGGCACCAGTACCCAGCCGGTCCCGGTGAACGCCCGTCCGAGAGCAGCGAGCAGTCGTTTCATCGCGCACCCCTTCCGCCGGAGGACATCTTCCGCGCCCGGTCGCCGCGGACCCAGCGCGTCCACATCCTGAAAGCAGGTGCGGCCGCGCCGGGACACCGGCTAGCTGTGGAGCCATGACACCTCGCAGCCTGCACGTCGCGCTGGAGCTCGACGGTGCGCTTTTACCCCACAGCGTGGTGGAAGCCGCCGAACACGCCGGCTTCACGTTCGCCACCTTCCACGACTCGCCGCTGGGCGGACCGCGGCTCGACGCGACCACGTGTGCCGCCTACGTCGCGACGCTGACCGATCGGATCGGGCTGGCCCCGGCGGTGAACGTCACGACGGCCGAGCCGTTCCACGTCGCCGCTCAGCTCGCGAGTCTCGACCATGCGTCCCACGGGCGAGCCGCGTGGGTGGTCGCCGCCGACAACTCGGTCGAGGCGCTCGCGACAGTGGGTGCGGCCCGGCTCGACGAGGCCGCCCTGCACCACGAAGTCGCCGACGTCGTCGAGGTCGTGAGGCGGCTGTGGGACTCCTGGGACGACGACGCCGTCATCAAAGACATCGCGACCGGACGCTACCTCGACCCGGACAAGGTGCACCACGTCGACTTCACCGGCACCCGGTTCTCGGTCAAGGGCCCGCTGATCACACCCCGGCCACCCCAAGGCCGGCCGGTGGTGCTCGCCCCGGAAGAGCTGGCCGGGGCCGCGCGGCCGGACGTCGTGCTGGTCGGCGGCACCGGTCTCGGCGACGTCCGGGACCGCGCCGCGCGGGCTCGGGAGTCGGGCGCCCCACTGGTGTTCGCGGAGGTCGAGATCGGGTTCACGGCCGCCGAACGGCGGCCACGCGGCGACCGGCTGCGCTACACCGGGTCCGCGACGGGCCTCACCGAGCTGCTCGGCTGGCTCGCCGCGAGCGTCGACGGCGTCCGGCTGTTCCCCGTGGACCCGGTGGCCGGCCCGCCGGTACTGGCCGGTGAGGTGCTGCCCGCCCTGCGCGCGCAAGGTCTGCTCGTCCCGCCGGAACCCGGGGCCACCCTGCGGACGTCGCTCGGCCTCCCGCGCCCGGAAAGCGTGTTCGCGTGAGCGCGCGGCTGCACCTCGGGGTGTTCTACACCGGTGTCGGCCCGCACTACCTGTGGGACGACCCGTCGAACGCGCCGCACACCGAAGTCGACACGTACGTCTCGGTGGCCCGCACCCTTGAGCGCGGCCTGTTCGACGCGTTCTTCCTCGGGGAAGGCCTGCGGGTGCGGGAGAACCGCGGCCGGGTCCACGCGCTCGACGTCGCCGGGCGTCCGGACGCGATCACGCAGCTGAGCGCGCTGGCCGCGGCCACGACCCGCATCGGGCTGGTCGCCACGCAGAACACGACGTACAACTTCCCGGCCGACCTCGCCCGCCGGCTGTCCTCTTTGGACTTCCTGTCCGGCGGCCGGGCGGGCTGGAACATCGTCACGACCGACAACGCCTGGACCGGCGCCAACTTCCGCCGCGGCGGCTGGCTGGCCCACGAGCGCCGCTACGAGCGCGCCGAGCAGTTCGTCGAAGCAGCCCTCGCGCTCTGGTCCGGCGGCGGGCTGGTCGACCGGCACACCGACTTGGTCAGCCTGCGCGCGACGCCGACCGTGCCGCCGAGCCCGCAGGGCCGCCCGGTGCTGTTCCAGGCCGGGGACTCCCCCGGCGGCCGCGAACTGGCGGCGAAGTACGCCGACGTCGTCTTCTCCGCCAACACTGCCTACGACAAGGCCGTGGCCTACGCCGAGGACCTGCGCGCCCGGCTGGCGCGGCACGGCCGCTCCGCGGACGCCGTCCGGATCCTGCCCGGCGCGACCGTCGTCCTCGGCGACACCCCGGCCGAGGCGGCCGAGCGCGCGGAGGACATCCGGCGGCGGCAGATCAGCCCGCAGCGAGCTGTCGCGTTCTTGGAGCAGTACTGGGGCCAGGACCTGTCCGGCTACGACCCACACGGGCCACTGCCGGACATCGAGCCCGCCGAGGGTGAGCTGGACCCGTCCCGCGGGACCATCTCCATCGAAGACCGGACCGGCAAGCTCGACCGGATCCGGCGGTGGCGGGAGCTGGCCGAAGCGAAGAACCTGTCCATCCACCAGCTGGTACTCGAGGTGCAGCCACGCCGGCACGGCTTCGTCGGCACCCCGGGCCAGGTCGCCGACGAATGGGCGCGGTACGTCCGCACCCGGGCGGTCGACGGCTTCAACATCAGCCCGCACCTGGTCCCGGCCGCGCTGGACGACGTCGTCGAGCGGCTCGTCCCGGAGCTGCAGAACCGCGGCGTCTACCGAACGGAGTACGAAGGCACAACCCTGCGGGAGCACCTCGACCTGGCCTGACGCAGCGGCGAGTGAGGCGGGACGGACGGGACTTCGCTACCCCGTCCCCGGGCGGGTCGACGAGCCACGACCACTCGCGACATCGACGCGGTAGCGCCGAACTCCGCCGAGGCTCTCGAGGACTCCGCCTCGCCGTTCGATCGTCTTGGCCGAAGCGGTGTTGTCCGCCGCGCAGACGAGCACAACGTGGTCCATGCCGCGCCGGGCTGCCTTCGCCAGCATCTCGCCCAGCGCCCACGTGCCCAACCCGCGTCCCCGAGCGGACGGCCGGATGCCGTAGCCGATGTGACCGGCTCGCCGGACGAACTCACCGTTTCCGTGGCGCAGGGCGATCCCGCCGAGCACCAGACCGTCCTCGACGATCCACCGGTACGCGCAGCTCGCGTCGGCGGCGAGGCGGGCGACCCACGCGGAGAACCCCGCCGGGGTTCGGACCTCGTCGGTGGCCAACAGGCCGAAGCCGTCTTCGTGCAGGCCTGGTCCCCACTCCGCGTGCGCCTCGAGCCAGGCGGCGTGCAGGCGTTCGGCGGGCGCGACCAGGCGGGGCGGGGCGTCAGTCACCGAAGGCCGCCCGGTGGGCTGTGGCGCAGTGGGCCGTGAGATCGGCTGGGACGACAACGCTGCCGGTGATCGTCATCCCAGGTTCGAGCGGGATCGCGCGCACCCGGGTCGAGCGGAGCTGCGCCACCTGGTCGGCGGGCAGCACCGTCCAGCTGCGCGGGTCGGAGCCGACCTCGACGATCGTGTCCCCGACCGTGCCCGCCCGGTGCACCGGCCACGCCGGGACGCCGGCGTCCCGCAGCGCGGTGACCACAGCCGGGTCATGGTCATGAGAAGTCCGAAGTGAACCGTCGGCCAGCTCGGCCACGCCGACGGCTGCGCGACCGGCGGCGGCGTGCCGTGCGGAGACGACCGCGAACAGCGACTCCGTCCACGTCGGCAGCACCCGCAGCCCGGGCGCCACTCCGACGCCCCGCACCAGCGCCAGGTCGAGTTCCCCCTGCCGCAGCGCGTTCAGGCGCGCGGGCAGCGGCAGGTCGACGAGCTCCACGTCGAACCCCGGAGCCCGTTCGCGCAACGCGTCGATCCCGCGTTCCAGGCGGGCGGTGAACTGGCCGGTGCCGGTGCCGATGCGCATGACCCCCGCCCGCGGGACCGCCGCGACCCGGACCCGGTCGGCGGCCGCGAGCGCCTCCCGTGCCGCGTCGAGGGCGCGGTGCCCGGCGGTGGTGAGCCGGACCCGTCGCGGTGAGCGGTCGAACAGCCGGACGCCCAGTTCGCGTTCCAGCCGGGCGATCTGCCTGCTGACCGCGGGCTGGGCGATGTGCAACCGGTCGGCCGCCCGGCCGAAGTGCAGCTCGTCGGCGACCGTGACGAAGTACCGCAACGCCCGTAGTTCCACCGGCCCTCCCCTGCGACGATGCCGTCAGGTTATCGCTGCGCGGCCGCTTCGGTCCTGGTTCTCAGTGGGCGGTCGTGGTGAAGTCGAGGCATGAGCATTGATCTTGGCCTGCTCGGCGCCCACCTGCGCGAGCACGAAGTGAACCCGGCAGCCGCCGCGGAAGTCGAGCGAGCCGGCTACGGCACACTCTGGCTGGACGCCTCACCACCGGCCGACCTCGCCCTCGTGGAGGAGTTGCTCGACGCGACCGCCGGCCTCGTGGTCGGCACGAGCGTGGTGAACGCCTGGACCGCCGACGCGGACACCGTCGCCACCTCCTACCACCGGATCGAAGCCAAGCACCCGGGCCGGTTCCTGCTCGGCGTCGGCATCGGGCACCGCGAAGTCCACGCCGAGTACACCTCGCCGTACGACACGCTCGTGTCCTATTTGGACCGACTCGGTCACGCGGGCGTGCCGGCCGGCCGGGTGGCACTCGCCGCGCTCGGGCCGCGGATGCTGCGCCTGGCCCGCGAGCGCACCGCGGGCACCCTCCCCTGCATGGTTCCCGCGGAACACACCCGGCAGGCGCGGTCGGTTCTCGGTACGGGGAAGCTACTGCTGCCCGGGCATTTCGCCCTCGTCGAACCGGACGCCGGGCGAGCACGAGCGGTCGCCCGGTCCAACCCGCCCGGGCTCGCGCTGGGCGTCACCAACTACGCGAACAACCTCCGACGGCTCGGCTTCACCGAAACCGACCTTTCCCAGGCGGGAAGCGACCGGCTCATCGACGCGCTCGTCGCCCACGGCGACCCGGCCACGGTCGCGGCCCGGCTGCTGGCCCACCGCGACGCCGGCGCCGACCAGGTCGGCGTCTCCCCCCTCGGCGACGACCCGATCGCCACCCTCCTCTCGGTGGCCGAAGCGGTACACGCCGTCAAGGCCGGGTGATCAGCACTCGCCGTGTCCTCGCCGGTTGGCGAGAAGCTCGGCCAGGTGACGCCCGCTCCACTCGCGCATCGCGTCGATCAACTCCACCGAGCTCCTGCCGAGGTCGGTCAGCTCGTACTCGACGTGAGGTGGGTTGGCGTCGTGGTCGAGCCGGGTGACGAGACCGTCGCGTTGCATGTCGCGGAGTGTCTGTGTCGGAACCTTCGCCGTCACCGGCCCGAGGGCCTGCCGGAGCCGGCTGAACCGCAGCGGACCGTCCAGCAGCGACACCACAACCATCCCGGTCCGCTTGCCGCCGACCTACCTGGTCAGTACCGCCGCCGACTACGTCGCTGCGGGCCGGCCGGCCTACGGGACCGCGAAGTCCGCCTTAGCGACCTTCGCCCGGCACGTGGCCGCCGGATGCGTCCGCGACGGCGTGCTGGACGGCGAACGCGGAGCCCTCCTCGCACGGGAGTCCGTACTGGGCCGCGTGCTCGAGCCCGACGACGTCGCCGCCGCGGTCGCGCTGGCCGCCGACCCCGCGCTGCGCGCGGCCACCGGTTCGGTCCTGCGGATCGACGCCGGGTGGTCGGTGCTGGTCGGCGGCCCGACCAGCTGACACCTCAGGTGTACCAGGTCGGCTCCGGCAGTTCGCCGCGCAGCGCGTAGACGCCGACCTCGCGGCGCTTGTACGCCACCGGGTCGTGCAGGGAATGCGTGCGCAGGTTGCGCCAGAACCGGTCCAGGCCGTGCTTCGACGCGCTCGCGCGGGCGCCCGTCAGCTCGAAGATCTTCGTCCCGATCTCCAGGCCCGTCTCGATCACGCGCTGCTTGGCCGCGGCGATCAGCACCGCCAGCTCGCCCCGGACCTCCGGGGTCAGCTCTTCGCGGGGCGCGTGCAGCACGTGCGAGATCGCCGCGCCTGCCTTGTCGGTGAGGGCCTCGGCCGCCCACAGCTTCGCCTGGAGATCGCCGTAGCCGTCGAGGATGTACCACTCCTCGGTCGCGGCGTCCTTGTCGTCGCCACCGTAGGGCCAGGGCCGGGTGCGCTCGCGGGTGTAGGCGAGCCCGGCGTCGAGGGCGCCCTGGGCGATGCCGAGGTAGAAGTTGGTGAACACCAGCTGGATCGCCGGGACGTTGAGCGTGTTGTAGGTGAGCGGGTGGAACTTCCGGTCGACGTACCCGGCCGCGCTCGCCCACGGCACCCGCACGTCGGTGATCGCGACGCTCCCGGACTCGGTGAGGCGCTGGCCGATGTTGTCCCAGTCGTCGTGGAAGACGATGCCCGGCTGGTCGGAGGGCACGATCGCGAAGATGTGGTCCTCGGTTTCGGCGAGGACGCCTTCGAGCACGGTCAGGTCGGAGACCTTGCTGCCGGTGGAGAACGACTTGTGTCCGTTGTAGACGATGTCGTCGCCGTCTTCGGTGATGGTGAGGTCGGAGTCGCGGGGGTTGACCGCGCCGCCGAAGAAGAAGTTGTTGGTGGTGTAGAGCTCTTCGACGGCGGCGATCTGGTCGTCGGTGGCCACCAGCCGCGCCGCCCAGGCCCAGAGGTAGTGGTAGCCGAGCAGCTGGCCGATCGAGCCGTCCGCGCGGGCGATCTCGCGGGTCACGCGGTAGGCGGTGTCCCAGGTCTGCCCGGCGCCACCGTGTTCGGGCGGGCCCAGCAGGGTGACCAGGCCGGCGTCTTTGAGCAGCCGGATCTCTTCGTGCGGGGTGGCGTTGCGGCGGTCGCGCTCGACGGCGTCGACCGCGAGCTTCGCGGCGACGTCCTTCGCGGCCGCGATCCAGTCGGCGGTGGTCTTTTCCTTGGTGGTCACGGGGATCCCTTCGGTGCGCGGGCAGGACGGACCACCCGCGGACCCGGACCGTGCGCGGGCACGACGAAGAGCCCCGGGCGCGGGGTGATCAGGCGGGAATGGTCAGGCGGTACAGCGCGAACCGGCGCCGCGGACGAAGTCGACGTGGCGGCGGCGGGTGAGCTGGGTGCCGTCCATGATCCCGAGTAGACCGGGACGCCACGGGAGTGTCAACGGCCGTCCGCGCGCTGGGACCGTCCCCGCTACGCCGCCGCGTCCTCGGTCACTCCCAGGTCGGCCAGCACGCGCCGGCGGAGGTCATCGTGGTCGGCGTCGCGCGGCCGGTGCTCGGCCACGATCCGGCCGCCGTCGAGCACCAGGACCCGGCCGGCGAGCCGCAGGGCCTCGTCGACGTCGTGGGTCACCAGCAGCACGCCGGGCCGGTGGCGCCGCCAGAGGTCCTGGACCAGGCCGTGCATCGCGATCCGGGTGAGCGCGTCGAGGGCGCCGAACGGCTCGTCGAGCAGGAGCAGGCCGGGTTCACGCACCAGGGCGCGGGCCAGCGACACGCGCTGGGCCTCGCCGCCGGAGAGGGTGAGCGGCCAGTCGTCGGCGTGGTCGGTCAGGTGGACTTCGGCAAGGGCCTTCTCGGCCAGCGCGCGGTTGCGGGACTTCGAGACGCCGTCCTGGCGCAGGCCGAGCACGACGTTGCGCCAGACCTTCCGCCACGGCAGCAGCCGCGGCTGCTGGAAAGCGACCGAGACGGTGCCGCCCACCACGACGTGGCCGTCGACGTCGTCGTCCAGGCCGGCCAGCACCCGCAGCAGCGTCGACTTACCGGAGCCGCTGCGGCCCAGCAGCGCGACGAACTCGCCGCGGTCGACGGTCAGATCGAGTCCCTCGAGGATGGTGCGGTCGCCGAACCGCTTGGTGAGGTCCCGGACCTCGGCTACCGGGTTCGCCACCGCAGCACCTTCCGTTCGAGCAGCCGGACCAGCGCGTCGGTGACCAGGCCGAGCAGGGCGTACAGGACGAGGCCGACCACCACGACGTCGGTGCGCAGGAACTCCCGCGCGTTGTTGATCAGATAGCCGACCCCGGCGTCGGCATTGACGGTCTCTCCCACAATCAGCGCCAGCCAGGCGATCCCCAGCGACTGCCGCAACCCGACCAGCGCCTGCGGCAACGCCCCCGGGATCACCACGTGCCACAACCGCTCCGCGCGGCTGAACCCGAGCGCCCGCGAAGCTTCGACGAGGTCCGGGGCCGCGCCGCGGATTCCCGAGTGGACGTTCAGGTACAGCGGGAAGGCCACGCCGAGCGCGACCAGCACGATCTTGGTCTCCTCGCCGATGCCGAACCACAGGATGAACAGCGGGATCAGGCCGAGGAAGGGCAGCGTGCGCAGCATCTGCACGGGCGGGTCGACCAGCACCTCGCCCCAGCGGGACAGTCCGGCCACGATGCCGAGCACCACCCCGATGACGGCGCCGATCGCGAACCCGGCGCCGACGCGGCCGAGCGACACGGCGAAGGCGTCACCGAGTTCACCGCTGCGCGCGACTTCGACCCCGGCCTGCACGACCGTCCACGGTGAGCTCAGCTTGTCGGGCGGCAGGACGCCGGTCGCGCTCGCGATCTGCCAGGCGGCGATGAGCACCACCGGGCTGATCCAGCGCCGCAGATCGGGCCGCCGCGACGACTTGCGCGACGGACCTTCAGTGCGTTTGCGGGCTCGCGCGAGCACGCCGGTGGTGGATATCGACACGGATTTCTCCCTGGGGAAGTGGCGGGTCAGCCGAGGATCGACCGGCCCAGGCCGGTCAGCACGGCGTCGTCCTGTGGGGTGTGGACGCGGCTGCACAGCACGTCCCGGTAGTGCCGCTGCAGGGGGTTGGCCCGGGTCAGCCCGGGGTTTCCGGCGAGGGCGACAGCCTGCTCGACGGCCTCGATGAGCAGGCGGGTCGCGAGCACCTTGGCAACGCCCGCCGCGGCCCCGGGATCACCTTCGTCGACTCGGCGAGCGAGTCCGAAAAGGACTTCCTCCGCGCCGGTGATCCGGGCGGCGATCTCGCCCACACCGCTCTGGAATCTCGGCAGTGTGGCCAACGGCTTGCCCAGCCCACTCGGCACGCGCTCGCGGAGGAAACCGGTGAGCCAGTCCAGCGCATTCCGGGCGACGCCGAGGTAGAGCGCCGGGAGGGCCAGCGGGAACGTCAGGACCGACGGCCGCTGAACGTCCGGTGTGGACAGTCCCGCGGTCGCGCCTCCGGCGATCGGGACGTCGGTGAACACCACGTCGTGACTCGCACTCGCGCGCAGGCCGAGGTGGTCCCAGGTCGGCTCGATCTCGATTCCGGGGGTGTCGGCGCGGACCAGGAATCCCCCGACTCGCGGTTCGGGTTCGTCGGTTCTGGCCCAGACGACCATCCAGCGCAGCCCGACCGAGCCGGTGGAGTAGATCTTGCGGCCGGACAGGCGCCAGCCGTCCGCGGTCCGGCGCGCAACGGTCGCGGGCAGCCCGCCGCGTGTCGGCGACCCGAGTTCGGGTTCCACGCGTAACGCGTTGATCAGCACGGGCCGCTCGGCGGACTCGGCGAGCACCTCTCGGTAGAGGTCATCGGGCCAGGTCGGGTCGATTCCCTGGGCGGCGTGGATGAACAGCGTCATGGCGGTCACCAGGGCCACCGACGGGTCGCCGCGGCCGAGTTCGGCGAGCAGCCGCGCGGTGTCGAGCACTCCGGCGCCAGGACCGCCGTAGCGCGGGTGCACGGTGGTGGTCAGCAGTCCGGCCGCGTGCACGAGTTCGACGCCCTCGTGCGGGAAAGTCGCGTCGCGGTCGTGCTCCCCCGCCCGCTCGGACAGCCGGGCGACGATCGACGGCAACGCGGACAGATCGGGCTGCGGCACGGTGGCGACGGTCGCGGTCACGAGTTCCTCCGGTCTGCTCGGGGCCTGCGAGGCGCACGATAAGCCGACCGGACGGCCGCGGGCCAGCGACGTCCACCAAATGGACACCCGGAGATGTCCAATTGACAGCGCGACTGCCCGTGTCGTTCGCTACTGAGGCGTTTGCCGTGCAGCGAAAGGAAAGCAGATGCCCGTCGAGTTCGTCGGCATGATCGGCACCCAGGACGCGAGCGAGACCCGGCCGGCGAGAGGACCGGTCGTCGACCCGGCCTACGTCCGCCGGTTCGCCCGGGCGCACGAGGACGGCGGGTTCGACCGCGTGCTCATCGGCTACGGCGCGGGCTGGCCGGAAGGGCAGCAGGTCGCCGCCTACACCGCCGCGCACACCGAGCGCCTCGGCGTGCTGATCGCCCACCGGCCGGGGTTCGTCGCGCCGACGCTGGCCGCGCGCGCGTTCGCCACCCTCGACCACTTCAGCGGCGGACGCGTCGCGGTGCACACCATCACCGGCGGCAGCGACGTCGAACAGGCCCGCGACGGCGACTACCTGCCCAAGGACGAGCGCTACGAGCGCACCGACGAGTACCTGGAGATCCTCAAACGCGCCTGGACGTCCGGTTCCGCGTTTTCCCACCACGGCAAGCACTACCGGCTCGACGACTACACCCCACAGGTGCGCCCGGTGCAGAACCCGCGGATCCCGCTGTACTTCGGGGGTTCGTCGGAGGCGGCCTACCGCGTCGGCGGCAAGCACGCCGACGTGTTCGCCCTGTGGGGCGAGCCGCTGAAGGAGACGGCGGAGCAGATCGCGTCCGTCCAGGCGGCGGCGAAGGCGGCCGGACGGCTCACCCCGCCGGGGATCAGCGTGTCGTTCCGGCCCATCCTCGCGCCGACCGAAGAGCTGGCGTGGGAACGCGCCGAGCGGATCCTCGACAAGATCACGGCCTCCGGGGCGGCGAAGGCGGCGCGGGAGTGGCGTGACGGTGGCCCGCCGACCAATGTCGGCAGTGTGCGGCTGCTGGCAGCGGCGGCGAAGGCCGATCGCCACGACCGTGCACTGTGGACTCCCCTGGCCACCGCGACCGGCGCCGCGGGCAACTCCACCGCGCTGGTCGGCACGCCCGAGACGGTGGCGCAGGCGTTGCTGGACTACGTCGACATCGGCGTCACCACCCTGCTGATCCGCGGCTACGACCCGCTCGACGACACGATCGACTACGGCAGGCACCTGCTGCCGCTGGTGCGGTCGGAGCTGGCCCGCCGCGAGCGCCGGCCCGCCGCGGTGGCCGCCGTATGACGCTCGCCCGGACCGAGGTGGCCCGCTGGGCGCCACCCGCGACGGCGACCGTGCGCGGCACGGTGGTCGTCCTCCCCGGCCGGGGCGAGCACCCCGGCGTCTACGAGCGGCTCGGCACCCGGCTGGCCTTCGACGGCTACCGGGTCGTCGCGGTCGCCGCCGACGGTGACGTCGCCGCCGAGCTCCGCGGCGGCCCGGTGCCGGTGGTGCTGCTCGGCAGCGACACCGGCGCGACCCGCGCCCTGGCGCTGGCGGCGGAACTGCCCGTGCACGCCGTGGTCGCGGCCGGGCTGCCGCTCTCGTGCCCGGCCGGCGACCTGCCTTGGGAGGGGGAACTGGACGCGCGGACGGCGTGTCCGGTGCATCGCGCCCGGCTCGAGGGCGACGAGCGACTGGCGCGGGGCGCGTTGACGCGCGAACCCGCCGGCCCGCCCGCCGCGGTCCCACCCGGACCGGTACTCGTGCTCCACGGCGCCGCCGACCGCGTCGCGGACCCACAGGCCGCCCGCGAGTTCGCCGAGCGCCTCCCCGCGGGCCGGTTCGTGCAGGTCGAAGGCGGGCGGCACGACGTGCTCAACGACGTCGACCACCGCAGCGTCGCCGCCGAAATCGTCCAGTTCCTGGAATGGCTGCGGGCCGGAACGCGCTCACCGGCACTGGTCCGGGGATGATGGCGGGCATGCGCATCTCGGCCAGGGCGGACTACGCGATCAGGGTGCTGCTGGAGCTCGCCGCGGACACCACGCGGCCGATCACCTGCGAAGCCGTCGCCTCCACCCAGGACATCCCGGCCCGGTTCATCAAGGCGGTCATCCGCGACCTGCGCCAGGCGGGCCTGGTCCGCAGCCAGCGCGGCTGCGAGGGCGGCTACTGGCTCGCTCGCCCGGCCGGCGAGGTCACCGTGCGGGACGCCGTGGTGGCGGTCGACGGCGAGTTCCTCTCCGTGCGCGGCGAGCCCCGGCCCGCTCTGGCTTACCACGGTACGGCCGCCGGCCTGACCCCGTTCTGGTCCGACGTCGAAGCCGGGCTCGATGCCATCCTGCGTGCGACGACGATCGCCGACCTGCTCAGCGACGCGACCCCGGTCCGCGTCGCCACGTGAAAGGACTTCGATGACCGACCTCTGGCACCAGCCGCTGCGCCACATCCGCGGCGCCGACCTGACCGGCGACACCAACCAGACCACCGGGATGACCCGCCTTGAAGCGATCTCCGGCAAGACCGTCGGCTCGTCGAAAGTCTGGATGGGCGAGACGCACGTCGCGCCGGTCACCAACTCCGGCGACCACCACCACGGCGAAGCCGAGACGGCGATCTACGTCAAGTCGGGTCACCCGGTGTTCGTCTTCGCCGACGGTGAGGAGGAGATCCGCATCGAAGCCGGGCCTGGTGACTACATCTTCGTGCCGCCGTACGTGCCGCACCGCGAGGAGAACCCGACCGACGAAGAAGCCGTCGTCATCATCGCCCGCAGCAGCCAGGAGGGCATCGTGGTCAACCTGCCCAGTCTGTGGGCCCCGGTCGACGTGCCCGAGGACTGACCCGTGACCCCGGCGCTCGACGTCGTCGAGTACACCGACCCCGCCTGCCCGTGGGCGTGGGGGTCGGAGCCGAAGTTCCGCCGGCTGCGGGCGGAGCTCTCCGGCGTCCGGTGGCGCCGGGTGTTCGGCATCCTGTTTGACGACGACGAAGACCCCGCGCCGGATCCGGTCGCCGAAGCCGCTTGGTATGCGAAGTTCATCGACGGCGTCACCGAGCACACCGGCGCTCCGAAACCGCCGGAGCTGTGCTGGGTGGCGAAGACGAGCTGGCCGGCCTCACTCGCCGCGAAAGCCGCCGAAGCACAAGGGGAAGCCGTCGCCGACCTGGTCTTGAGACGGCTGCGCGAGACGACCTTCGTCCTGGGTACCCCGGCCGACAGCACCGAACGCGTGCTCGCCGCCGTCGAGGACGTACCTGGCCTCGACCTCACGGCCCTGCACGTGGCCATGCTCGGTGACGAAGTCCGCCGAGCCGTGCGCGACGATTGGCGCGAGACGAGGAGTCCGTGCCCGGAAGTCCTCGACATCACCGCGCCCGGGCCGCACAGCGGGCGCGCGAAGCACCTCGAACACCACGTCCGCTACGCCTTGCCGACGCTGACCTTCACCGGTCCCGGCGGCCGGTTCGTCGTGCCCGGCTGGCGCCCGCTGCGTGAATACCTCGACGCCGCAAGGGCAGCGACAGTCCACAGTGGAGTTCTTCCCGGCTCGTGAGAACCCGGGCGCGGGCGTTGACTCCACTCCGCCACGAGGGAAAATAGACACATGCCGGTGACTGATTAGTCCCGGACCCGCCTCCGAATCTCCGCGGCCGACACCGCATTGGGGAGTTCCGTCATGCCCTCGAAACCCCGGCTCGCGCTCCTGCTCGCCGCTCTGCTCGGCCTCACCACGCTCGCGGCCTGCGGTTCGTCCCCATCGGACGCTTCGGGTGAGGTGGTGCTGCGCGTCGGCGACCAGACCGGTGCCACCCAGTCCCGGCTCAAGGCAGCCGGGCTCCTGGACAACCTGCCGTACAAGATCGAATGGTCGCAGTTCGCCGCCGCGGTCAACCTCCACGAAGCCCTGCGCGCCGACGCGATCGACATCGGCGGCGCCAACGACTCCCCCACCGTCACGGCGATCGCCGGCGGCTCCAAGATCAAGGTCGCCGCGGCCTGGAACAACGGCGGCAAGGGCACCTACCTGCTGGTGCCGAAGGACAGCCCCGCCCGTACGGTCGCCGACCTCAAGGGCAAGCGCATCTCCCCGACCACCCGCGGCAGCGTCGCGCACTACCTGGTGATCGGTGCGCTGAAGCAGGCTGGGTTGTCGGACAAGGACGTCACGCTGAACTTCCTCGCCCCCGCCGAGGCGAACGGCGCCTTCTCCACCGGCAACATCGATGCCTGGGCCACCTGGAGCGTCTACGCCGCCCGCGCCCGCGGCGAGCTCGGCGCCCGCGTCCTGTCCGACGGCGCCGGCATCAACAGCGGCCTCAACGTCCTCTCGGCCACCGACAAGGCCCTGGGCGACCCGCGCAAGCGCACCGCCATCCAGGATTTCGCCGGCCGCGTCGACAGGAGCTACTCCTGGTCCAAGGACAACCCCGACGCGTTCGACAAGTGGTACGCCGACTTCGCGCACCAGCCCCTGGCGATCGCCGCGCAGGTCCGCCCGGACGAGACGACCTACCAGCGCATCCCGGTCGACGCCGCGCTCGCCGCCCAGCTCCAGAAGACCTACGACACCTGGGTGCAGCAAGGGCTGTTCCCCGGTGGCAAGAAGCTGAGCGAATACGTCGACTCCGGGCTCGATCCGCGGTGACGCGCGCCCTCGACCGGCCCCCGGCCACGGGGATCCGGTTCCCGTACCGCGCGGTGTCCTGGCTGACCCCGCTGGCCTTGCTCGTCCTCTGGGAGCTGCTCGCGCAAACCGGGATCCTGCCGAAGCAGGTCCTGCCCGCGCCCAGCAGCGTGCTGGTCAAGGCCGGAGATCTGCTGGCCGACGGCGAACTGGTGACGAACCTGCTGGCCAGCCTCCAGCGGTCGGCGACCGGGTTCGTCATCGGAGCGAGCCTCGGCCTCGGGATCGGGCTGCTCGTCGGACTGTCCAAAGTGGCCGAAGCGCTGCTGGACCGCAGCATCCAGATGGTCCGCGCGGTGCCGTTCCTGGCCATCCTGCCGCTGGTCATCGTCTGGTTCGGGATCGGCGAGGCCGGGAAGATCTTCCTGATCGCGCTCGGCACCGCCGTCCCGCTGTACCTGACCACCGTGCTCGGCATCCGGCAGATCGACCCGAAGCTCCTCGAGATGACCGACGTGGTCGGCCTCGGCCGCACCGCACAGATCCGCTGGGTCGTGCTGCCGGGCGCGCTGCCCTCGATCCTCGGCGGCCTCCGGCTGTCGCTCACCGCGGCCTGGCTCGCGCTGGTCATCGCCGAAACGCTCGGCGCGGACGCCGGGCTCGGCTTCATGGCCACCAACGCCCGCGAGTTCCTGCAGACCGACGTGATCGTGCTCGTCGTGCTCATCTACGCCGTGATCGGGATCCTCTGCGACCTCGTCACCCGTCTCCTCGAACGCCGCCTGCTGCGCTGGCACCCCACCTACGCCCGCCTGACCGCCTGAGGACCCGCCATGACGCTCTCCCGACGCACGTTCCTGACCGCCGCCGGACTCACCGCGCTTGCCGCCCCGCTCGCCGCCTGCGGCGGTTCGGCCGGTGGCGCCACCCAGGGCAAGGTCCGGCTGACCTACAGCACCATCTCCGTCCCGAAGTCCCGTGGCGTGCTGGAGAAGACCCTCAAGGACCAGGGCATCACGGTCGAGTGGGTCGGTCCGTTCCCCAACCACGCGCCGACGCTGCAGGCGGTCGTCGGCGGCACGGCCGACTTCAGCTTCGGTGGCAGCACAACCCCGGCCGACCAAGCGATCCTGTCCGGTGCCGACCTCGTCTACGTTGCCTGGGCGACCTCGAACCCGCGGACCACCGCGATCGTCGCCGGCGCGAACACCGGCATCTCGAAGGTCACCGATCTCGTCGGCAAGACGGTCGCGGTCAACAAGGCCGGGCTCGGTGAGTTCCTGCTGGTCGCCGCGCTGGAGAAGTACAAAGTGCCGCGCGAGTCGGTGAAGGTCACCTACCTCAACCCGCCCGAGGCGTCGGCCGCGTTCGGCGCCGGGAAGATCGACGCCTGGGCCATCTGGCAGGGCTTCCGCGAGATCGCCGAGGTCCAGTACGGCGCGAAGCCCATCTTCGTCGACGGCGACGAGCTGGACTTCCAGATCGACTTCACCAGCTACCTCGTCCGCCGCGACTACGCCGAGCAGAACGCCGACACCATCCGTAAAGTGATCGCCGCGTTCCAGGCCGACTACGAGTGGCAGAACCAGCACTACAAGGAATCTCTGGACATCGGCAACGCCGTCTCCCACTACCCCCAGGCGGTGCTGGACAAGATGGCCGCGAAGAACGTCCAGACGAAGCTGGCGTTGATCAACGACGACGGGATCGCACAGCTGCAGCGCGGCGCCGACTGGCTCACCCAGCGCAAGGTCCTCAGTGGCCCGATCACGATCGCCGACCACGCGGTCAAGCTGTGAGCACCGCCGTGCGCGTGCGCGCGCTGACTAAGGGCTTCGGGCCGCGTACCGTCCTCAATGGACTTGACCTCGACATCGCGCCCGGCGAGTTCGTCGCGCTGATCGGCGAGAGCGGCTGCGGCAAGACGACGCTGCTGCGGCTGCTCGCCGGGCTCGACAGTCCTGACGACGGCGAGCTGGCCGCGCCGGCCGAGCGGATGGTGGTGTTCCAGGAACACCGGCTGCTGCCCTGGCGGCGGGTGTGGCAGAACGTCGCGGTCGGCCTTTCCCGCGAAGCCGCGGCCCGCGCGCTGACCGAGGTCGGCCTGGCCGGGCACCTCGACGCCTGGCCGGTCACGCTGTCCGGCGGCGAAGCCCAGCGCGTCGCGCTCGCCCGGGCGCTGGTGCGCGAGCCCCGGCTGCTGCTGCTCGACGAGCCGTTCGCCGCGCTCGACGCGCTGACCCGGATCAAGATGCACGCCCTTGTGCGTCAGCTGGTCGCCGTGCACCGTCCGGCCGTCCTGCTGGTCACCCACGATGTCGACGAGGCCATTCTGCTGGCCGACCGTGTGGTCGCCACGCGGTCCGGCCGGCTCGCCGCCGAGCACCGCGTCGACTTCGACGGCGAACGCAGCCGCGCCAACCCCGCCTTCGACGAGCTGCGCCACCGGCTGCTCGCCGAACTCGGGGTCGCCGAGCTGGCCGAGACCCGATGAACGCCGACGTGCTCGTCGTCGGCGGCGGCCTCGCCGCGACCTGGACCGCCTTGGCCGCGGCCCAGGCCGGCGGGGACGTCGTGCTGGTGGACAAGGGATACTGCGGAACCAGCGGCGTCACCGCGACCGCCGGTGTGACGCACTGGTTCGTCGAACCGTCGCGACACGATCAGGCGATCGCCGAACGGCACGCGCACGCGGGCGGACTCGCCGACCCCGAGCAGGCGCTGCGCGTGCTGCGCACGACGTGGGAACGGCTGCCCACTTTGGACCGCCACTACCCGTTCCCCGTGCGCGACGGGCGGCCTGACCGGACGAACAACGTGCGCGGGCCGGAGTACCTGCGTGCGATGCGCGGTCTCGTGCACCGCGCCGGCGTCACGGTCCTCGACCACCACCCGGCCCTCGAACTGCTCCTGCGCCCGGACGGCTCCGTCGGCGGCGCGGCCGGAGTCCGGCGGCAGGCAGGCGGCGACTGGCAGATCCGCGCGGGCGCGGTCGTGCTGGCCACCGGCGGCACCGCGTTCCGCTCGCACCTGCTCGGCTCCCGCGGCAACACCGGCGACGGCCACCTGATGGCCGTCGAGGCCGGGGCCCAGCTGTCGGGGATGGAGTTCTCGAACTACTACACCCTCGCCCCGGCGTTCTCCACGATGGCGCGGTCGATGTCCTACCTGTTCGGCACCTACACCGACGCCGACGGCCGAGTCATCGACCTGCCCTCCGGTCCGGACCGCAACCGGGTCCTCGGCGCGGCGCTGCTGCGCGGTCCGGTGTTCACGACCCTCGACCGCGCGCCGGGCTGGGTGCGGGACAAGATGCCCGTGGTCCAGCCGAACTTCCTGCTGCCGTTCAGCCGCCGCGGGATCGACCCGTACACCCAGCCCTTCGAGGTGACGCTGCTCGGCGAAGGCACCATCCGCGGCGTGGGCGGCCTGGTCGTCGACGCGGCGGACTGCGCCACGGACGTACCCGGCCTGTTCGCGGCCGGTGACGTCGCGAACCGGGTGCCGATCGTCGGCGCGATCTCCGGCGGCGGCTCGCCCAACTCCGCGTGGGCGGTGTCGTCGGGCACCTGGGCCGGGCGCGCGGCGGTCCGGCACGCCCGCAAGACCACGCCGTCTCCGGTGCGGCCGGTCGGGCGGGCCGGGATCCGGCCGAGCGGGCGTCCGTCCGCAGTGGACACCACCGGCGTGGTCGACATCGTCCGGGAGGAGCTGAACGCCTACGACAAGAACATGTTCCGCGACGAAGCCGGACTCCGAAGCTCCTTGTCTACATTGGATTCTCTGTGGACGGATCTCGAAGCGGGCCTGACCGGGTCCGGGAGGGACGCCGTGACCGCGCGCGAAACCGCGTCCCTGGTCGCCATGGGCCGCTGGGTCAAGACCGCCGCGCTGCGCCGGCGCGAGAGCCTCGGCATGCATTGGCGGACCGACGGGCAGGAGGTCGCCGCGTGATCGAACTCGTCCTCGCCGACCGCTGCATCGCCTGCGACAAGTGCGTCCAGGTGTGCCCGAGCGACGTCTTCGACGCCGTCCCCGACGCCGCGCCGGTCATCGCGCGGCAGTCCGACTGCCAGACCTGCTTCCTGTGCGAGCTCTACTGCCCGGTCGACGCGCTGTTCGTCGACCCCGACTGCCGTACCCCCGTCAGCGTCGACGAAACCGCCGTCCGGGCTTCGGACTGGCCCGCGCAGTACCGGCGCGACTCCGGCTGGGGCCGGGCGCGCCGCACCCACGCCAACGAAAGCTGGCGGATGAGCGACATCTTCGCCGCCGCCCGCGCCCTGGGACAGGAGACCCCGTGACGCTCGAATTCATCGGTTACGCCGCCGGCCGCCAAGCCAGCGAGATCGTCGCCCCCGAAGGCCCGATCATCCAGCCCGGCTACCTGCGCGAAGTCGCCCGCACGCACGAGGAGGCCGGGTTCGACCGCGTGCTGATCGCCCAGTCGGCGAGCAGCCCGGACGGCTTCGTGCTCGCCGACCAGGTCCTCGCCGCCACCGAGCGGCTCGGCGTGCTGCTCGCGCACCGGCCCGGCTTCGTCGCGCCCACGCAGCTGGCCCGCAAGTTCGCCACGCTCGACGCGTTCCACCCGGGCCGGATCGCCCTGCACGTGATCACCGGCGGCGACGACGCGGACCAGGCCCGCGACGGCGACTTCACCGACAAGCCCACCCGCTACCGTCGCACCGACGACTTCCTTTCGGTCGTGCGCCGCACGTGGGACTCATCCGAGCCGTTCGACCACGAAGGCGAGTTCTACCGGATCCGCGGCGGCCTCTCGGACATCCGCCCCGCGCAGGGAATCCCGGTGTACTTCGGCGGCGCGTCCGCCGACGCCATCCGGGTCGGCGCGAAGCACGCCGACGTCTACGCCTTCTGGGGCGAGCCCCTCGCCGGGATCGCCGAACGCATCGAGCAGGTCCGGGCCGCCGCCGGCCGGGACATCGCGTTCAGCGTCAGCCTCCGGCCGATCCCCGCCGCGACCGAGACCGAGGCCTGGGAACGAGCCCGCGACATCCTGCGCCTGACCCAGGATCGTGTCGGCGAGTTCAAGGGCCGCCGCGACTCGAGCGAGGCTGTCGGATCCCGGCGGCTCCTGGAGGCCGCGGCCACCGGCGACGTGGTCGACGAACGGCTGTGGACGGCGGTGGCGAAGACGACCGGCGCCGCGGGGAACTCGACCGCGCTGGTCGGCAGCTACGAGCAGGTCGCGGACTCGCTGCTGGACTACGTCCGGCTCGGGGTCGGCACGCTGCTGATCCGCGGGTTCTCGCCGCTGGCCGACGCCCGCGACTACGGCACGCTCATCAAGCTGGTCCGGGAGAAAACCGACGCGGTTACCGTCGGGGCATGAAACCGAGCACGTCGCACTGGGGCGCCTTCTCCGCCGAGGTCGACGCCGAGGGCCGGTTGCGGGTCGAACCGCACCCGGCCGACCCGGCGCCGTCGCCGCTGCTGGGCAACCTGGCCGCCGCGCTCGACCACCCGACCCGGGTGACCCGGCCCGCCGTCCGCCGCGGCTGGCTCGAGGACGGTCCCGGCCCGGATCCCCGTCGCGGCCGCGACGAGTTCGTCGAGGTCAGCTGGGACGAGGTGCTCGACCGCCTCGCCGCCGAGCTGGACCGCGTCCGGAGAGAGCACGGCAACCAGGCGATCTTCGGCGGCTCCTACGGCTGGGCCAGCGCGGGCCGGTTCCACCACGCCCAGAGCCAGCTGCACCGGTTCCTGAACACCATCGGCGGCTTCACCTCGTCACGGAACTCCTACAGCAACGGGACGTCGTCGGTGCTGCTGCCGCACGTCGTCGGCGACGCGCACGCGGTGCTGCGGCAGGCGTCGACCTGGCCGACGATCGCCGAGCACACCGAACTGATCGTCGCGTTCGGCGGCGTTCCGGAGAAGAACGTCTTCGTCACGCCGGGCGGGGTCACGGTCCACGGCATGCCAGGGCACCTCGCGCGCTACACCGGCCGCGTCGCGCTGCTCAGCCCGCTGCGCGACGACCTCCCGTCCACAGTGGACGCGAGATGGTATCCGATCCGGCCCGCGACCGACACCGCGCTGATGCTCGCCCTCGCCCACACGCTCGCCGCGGAAGGCTTGCACGACAGGCAGTTCCTCGACCGCTACTGCGTCGGCTACCCCGGCTTCGAGCGCTACCTTCTCGACAAGGACCCGGAATGGGCGGCCGGGATCACCGGCATCCCGGCCGCCGACATCGTCGCGCTCGCCCGGGAGATGGCCGCGCACCGGACGCTGGTCACCGTGACGTGGTCGCTGCAGCGCGGCGAACACGGCGAGCAACCGGTCTGGGCGGGCATCGCCCTCGCCGCGATGCTCGGGCAGATCGGCCTGCCCGGCGGCGGGTTCGGCCACGGCTACGGCTCGATGGGCGACGTCGGCGACACCGGACCCGAGCTGCGCGTCCCGTACCTCCCCCAGGGCAAGAACCCGGTCGGCGAGTTCATCCCGGTCGCCCGGATCGCCGACCTGCTGCTGCACCCCGGCGACCCCTACGACTACAACGGTGAGGTCCGCCGCTACCCCGACATCCGGCTCGTGTACTGGGCGGGCGGCAACCCGTTCCACCACCACCAGGACCTCAACCGCCTGCGCGACGCCTTCACCCGCCCGGACACCGTAGTCGTCCACGAACCCCACTGGACGGCCACCGCCCGCCACGCCGACATCGTCCTACCCGCCACCACCGCGCTGGAACGCGAAGACCTCGGCTCCGGCCGACGCGACACCCACGTGATCGCCATGCACCGCATCACCGCTCCCGCCGGAGAAGCACGTGACGACTACGCGATCTTCGCTTCGCTGGCGGAGCGACTCGGCGTCTCGCCGGAGTTCACCGAAGGCCGCACGGCCCGGCAGTGGCTGGAGCACCTCTACGGCGGCTGGCGGGAGACGCCGTCGTTCGCCGAGTTCTGGACCGCCGGGGAACTGCGGCTGCCGCCCGGCCGTGAGCACCACACGCTCTTCGCGGAGTTCCGCGCCGACCCCGATGCCCATCCGCTGCGCACCCCGAGCGGCCGCATCGAGATCACGTCGGCGACCGTCGCCGGCTTCGGCTACGCGGACTGCCCCGGCCACCCGGCCTGGCTGCCACCGAGCGAGTCCGGGCCGCTGTGGCTGATCGCCAATCAGCCGCACACGCGCCTGCACAGCCAGCTCGACGCCGGCGACACCAGCCAGGCGGGCAAGGTGGCCGGCCGCGAACGGATCCGCCTCAACCCGGCCGACGCGGCCGCCCGCGGCATCACAACCGGCGACGTAGTCCGCGTGTTCAACACGCGCGGCGCGTGCCTGGCGGGCGCGGTCCTCGACGACGCGCTCCGCCCGGGAGTGGCCCAGCTCCCGACCGGAGCGTGGTTCGACCCCGTCGACGACCATCCCTCGGGGCCGTTGTGCGCGCACGGCAACCCGAACGTCCTCACCGCCGACATCCCGTCGTCCCGGCTGTCGCAAGGCTGCGCGGGCCAGCACGCGGCCGTCGACGTCGAACGCTTCGACGGCCCGCTCCCGGAAGTACGAGCCCTGCGCCCACCGATCGTGAGAGGACCTCGATGACCGCCTTGCAGCCCGTGACGTCCGACAGCCACCTGCGCGAAGCCTTCGGCTGCTTCCCGTCCGGCGTCACCGCCGTGTGCGCCATGGTCGACGGTGTGCCACGCGGGATGGCCGCGAGCTCGTTCACGTCGGTTTCGCTGGCGCCACCGCTGGTGTCGCTCTGCATCCAGCGGACGTCGTCGACCTGGCCTCTCCTGCGCGAACGGGCCCGGCTCGGCCTCAGCGTCCTGGCCGAGGGCCAGGACGCCGCCTGCCTCAGCCTGTCGGCCCGTCACGGCGACCGCTTCCGCGACGTCGAGTGGGAACCCGGCCCCCACGGCAGCGTGTTCATCAGCGGCTCGAGTGCCTGGCTGGAGTGCTCACTGCACGAGGAGGTGCCGGCCGGCGACCACCTGATCGCCCTGCTGCGCATCCACGGCCTGCACACCGCCGAAAACCCGCCCCTGGTCTTCCACGGCAGTCGTTTCCGCCGGCTCGCCGCGGTGTGACTCCTCAGCCGGGCCGGGCGACGAACTCCAGGGTGCGCCGCTGCTCCTCGTCGGTGCCGACCGGGCTGACCAGCAAGTCGGTCACCCCGGCATCGGCGAACCGGCGGACCGTGGTGGCCACCAGTTCTTCGTCGCCGGCGGTCACGGTGTCCTCGATCCCGGCTTTCCGTTGCTGCCGCAGCAGGCGCCGGTAGCTCGCGAACTCCCCCGCACCGCCGAACCGGGCCCGGATGTCGTCCCGGACCCGGTCCGGGACCGCCGTCACCGACAGCATCGCCGACGCGACCACGCGCGGGGCCGGCCGCCCGGCACGGCTCGCGGCATCGGTGATCTTCGGCACGACGTCGTCGCCCAGCACCTCCGGCCCGGCCCACACCGTCACCGTGCCGTCGGCCAGCTCTCCCGCGATGCCCAGCATCACCGGCCCGAGCGCGGACACGAGCACCGCCGGCGGCTCGGCCCCGGGCACCTCGACCGTCCCCGACACCGAAAGCGACTCGCCGCGGAAGACGACGGTTTCCCCGCGCAGCAACGGGATCAGGGCTTGCAGGTACTCCCGGACGTGCCGCGCGGGCCGCTCGTAGGAGAGCCCGTAGCCGCCCTCGATGATCTCCCGGTGGCTCGGCCCGATCCCCAGCGTCAGCCGGCCGCCGGTCGCCGCCTGGGCGGTCAGCGCCTGACCGGCCAGCGCCAAGGGGTGCTGGGCGAACGTCCGCACGACCGCCGTTCCCAGCCCGATCCGAGGAACGCGCTGCCCGGCGACGGCCGCGACGGTCAGCGCGTCCCACGCCGTCAGCTGCGGGAGGAACGCGCTGTCCAACCCCAGCTTCTCCGCCTCCGCGATGTCGTCGACGATCTCCTCGAGCCCCGCTTGCCCGGTCCCGTACAGCCCGATCCGCATGCCGCCTCCAACCGGAATGTCAGATTCACCTTCCGTCCCGAACGTAGCATAAGATGAATCCAGGATTCCGTTTTGAGAGGAGACCGACCATGCGGGCCGACGCGGTGCGCAACCGCGAACGGATCGTCACCCAAGCCGTGCGGCTGTTCGCCGAACGCGGCCCCGACGTGCCGATGTGCGAGATCGCGGACGCGGCAGGCCTGGGTGTCGGGACCCTCTACCGCCACTTCCCCGACCGGCGGTCGCTCGCAGTGGAAATCGGCCTCGGCGCCCTGCGCGACCTCGCGGAATTCGCCCGAGCCGCCCGCGAGCGCGAGAATTCGGCGTGGGCCGAGCTGCTGGCGGTCATCCGCCACTGCGCGACTCTCCCGCTGGCGCTCGCCAAGTCCCTGACCGCGCTGCTCCCCGAGGACGAGAACCAGACCGAGCTGGAGCACTCGGTCGACACCTTGCTCACCGACATCCTCGTCCGCGCGCAACGCGAAGGCACCCTGCGCGCGGACGTGCCCATCGAGGAAGTCCAGCAGCTGCTGAGCACGATCATCTGCCGCCCGGGCGCCCGACCCGACGACTACCTGACCATCGTCATGCTGGACGGGCTCCGCGCCGGACCGGCTTAGGTCATCGGGGCAGATCGCCGCTGCTGGCGAAATCGAGGCGCTTGGCGACCGACACGGCCTGGTCGGCGAACCGTTCGTAGAACCTGGTGGTCAGCGCACTCGTGACGGCGGCGCGCTGGTCGTGCGGCCACCGATCCCCGGTGATGGTGGCCAGGAGATCGGCGTGGAGGGCATCGACGGCCTCGTCGGCCCGGCGCAGCTCGGCGAAGCCGTCGGACCCGGTGCGGATCTGGGCGGCGACGCGTTCGGCCATGTCCGCGTCCAGCTCGCCCATCCGCTCGAACGTCGGCACGAGGTCGGCCGGCACCGCGTGGCCGGGATGGGCGAAGCGCGCGGTGTCGGCGATGTGCGCAGCCAGGTCCCCCATGCGTTCCACCTTTTCGGCGCAGTACACGACCGCCAGCACGCGGCGCAGGTCGCCGGCGACCGGGGCCTGCAACGCCAGCAGTGCGTAGGCGTCTTCTTCGCATTTCGCCCTTCGCTGGTCGAGCGCGTCGTCCTCGGCGATGACCTGCTGGGCCAGCACCAGGTCCGCGTGCACCAGCGCTGCCGTCGCGTGGCGCATCGCGGACGCGGCCGCGTCGCACATCTCGGCCAGCAGCCCGGTGAGTCGCTGCAAGTCGCTCTGGAAACCTTCGCGCATGGCGGAGGAGTGTAGTGATTCGGAGTGGCACGAGCGTGATCGCCCTGCCGGCAGGTGAGGACTCGTACCGGTCGAAACCAGGGACCGAGCAGATTGCCGCAGTCGCCCGATCGGGCTAATTCCCGCCCAGTCCATGAGCACATTTGCGCATAGCTGCATGCAACGATCCACTCGGCGCATCCGATTCCGTCGAGAAAGGATCACCCATGTCGGTCACAGACGAACTGCTGGCCAACAACGCCGCCTACGCCGAAGGTTTCTCCGGGCCGCTGCCCCTGCCGCCCGCCAAGCACGTCGCCGTGCTCGCCTGCATGGACGCGCGCATCAACGTCTACGGCGTGCTCGGCCTCAACGAGGGCGAGGCCCACGTCATCCGCAACGCCGGCGGGGTCGTCACCGAGGACGAGATCCGCTCGCTCGCGATCAGCCAGCGGCTGCTGGGCACCGAGGAGATCATCCTCATCCACCACACCGACTGCGGGATGCTCACCTTCACCGACGACGACTTCAAAAAGTCCATCCAGGACGACGTCGGCGTGAAACCCGCCTGGGCCGCCGAAGCGTTCGCCGATCTCGACGAGGACGTCCGGCAGTCGGTCGCGCGGATCAAGAACAGCCCGTTCGTCCCGAAGAAGGACTCCGTCCGCGGCTTCGTCTTCGACGTCGCCACCGGAAAACTGAACGAAGTGAACTGACGCGACCGCCGGGCCGGATCAGGACTCGCGGTGACTGTCCGGTCCGGCGGCTTTCTCCGCAGTTCTGGCGAGGATGTCCGCCTCGAGTTCTCGGCGGTGACGTCCGCGAGGACGCACGCAGCCGTTGACCGGCATCGGCGTGGAGGCAGCAACCAGCGGACTCCAGACTTTGACGCTCCCAGTCCGTACCAGCAGGCCCCGCCACCCTTCCATGACCGGCGACCCAGCCAACGTGCTTCACAGATGTCTGCGAAATGCGGCCGACAACGTAGCGAGGCCAAGCAGGCCGCCCGCGGCGGCAAGCCAGAGCCCTGCGACGTACGCAACTCGGATCACCCCGGGCACGAGGATCAGTAGCGCAAGAAGGAGTCAGCCGGGAGGGAGCTCTTCAACGGCGAAAGTCCATCAGGAGCAGCACCGATCCAAAATCCAAAGAACGTCCTCACCGGCTGCTGGGCCCGATCAAGCCATCCGGAGGGGGTGAACACGTACACATCGAAACCGGTGAAAATGGCACGACGATCGTGACGACGTGGCACACCCGGCCGAACCGCACCGAAACCGCTGACAGCTGACCCACGGCGGCGCGACGCGGGTAGGGTGTCGGGGCCGGACGATCCGCGATCGTCCCGGCCGGCACTTGAGCCCCCAGGTGCGCCCGCCCCAGGCGGTGGCACCCGGCCGCCGAGCCTCCGCAGAAAGCAGACCGATGTCCCGACCCGGTGACGGAGCGCTCGGCAGTTCCGAGCCGCCGGTCCCGACCGACTCGGACCTGCGGGCGCTGTTCGGCCAGTCGCCGGCGGTCTTCGCGTCGCTGTCCGGCCCGGACCACGTGCTGGAAGCCGCCAACCCCGCCTTCTTCGACGCGGTCGCCCGCTCCGGCGCGTCGTCGCTGGGCGTTCCCCTCCGCCAGGTGCTGCCGGAGCTGGCCGGCCAGGGCTTCCTCGCGCTGTTGGACGGGGTCTACCGGACGGGAGAACCGGCCACCGGGCGGGACGCGCGGGTGGTGCTGGGGCTCGGCGCGGACGCGCGGGAAGCCTTCTTCGACTTCACCTACGAGCCCCGGCGTGACGCGTCCGGCGCCGTGACGGGTGTGCGCCTCATCGGCGTCGAAACCACGCAGGTCAACCACGCGCAGCGGCTCACCGCCGAGCACCGCGTCCTGCTCGAGCAGATCGCCCGCCAGGCGCCGCTGGAGCAGATCCTCGACGGGATGGCCCGGGCGATCGAAGAGCTCGCCCCGGACGTGCTGGTGTCGGTCCTGCTCGCCGACCCCGACGGCCGGCACTTGCGCCACGGCGCCGCTCCCAGCCTGCCGGACTTCTACAACGAGGCCATCGACGGCATCGCCACCGGCGAAGGGGTCGGCTCGTGCGGCACCGCCGCGCACCGGCGTCGGCCGGTCATCGTCACCGACATCGCGAGCGACCCGTTCTGGGACGACTTCCGCGAGCTCGCCGGCCGCGCCGGCGTCGCCGCGTGCTGGTCGACGCCGATCCTGGGCCGCGACGGTCGGTTGCTGGGCACGTTCGCGATGTACCACCGCACGCCACGCTCCCCCCAGGAGACCGACCTCGCGCTCACCCGGCTCTTCGCCGGCACGGCCGCGCTCGCGATCGAACGCCACCACGTCGAGCTGGCCCGGCAAGCCGCCGAGGCCAGGGAACGGGCGGCCCGGCAGGACCTCGCGTTCCTGCTGTCGGCGAGCACCGCGCTCTCGGCGGACCTCGACCACGTGCAGGCCCTGCAGCGGCTGGCGCAGCTGTGCGTGCCCACGCTAGCGCCGCTCTGCGTGGTCGACATCATCGAGGACGGCCGGTTGCGCCGCGTCGGCAGCGCCGGCGCGAACGCCCACGACACCGGCCTCCTGGAGGCCCATCGGCCGGCCCTGCGCAGCGACAGCGCACTGGCCCGGGTGCTCGCCTCCGGCCTGACCGAGGTCGCCCGGCAGCCGCCTCTGACGCCCGGTCCGTGGCACGAGCTGGGCGTCACCGGCTACCTGTGCGTCCCGCTCATCGAACGCGGCCAGACCTTCGGCGTCCTCACGCTGCTCAGCACCGGCGAAGCCGGGTTCGACGGGCACACCGTGTCCCTCGCCGAAGAGGTCGCCCGGCGCGCCGCGTCCGCCGCCCGCAACGCGCGCCAGTACCGCCAGCGCGTCACGCTCGCCCGCGACCTGCAGGCCGGCCTGCTGCTGCCGGACCTGCCCGCGGTCCCCGGAGCCGAGTTCGCGACCTTCTACCACCCCGCGGGCGAAGGCCTGGAGATCGGCGGCGACTTCTACGACGTCTTCCCGCTCGACGACCGGACGTGGGCGTTCATGCTCGGCGACGTCTGCGGCCGGGGCGCCACGGCCGCGACCACCACCGCGCTGGTCCGCCACACCGCCCGCGCGGTCGCGCCGCTGCTGGGCGACCCCGTCGCGATCGTCCGGGCCGTCGACCGCGCCCTGAGCAACCGCCCCGACGCCCACGGCACCGACTTCGTCACCATGGTCTACGGCCACCTGACCCCGCGCGACGACGGCCTCGCCGTCAACCTGCTCCGCGCGGGCCACAACCTGCCGGTGGTGCTCGACGCCGCCCACCGCACGCACGAGCTCGACATCCCCGGGAAGCTCCTCGGCCTGGGTGGCGAGCCGCGTCTCGAGCCGCGGCAGCTCCTCCTGCGACCGGACGAAAGCCTCGTGCTGCTCACCGACGGGTTCGTCGAAACCCGCAACCCGCAAGGCGAGCAGTTCGGCGACAACCGCCTGGTGAGCGCGATCGGGTCCGCGCCGGCCCGGCCGGGCGCCCAGGACGTCCTGGACGCCGTCACCGCGGCGGTTCGCGCTTTCGCGCAGGACGAAAGCGGAACCGACGACCAGGCGGCGCTCGTCATCACGGCCAAGCCGGACGCCGCCGACCGCGGCCGGTGAGCGCCCGCGGTCGGGCCGCCAGGATTCGGGGTACTCGCGCAGTCCGCGCCCACCGGCCACGGAGGACGAGCATGCCCGAGCCGACCCCGCCCGAGCCCCTGCCGGCGGAACTGCGCGCGCTGGCCGCCGACGCCGAAGCGCTCGCGACCCGGACCGCTGAGGTCGCTGCCCGGCTGCGGACGGCAGCGTCTCGCCCGGCCTGTCCCGAAAGCGAGCCACGACCTGAGCGACTACACCGACGAAGTCGCCCGGACCGCCGAAAACCTGGCCCGGGGGCGTCCCGCGACCCTGGCCTGTGCAACGTTCCGTGGGGCGTCTGCCCGGCGCACGGCACCACACGGTGCGCACGAGCGGAGAGCGCGCCTCGTGCACCACTCCCGGCTCCGCACGCCGTGCGGCGAGCCGGCGGTCGCGGTCGTCACCGACGAAGACGGCGCGACCGGCAAGATGTGCGCGGCCCACGCGCGCGACACCGCCGACCGGCTGCACGGTGTCCTACCTGGAGCACCGGACCTCGAGCGGCTGACGCCGGTCCGATCGGCTCGGCGTCGCACTTTCTTGACCCGGCGGCTCAGGCCGTCGACGCGAGGGCCATGACGGAAGTCTTCTTTCCTTTGGCGTTGTCAAGCGTCAGCAGGCTGATACCGACGTAAATGCCTCCTACCGCTCCCAGCGCGGCCACACACAAAAAAGCAGCGAAGCCGGCCGGATGCGGCGCCAAAGTCATCAACCGCACCACTGCGGCAGTGGTGACCGCGGCGCTGACCGTGAGCGCCACTCCGATCGCGACGTGCAGCCTGCTGTCACGCAGCGACGCTCGCACGACCTGCGCAACCCCATAAATCGGCGCGATCATCGTCAACGACGTCAGCAGCGCGCCGGGTTTTTGCTCGATCCACAACAGCACAGTCACAGCGGTCGACAAAACTTCAAAACCGACGGTCATCCTCACGCTCAGCCGCGGCAGGTAAATCACCACCAGGGCGATGACGAACAACGCGGGTGCTGTCACGCACATCGCCATGAAAGTCGAGCCTTCGGTGAAAAGGCCGATCAGGCACCATGTCGCGGCGCACAGCCCGCCGGCGAGGCCGGCCGCCTGGACGCGCACACGCAGCGTGCCGGAAAGACCTGGCCGGCTCGTCGAATGTGCTTTGGCGGCCCGGTGAACCACTGCCGCGGACAAGAACCCGAGAGCGGTCAGCAACTTGAAGAGCTTGCCCGGGCGGGCATCGATCGTGGCCGACCGCTCCTCGGCGAAGTCCCCGATCCGATCGGGCCGGCGGATCGCCGCTGCCCAACGCACGATTCTGTGGGCCAGCCACGGCGACACCTCGGTGCACTCGTTGACCAGAAGGCCCATGACGACACCCAGGAGCACATCCAGCACGCCGTTCACCACGCACCTCCCGGAAGGAACCGGCGGATCGCCGAGCCCCCGGCGGAATCCGGGCGGCGTTGGGAAAGCAGCGCGGTAGCTTCGACGCGGCCCGTTGGTGTCAGCCGGTAATAGCGACGGCGGGGGCGAACCTCGTCAACCCGCAGTTCTTCCCAGGTGCCGGTGATCCACCCCCACTGCTCCAGTCGCTCGAGGACACCGTAGACGGTCGGCCCCGAGCGGTGAATGGCTTTCATGATCGTCCAGCCGTGCAGCTCCTGGTTCTGCTGGAAGCTCGCGACAAGCAGTTCCAGCACATCCAGGAGCGGTTCGGTAATCCGCCTGTTCACCGCCACGACGCTTATCTTACCTAGGTAATGTTAGGCCGATCCGGTACACCGCAGCCGCCGACCCCTCGCGCACAGTCACCCTCCGAGAGATCCTCGACGCGGCTCCTGAGACACCCGCGCAATCGAAGTCCGGACTGTCTGCGGCCCGGAATCACGCCTGGCGCCGGCAACCGTGGTTGCGCCGGCTTGCGATCACCGTCTTGTGGTGGCCAGTGCGGAACCAGCGGAACACGGAGCCCCGGTCATCGCGTGCACGCCTGTCCGGCGAGCAACCCAGGGACGATCGCCGAGACCGGACACCCAGCCGAGCCACACCTCGCGGCAGCTGGCCGACCGGCGCTACGGGATAGGTTGACTGCCTGATCGGCAACCCGTTTTGCCAGCTTCGTCCGGCACCGTTCGTCGTGGTCGCATCCACTCCTCGGCATGTGCGCGCGTCGCCGATCACCGTGTTCGCGCCATTAACGCCGATCGGGAAGGCGGCGTGGATGGCGTCGCCGAGCAGCGATGTTGCCGCGCTCCAAGACGTTCCGTACTCTGGCCGAAGAGTCTTGACAGACATAGTCCATTCAGGTCGACCTCGGCGATCGATCAAACCAGGTGGCCGCCCCGTACCTCCGTCGGCCGGCGGCCGCTCAGGATCACGAAGAACTCGGACGGCTGCCCCGGCGTATCCGGCCGTGTTCGCCGGTACCGCGGGAAGCTTCACGGTCACCTCGACTTTGCGCAACGACCACCACACCGTCGTCATGCTCGACGGGTCGATCGACGCGCGGACGCTCCGCCTGTTGTCCGCGCACGTCGCCGGGCTACTCCACGCCGGCACGCGGCACCTGGTGGTCGATCTGTCCCGGGTCGCGCAGGTGGACGACAGTCTCTTCGCGCTGATGCACCGGGTCGAGGACAGGTTGGCGGCCCTGGGCGGCCTGTTGGAGCTGACCGGGCTCGCCCCGCCCGTGCTGTATGCAATGGATGACGCCCTGCTGGGCGAGGTCTTCTCCCGGTACCGAGCCGTCCTCCACGACCCGGACCCGCGTGCCGCGTCGTGGTCGGTGTCGCTTTGCCCGCAAGGGCTTGAGGACGTCGCCGAGCCGGGATCCGCCGATCGGTACCGGACCTTCATCGACACGGCCGCCCACGGCCGCGGAGAGCGATGGGGGAAGCGCCGGTGAGGGCGGTCATCGAACGACCGAAACGACGGACGTGGCTGCGGATGTTCGGAGGCGGCCTGGTCTTGTGGATCCTGTCCGCGGTCGTCACCTACCTAACCGGGAACCCCAACCTCATCCCCACCCTGGTGCTGCTCGGCAGTTTCCTGGTGCCGGTGACTTTCGTGGTGTGGGCTTTCGAGCGCCAGGACTCCGGCGAGATCACTGCCGAGCTCGTGTTCCGCACGTTCATCGTCGGCGGGGTGCTCGGCGTGCTCGGCGCGTCGGTACTGGAGACGTACCTGCTGCACCCGTCGCCGTGGCTGTACGCCGGCGTCGGGCTCATCGAGGAAGCGGTCAAGCTGGCCGCGCTCGCCCTGCTGACCCGGCGCCTGGCCGTGAAGTCCGTGCGCGACGGAGTGATCCTGGGTGCCGCGGTCGGGTTCGGTTTCGCCGCCTTCGAGTCGGCCGGGTACGCGCTGACCGCGCTGATCACCCCTCAGGGACTGTCTCTGACGGACTTGGTGACCACCGAGCTGCTGCGCGGGCTCCTCGCCCCGGTCGGCCACGGGCTGTGGACCGCCGTGCTCGGCGGGCTCCTGTTCGCGTGGAGCACCCGCGACCACTTCGTCCTGACCGCCCGGCTCGCCCTCGCCTACCTGGGCGTTTCACTCCTGCACGCGCTGTGGGACTCGATGTCCTCGATTTCCGTCTACCTCACGCTGGTGCTGACCGGTCAGCCGTGGCAGTACGAATTGCTGGTGCGCGGCCTGCCACCCGCACCGACCGGTGCCCAGGTGGGGCTGTACACGACGCTGACCTGGGTGGGCCAGGGTGTGATCGCGGCGATCGGCGTGGTGTGGCTGCTGGTGCTGGTCGCTCGGGCTCGCCGGGAGCGGCGGGACCGGCGGGACGCGCCACCGGCACGGGCCTACCGCGTGGCGACGTCTCGGCATCCGGCTCTTCCGCTCTGACCTCGACGGGGCCGGGCCAGGTGGTTTGGCCGGCGTCCTCCGGGGAAACCGACGAGATTCGACGAGCGGGGTGAGCCAGATGAACGCACCACGCCAGCTGGCCGTCGGGGTGCTGGCCGACGAGGGCCTGCCGGAGCAGGTGATCACGACGATCGCCGACGACCTACCCGGAATCTTCGCCACCCGGGTCAGCGGAGAGACGCAGTGGCGGGTGGAGCACGAGGTGGACCAGCTGCCGCTGAACGAAGACGGTGACATCCCGATGCGCATGCTGTCGGAGCGCCACCGGCAGGACCAGGGCTGGGACGTGCTGGTCCTGGTCACCGATCTGCCCCGGCGGGCGGGGACGAAGCCCGTCGTCGCGGGCGTCGACGTCGAGCACGGGGTCGCGATGATTTCGCTGCCCGCCCTCGGCGCCGTCCTGGTGCGGCGCCGAGTCCGGGCGTTGCTGGTCCGCGTGGTGCGGCAACTGGTGTCGGGGCGGCTCGGGATCGACGGAGACCAGCGCGGGCAAGGGATGCTGGCACGGTTGCGTGAGGCGCTGGCCCCGACGCAGCGGATGTCCGACGGACACCCATCGGCCGCGACCCATCTGGCTCTGGTCGGGCTGCGCGGCCGGCTGCGGCTGCTGGCAGGGATGGTGCGCGACAACCGTCCGTGGCAGCTCGTCCCGCACCTGGCGGGCGCCACCGCCGCTGCGGCCGGCACCGCCGCCTACGGCGTCATCACCAGTTCGTTCTGGAAGCTCGCCGACGCGCTGTCCCCGCTGCGGCTGGCGGGGATCACGGTGGTCACCGTCGTGATCATGGCGGGGTGGCTGATGGTGTACAACCACCTGTGGGACCGGCCTTCCCAGGCCGTCGAGCGACGCAAAGCCGTGCTGTACAACGTGTCCACGGCGGCCACGCTGGCGATCGGGGTGGTGTGCATGTACGCGATCCTGTACGTGGTCGCGTTGCTCGCGGCGGCCGTCGTGATCGACAGCGGCTATTTCGCGCAGGCCCTCGGGCACCCGGTCGGTGTGGGTTCGTACCTGAACCTGGTGTGGTTGTGCAGTTCAGTCGGGATCGTCGCCGGCGCGCTCGGGTCGAGCCTGGAGGACGAGGAGACTGTCCGCAAGGCGACCTACAGCCGCCGCGAGCGGGAACGCCAAGAGCACAACCGGCGCGGGCGGGAAGAGCGGACGCCCCCGGGCGGAGAACGTCACACGCAGACCTCGTGAAGCGACGAGTGACGGCCGGCCCGCACGGCACACTCGACCGGCCGGCGGTGGCAGCCGGGCGCCGGCGAGGCGGGCCGCGACCGTCGGGCTGGCCACCGGCTGGGAGCCACCCGTCTCCGCGGCATGGCCCCTGACGGTCATCTCGTCCAGGGCGGCGACCCACGTTCAGCAGCAGATTGCGAGACAGGTCCCGGCTCGAGGTCGGCTTGCGCCGGCGCAACCGGGACAAAGCCGGGCCGATCTTGTCCAGCAAGATCGACGGCGAAGGCCCCGCCGGCGGGCTGGGAGTCTCGGTCACCCAGCCGCCCTGCCCTCGCCTGGTGGTCGCTCGGCTTGCCCCGGCAGTCAGCCGTTGGTCCCGTTCCCTGGGTGGCGGCCGTGCAAGGTCTCCGAGGGCAGAAGGCCGAACTTGCCGCGGTAGGCGGCCGAGAACCGGCCGGCGTGCAGGAAGCCCCAGCGAGCGGCGACCGCGGCGATGGTCGTACCGCCAGGATCGGCCACCGCGAGCTCGTCGTGTACCCGGGTCAGGCGCACATCCCGCAGGTAGGCCATCGGCGGCAGGCCGAACCAGCGCTGGAACCCCTCCTGCAGCGCGCGGACGCTGACCGAGCCTTCACGGGCCAAGGTGCCCGAAGTCCACGGCAGACCCGGGTCGTCTTCGATCAGCTCGACAACCCGGCGCAGTGCCTTGGGCGGGGCCGGCGCCGCCGGGGCACGCAGGGTGTCGCTGTAGCTGTTCGGCTGGGCCAGTAGCAGACCGGCGATCACCAGGCTCTGCAAGTGCGCGGCCGCCGTGGGGTGGTGCGTGATCCCGCCCGGCCGGCCCGCCTCACGCTCCAGCAGAGCCAGCACCTCGAGCCATGACTGCGCCGCCGGGGTGTCCAAGTCCATCGCGGTGGTGAAGCGCAACCGCTCGCCGAGGGGCCGCCCGATCTGGCGCTGCAACTCCAGTTCCAGCTCGTGCCGGTCGATCATGAGGCAGAGCTGGGCGCACGCGGCTCCCCACCGCAGGTCGGCCGGATAACCCGGCACGAACACGGCGGCCCGTCCAGGTCCGGCGAACACCGGTTCCCCCGAGCCGCAGCGCTGCTCGGAACGTCCGATGACCGGGACGTTGACGTGGTAGTTGCCGGCGTCGACCGTGCCGAGCCGAACCGCGCTCTCGTAGCGCAGGTAGCCCGCGGTCACCGCGCCGACGCGGACCGCGTTGAGTCGCATGTCGAAATCGTTCTCACGGTCCAGCAGCTCGATCCGATGAGGCAGGTACGTCCGGGTCACCGCTTCGTGCGCTTCGTCGACGTCCACCGCGCGAGCGACCGGATGCCCGGGCAGCAGCTCCGTTTGAGGCAAGCCCGTCATGAGCCGAACAGTAATTGTCTCCTCACGCTCGCGCCGACGCGGGCAACGGACAGGGTGCCGCGCGAATCGGCTGTGCCGCAGCGGCGCCGGGCACTTCACTGGAGTGGCTGGGTGAGCTACCGCGGGGAGAGCCGTGCAGGTGATTGACCAGGGACCGTCGATGACGCAGTCCGTGCAGGTCGAGCCGTTGGATGACGTGCGACCGGGAGCCCGCCTGCTGCGTCCCCGCAGTCCGTTCCACGCGCGGACGGGGATCGAGCTGATGGCCGTCATCGACGGACAGCGAGCACATGGCCTCGAACTGCTGATCCTCGACTTGACCGAACCGGTCACCTTCGGCGCGGTGGCCCTCCAGATCGTCGTGCAGATCGCGACGGAACTCCGTCGCGTCGACGTCGGGCTGCGGCTGCTCGGCTCGGAACAGGCCGTCGGCTCGGTCTTGACCGCGGCCGGCGTGCGGTCCCTGTTCACCCTGCACGGCACGGTCGGCGAAGCACTCGGATTCCGGTGACCGCTCGGTCGTCACCGCGGCCATGCGGCGTCGCGATCGGCTTCGCCTGCCGCTACTCGCCGTCCAAGCCTCGACGGCGCGACCAGACGCCGGCGTCCGTGACATAACGGACGAGCAGTCGCGCGAACTGCGTGCGCTCCTCCGGCGACCAGGCGGCCGTGATGTCCTCGAACGCCGTGCGCTGGCCGGCGGCGAACCGGGTTCGCTCGGCCTCACCGCGATCGGTGAGCTCCAGCACGGTCCGGCGGCCGTCGGCCTGGGACGCCGCCCGCCGCAGCAGGCCGTCGGTGATGCAGGCCGCGACCGTCCGGCTGGCCACCGGCTGCGCGACGCCCATCTCCGCGGCCAGCCCCCCGACGGTCATCTCCCCCGGCGCGTCGGCGACCACGTTCAGCACCAGATTGCGTGACAGGTCCCGCCCCGAAGCCGGCGTGCGCCGGCGCAACCGAGACAGGGCCGGGCCGATCTGGTCCAGCAGGGCATCTTCGGCGGAGTCGCTCACCGCACAGATCGTAGTACTCCATGTATTTGCATGCCAGAACGAAAGTGCATAGCATTAGGTATGCAACTGTGAGCGAGAAAGCGAGACAGCCATGGCCACCACCGCCATCACCGGCGCCCGGATCTTCGACGGCGAGAAGACGCTGGGGGTGCAGACCGTCGTCCTCGACAACCGGAAGATCCGGCAGGTCGGCGGCGAGGTGCCCGAGGGCGCCGAAGTCGTCGACGGCCGGGGCGCGACGCTGCTGCCCGGGCTGATCGACGCGCACGTCCACTCCGCCCCCGGCTCCCAGGCACTCGCCCTGCGGTTCGGCGTCACCACCGAACTCGAGATGCAGGGCATGAACACCCGCGAGAACCGCGCGCACATCACCGAGGACGACACGGTCGCCGACATCCGGTCCTCCGGCTTCGCCATCACGCCGCCCGGCGGGCACCCCAGTGAGCTCATGCCCGAAGGGTTCCGGCCGGCCGGAACCCTGCCGCCGGTCATGCCGCTGATGCCGTTCTCCACCACCCCGGAAGAAGCCGCCGCGTACGTCCCGCAGCTCCTCGCGCGGGGCTCGGACTACATCAAGTTCATGATCGACGACGGCAGCGTCGAAGGACACCCAGGCCTGCCGATGCTCGACCAGGCCACGCTCGACGCGGGCGTCGCCGAGGCCAAGAAGCACGGCGCCCTCACCGTCGCCCACACCCTGACCCTCGACGCCACCCGGATGGCCGCCGAAGCCGGCATCGACGGCGTCGTCCACGTCTTCATGGACCGGCCGCACACCGCGGAGATCGTCGACCTGATCGCCGACGCGGACATGTTCGTCGTGCCGTGCGTCTGCCTCGACGCGTCGATGATGGGCATCACCGGCAGCGACCTCGCCGACGACCCCCGGGTCGCCCGCCGCCTCGACGTCAAGTGGGAAGAAACCCTGCGCTCCAGCTACAACCGCTATCCGCAGGGCAAGCTCGAAGACGTCCTGGAAACCGTCCGGGCACTGGCCGACGCGGGAGTGGACATCCTGGCCGGCACCGACGCCTCCATGGCGGAAACCTTCTTCGGCGGCCTGGCCCACGGAGCCAGCCTGCACCACGAACTGCAGTACCTCGTGGCCGCCGGACTGACTCCGGCTCAGGCGCTGCGCGCCGCGACGGCGACCACCGCCCGCCGCTTCGGACTCGGCGACCGCGGCCGGATCGCCGAAGGACTCCGCGCCGACCTCCTGCTGGTCGACGGCGACCCCACGACGACCATCGGCGACACGCTCGACACACGCGCGATCTGGCGGCGGGGCACCCGCTTCGAGGAAGCGTGACACCGCGCCCGCGGCGATCTCGCCGGGCCGGACCGAGACCGGAGCTCGACCTGCTCTTCGGCGGGTCGGGCACATTCGCGGGCGGCCGCACGCTGCCGAGCGGAGCGTGTGGGTGACCGGTGGCGAGGCCCCCGGGGTCCGGCAGGCGCGGTGGCCGGGCAGGACCTGCGACCGGCGGGGCGGCGGGGACGTCCACCACCCGGCGCGGCAGGCCGGTGCCGGTGTTCTGACGCGGTGGCGGGTTTGCGCCCGGCGGCCCTGTCGGAGGATCCGTGGGCGGCCCATGCCTCGGCCCGCTCGACGAGCGGTGGTGAGCGCAACGCCGCTACAGCCGCTCCGATGGGGCGGGTGATGCGGAAATCCGGGTGAGCCCCTTCACACGATCGGGTCGTGACGATCTTCTCGACGTGGTGTCTGTCGTGTGTGGAGGAAGGATCGAGGTGCTTCCTCTTTGACCGCAAGACATCCACGCGAAGGAGCTACCGATGACGAACGCCGCCACCCAGGTTCCCGCCCAGCAGAACACGGCCGACGCCGACAAGAAGAACTCGACCCGCGGCGCCCTCGTGACCACCCAGGGCTCGACGACGATCTCCGACGTCGTGGTCCAGAAGATCGCCGGCCTGGCCACCCGGGAAATCTCCGGTGTGCACGCCCTCGGCGGCGGCGCCGCCCGCGCGTTCTCGGCGATCCGCGAGCGGATCCCGGGCGCGACCGCGTCGGCGGGTCAGGGCGTCTCGGTCGAGGTCGGGGAAAAGCAGGCCGCGGTCGACCTGCAGATCGTCGTCGAGTACGGCGTCTCGATCGCGGACCTGTCCCGCTCGGTGCGCCGCAACGTGATCACCGCGGTCGAACGCATGACGGGCCTCGAGGTGGTCGAGGTCAACATCCACGTCGGCGACCTGCACCTGCCCTCCGACGACGAGGGCGAGAGCACCGACAACGGCCGGGTGCAGTGACCGCCGAGCCGGATGCCGCCCGGATCGCCGCCGCCGTGCGGGAGGTGCCCGGGGTGACCGGCCTGCACGGCGGCCGGTTCGGCGAAATCGCCACCCTCGACCCACCACGGCGGATCGTCGGCGTCCGGGTGCGCGACCAGGACGTCACCGTCGCCGTCACCGCGCAGTACCCGCTCGTGGTCAGCGCACTCGCCACGGCCGTGCGCGCGGCGGCGGCAGTGTCCGAGCGTCCGGTGCACGTCGTGCTCGCGGACCTCACCACAGCACCCGTTGCCGAGGAAGAACCGAAGGAGAGTGACTCGTGAACTCAACCCAGCTCGGCCTGCTCACCGGCCTCGCCCTGGGCCTGGCCGTCGCGTTCGGCGGGTTCGGCGCGTTCGCCGCCGTCGCGGTGCTCGGCGCGATCGGCCTGCTGGCCGGCCGCTACCTCGACGGCAAGCTCGACCTGTCGCAGCTCACCGGGCGCGATCGGGGCTGATCCGCGTGACGACCATGACGACCGCATCCGAGCGCGGAACGCTCACCGTCGCCGATCAGGTGGTGCAGCGGCTCGCCTCCCACGCGGTCAGCGAAGTGGATGACGTCGGCGGAGCCGCCGGCCGTCTCCTCGGTGTCACCATCGGCAGCGAAAGCGCGGAGCGCTCGGCCAAGGTGACTGCCGACGTCGTGGGCGACGCGGTCACCCTCGACGTCCGGCTCTCGATCGCGTACCCGGCCTCCGTCACGCGCACCACACAACGGGTCCGCGACCACCTCGTCCACCGCGTCGAGGAACTGACCGGTCTCAGCGTCACCCGCGTCGACCTCACCGTCACCGCCCTGCACACCGACGTCTCACCCGGCCGGAGGGTCGAATGAAGCGGCGCCCCCGCCGGAGCATCCCGGCCCTCCTCACCGCCCTGGTTCTCCTGGCGGCGTGCGTGGTGGTCACCGTGGTCGCCGTCCAGATGATCCTGGGCGAGCGCCCGTGGCTCAGCTACAGCGCGGTGGTCGGCACGCTGCACGACCTGCGCTGGACCGACGTTCTCCCCGCCGTCGCCGGCGGGGTGGTCGCTCTCCTCGGGCTGGCGTTGCTGCTCGCCGCGGTCATTCCCGGCGCGGTCACCGTGCTCCCCTTGGACGGCCTCTTCGACTCCGGGACCACCCGAGGCGGTACCGCTCGACGCTGCGCCGCACGGCGGCGGACGTCGACGGCGTCTCCCGGGCCCGGGTCAAGCTCGGCGACCGGCGGGTCAAGATCCGGGTCGACACCACACGGAGCCGGCCCGAGGGGCTGGCCGAGGCCGTCCGCACGGCGGTCGACCACCGGATCGACCAGATCGGGCCGGCGCGCCGGCCCGTGGTCGCCGTGCGCGTCCGCGCACCGAGGAGGAGCGCATGACCGGCCTCAACCGCCCCGCACAGCTCAACCGGGTCGTCCTGTGCCTCCTCGGGCTCATCCTGCTGGCCGCAGGGGGGTTCGCCGTGGCCACCCACTTCGGCCGGCTGCGGATCGTCGATCCGTCCGGCGCGCTCGTCCCGCGCACCGACGTCCCGCCGACCTGGGTGCTGTACGTCGCGGCCGGAATCGCCGTGGTCGTCGGCTTGCTGATGCTGCGCTGGATACTCGCCCAGATGTCTCCGCGCCCGCGAACGCCGACCTGGCGCTTCGACACCGAAGAGGCGCACGGCCGGACCGAACTCGCCACCGACGTCGCGGTGGCACCGTTCGTCGCCGAACTCCGCACCTACCCGGGAGTGCACCACGCCCGCGCCACCCTGATCGGCACGCGGAAAGAACCGGCCCTCGCCCTGGTTGTTTCGGTCGCCCAGGACGGCGACCCGACCGCGATCCGAAAACGACTCGCCCTCGACGGACTGCCTCGGCTGCAGCAAGCTCTGGACCTCGAAGCGGTGCCCGTGCTCCTTGAGTTCCGGTTCACCGCCAACGCGGCACCACGGTTGACCAACCACTCGTAACACGAACCTCCGCCGCCGGTTTCCTCACCCAGAAGCGGAAGCCGTTGTTGACGCAAGGGGGAAGCGGCCGCTGCCGGAGTCATCGGGCGGGGTCAGCTGGTCCGAGTGGCCCCGGTCAACGCGAGCCGGTCGGTGACACGGGCGACGGGTTCCGGCGCCACCAGCATCAAGGTCGTCCCGGCGATGCGAAGTCGTCCCGATGGCGAGCGCGACAACGGCTGGGGCCCGATCCAGGCCGCGGCCGTGGCACGCCGAAAGATCAGCGAGCCTCGATGACCGCCTTGAACTCCGCGGCAGCCCGCTCGCCCTTCTCCTGCGGGTCCGCCGGCAAGGACGCGACCGCCTCTCCCAGCTTGCTCGCCGGCGGCGTTCTTCACGCCCGGGTCCGCCGGACGTGGTGTCCACCCGCGCCCACGCCCCGGTGGCGTCCGGCAACGAGGCGAGCACCGACGCGCTGATTCTCCGCACTCTCGCGGAGAAAACCGACGGCGGGCTCCGCGTCATCGTGGACGACCCCACTGATCGGCTGTCACCGCTCAGCCGGGCAGGTCGAGCGCTTGCGGAATGAAGTGCATTCGACCGGCCGACACGTCCTCGTGCCGTGGAAGACGCCGGCGGAACGGGGCCGAGGCTTCTGCGAGAGGGACTGGCCTCGCGGAACAGCGCCGGCCCGACGGATCAGGCGATTGGCCCGTCACTTCCCGCCTTCGCGGCGGCGATCGGCCGCATCGCGCCGCACCCGGTCGGCGTGCTCACCGATCGCGCCGACCCGTTCGGCCAGCCCGGCGTGGTCACGCTCGAGGTGCGCCCGGATCTCGGCCAGCGGAGGCAGCAAACCGGCCACGTCGTCCTCACCCAGCGCGGCACCGAGCCGGTCGGCGTTCACCTTCCCGGCGTCGCCAAGATCACCCACCAAGCTGACTTGAGCAGCGAGCTGTCGCAGTACCGCCGAGTTCCGCCGCGCCCACTGCGCGACCGCGCGTTCGCCGGCGCGACGACCACGTTCGGCATCCACCCGCGCTTCACCGGTCATCTCACCGGTCGCCGTGGGCCGCAGCCGGAGAAACCGGCGCTCGGCCGCCTGCCGGCTCGCCACCCCCAGCGCCGGGGCGAGCGCTGCCCAGCTCGCACCGCCGGCCCGCGCCGCCGCGATCAGCTCAGGCTCCCAAGAACCGAGCTGCTCCCGCACCACGCGTAAGCGGGTCAGCGCGTCGAGCGCTTCTTCGGGCGTGACGCCGTCGCGGGCAGCGCGCACAACAGCGCCGATCCCGCGCACTTCGTCACTCAAGAACTCACTGCTCATCTGTCATCCTATCGACGACGTTGTTCTTGTCATCCAGTAGACGACATGTTAGAACAGAGGTGCGTGTTGACACCAGACGTCGACGACATTCCGGAGGTGGAACCAGATGTTGATGCGCACCGACCCGTTCCGCGAACTGGACCGGATGACCCAGCAGTTCTTCGGCACCACAGCCCCAGGCACCTGGTCCAAGCCGGCCACCATGCCACTGGACGCCTACCGCTCCGGTGACGAGTTCGTGGTCAGCTTCGACCTGCCCGGCGTCGACCCGAACGCGATCGAGCTCGACATCGAACGCAACGTCCTCACCGTCAAGGCCGAACGCCGCCCCCTGCCCGGCGACGTGCAGATGCAGGTCTCCGAACGTCCGCTCGGCGTGTTCTCCCGCCAGCTGTTCCTCGGCGACACCCTCGACACCGACCACATCACCGCCGACTACGAGGCCGGAGTGCTGACGCTACGCATCCCGATCGCCGAAAAGGCCAAGCCCCGGCGTATCGAGATCACCGGCACCACGACCGACCGCAAAGAAATCCGGGCCTGACCAGGCCGTGACCCGCAGCCGGGCCGACACACGACGTCGGCCCGGCTGCCGGGCGTCCGAGCACGAAAGACGCGGCAACGATGACCACTCCCCTGCACATCCTCAACGGCCACCACCCGGCCCTGGCCGCCCTGCACGACTACCTGCTCGAGGTCACCCGGGCACTCGGCATCGGCCTCGAGTCCTGCACCGTCGACCACGACACCCCCGTGTCCGCCTACATCGCCCTCGATGAACGCCTGCCCGGCTACCCCGACCGCGACCTCGCCTTGCTGTGGGACGAAGTCCACGGCTGGTCCGCCGCCGTCGAAACCCACTCCGGCGAAGACCTCATCGTCCTGCGCTACCTCGCCGGGTCCACCATCACGCCGCCGCCGGCCCGGATCACTCGATTCCTCAAGGCCCTGCGCGAAGACGACCATCGCATCGGCCGGCTCGACCCACCCGCCATCCGCGCCGCCGGCACCCTCACCGACCTGCATGCTGCTCTCCACCAGCGGAGAGCAGCATGACCCCGCAGGACTTCCCGCTCCCGACCAGCTTCGCGCCCGCCCTGCGCGGCTACGACCGCGTACCTCGAGAACGGGCTCGACCCGCTCGGGCCGGGCGAGATCTCCTAACCGATCGACTGCGCGCGGCTGAACCATGGCTCCGGGCCGCCATCACTGGTTCGGTCGGCTTGCCGCAGTACACCGCGGTGACCTCGTACGCCAGCACAGTGCGTCGGGACCGACCCGTCGGCCGAACAGACCGGGTCCGCCAGCCACCTGCGGCTCGAACTCGACCTCGAGCACCGGCTTGGCCCGACTGTCAGGCCGCCACCGTCGTCACGGCGGTGGCCGAGTTGCCGGACAGGCACGTCCCGGTCGAGGTCGCCGGCGCGGTGACGACCGGGGCGTTGACGACGTAGTCCTGGCCCGTCTGAAGGTTGTGGCAGGCGAGCCGAGCCTGGTAGCGGCCGCTGTCGCACTGGGCACTGCCCCGGCCGTAGTAGAGCGTGCTGCCCTGCACGATCCACGCGCTCCACGTCATGCACCCGGCCAGGCCGGCGGCGGCCGGATCGGCGACGGCCTGCACGATCTGCGCGGTGTTGCCGGTGTTGCAGGTGACGGAGACCGCGGCCGGCGCGGTCACCACCTGGGTGCCGTAGAGGATGTAGTAGTCCCCGGTCTGCTCGTTCTTGCACAACGCCTTGACCCGGTACCGGCCGGTATCGCACTGCGCCTGGCCGCGGCCGTAGAACAAGTTGTTGCCGCCCTGGTTGACCCACTCGACCCAGGAAACGCAGCCGGGCACCCCGGCGTCGAGCGGGTCGGTCACGGCGTAGACGGCCAGCGCCGAGTTCCCCGTGTTGCACAGCACGGAGGCGGTCGCCGGGGCGTTGACGACCTGGGTCCCGTAGTTCACGTACCCGGCACCGGTCTGGTTGTTGAGGCAGACCGCTTTCGCCCGGTAGCGCCCGGAGGTGCACTGCACGTTGCCGAGGCCGTTGAAGTAATTGTTGCCCTGCTGCACCCACTGGATGGACGTCGTGCACCCGGCGGGCGCCACCTGCGCCGCCGCTGACGCGGGCGCCGCCAGGACACCAAGACCGAGCACGGCCACCACCACGCCCAGGAACCAACGCTTCGCCACCACTTGCGCCTCCAGGACGGGATTCAACTGCCGCGGCGGACCGTAACACCGGAGAGCGGCGGATTCACGGCTGCGCAAGGGGATTGAGCACGAACACGGAACTGGTGAGGCGTGAGACTGTCGGGTGCCCGCCCTCGCGCGATCACACCGGCCGACGCACGAAGAACTCGGTGGCTGCCTCTCCACGCGACTTCACCCCACGGCGAGGGCTTTGAAGCGTTCGGACTTGCGCCGAGACTTACTTGGGCGACTCTTCCGGCCATGATTCACCGCGCCGCCATCCTCTCCGGCAACGCCATGCAACCGTTCCACCCCCACGCCGGGGACATGATCTACATCCCGCCGACACTGCCGTATGCGGTGGTCAACCTCAGCAACAACGCCTCCGTCCTCGCCCTGGTCTTCCGCACTGACCCCGGCTTCGACACCGACGTGCACCGGATGCCCGAGCTCGACCGCGCAGTACGCGACCAGATCCCCGATCTGCGCCGCGCCCACCACAAGGCGCTGCTCACCCGGCGCAGCGGCCGCGCCCGCCGCACCTGACCCCTACCTCTCGCTCCGTCCAGCACCACGCCACCCCGCCGAGCAGATCCGTTCGGCGCCTCCCCGTCACCTGGCGTGCCACACCAACCGGCTCGATCAGGAAGACGTCATGCAAACCTGGATTACCGACACCGCTCGCGATCTACTCGACGACCCGCCACCCGGCGGATCGTCACGCTCGACGAGATCGCCGCGTGCGCGGGCATCACGACCCGTCAGCTGCGGGCCTTCTACAGCTCGGTCGAGGCCATCGTCGCCGCCAGCGCCGACCTCCCAATACATCCGCCCCAGGTTGGGCGGTGCTGACGATGCGCTGGAAGAACCTTCACCTGCGCGGTGTCGGCGCCGCGCTCGGCGACCTCGTCGCCGTCGACAACCTCGAGACCGGGCGCACACTGGACGGAGCGACCAGCCAGCGCGCCGTGTCGATCGCCTCGCTCAGCACCGGCATGGATCTGGCTGTCCGTGCCGGACGCAACGCCCTTGCCAGCATGGCGATCGCCACCACCGGCCCACTCCCGGTGCCCGACCTGCACTTCCACGCTGCGATCTGGCGGGGCAGCCGCGGCATCGACTTCTGGTCCCGCGCCGCCTACGTCCGCTCCCGCCTCGGCCTGCCCGCCGGCCGCGGCATCGCCTCCGAGCTCAACGCCATGAGCAACAGCCTCGTCGGCGGCATCGACATCTCCGCCCACGTCTTGGCCGGCAGCCCCGACCTGGACACCGTTCTGCTCACCGGCGGTGAAACCTTCGGCCCACCCGCCTTCGACCACCTCACCGCCGACCACGGCATCGCCTACGGCGACGGCGGCTCCGCCCTCATCCTCGGCCGACATCCCGGCCTCGCCCACGTCCTCGCCACCAGCTCCTACACCGACCCCACCCTCGAACAACTCCACCGCGGCAACCACCGCTTCGCCCCCGCCGGCACCACCGAACTCGGCATCGAACGCATCCGCGAGCGGAAACGCCAGTACACCGACGCCGTCGGCCGGGCCTCGGTCACCCGCCGCAATCACGACGGGGTCCGCGCCGTCATGGACGAAGCGCTGGGCGACGCTGGTCTCGACCTCGACCAGCTGCGCTGGATCCTGCTGCCGCACTACGGCCGGCACCTGCTCGACACCCACTGCCTGCAACCGCTCGGCATCACCGCCGAGCGCACCCTCTGCCACGCCGGCGACCAATGGGGCCACATCGGCCCCAACGACCAGATCGTCGGCCTGACCCACCTGATCACGCGCGGCGCGGTGGTCCCTGGCGACCACGTCGCGTTGCTCGGCATCGGTATCGGCATGACCTGGACAGCCGCGATCCTCCGCATCGACACGACGCCGCCCGGACTGAGTGCCCTCGCCCCGCCCTTGCGCTGGCCCTGGCGCGCGCCGGCCGACGCGAAGCGTTGACCAGCACCTGGCCGTCACGCCGAGCTCCCGAGGACTCCCATGCCAGACACCTACCTGCCCTCACGCCTCGACCAGGCAATCTTCGGCGCGCCGTTCATCGTCATCGACGCCGACAACCACCCGCACACGATCACCCACCGCCTCGACGACGCCGTCACCACCCTTAACACCGACGACGCGGCCCGAGCCATCGTCGGCACACTCCGCCAGCCCCTCCTCGCCATCGACATCGACCCCGAAGACACCGGCGCAGATGCCGACGCAGGTGAAGTCGTCGCCGAGCAGCTGCTCCTCTGGGCCGACCGCTACGGCCTGCCCTGGCTCCAGCGAGCCTCCGGCCGACCGGGGCACACCCACCTCGTCATCAAGACGCCGCCGTGCCTGCGCGAGGAACTACAGTGCGTCGTCCGCACGATCGCGACCCGGCACAACGTTTCCGCCACCGTCCGCTCGACCCTCCGGCTCACCTCCTCACCACACCGACACAAGCTGAGCAGCCCGATCATCAGCTGCACGTTGACCACGAGCGACGTGCCGAAGATCGTCTCGCCCAGGGCCCCGGGGGCTATACGACCGGCGCGCCGCCGCGGGGCCGCGAACGTCAGCAGGTCCGAGCGCGAGTACGGCCACGCCCTCGCGCTGGCCCGCGCCGGCCACGCCACAGCGCACGCCTGGGCCTTCGCCAACCTCGCCGGCACGAAGGCCCGCGAAATCGGGCAGCTAGCTTGGCGGCGCTGGTTCTGGGCACCCGCCACCACGATCGACGCCGCCGAACGCGGCCTCACCGAGCAGCAGGCGTGGGACCTCTTCCGCCGAGCGTCCCCGACGCAGGCCGCCCGCATCGGGAGAGACGACTGGCGTCGCAACCGCTGGTTACCCGCGCTTCGCGAGGCGACCGAACCTAGGCCGCGACGACGACGCCTGGGACCACCTCAAGCCGGGGACCACCAGAACGAACCGTCGGCTCCGCGACTACGACACGTCCGTGCCGAGCTTCAAGCGGCCGTGGACAGGCGGTTAGCGCGCAGAGCCAGCACGGCGGCACGCACCGGCACGATCGCCGGCGTGCGGATCAGTAGCTTGCGTGCAGTTCTCGACGCATTCGCGCACGCCGTCCTCGCCACACGGGGATCCATCTCAATTCGCCACTGGGCCGAGCGCGCCGGCCTCGACCCTAAGACCGTTCGCCGAGCGCGAGACGCCGCTCTCAACTTAGGCATCCTTCAACGGGTGCACCACTACGCCGGCGGAGAAACGGACTGTGACGCATTTGCCGTAGCCGGAGACGCAGCTATAGATCCTGACAGGGAATTAACTTCCCCCACTCTGTACACCCCCACCCGCGGCCACGCGGACCCCCTCAGGCTGCGATCACAACATCAGCGCGATAGGTGCCAATTCGCACTCAAACACAACCTGAGGGCCAAATCTGCCTATTCGGGCTATCGGCGCCCCAGCGAGGTGGCTCTACATACTACCGCCGGAGGCGCCGCCCGTCATCGGCAGTGTGAACTCACTGGAGTCCACCACCCGCATTTCCGAAACGGCAATATCCTCCATCGCGTCGATCGCTTTTGCGGGGATCGAGATACGCCCGCGGGTTCGAATAGCAGGAAAACCGCCTTCATCGACGGCACGATAGATCGTCATGGCAGAAACCCCGAGCAGCTTTGCCGCCTGACCAACCGACAGGAAACGCGCCGAACTCCCACTGGACTCAGACATCTCAGACCTCCGCGTACTACGTGGCAAGGGGAGGCGGCACCGACGGTCCAAATGACCGCCCACATCGGCACCATTAACTTCAGCATCCGCCAGAAACATCAACTCGTCAACCTGCCCGACGCAACCTGATTCGGACTTCGCCGACGTCCGCCACGGGCCGGTGAAACCAAGGCTCTGCGCGACCCGCGCAAGCACATGGTCTGGTGCTTCAACAACTTCCAGGTCGGCTCCAAACTCCGCCGCGGCTTCGCGATAGTGACCAGCCTGAGCGAGCTTGACGACCTGATCGGCCGCCTCGACCACAACCCGCCGTTACCGGTCGACGCCGACGGCCCCCGCGGCAAGCCATCCCGCTTTGCCGGGCCTCTCTCGTGGCAATCCACACTCGGCGCGCTCAGCCCATGCGCACCGGCTCCTGACCGTACGGAGTCCGTGCTCCGGTACGGGACTGTAAACGAGCCGTGTAACTCCCGATCATGGAAGTGCACCTGATGACCGACATGATGTCCGGCGCGGAGAACGCTGAGGACTCGCAGCCCAAGTCCGAGACCGGGCTGGACGGCCTGGACGAGCAGCTGGTGAGCCGCGCCAAGGCCAGTGGGCTGGCGCTGACCGGCGAGGACGGCGTGCTGGCGCAGCTGACCAAACGATTCCTGGAGTCCGCGCTCGAGGGCGAGATCACCGACCATCTCGGCTATGACAAGCACGACCCGGCCGGCCGCGGGAACGGCAACTCACGCAACGGCACCTGGTCCAAGACAGTGCTCACCGACGTCGGCCCAGTCCAGATCGACGTGCCACGAGATCCGGACGCCAGCTTCGAGCCGAAGATCGTGGCCAAGCGGCAGAAACGCCTGGGCGGGGTGGACGAGATGGTGATCTCCCTGGCCGCGAAGGGCCTCACGACCGGGGAGATTTCGGCACATCTGGCCGAGGTCTATGGCGTCGAGGTGTCCCGGCAGACGATCTCCGACAAGGTGGTGGAGGGCATGGTCGAGTGGCAGAACCGGCCACTCGATCCGGTGTATCCGATGATCTTCATCGACGCGATCCACGTAAAGATCCGTGACGGGCAGGTCGTCAACCCGCCCGATCCATGTTGCGCTGGCGGTGACTTGTGAGGGCCGTCGCGACATCCTCGGGACCTCGGCCGGCGACGGCGGCGCCAAGTGCTGGCTGCACGTGCTCACCGAGCTGAAGAACCGCGGTGTCGCCGAGCCCTGGGGCGACCGATATCCGACGATCGTGCGGTTGTGGGATCACGCGTGGGCGGAGTTTGTGCCGTTTCTGGCCTTCGAGCGGCCGCGCACGTAGGTGATGTCCGCGCCCCACAACTCGTTGGCACGCGTGGCCGTGAAGTCACGTTTCACCAGTTCAGCGAGCCTGCTGGTCTCCGCCTACGGTCGTGTCGTACGCGGAGGCGTGTCGTGCAGTAGGCCACGCAGCCCGCCCTCACGCATGAACCGCTCGACCGTGCACCGAGTCACGTCGGTGCCGTAGCGGTGCAGCTTGGCCCACACCTTCCTCGCCCCGTAGCCGCCATGTTTGTCCTCGCGCACCCGCTTGATCGTCCCGGTCGGCTACCGGTCTCGTGACGCGCGGGCCGATTTCGGGCGGAAGCGGGCCTCGTAGTACGTCGACGGTGCGATCTCAACGGGCGTCTGCGGGACCGGCCGGACACCGTGTTCTTCCCATTGGGAGTCAGCCGAAGCCTTATAGAGTGAGGTTTCAACCAGCCGCAGGGCAAGCCCTTCCTACTCAAGTCGGATCGGGCCGCCCGAGCAACATCGTCTCGATCACTCGGTCCAGTGAGGCTCATCTTTCGGCCACGAGGATCGCGAATCCGTCGAGGTGCCGGGCGAGGCTATATTCGAACAGCTCGTCGAGGTCGGGAGCCATCTCCTCGTGCACCTGGGCCAGCAGCGGGAACCGCCCGCTCGCGAACAGCTCCTCGGTCCGCGCCTGCTGTGTCTGCAGCCACCGGGCGAGCGTCACCCCGGTCTCCTGCTCGGCTTCCACTTCGTCCGCCGTGGACAGCGCTGCGTTAAGCACCAGCGAGTGCAGCGCGAGCGCTTCTTGCATGCGCGTGCGCAGCGGGAGACCGAGGCCGTCGAGGGCGCGCAGGGTCCATTCGGTGTGCTGCATCATGTTCGGCGCGAGCGAGGGGCGGGTGAACGACACCGCCCTGGGCAGCCACAGATGCCGCCAGAACAGGGCCCACTGCTGTCGCGCGACCAGTTCGAGCTTGGCCCGCCAACCCGGCGGACCCGAGTCGGGGAGTTCCGCTTCGCCGAAGACCAGGTCGGCCATCTGCGTCACGAGGTCGTCCTTGTTCGTGATGTGCCGGTAGAGCGACATCGCTCCCACGCCCAGTTCGGCGGCGACCCGGCGCATGGAGACGGCGTCGGCCCCTTCGAGGTCGGCGATCGCGATGGCGGTGCGCAGCAGGTGCTCCCGGCTGAGCGCTTGCTTGGCGACGCCTGCTGGGCGCGGCAAGCGGGAGGCCGGCGCCTTCGCCCGCGCGCCCGGCTGCGGCCGGGCGAGTGCCGCGCTGACCACCGTGCCCGAGCCGACCTTCGTTTCGACCAGGCCGTCTTCGCGCAGCGTGGCGAGCACCCTGGTCGCGGTCGCGATCGCGACCTGCCAGCGGTCCGCGACCTGCCGGATCGACGGCAGCCGCTCACCCGGCCGCAGCTCGCCGGACCGGATCCGGGCTTCGATCTCCCCGGCGATGCGCAGGTAGAGCGGGTTACCGGACGCCATGCATACCTCCCGGGTGCACTAGTTCGATTCCAGTACACTAGTGCACTTATTTCTTTGATTACAACAGAACTCGTTGACCAGTCGCGGCGTATTGAGACAGTGTACGCGGTAGTTCACTACACCGTACGCAACCTGGTTAGGCCATCATGTATCCCAGCGCAAGCCCACCGACTCGAGCCGCAAGCGACTTCGCCCACCTGTCCCACCGCATCTCCGCGCTGGGACTGCTGAACCGGCGTCCGGTGTACTACGGAGTCAGACTCGGCGTTGTCGCCCTGCTGTTCGTCGGCGGCTGGATGGCCTTCGCCCGGCTCGGTAATTCGTGGTGGCAGCTCGCGGTCGCTGCGTTCCTCGCCGCCGTGTTCGGCCAGATCGCCCTGGTGTCGCACGATCTGGCCCACCACCAGGTGTTCCGCACCAGGAAGCCGAGCGCGGTGGCGGGCCGGCTGGCCGGGAATCTCGCGATCGGCATGAGTTACGGCTGGTGGATGGACAAGCACACCCGCCACCACGCCAACCCGAACCACGCGGAGCTCGATCCCGACGTCGAGCCGGACATCCTGGTCTGGTCGAAGGACCAGGCTCGGGCCAGCCGCGGGGTGCCCCGCTTCATCGGGAAGTGGCAGGCGTTCCTGTTCTTCCCGCTGCTCACGCTCGAAGGCTGGAACCTGCACTACTCCGGCGTCCGTGCAGCGTTCCGGTCGAAGGTGAAGCACCGGGTCCTCGACGCGGGTCTGCTCGCCGCGCACTTCGCGTGGTACTTCGGCCTGGTCTTCGCGGTGCTGCCGCCGGTCAAGGCCCTGGTCTTCATCGTGGTGCACCAAGGACTGTGGGGGATCTACCTGGGCTCGATCTTCGCGCCCAACCACAAGGGCATGCCGATGTTCAGCGGCGACCAGCGGCCGGACTTCCTGCGCCGGCAGGTGCTGACGTCGCGGAACGTGCGCGGCGGCCGTGTCGTGGACCACGCGCTCGGCGGGCTGAACTACCAGATCGAGCACCACCTCTTCCCCAGCATGCCCTCGCCGAACCTGCGCCGGGCCGCGCCGGTCGTGCGCGAGTACTGCGCCGAAATCGGTGTCCCGTACACCGAAACCGGCCTGCTGGACTCCTACCGGCAGGCGCTGCGGCACCTCCACCACGCCGGGGCCCCGCTGCGCGCCGCTGACTGAGAGCGAGGCGAACACCTTGCCGAACTTCACCATCGCCGAAGAAGTCGTCCTGATCGCCCTCAACGGCGAGACCGGCGGCGGAAAGATGCGCCTCGGCCTCGACTGGGCGATCGCCGGTGCGGCCATCGCCGAACTGGCCCTCACGCACCGCATCACCGTGGGCGACAACGACGTCGTCACCGTCCTGGACCCCACCCCGACCGGGAGCGCGCACCTGGACGCCTCGCTCGCCGGCGGGGTGAAGGTCTCCACGGCACTCCGCCGCACCCGCGGCGGGGCTCCCGATCGCGCCATCACCGCGCTCGTGGACCGCGGTGTGCTGCACCGGAAGCGGACCTGGCTGCTCGGCGCGTTCCCCGCGCACCGCTACCCGGCGGCGGACGCCTCGGCCGCCGCCGAAGTCCGCGCGCGACTGGCCGAGACCATCCTCAACGGACACGACCCCGACGAACGCACGGCCGCGCTGATCGGCGTGCTGCACGCCGCGAAACTCTGGCGCCAAGCGGTCCCCACCGGCGAACGCAAGCGGATCCGGCGGCGGATGGCCGAGATCGCGAGCGGCCAGGCCATCAGTCCCGCGGTGCGCAAGGCCATCGTCCGGACGCAGGTCGCCATCGCCGCGATGGCCGCCGCGTCGAGCAGCACCTGACCCACCCACCTCGAAAGACAGGAACGTTTGATGGTGAACGAAATCGAGACCGACTACCTCGTGATCGGCGCGGGCGCGACGGCGATGGCCTTCGTGGACACGCTGCTGAGCGAAACGCAGGCGAGCGTGACGATGGTCGACCGCTACCACCGGCCGGGCGGGCACTGGACCGTCGCCTACCCCTTCGTGCGGCTGCACCAGCCCTCCGCCATGTACGGCGTGAACTCCCGGCCGCTGGGCGACGGCCTCGTCGACCAGTCGGGCGGGAACGCCGGGCTCTACGAACTCGCCGGCGCCGACGAGATCTGCGGCTACTTCGACCAGGTCATGCGCCAGACGTTCCTCCCATCCGGGCGGGTCTCGTACTTCCCCATGGCCGAATACGAGGGTGCCGGCCGTTTCCGCCGGACCACCTCCGGCGAGGAATACCACGTGAGCGTGCGGCGAAAGATCGTCGACACCACCTACCAGGGCGTGACGGTGCCGGCCATGCGACCGCCGGAGTTCCCCGTCGCCGACGGTGTCCCCGTCGTCTCGCCGAACGCGCTGTCCGCCCTGCGCGAGCCCTACGACCGGTACGTCGTCGTCGGCGCCGGCAAGACCGGGATCGACGCCTGCCTCTGGCTGCTGGAACAGGGCGTCGCCCCCGCGGACCTGACCTGGATCATGCCCAGGGCGCCGTGGCTGATCGACCGGGCCACGGTGCAGCCGCGCCCCCTGCGCGACGTCGACGACCTCGTGCGGAGCTACGCCACCAAACACGAAGCCATCATGGGCGCCGAGTCCGCGACTGACCTCTTCGACCGGCTGGAAGCGGCGGGCACCCTCCTGAGGATCGCCCGGGACGAGCGGCCGACGGCGTTCCGGTGCGCGACCGTCTCGCGGGCGGAACTGGCCGAGCTGCGCAAGATCGACGACGTCGTCCGCTTCGGGCGGGTGAAGCGCATCACCGAGACCGGCATCGAGCTCGACGGCGGCACGATCCCGACCGGCCCGCGCGTGCTGCACGTGGACTGCACCGCGGACGCCACCCCGCAGCTTCCCGTCGTCCCGATCTTCCGGGACGGACTGATCACCCTGCAGTCGGTCCGGGTGTGCCAGCCGGTGTTCAGCGCCGCCCTCATCGCCCACGTCGAGGCGGCCTACCCCGACGACACCGTGAAGAACGACCTCTGCCCCGTCACACCGAACCCGAAAACCGACCTGGACTGGCTGCGGTTCGCGCTCTCCGGAAACGCGGAACAGCTGCGCTGGGCGGGCAACGCGGACATCGCCGCCTGGATGGAGCGCTCCCGGCTGCACCCGGACCTGGCCCCGCCGACGCCCGGGGACCCGGCCGAACGTGCAGCCGTCGAGTGGCAGGCCGTCGACCTGGCTCGCGCGCAGAACGCGAAGCTCGACGAACTCCTCGACGCGCACTGATCCGGCGGCGAGAGAAAGGAAACCCGTTCCGATGACCAAATTGGCGAAACGCGCTCCCTGGGTGCTCGTGCTGCTGACCACGCTGTGCGCCGAATTGACGTTCACCGCCGTCGCGGTGCCGCAGACCTGGCTGCTCCTGCCCCTGCTCCTGGTGATGTACGGCGCCGGCGTCCTCGTGATCCGCGAGGCGGTCGTGCGGGCCGGTGGTGGCTGGCCGAGCCTCGTGCTGCTGGGCGTGGCCTACGAGCTGGCGGAGGACGGGCTGGGCCTGCAGGCCCTGACCAGCCCCCGGATGTACGGCGCCGCCGACTGGGGCTTGCGTGTGCTCGGCGTGAACGTGACGTACTGGGAGTCGCAGATCGGCGTCCACGTCGTGCTCAGCGTGCTCGTGCCCATCGCACTGGCCAACATGCTCTTCCCGGCTCAGCGCGCCAAACCCTACCTGAGCAAGCGGGGGCTGTTCGGCGCCGGTGCGCTGGCGGTCGTGGGGGTGATCGGCCTCCGTGTCTTACTGTCCGGGGTCTTGGACCCCGGCTACCGGATGCCGTTGGCATGGACAGTGACGTTCGTCGCGCTCATCGTCGTGCTCGGGCTGCTCGCGCTGGTGGTCGTTCCGCGCCGCCGTTCGCGGGAACCCCGCCCGGCTCGGTCCGCGCCTCGTCCGGGTGTGGTCGGCTTCGTGTCGCTGTACCTGACGATGGCGTTCCTGACCACGCTGCTCCCGCTCGGCCTCGGCTCCGGGCTGCTGTTCGGCGACCTGATGCCGCCCGTCCTGCGGCTGGTCTTCGGGGCACTGACCGCCGTGCCGTTCGGCTGGCTGGTGCTGCGCTGGCGGACGGCGCCCGGCTGGAGCGACCGGCACCGGATCTGGCTCATCGGCGGCATCCTCGTGTCGCACACGGCCTTCATGATGCCGGGTTCGGCGACGGCCGTGATCGCCGGTTCGCTGACATTGGTGGCCGAGGTGGTAGCTCTGGTGCTGCTGGCCAAGCACTCCGCACGACGGCCATCCGCAGGCAGGCCCACCTCGTCAATGAGCCCCAGCTAGGGTCGGTGTCGAAGTCGTCGAGAGCCCTTCGGCGGTCGCGGCAATGCAAACATGGCTCCGTATCGGATGGCGGATTTACCGCAACATATGGTCACCCGTACGGTGACATTGAACCACTTACAAGTGTATCGCATTCAACTGGATGCCAGTGCTGATAGATCTCGGTTCCGAACTTCGTGGTCGCTCCGTCGACTCCTCCGCCTCGGGATGCGCTTATTGATCAGCCTTTCTGGAGGTCCACACGGCCGCACAGGTGCGCTCAGTGGAATTTCGACGTCCAGCCTCTTTCCGGGGAACCCTCGAAAATGTCGCGCTCACGACAGTTCATCAGCCGAAAAGGACCGGATCACGCGGAGGAAAACGGACGATTTTCGGGATACAGGGTTGCCGATATCGTTGCCATACCAACCTATTTTCAGGCAGTTGGATCACTCCGGCGCCAGCCGCCAACGAGCTAGACCGCCGGGTCGTAGTGAAACGAGTGCTCCCTCGCGAACTCTCCCGACAGTCGATGGGGCGATTCCAGATGGTCTACAGTGCGAGCTCAGGTCCTTTGTCGCAAGAGGCACGCGGTACCGCGCAGCTGTCCGCACCGGGCAATGCGGCCCAGGTCAGCGTGCGAAGTACTGTGGGTGCCGAGGAAGACCTTCGGCAGCACGTCCTCACGGGCGATAACATGGGGATCGGCCGGGGCCTCGACCCAGTGCGACTCTCTTTGCACCGCGTGCAAAGAGAGTGCCGGCGCGCCATGATGTGCGGCGGCGCCGGCAACTCGATTCTCATGCTGCTCGGTGGTGCACACGGGCCGATCTGCTGGCACTGGCCCGGCAGACCGGCCCGAGGGCATCGAACGTCGAATCAGAAGTTGGCCCAGATCAGCGCACCGATGTGGTGATAGAGTTGATAACCAGCGTATTTGCCTGTACCGGCGTCGAACTTGTACTGGCGCAGGTCGTTGATCGCCACGCCGCAGTATACTCCGCGGCGTGCGGGGCCGTTCATGAGGACGTCGGCGTACACCCAGACATCCGGGTGCTTGGCGGTGCAGAACCCGTTGTTCCACAATGACGCCTCGGCCCAGTAGCAGTCGTAGTCGTTGAGACCTTCGCGATTGTCCGGGAATGCCCCGCACGGACTGGTCAGGTTGAAGCCGCGGTACAGGTGTAGGGCCCCGTCCGCTTGCACGGACGCTGTTGCCGCGTTTGCGTCCGGTGCCAGTACCAGTGAACCGGACAGGCAGACCGCGACGGCCGCGATCAAGGTTCGGATCTTTTTCATCGTTCTCCCTTGTTCGATAGTGAAATCTGGGACGCGCGTACGATCGTCCACGCGCGCGGCACGGCATTGATTCGCAAGCTGTCGTAGGTGGCCTCCACAGGATGTTCGGCGCGGGACCGGGCCGCGTACTGGGCATCGAGCTGGTTCGCTATGTCGCCGAGGCTCGAAGTCGCCGCGCAGTGGGCCTCGGCGAGCGCCATCGCCACCTCGCGCTCGCGCGGCAGGGGGTGCTGCTCGTCCGGCAGCGTGGCGTGCAGGCGTTGCGGGTCGGGAAACGAATATCCGTACCGCGCCATGCAAGTGGACCACTTCCCCGCCGCAGCTCGGTAACCCGGATCGGAGACCACCTCGGTGACACGTGCTTCTCGAAGGAAGTCCGTGGTGGTCTTCGCCGTGAACCAGGCGGATAGGTCGCCGTAGAGTTGTTGCTCGGCTTGGGAATCACAGCTGTCCGGGTTGCGACTCAGCGTCGCTCCGTCGGGGGTGGTCGTCTCGAGGCCGTTCGGCGTCCCGCCGTTCATCGCCGCCAGTGCGGCTGCGCGCCGGGACGTGGAGAGCTTCTGGAAGTACTGCTGGTTGGGGTCATCTCGCTCCGATTCCGCGTTCTGTCGCCTGATGTCGCCGCCGTAGCCGTGGGCGCGCGCGAAGCTGATGTCGGTCACCACGTACCCGAGTTCCGGTGGCCTCGAGGGCAGTTCAGTAACGTGGTAGTCGAACCCGGCCTTGCGCATGCACTCGGCGAGAAGCAGCTGTTCGGCGAGGTCCAGTGCTTGTGTGTCGGTGCTGGGAAGTGGGGGACGCTCGGCGGGTGGTTCCGGCGATCCGGCGCATCCGGTCACCGTGACGATTGCCGCGGCGAGCACGATCGATACCGTGAGCCTCGCGGCACTGCGCTCGCGTTGCGGTGGTGCTGCCATGGTGTGTTTCCTCCGTGGTGGCCGTACGTTCAGCCGGTGTAGCCGGGGTCGGGGCGAGCGGCGGGGTCGTGGCAGAACGTGGCGAACGCGGGATCGGTGCCGGTGCCGGCGTCGAACTGCATCTCCCACGGGTTGCCGGCCCGGTCGCTACGCACGGCATCGCACTTTCCGTACGGGTTCTCTCCGGGATAGACGATGGCGTCATGGCTGAACCTGCGGAAGTCGCCGGTCATCACGGGCCGATTGGTGCCGCTGTAGTTGCCGTTCACGTCGATCGCCCGGCCGTTGCGATATAGGTACTCGTCGGGCATGTAGCTGGCGCGGAGCACGGGGGATGTCGCGCCGGCCACGTCCGCCGATCGGCGGATGGTGCCGTCGGAGCACGCTTCGAAGTCGACCTGCTGCCAAATCGGAGGAGCTACCCGGAAGATGGACGCGTCGGCGCCGGGTATCCCGCCGGCGTTGAAGAACATGTCCCGGATGTCCGACGCCAGGTCCTTGACCGGGTTCGGGATCCGCCGGTCGTCGTCGACCCGCCCGGCCCACGCCGTCATCGCGTCCGTGGGACCGGACTGGCTGAGCATCGGGCGGTAGCCGATCGAGCCACCGGACGCGGTCAGCGCTCGCACGCAGGTGGCGTCGGTCGACGCCGGGGCGCCGGCCGCGTTGACCAGGAGGGGTGCCTTGCCTCCCCAGGCGTACTGGCGGCCGGGGAGCACCCCGGTGCGGACCGGGTCCGCGGTTCGCCACACGTTGTCGTGCTCGTTGAGCGCGGGCATGGTGTACCGCAGGTCCGGTGGCGCGATCCCGTAGTCGCTCGAGAGCGCCTGGAACAGGTCCAGGACGAACTTCGGCAGGTGCGTGTTGCCGGTGCGGTTGTCGTAGGTGACGTACTCACTGCCCGCGATCACGTGCCCGAACTGGTCGGACACGAACGACACGGTGGCACTGTTCTTGATCTTGTAGCGGTTGTCGTCGTCGAAGGACGCCGGACGCTGGTTCGTCACCGGCCGGTCGGTGTAGGGCTGGGCGAACCCGATCCAGTCACCCACACTGGCGCCGTCCGGGTGGTTCACCGGGTCGACACCGGCCGCGGCGACCTGGGCGCGCCACGCGGCCGCCGCCTGCCTGGTCTGCGGCAGCAGGCAGTCGCCGACCGTCTCGGGCGGGCAGTCGCCCATGGACAGGATGTGGTCGGTAGTTTCGGTTCCCCAGTCGTGCAGGGCCTGCGCGCTGGACAGCGGACCGGCCATCCACGAGCCGGGGATGGCGGCGTCGATGTTCTGGTCCTCGTCGAACTCGGCGACGGCCTCGACCGTTTCCTCGTGGTAGGTGCCGGCCACCGGGGCGAACGCGACGGCGTCGAACGCGATGTCGTCGTCACCGGTGCCGGTGGGGGTGCGGTTGGTCAGCGTCACCTCGGGGACGCCGTCGAACATGAACGTGCCGATCGAAACCCAGCGGTTGCCGTTGCCCGGCTGGCTGATCACCCGGTCCCGATCACCGCGGGCCGTCTTCACGACGTAGTGCGCGGCGGTGGTTTCGGCGCCGTGGTCCGGGAGCGCGACGAGCACCTTCATCGGTCCGGTGTAGGACTCGGACGCCTTCCAGTCCGCGGAGACCTGCAGGTTCGCACCGCTGTCCCCCTGTGTGTGGGCAAACCAGAAATGCCCGCCGAACCCGCCGCCGATCTGATGCGTGTCGACCTTCGACGGGTACGTGCCGCCGGATCCGTCGAAGGTGAGGGTGAGCTTGCCGGCGTTGCGCCAGGGGTGCCCGCTGCAGTCCGGCCGGACCACGGGTGCGGTGTCGGGGACGTCGTCGATGATGCGGGCGTCGGCCGGCAGCCCGGTCAAGTTGCACAGCGGGGGGTAGCTGATCCCGTCGTCCTGGTAGGCGTAGCCGGGGTCGAACCGCAGCAGTTCGTGCCCGCACTGCTGAGCGCAGTCGTTCTTCCAGACGACGGGCGTGTGGTACCAGCAAGTGAGGTCGCGGCGCATGCACGGCCCAGCGGGCTCGCCCAGGTCGTTGGGGTAGCTGCCGTTGACGTCGCAGCTGTTGAGGTTGTTGCAGAACCGGACCGGCAGCGGCTTCGCGCCCACCCGGTCGCTGACGCTGTTCCACCAGGCCGGGCGGTAGCCGCTCACGAGCGTGTTCGGCGACTCGACGGACTCGATCGGGTGACCGGCCCAGCCGATCACTTTCTCCGGGTACGGCCAGTACTGCGGGGTCCGGGCGTCGTCGTAGCCGTATTCCAGGAACGGTTCCCGGCCGGGCAGGAACCGCGGGTTGGCGGGGTTGTTGGCCCAGCCGACACCCCACGGGCCGCCGTCGTGCGCATCGGGGTGGAAACCCGAGTTGTACGCCCACGCGGCGAAGAACCAGTTCTCGATGTACTGCGGGTCGCCGTTGTTGATGAACAGCCCCGCGCGTTTGACCTCGTTCCACTTGCTTTCGAGGATTTGCAGCCCGGCGGCGATGTTCGCGGCGAAGTCGAGCGCGATGGCGCGCTGGGTCTGGTACGGGCGTGCTGTCTCCCCGGGCTTCTCGTGCCCGGCGAGCCGCATGCCGTCGGTCACCTGGGACAGGCCGTACCCGCAGTCGGCCTGGTCCCAGTGGATGTCCCAGTCGTCGGCCGGGTTGCCGTCGTAGATGTTGCGGCCGTAGAAGTTGCCGACGAGCGGGTTCGCCGTGACTCCAGGCAGCGCCACGGAGGATGCCTCCCACAGGTTCGACTCCTGCGCGAGGATGCCGAGCATGATCTGAGCGGGCACGAACCCGCCGCCGTCGAGGCCGGGCCGCGGGAGCAGGCCCTGCGGTGTGTAGGCGGGCATCCCCAGGTTCTTCCAGTTCGCCGGACGCGACACGGTCAGCACCCCGCGTACCGCCTGGTCCACGGCCCACTCGACCTGCCGCGGTTTGGGCTGGTACGCCTGGTTCGCGGGGTCGTTGCGCGGCACCGAACACCACCGGTCCGCGTCGACGGGATCGGTGGGTGAACCGGCGGCGGCGATCCGCTGGCCGCTGCGCGCGAGCGCCGGGCTCGGGACGTGCCCGGCACCGGACGGCCGTTGGGCGGCCGGGTCGACGGTGAACGTGACGGCCTTTCCGGTCGTCACGGCGAGGGCAGCGACGGCGAGTGTCCGAGGCCTGCTCGGGTCGTTGACCGGCGTCCGCGGGTCCGGTGCGTCGGCACGAAGGACCTGGGTCACGGCGAACCGGCCCGTGGTGGAGGTGTCAGCGCGGGCCGGGACGGCGAGCCGGCGCACCGAGGCAGGCAGCGCGTGCGTGACCGTGGCGCTGCCGGTAAGGAACACTTCGCCGCCTTGGCCACGCCGGATACCCATCGCGCCGGTGGCGAGCGTGGCCGCCTCGGTAGTCGCGCGGTGGCCGGCTGTCAGCCCGGCGACGCGGCGTGCGGTGAGCCCACCGCCGGTGCCTTCGACGTAGACGAGACCACCGTCGGCGTCCGGGGTGACTTGGTAGGGCACTCCTTTCGCCGGGGACAGCGGTGTGCGCTTCCCGGTCCTGTCCACCCATACCAGCGCGCCCCGGTCGGCCGCGGCGATGCCGTCGGCTACCGGAACGGCCGAGGTAAGCTGGCCGGCGAGCTCGATCGGGTCTGATGTGCGCGCCGTCGCAGCGTCCAACTGCACCAGCCTTGTCTTCGTTTCCCGGTCGGCGCCGCCTTCCTGGGTGAGTGCGGCCGTCTCGCTTGTGCCACAACCGGGGGAGAAGTAGGCGAGGCTGGACTGCACGGCGAGTTTGCGCACCGCGCCGGTGACGAGGTCGACCACCGCGGTGAAACCGCCCCGGCCCGACAGGTCCGCGTGGTTGGTGAACGTCCGCGGTGCGTAGACCACGACGAGCCTGCGTCCGGAGCCCGTGACGCAGGCGTTGCCGATCCACTGATCCGCGTCGAAGCCAGGTTCGGACAGAGAGGCGGCGGTGCGCCAGGCGTAACCGCTCGCGGCCGTCGCCACCATGACGTGCAGGCCTCGTTGGTCCCCGGCGGTAAACCAGGCCAGGTCCTGGGTTGTCTGCCAATCGCTGCCGAGCGTCGACGCTCGTTGCTGCGAAGGTATATCCGCAAGATGTGTGCCGGACCCGAGCCGCACCGGCGTCTCGGCGTCGGGTGGTGGCGCTCCCGGCGCCGCGGCACCTGGCAGCACGAATGCGAATTGACAGATCAGGACAAGGACAGCGGTGATCAAGCTGCTTTTCATATGAATCCCCCACGGTTGCTGATTCGACGTCTCCCGACGACGTGAAATACTACTAATTATTCAATTGGCGACTCAGGATTCGACTGAACCTTAACCGACCGTGACGAATTCGCCAAAATCGAACGGCTAGCCGTTCACCCCAGCCGGAAAGAATGGTATATCCGCACATTCAGTTGCGCAGAGGCGGGAATTTTCCACCTCGACCCCACTCGATCGACCTGGGATCGGCCAATCTTGGAGCCAAAGAAAAGTTCACTGCGACGAGCACCGAGAATGATGTAAAATCGTGTGTGCCAATTGGGCAGGGTGACGTGGTGAAGTCACTGGCATTCCGCCGGGTGCCACCGATTTCTTGCCGCGCTGGTTCCACGTTGAGGCACGTCGCCAGGTCCAGGCGGCCACGGCGAAGGCTGCCAGGGTGAGCGGGAGGCCCGACGCGACCTTGAGTGTGATCAGAAGTGGATTGGCGCGATCGGCTACCAGAAGGCTGGTGACGATGTATCGGATGACAGCCACGGCGGCCAGCGCGGCGGTGGCAAGCGTGAAGTCGCGCCCTCGCGCCACGGCGCGCCCAGCAGGGTCGGGCTGGTTCACCAACACCCAGAACACGCCGACGAGCGGGCGGCGGATCAGGATCGAGCCGGTCAACGCCACAGTGGCGATCGAATACCAGACGAGGTCCGGCAGAAAGAGCCCGGAATCGGAGCCGGTGCTCCAGGCGAAGATGCCGGCGATCGCTACTCCGACGAGGCCGCCAAAGGCGGGCCCTTTTTGGTCACCACGCCGGATCCGGGCCACGGCGATCACCGTGGCGAGGCCGGCGGCAAAGGCCACCGCAGCGACCGTGCCAGCGAGGGCGTTCAGAGGCGCGAGTACGGTAGAGGGCAGAGCGGAAAGCAGGAGTCCGCCGGCGGAGCCCGTTCGGAGACCTTCAGGATCGCGTCTTGTGGATTGCTGCGGCTCAGCTCGTCGTCGATCGGGCTGCACTCCCTCCGGACCACGGTGCGCCATCACGTCCTCCTCGCCCCAGCGAGGGAAGCTGTCGCTCGTCGGCGATCATCGCCGTAGCCGATCGCCATGCGGCCCACCATGTCCACGAGGACTGCGCGAGCAGCCTCCGCCGGGACGGCTCCGCTCAGCGTCATGGTCACCATGCCGTGCGGCATGCTCCACACCTGTGCGGCGCACAGCTCAGCCTGTTCGGTGGTGACGGCAGCGAACCGGCCAGTTTCCACGCCGCGTTGCACGACTGCCTTCAGCCGCTCGAACGTCGCGGCGCCGGCGTCGTCGTCCTCGGGCGGCCGGTCGACGAACATGGCGCGGTACAGATGCGGCAATTGCGTACCGAAGTCGAAGAACGCCAGAACCATGCCCGCCAACGTCGTGACGGGATCGTCCGGCGAGTCGAACGGATCGAGTCGCGATTGCAGACGAGCGAAGCCGTCGAGCCGCACTTCGTAGCGCAGCTGCTCGACGCTGCCAAAGTAGGTGTAGACGGCAGCAGTCGAGACGCCGAGCTCGCGCGCCAGCCGACGGGTCGACAACGCCGCCGGGCCTTCTTCAGCCAGCAGTTCCGCGGCTCGAGCGAGCAGTGCGGCGCGCAGGGCTGGATCTCGAGGGCGGGGGCTCATAAGGACATAGTAATACAGCGTTAGCTAACGCCGCAACACTAACTTTACCTTCGACTGTGTCCGGCTGGCGATCTGGCTGGCAGGCGCCGCTACGAGTCGGTCCTCTCGAGGCCGCCGCCGACGTTCACAATCGCACCCCAGCAACATGTCAAGTGGCTCCGCACTCGCCCTCCTTCAGACGCAACTCATGCACCCGCATGAAGTGGCGCTCCGCGATGACTTGCCGCGTCGCCGCTACCAGGATGAGCTTCGTCCGCCTGCTTGCAGCCCGCGCACACCTCTCGACACGCAGTCCTCCATGTGGCCTGCGACACAATCAGCACGCCCGCGCGTGACCCATTTCGTGACCCGAAACTGCGCCTAAAGGTGTGACTTCTGGGGTCACGAGCGGTAACCCTGAGCACATAGTTGCAGGTAGACACTGTAGACGTCATCGTCACCCACTCTCCTAATGTCGGTGTCGCAGGCTCGAATCCCGCCGAGGGCACCATCAGGATGGAAGCGGGAGTGTCACCCGTTGGACGACACTCCCGCTCCGCAACGATCCGATCGGCACCGCATGTCGCCTTTTTGGGCAGAGCAGGGCCGTGCTCAATCTGAGCCGTGCACTTCGAACGTACCCTTGGTGACGGCCCGCACGTACGTCTCGGCGCCGGCCAGCAGCCGAAGCTGCTCGTCCGTGCACCGCGCGGCGCTGAGCCCGGGCTGCACGACCAGCGTCCGCAATCTTGGGAAGAGCAACGGCGCCTGCTCGCGGATCCTGAGCAGAGCGGCACTGTCCCCGACCTCGAACGCCGTCTTGCCGGGATGCCTGAGGCGGTACGCGCGAGTCCGGCGGTCGAGGTGCTCAAGCAGCGGTCGGCCGCCGCCGTCGCGCCACCGCGCGCCTCGGATCGCCTGACCGCATACTTCGTACAGGTCCTTGAGTCGGGCACCCGGGTCGTCTCCGCTGGAGAACTTGCAGTGCACCAGCGTGATCACCAGATCGTTTCCGTCGACGCGGAGCCCGACCAAGTCCGCGGCCTCCCCCTTGCCGTCGTCGTCGATCAGCACATCGAAGGTCCGATTCCGCTGCAGCTCGCGGACCATGTACGCCTGGATAGAGTTCTTCTTCTTTTCGACGCCCTGCGATTCGACACGGATGTTCACCCCCTGCGCCGGCCAGTCGCGGGTGATCAGGTTCGCCGGGTCATAGGGACGAAGCCCTTCCCGGGGCTCCAGCAGCCGGTCGTCCCCGGTGATCATCCGGTCGCCGGACAGGAACAACGTCGGCTTGTGGCGGTTGAGCCACTCTGCCAAGGGCACGCTCTCGTCGACGCGTCCCATCGTGGCGGTCGCGTCCCGGCCGGTCGCCGTGTAGTGCAGGCCGTCCGGTCCGACCTCCGCCGAGTAGCCGACCTCCCAGTCCGCGCTGACGAGCGAGAAGACGAACGGGCCGGTGCTGCCGTGGTCGTCGACCCGGAACTCGATGTCCGTCAGAACGTGGCTTGTGCCGTCGAACTCGGCCCGGGTCGCCGTCCCGGTGCCCAGGTACAGGTCCCACGGCCATTCGAGGGCGAGCAGCGGGTGCGGCGGACGCTCCGTGATCTCGGTGGGGAACAGCATCCGGCGGAAGATCGCGGTCAGGTCGAGGGTGTGGTCCCGCAGCTTGGTGCCCTGCCGGTCACACCACTCCCGCCACTCGAACAGGTTGCGCGCGGTGGCCATCGCCCAGAACCGGCCCGACAGAGCCGCGCTGATCGTCACGGACTCGCCGTCCTCGAACCCCTTCGTCGCGATGTGCGTCTGGGTCTTGTGGTCGCTCTCGGCCTCCAGCAACGCGGCTTCGACGTCGCTGCCGACGTGCATCGAGAATCGCCGATCCCGATCGCGCGCGTCCAGCAGCCCCAGGTTCGTCGGGATCAGCCGGTCGATGTGCGCGAGGACGCGGAAGGTCCGCATCCCGTTCACTGGCGAAGGTTCTTCGTCGAGCACGACTTCCACCAGCCGGTCGTACTTGGCCTTCGTGTTCGAGCCGTGGACGTAGAGCGTGCCGTGGTCCCGGTCGAAGTAGAGCATGACGAGGTCGAACGACGTGTTCTCCAGTCCGGGAACCCGCCCCCACCTCGGGTCGGCCTCCACGCGCAGTACGAACCATGCGAAGTCGTTCCCGGTGTTGACGCTGACCAGGTCGTCCAACACCATCCCGGGGTAGACCTGCTTGGCCTTGTCCGGCTCCCAGTCGTGCTTCGCCGTCGAGTAGGCGATGGCGCTCATCTTCGGTTCGAGCAACCCGATGGGCACCTCGACCGGGGTGTACGGGAAGGACTCGTCGAACTCTCCGACTTCAAGGGCCCGCCGGGTGGCGCGCTCGGTGACGTCGCTGAGGATCACGTCCCAGTCGGGGTCCTCCCGGAGCAGGTCCCGCATCGGCGACAGGGCCATAGCGGGGTCGCGCGCTACGAATACGCTGGCGCGCCCGATCTTCGTGGGCGACGAGGTCCGGGCCAGCCGTCCGATGAGCTGGAGCATCGGGCTCAGCGATTGCCTGCTGTCGTGGATGGCCGCGATCTTTAGCGCCGGCAGGTCGAAGCCCTCGCCGAGCATGTCCACGCAGATGACGATCCGGCAGACGCGGTTGCCGAGGGCCGCGAGCACGGCCTTGCGCCGCTTGATGGTGACGGTGTCGTGGAGGACCGCCGGGCCCTGCTCCGGCGCGAGGTGCTCGTAGAGCTCGAGGATCTCGGCCGCGCGGACCTTCGTCTTCACCCGCACCAGCAGCACGTGGTCCAGCCCGGCGGCGAGGTCGTCCCGGAGGCGGGCCACCGCTGCGGCCGCGAGTTCCTCATCCACGTCCTCGATCCCGACGACGGACCGGAACTCGATCTTGCTGAAGTGGCCGTCTCGCTGGGCCTCGCGGAGCGGGAACCGGAAGATCACCCGCCCCGGGAGTCGGCGGCCGTCGCCGCGGAACGGCGTCGCCGTGAACAACAGGGTTCGGGCGCCGGGGAAGCTGCGGATCACGTGCGTCCAGGTGTCCGCCGGCGCATGGTGCGCTTCGTCGACGATCAGGTGACTGCACGCACCGAGGAGAGCGCTGCGCGCGTCCGCATCGCAAACGTGCAGGACGTGCGGCGTCGCGACGATGACGTTGCACGCGGCCGCGACCTCGGCCGCGTCGGCCGCGGATTTGAGTGCGTGCTCGAGCCGCCCGACGTTCGGCCGCAGCGCGTGCGGGGCGACGATCTCCAGCTCCTGCAAGACTCCGAGCCGCTCGAACTTCGCCGCGATCTGGTCGCGCAACGCCGCCGTCGGTACCACGACAAGCAGCAGCTCAGGCCGGGCGGCAACCGTCCAGGCGAGCATCGTCTCCGTCTTGCCCGTGCCCGTCGGCATGACCACCACCGCAGGCTCGTCCACACCGGACGCCTGGAAGCCGACGATGGCGTGCAGGGCGCCGATCTGCGGCCGGCGCAGGCTATGCGGCTCCTCGTGCGACCTGAACCCGATGGCCTCGGCGAACGACTCCCGGACCACCTCAGGCGGCACCGGCTCACGCGAGCCGGACCAGGAAAGCCGGTGCGTTGGCTGCTCGACCGTGGGGAGTTCGGCGGTGAGCGGGCCGTCTTCAGCCGCCGTCGCTCCCCGGACCGCCGGCCACGATCCGAACCGGCCGCTCACGACCAGTTCGCCCGGCTCGCCGACGACCGCCCAGTCGGCCGCGGCCGGTACGAGGAGTTGCCGAACCTCGTTCCCGCCGCACCTACGCGAACGAGCCCAGACATTGGCGGTCTGGATCTTCATGCCGGCTTTGCACTCCTCGCCTCGATATCGCTGACTACCTGCGCGGCTGCAGCAACCGATCGGCGCAGTGGCCCCCGATTCGAGACTATCGGCACGACATTCACTCGATTGAGTGGAATTCACGTTGCGGGCGCAGGAACTGCGGCCAGCGGCTCACTCCTTCTTCCCGCTCCCCTCGGACTGCCATCAACGCTTCACGCCAGGGCAGCTGGCCGAGGCGTTCCTGGTCGTCCGGCAGCTCGGCTGGGCCGCGCTGATGCCGGCCCACGTGGTTCCGACGCTCAGAATCAGGATTGGGGATCACGGCTAAACTCAATTATGTTCAGCCCCGCACGGTGATGCCGTCGGACGCCGCTTCGCCTCGCCCTCCCGCGCGAGAGTTCTGGGAACAGTCATGTCACACCATCGGGAACGTCGACCTGGCGAAGGCCCAATGCCTATCGCCGCCGGCACGGCCAACGCGGTTCAGTGCTCGACATCGGAGGGAGCGGGCAACAAGATCGTCGCGTCGCTGCTTCTACCGGAGCGGAGGCATAGCTCCGAACCTGTGATTCCCATGCCGGTTGCCGATCTGGGCCCGGTGGTGGACTGTGGCTCGGTCGCGTTCAGCCTGGTCCGGGTCGGCATGAACGGCGTGGTGGCGGCGCGGGTCCCGTTGGAGCGGCTGAATTGGGCTCCGGGCCTGCCGCTACGGCTCTGGGTGTCCTCGGGTCTGCTCGTGGTAGCGCCGAGCGAAAAGCCGTCGGCTGCATTAGTTCCGTCAAAGATGAGTTTGACCTTGCCGGCTCGGCTGCGGGCGCGGTGCCGCATCCGGGCTGAAGATCAGGTGCTGCTCGCTGCCGTGATGGAGCACGACCTGCTGGTCGTCTATCCGCAGCACGTGTTGTACACCATGGTCACCGCCTTCCACGACAACCTCGTCGTCATCCCGGAAGGGACCGCTCACAGCGACTGAGGCGGACGCGGTCTGCACGACCGCGCCCGCCGTGGATCATCTCGTCGTCCTCGGCGTCCGGACCGGCGCGAGGGGGTGTGGTTCGCCGGTGAGCGCGGCCAGGGCTTCGGCGACTTCGGTGATGTCGGCCTTGACGTAGGTGGTGGTTGTCAGGTCGCTGCCCGACTCGGCGTGCCCGGCGTAGGCGCGGGCGACGCCGATGCCGAAGTTGCGCTCGACCCAGGTCAGCGTGGTGTGACGCAGCCAGTGGGCGCTGACCTGCAGTGACCTTGCCCAATCCAACGCCTTCTGAACACGACCGAAGATGTAGTCGTAGCGGCGCTTGGTGATCGGATTGCCGTTGGCGTAGCGCAGCACCTGGCTCTCCGGGTTCCCGTCGCCGCGTTCGTCGAAGTGGGCGATGAGGTGACGCATCAGGGTCGGTGAGACCGGTTGCCAGCGTTCGGTCTCGCCTTTCTCCCGCAGCAGGATCGTGCACTGCGTCCGGTCCAGGTCGCGGCGACGCAAGGCCAGCGCACCACCACGTCGGCAGGCGCTCTCCTCGTGCAGCCGGCAGACCAAAGCGTCCAGCTCCGGGTCATCACCGGTGCTGGAAACGATGTCGTTGAGCTCGTTGACCCGGTCGGAGGCGAGAGCCCGACGGGTGGAGGCGTTGCGCCGTGGTTTGGTGACGCGCATGGCGGGGTTGGCGCGCTCGTCGAGGCGTCCATCGTTGACCAGGTGCTTGTAGAGGCAGCGCATGGCGGCGATGAAGTTCTCTGCGGCGTTGCGTCCGCCGCGGGAGTTGCGGCGGACGCGAGCGGTGTTGCGGACATGCTCGGCCATCGCCTTGATCTCGGTGGCCGTGATCGTCTCCATGGGCCGCTCGCCCCACCGGGCTTCGGCCTTCTTCCAGTACGACCCGTAGGAGCTGGCCGTGCTCGGCGACACGAGGTCCGCGACGACGGGGATCCATTCGCTCAGCGTCGGCATCGGCGGGCGCTCGCCGTCGGTGTTGCCGGTGGGTGCGTCGCCGATGAGGTCGGCGGGATCGACGCCGAGGCGCGACAGCAGTAGTCGCGCGGCTTCGAGGTCTTGGGTGGTGGCGGTCATGATGCGTCCTCGGGGGTGGCGAGGGAGGTGTGGAAGGTGCGCAGCATCGCCTGAACGGCGGCTTCCGGATGCACGATGAGCACGTCGTGGACGGGGTCGGCGACCAGCAGCAGGCGGCTGCCCGCCAGGGCTCCGCAGCCGCGGCGCACCGGCGCAGGAAGTGCGACGTAGGGCTTGCGGGGCATGACGAACACCCCGTCCGAACGCCGCCGGATCACCACCGAGGTCTTGACAAGCGTGATCAGCAGGCGATCCCCCGGGCTCCAGCCGAGGGCGGCGACGGCACCGCGGTCCTGTAGCCGCCCTCCCCCGTCCATCAGCGCGATCGACAACCGCGGACCATCAACCGCACCGAGATCACGCAACGGCGGGAGGTCCATCGGGACAGGCAAGGAAGCCACGCGTTCCGCATCTGGCGTGGCGACCCGCCCGGGTAGAGGCAGGGAAGGGATGCGGGTCATGCGGCACCTCCCCGGCGTGCTGCGCGAAGGGAGGGCGCGTACAAGATCAGCCTAGCCGAGACCGGCGGCAGCTGAACGCGAGAAGGACCCGCCGTGGCGGGCCTGTTACTCTGTGGTTTGGGAGATCTCCCACATATTTGTGTCCGAGGGGGGACTTGAACCCCCACGCCCGTTAAGGGCACTAGCACCTCAAGCTAGCGCGTCTGCCATTCCGCCACTCGGACCTGCTGAAGAAAGACTACTACGGCCACCTCACCCCTCTCCGCAGGGGGTGTCCAGTCGTCGGGACCGGACCTCTGGGACGATCAAACGTTCTGCATCGGTTCAGCCGCCATGACCTGGCCTTGGGCGAACAGCCTGAGCGGCTCCTGGTAGCGGTAGCGATCGGTCCCCGACGGCTCCAGCAAGTGCACGTCCACCAGGGACTCCAGCAGCAGCGCCGTGTCGCCCAGGGGTAGGCCCAAGCGGGTCGACGCCGTTGGGATTGAGATCTCCGGGGAGTCCGACAGCACCTGGAACGCCTGGGCCTGGGCCGGCTTCAACTCCGCCAGCGCCGACTCGTACGGCTTCTCGATCGCGCCGCACTCTGGGGGTGTCACCGGGGAGCCTGGGGCTGGGCGGCCCAAGCGGTCCAGGGCCTCTGCCATCGTCCAGCCCGGGCGGGACGCCAGCCTCGCCCCCACCGCCTGGATCACCTGGGGCAGGCCTGCCGTGCGCGTGACCAGCAGGTTCGTCTCCAACGGCTCGGCGGCGGCGCGGTCCGCGCCGATCAGGTGGGTCAGCAGCTCCACCGACGCCGTCTGTGTGAGGCCGCCCAGTTTGGTCCAGTGGGCCACTCCGTAGAGGCGGCGGCGGGCCGTGATCATGACCGCTCCCGCGGCCGGCAGCAGCGGGAGGATCTCGTCCGTCTCGCGTGCATTGTCGAGGACCAGCAGGAGGCGGCGGCCCGTGGTGCGGGTTCGCCACAGGGCCGCCCGCTCGCTGGCGGACTCCGGTGGCGTCGGGACGCCGATTCCGCGCAGGAGCTCCGCCAGCGGGTCCGCGGACGCCGACAGGTCCAGGAACAGCTGGCCGTCCGGGAAGGACGCGCTCAGGAGGTGGCCGAGGTGGACCGCCAGGGTTGTCTTGCCGATCGCGGCCAAGCCTTCGATGCCGATCACCGGGACTCCTGGGCGGGTCAACGATGTCGACAGCGCCGCCAGCTCCGGCGCTCGGCCGGCGAACTCCGGCAAGTCGGGGGGCAGCTGCGTGGGGCGGGACGGTGCGGCTTCGCCGGCCAGGATTCGGCGTTGCATCTCCTGGAGCTCCGGCCCCGGGTACAGACCCAGCTCCGTCTCGAGCAGGCGCTGGATGTCGGTGAACACCTCCAGCGCCTCCGTCTGGCGGCCGGAACGGTACAGCGCCAGCATCTGCAGCTCGCGGGGGCGCTCGCGCAGCGGCTCCGACGCGATCAGGTCCGTCAGGTCCGCGACCGCTTCGGTGTGGCGACCGGCCTCGATGTCGGCCGCCGCCGCGTCCTCGCGGGCTTTCGTGTGCAGCTGGCCGAGGCGGACGCGGGCGGCTTCCGCGAAGTCGCCCGGCAGGCCCGCCAACGGCGTTCCGTGCCAGAGGCGCAGCGCCGCGCGAGGGTCTCCGGCGCGGAGCAGGCGGGAGAACTCCGTGACGTCCAGCGACGCGTCGCGCAAGGCGTAGCCGCCGCTGACGGACTCGATCGGGACGCCCGTCTGGCGCAACCGGGACACGTACGAGCGGACCATGCCCACCGCCGCTCGGGGTTCGGCGCCGCTCCACAGGGCCGAGACCAGCTGGGACGGCGACAGGGGCGTGCCCTCCTGCAGCAGCAGCACCGCCAGGGCCGCTCGCTGCTGCGGCGGCCCCAGCTCCACCTCGACGTCGTCGCGCCACGCGCGGACCGGGCCCAGCACTTCGAACCGCAGTGATCCCGTCACGCTCAGCGCAACCCGCCGCGGCGGACGGCTATTCCGGCGGGTCGTCCGGCACGTGCGCCGGGCGCAGGCGGGTGAACTCCTTCCGCAGCTCCGGGACGACCTCCGCGCCCAGCAGGTCGATCTGGTCCAGCGCCGCCGCGTGGGGCAGGCCCATGCCGTCGATGTTGAACAGCTGCCGCTGGTAGTCGCCGAAGTCCTCGCGGAAGCGCATCGTGCGGTCGATGACCTGCTGCGGGCTGCCGACCGCCAGCGGGGTCTGCGCCATCGTCTCCTCGAGCGACGGTCCGTGGCCGTAGATCGGCGAGTGGTCGAAGTACGGCCGGAACTCGGCGATCGCGTCCTGGGAGCGGCGCCGCATGAACACCTGGCCGCCGAGGCCGACGATCGCCTGGTCGGCCGGGCCGTGGCCGTGGTGCTCGAACCGCTCGCGGTAGAGCGTGATCATCCGCCGGGTGTGGTCGACCGGCCAGAAGATGTTGTTGTGGAAGAACCCGTCGCCGTAGAAGGCCGCCTGTTCGGCGATCTGCGGGCTGCGGATCGAGCCGTGCCAGACGAACGGCGGCACGCCGTTCAGCGGCCGCGGTGTCGAGGTGAACCCCTGCAACGGCGTCCGGAACCGGCCGGACCAGTCCACGACCTCTTCGCGCCACAACCGCCGCAGCAGCGCGTAGTTTTCCACGGCCAGCGCGATCCCGTCGCGGATGTCCTTGCCGAACCACGGGTACACCGGCCCGGTGTTGCCGCGCCCGAGCATCAGGTCGACGCGGCCGTCGGCGAGGTGCTGCAGCATCGCGTAGTCCTCGGCGATCTTCACCGGGTCGTTCGTGGTGATCAGCGTGGTCGACGTCGACAGCGTGATCCGGCTCGTGCGCGCCGCGACGAACCCGAGCAGCGTGGTCGGCGACGACGGCACGAACGGCGGGTTGTGGTGCTCCCCCGTCGCGTAGACGTCGAGGCCGGCTTCCTCGGCGCGGACAGCCGACTCGACCATCCGCTTGATCCGCTCGTGCTCGGTGGGCGCCTGCCCCGTCGCGGGGTCGGGGGCGATGTCCCCGACCCCGAAGATCCCGAACTGCATCACAGCCCCTTGAACGCGTCGTGGTGTTCGGCGAGCCAGGTCGCGAAGTCCTGCAGCCGCGGGTTGAGCTCTCGCACGGCTTCGGGGTCGCGCGCGCCGGCGAAGGCGCTCTCGTGCTCGGCGTAGTAGAAGAACATGTTCGCCAGGTCGTCGGCGCCGGGCGCCCCGGACGCGCGCACGTCCTCGACACTCGCCGGCCGGTAAACGACCTCGGTGCCGAGCTCCTTCGCGAAGGCCGCCGCGTACTGCTCGCCGGTCAGGTTCTCGCCGGAGATGCTGATCGTCTCCCCCGCCAGCTCGGGGCCGCGCGCGAAGACTCCGAACGCGGTCCGCCCGATGTCCTCGGCCGCGATGCCCGGCAGCCGCCGCTCGCCCATCGGCAGGTGCAGCGCGACCACGCCGTCGGGGTCGCGGACCGGGCGGAAGAAGTCGACGAAGGCCTCGAAGTAGAAGGTTGTCGAGAGGAACGTCGTCGGCACGCCGGCCTCGACGAAGAACGCCTCGGCTTCGGCCTTGCTGTCGAAGTGCGGCACCTTGTACTGCCCGTGCAGCGTCGGGACGCTGTCGTCGCGCAGGTGCAGGCGCGTGTCCGGCAGGGTCGACCAGACGACGTGCCGCAGGCCGGTGGCCTTCGCGGCCGCGGCCATCGCGCGGGCCTGCTGCTGCTCGCGCTCCACGGAGTTGTACTCCCAGAACGCCGTGACGAAGTAGGCGCCGTACGCGCCTTGAAGTGCCTTCGTCAGGCTTCCTTCGTCGTCGAGGTCCGCGCTGACGACCTCGGCGCCGCGCGCGGCGAGGGCCTGCGCGGCCGGCGAATCCGGGTTGCGCGTGAGCGCCCGCAGCGCGAACCGCTGCTCCGGGTCGTCCAGGATCGCGCGGGCCACCCCGCCGCCCTGCTGACCGGTGGCGCCCACCACGGCGATGATCTTCTTGTCGGACATCCGAACCTCCTGGGACCGGGCCGGGTGTTCCGGCCACCAGCTCAGGGAACTCCCGCGGTGTCTGCGTCTTGTGCACGGCGGGTGCACGCGGTGTGCACGTGGTTTACAAGACCCGCCTCGGCTTCCTAGGATTCGCCGGTCGGGCCGCAGAACGGGAGGTTCCGTATGGCGCGCGCCGACCGTCGGCGAGACGACGAGATCTCGGTCGCCGAGCTGCTCCGGGAGACGGGCGCGACACCGCGTTCGCTCGGTGAGCCGGCCCCGGCCGGGCCCGCTCGTGAGGACGACACCGGCGAGGGCTACCGCGAACGGCTCGAGCAGCGGGCGCGCGAGGCGGCCGCGGGCCAGCAGCGCGCCGGGCGGCGGATCCGGTGGGTTTCCGCGCTCTGCGGCGCCGTAGTGGTGCTCGGCAGCCTGGTGCTGATCGCGGTGACCTCGGAAAGCTCGCCCGGACGACAGGCGGCCGCGTCACCGGGTCCCCTCGCGCCGGCGACGACGCCGCGCTCGACGACGTCCAGCGTCCGGCCCCCGAGCCCCACGCCGATCCCGACGGTGCTGCGGCAGACGGCGTCCTCGACCTCCGCGGTGGCCGTGCAGACCCAGCCCGCACCACCGCCGGCGGCGACGTGCGCGGTGCGGTTCACGGTCAAGGACCAGTGGGATGACGGCTTCACCGCGGAAGTCACCATCACCAACAAGGGCGGCGGAGCGCTGTCGCCGTGGACGCTCGCCTGGAGCTTCACCGCCGGCCAGCGCGTCACCCACGGCTGGGACGGCGACTACGACCAGCGCGGCGGGCGGGTCACGGTGACCGCGGCGTCGTGGAACACCACCCTCGCGCCGGGCGCGAACGTCACCACGGGGTTCAACGGCGACTTCGACCGCGGCAACCCCGCGCCCGGGGACTTCGCCCTCAACGGCTCCCGCTGCGACGCGACCTGACCACCTTGACGTCGGCCAGCTCCAGCAGGCCGTCGAGCTCGACCCGCGCGCTGGTGCGGCGCGGGTCGGGCACCAGGCCTTCGGCGCGGACGACGTCGAGCAGGCGGCTCGCCAGCGGCAGCACCAGGTGCCGGCCCCAGCAGCGCTCGCTGACGTGCCCGAACGGCAGGTACCCCGGGTGGCGGTCGGCGTCGAGCTCCGCCCAGCGCCGCGGCCGGAACTCGTCCGGCGCCTCCCACAGCTTCGGTGCGCGGTGGCTCAGCAGGGGCAGCAGCAGGACGTCGTCGCCGGCCGTGATGCGCGAGTCGACCTCGGTGAACTCCGGTGAGCGGACGCGCAGGACGTTCCACGACGGCGGCAGCAACCGGAGCGCCTCGTTGATGACGTACTCGTTCGGGACGTCGTCGTCGAACGGCGCGCCCAGCCAGAGCGCGTTGGTCACCAAAGCGGCGACGGTGAAGCAGATCGGCCCGGCGACACGGCGGTAGAGGTACATCCGGAAGCGCCGCTCGGCCAGGCTTCCGGCGGCCACGACCTGCCGCGCGAGGGTGGACAGCGGCACGTCCGGAGCCGGCGGCCGGACCAGCGCGGCGCCGGCGGTGACGGCCGACCACGTCAGCTTCGGTGTCAGCTCCAGGCGGCGGTCGACGAGCACGCGGAACCGGCGGAGCTCGGGTCCGAAGACGAACTGCCGCAGGTGGTTGTGCGGCACGGCGGGCCAGGCGCCGGTGAGGTCGGGCCGGCCGGCGGGCCGCTTCAGCGCCGCCCGCACGTCCGCGGCGAGCGCCTGCATCAGGCTCGCGGACTCGGCCCGGGTGACCGCGCGGCCCAGCACCGGCTTGAAGGTCGGCCGTTCCTCGGCGTTGGCCGGGCGGGCGCGCAGCACGGCGTCCATCAGGTCCGGGTCGGCGATCCCGACGGTGTCCGCATCGAGCCGGAACAGCCCGTCGTCGCGGTGGTCACGAAGCAGCTGGTCGAGCCGGGGCGCGAAGACGACCGCGCGGTGGGCGGGGGCGATGACCACGTTCGGCACTCCTCCGAAGGGAAGCGCGGCCGGTCCCGGTGACCGGGACCGGCCGCGGGTGATCAGATCCAGCCGTACCAGGCGTAAGCCTTCAGGCTCTTCTTGGGAAGCGCTTTCTTGACCAGGCGGACGAGCTTCACCGGTTTCCTCCCTAGCTCGGTTGTCAGGACCGTGATCGACACTAGGCAGGGCGGGATCGGTTCAGCACGAAGGATTACACGTTCGGCCCAGATCTTTCGGCGTGAAATGGGCGCGAAGAAAAATGCGTGTTAAATCAGCACCTCACGCATGAAGTTCACGAGCCAGTGCTGCGCCGGGCTCCGCGCGTGCGTGTGGCGCGTGTACACCGACACCTGCGCCGGCTCGACGTCCATCGGCAGCTCGAAGAGCCGGACGCGGTGCTCGGCCGCGAAGACCTCCGCCACCAGGCGCGGGACCATCGCCACCAGCTCGCCGTCCTGGACCAGGTACGGCAGGGCCGCGAAGCGCGTCACCTCGAGGACCACGCGGTCGAGCAGGCCGGCCGCCGCCAGCGCGCGGCGGGGGCCGTCGTGGCCGGTCGGGCCGAACACCGTCACGTGGCGTTCCGCCGCCAGCTCGTCGAAGGTCACGCGCGCCTTCAGCCGGGGGTGGCCGGCCGCGACCATGCCCAGGTAGCCCTCCGAGAACAGCGGGATGCGGGCCACGCGCTGCGAGCTGATCAGCGGGGACGCGATGAACGCGTCGATCTCGCCGCGGCCGAGCTGGTCGGCGGCGCGCTCGACGTCGAGCGGGCGGACGGTCAGCGTCACCCCGGGGGCGGCCGCGGGCAGCGCCGCCATCAGGCGGGGCAGCAGCGAAATCTCCCCCAGGTCGGACAGGCACAGCGTGAACTCCGCCCGGGCGGTCGACGGGTCGAACGACCAGGCGCCGCTGACCGCCGTCTCGATCTCCGACAGCGCGCTGTGCAGCGGCTCGTAGAGCGCACGGGCGGTCGTCGTCGGCTCCAGGCCGCCGCCGGTGCGGCGGAACAGCTCGTCGGAGAACCGGCGTCGCAGCTTCTGCAGGCTGTAGCTGATCGTCGGCTGCGTGACGTGCAGGGACTCGGCCGTCGCGGTGACGCTGCGGGTCTCGTAGAGCAGCACGAACGTGCGCACCAGGTTGAGGTCGAAGTCCCGCATCATCGATCCCGTCTATGAACGACCGAGGCAACATTTATTGGAACACAGGCCGGTGGCGTCCCTAGGGTCTGGGCCAACCCGCCCGAGGAGGACCCGCGCATGCCCACCGCCCGCCGGCTCGCCCACGAGTTCCTGCACCGCCGAGGCCTGACCACGATCTTCGGTAACCCCGGCTCGAACGAGCTGCCGTTCCTGGCCGAGCTGCCGGACGGCTTCCGGTACGTCCTCGGCCTGCACGAAGGCGCCGTTGTCGGGATGGCCGACGGCTACGCGCAGGCGACCGGCCGGCCGGTGCTGGTCAACCTGCACGCCGCCGCCGGGTCGGGCAACGCGATGGGCGCGCTGACCAACGCCGTCTACTCGCGCTCTCCCCTGGTGCTCACCGCCGGCCAGCAGGTGCGCTCGGCGATCGGCATGGAGGCGATGCTCGCCAACGTCGACGCCACGCAGCTGATGCGGCCCCTCGCCGCGTGGTCCGGCGAGCCCAGCTGCGCCGAAGACGTCCCGCGCTCGCTCGCGCAGGCCGTGTTCGAAGCCGAGCTGCACCGGCGGCCGAGCTACCTGTCGATCCCCTACGACGACTGGGCCGTGGAGCTGGACACGAACGCCGCCGTGACGCTGGACCGGACCGTCCGCAGCGGGCTGACGCCGTCCGAGGCCCAACTGGACGACCTGGCGGCGCAGGTCGCCGCCGCGAAGAACCCCGCGCTCGTCCTGGGCGGGGACCTCGACGCGACCGGCCTGTTCGACCGGGCCGTCGCCCTCGCCGAACACCTCGGCGTGCCGACCTGGGTGGCGCCGTCGCCGCACCGGCTGCCCTTCCCCAACCGGCACCCGCTCTTCCGCGGGGTGCTGCCCGCGGGCATCGCGCCGGTCTCGGCCGCGTTGACCGGGCACGACCTCGTGCTGGTGCTCGGCGCGCCGGTGTTCCGCTACCACCAGCACGTGCCCGGCCGGTTCCTGCCCGAGGACACGCGGCTGGTGCAGGTGACCGACGACTTCGGCGCGGCGACCCGCGCACCGATGGGCGACGCGCTGGTGGCCGATCCGGCGCCGGTGATCGAAGCCTTGCTGGCGCGGGTGCCCGCGCGGACCTCCGACGGCGGCTTCGTCCCGAACCCGGAGCCGAAGACCGGCGCGTCCGCGTTGCACCCGGAGCAGGTTTTCGCCGCCCTGCGCGAAACGCAGCCCGAGGACACCCGTTACGTCGTCGAATCGACATCGACGAACTCCGCCTGGTGGCGGCAACTGGACCTGCGCCGCGAGGGCTCGTACTTCTTCCCCGCGGCCGGCGGGCTCGGCTTCGGCCTGCCCGCCGCGGTCGGTGTGGCGATGGGCAGCCCGGACCGCCCGGTGGTGGGCGTGATCGGCGACGGCTCGGCGAACTACGGCATCACGGCGTTGTGGACCGCCGCGCACTACCGCGTCCCGGTCACGTTCGTGATCCTGCGCAACGGCGTTTACGGCGCGCTGAAGTGGTTCGGCGAGCTGCTCGGCACGCCGGACGTGCCGGGCACGGAGATCCCCGGCCTCGACTTCACCGCCATCGCCGCGGGTTACGGCGTCCCGGCCACCACCGTCACCGGGCTCGACGACCTGCGTGCCCAGCTCAAGACGACCCCGGACGGCCCACGGCTGATCCAGGTCGACACCGAACCGACCTCCCCGGAGTGATCATGACCCTGCTCGACACCAGCTTCACCCGCGGCACCGGCGGCACCCACGCCGTGGTCGAACCGGCCACCGGCGAAACCCTGGGCAGCGTCGGTATCGCGACGCCGGACGACGTCGCCACAGCCGCGACCGCGGCGGCGAAAGCTCAGCGCGACTGGGCGCGGCGCAAGCCCGCCGAGCGTGCGGCGGTGCTGCGTCGCGCCGGTGAGCTGTGGGAAAAGCACGCGGCCGAGGTGCAGGACTGGATCGTCCGCGAAGCCGGTTCGACCCGGCCGAAGGCCGCGATCGAAACCGAGATGGCGGCCGGGATCTGCTTCGAAGCCGCGGCTCTGCCGACTCATCCGCGTGGCGAGGTGCTGAGCACCGGCGAGCCGCGCTGGTCGCTGGCCCGGCGCGTCCCGGCCGGGGTGGTTTCGGTGATCTCGCCGTTCAACTTCCCGCTGATCCTGGCGATCCGGTCGGTCGCGCCCGCGCTGGCGCTCGGCAACGCCGTGCTGCTCAAGCCGGACCTGCGCACGGCGGTGTCCGGCGGGGTGAGCATCGTGCGCGTCTTCGACGAGGCCGGGCTGCCCGAAGGGCTGCTGCAGCTGCTGCCCGGTGACGCCGCCGTCGGCGCCGCGGTGGTCGACGCGCCGGAGGTGTCGGTCGTGTCGTTCACCGGCTCGACCGCCGCCGGGCGCAAGGTCGGCGAGGCCGCCGCGCGGGCGCTCAAGCGGGTGCATCTGGAGCTGGGCGGGAACAACGCGCTCGTCGTGCTGCCGGGCGCCGACGTCGCCAAGGCCGCGTCCGCCGGCGCGTTCGGCTCGTTCCTGCACCAGGGGCAGATCTGCATGACCACCGGCCGCCACCTCGTGCACGAGTCCCAAGTGGACGAATACGTCGAGGCCCTGGCGGAGAAGGCGCGGCGGCTGCCCGTCGGCAACCCCGCCACCGGCGACGTCGCGCTCGGCCCGATCATCGACGACCGGCAGCTCGCGCACGTCACCGACGTCGTCGACCGGAGTGTGGCGGCGGGCGCCCGGGTGCTGGCCGGGGGCAAGCCCGACGCGCCGTTCTACCCGCCGACCGTCCTCTTCGGACTGACCGATTCGACACCCGCGTGGCGCGAGGAGATCTTCGGCCCGGTCGCGCCGGTGCGCGCCTACCGCAACCTCGACGAAGCCGCGCGGCTGGTGAACGACTCCGAGTACGGCCTGTCGGTCGGGATCCTCGGTGACGTCGGCACCGCGATGATGCTGGCCGACGAGGTCCGCTCCGGCAAGGTGCACATCAACGAGCAGACCGTCGGTGACGAGCCGACCGCCCCCTTCGGCGGCGTCGGCGACTCCGGCAACGGCTCCCGCTTCGGCGGCGCGCAGGCCAATATCGAGGCCTTCACCGAAACCCAGTGGCTGACCGTCCGCGCCGACATCGCGGGCTACCCGTTCTGAAAGGAAAGCGGTCATGACAACGACGTCTCCCGCGCGTCCCGTGTGGACGGCGGTCCTCTGCTGGCTGACCGTCCTGCTCGAGGGGTACGACCTGGTGGCGCTGGGCGCGACCATCCCGACCCTGCTCAAGAGCGGCCACCTCGGCTTCACCGCGGCCGGCGCGACCGCGGTCGCCACCGTGTCGCTGGTCGGCGTGGCCGTCGGCGCGGCGTTCCTCGGCCCGCTCACCGACCGGTTCGGCCGCCGCGGCATGCTCATCGGCTCGGTGCTGCTGTTCTCGCTGTTCACACTGCTGACGCCGGCGGCCTCGAGCGTCGCGATGTTCGGGGTGTTCCGGTTCGTCGCCGGCCTCGGCCTCGGCGCGTGCATGCCGGTGGCGCTGACGGTGATGTCGGAGAACCTGCCCGCGCGGCGGCGGGCCAGCGCGAGCACGTTCACCATGACGGGCTACCACGTCGGAGCGGTGCTGACGTCGATCCTGGCACTGGCGGTGACCGACGACTGGCACTGGCTGTTCTACGGCGGCGGGGTGGCCGGCCTGCTGGTGGTGCCGCTGATGTGGTGGAAGCTGCCGGAGTCGGCGGCCTACCTGGCGGCTCGCGATGACACCGAGCGCGTCGGGCTGCGCGACCTGCTGGGCGCGCGCTTCCGGCGGATCAGCATCGCCGTGTGGACCGGCTCGTTCATGGGGCTGCTGCTGGTCTACGGGCTCAACACGTGGCTGCCGCAGCTGATGCGGACCGCAGGGTACCCGATCTCGACGTCGATCACGCTGCTGCTGGTGCTCAACATCGGCGCGGTGCTCGGGCTGGTGCTGGCCGGCACGATCGCCGACCGGTTCGGCATCCGCCCGATCGCCCGGATCTGGTTCGGCGCGGGCGCCGTGCTGCTGGCGGCGCTGAGCCTGCGCATCGGGAACGCGTTCCTGCTCAACACGGTGGTGCTGCTGACCGGCGTGTTCGTGTTCTCGGCGCAGGTCCTGATCTACGGGTACGTCGCGCAGGCGTTCCCGGCGCAGGCCCGCGGCACGGCGCTCGGGCTGACGTCGGCGGTCGGGCGGCTCGGCTCGATCCTCGGGCCGTTCGTGACCGGCGCGCTGGTGACGGCCGGGGTCGCGTATCCGTGGGGTTTTTACTTCTTCGCCGTGGTGGCGGCGCTCGGGCTGGGCGCGGTGCTGGCGCTGCGCGGTGAAGCCCGGGTGCCGGCGCTGCGCTAGGTGTGATGTCCAGGGACGTTGTCCCGAGTTGAGGTGACCTGGTGGCGGCCTGTCGTGCAGACAGGTGAAGGCCTCCGGTTGTGAAGTGGAGCTGTC
>NZ_JBVJNO010000010.1:0-337486 GCF_055583645.1 Amycolatopsis sp. NPDC104587
CACCCGCTATGCCAAACGCGCCGCTTACTACCAGGCAGAACTCACCATCGCCGCCATCGTGCTCTGGCTCCGATGACTTACAGGACAGTGCCTAGTCCCTTTGCATGTGTGCCGGGCGCGGCCGTCAGGTGAGCACCAGGTGGCCGCTGCCCGAACTCATGGCTTCCCGCGGGTGACCGAGAGCACGTCGGTTATTGACCGGCGAGGTGCCCGGGCCGGACGACGCCCGATTCGTACGCTATGACCACTGCCTGGGCGCGGTTGCCCGCGCCGAGCTTCGCGAAGACGTTGCCCACGTGCGTCTTCACCGTCTCGAGGCTGATCACCAGCGCGGCCGCGATGTCCTGGTTGGACAGTCCGGTGGCGATCAGCCGGAGCACCTCGGCCTCCCGCCGGGTCAGCGTCTTCGCCGCCCGCGCGTGCGTCCCGCCCGGCTGTCGGGCGGCCACCAGCCGCCGGATCGCTTCGGGGAACAGCAGCGACTCGCCGGCGGCGACGGTCCGCACGGCGTGCGCGATCTCCTCCTTGCGCGCCCGCTTCAGCAGGAACCCGCTGGCCCCGGCCAGGAGCGCTTCGTGCACGTAGTCGTCGTTGTCGAACGTCGTGACGACGAGGACCTTCGGCGGCTCGGTGGTCGCCGCGAGCAGCTGCCGGGTGGCCTCGATGCCGTCGGTGCCGGGCATCCGGACGTCCATCAGCACGACGTCCGGGCCGGTCCGGCGCACCGCGGCCAGGACCTCCGAGCCGTCGGCGGCCTCGCCGGCCACGGTGATGCCCTGCTGCTCCAGCAGTGCCCGCAGGCCGGTGCGGACCAGCGGCTCGTCGTCGACGAGCAGCACGGTGGGGCTCATGCGCCCGTGCGCAGCGGGATGGTCGCGCGCAGCCGCCACCGCTCGCCGTCCGGCCCGGCGTCGAGCTCGCCACGCAGGGCTTCGACGCGCTCCGCGAGCCCGGCCAGCCCGTGCCGCCCGGGCCGCGGCTCCGCGCCGCGCAGGGGGTTGACCACGGCGATCGCCAGCCGCTCGGGCCCGGCGAAGACACGGACGTCGACCGTGCCCGGGCCGGCGTGGCGCAGGGCGTTGGTCAGGCCCTCCTGGACGATCCGGTACCCCTCGCGCGACACCGCGGCGGGCAGCGCGCCGACCGGCCCGTCGACGGTCAATCGGACGTCGAGCCCGGCTTCGCGGGCGCGCACGGCGAGGACGTCGACCTCGGCCAGCGTGCGGGTCGGCTCCTTCGTGGCGGGCTCTTCGCGCAGCAGGCCGAGCACGTGGTCGAGGTCTTCGAGTGTGCCGCGGGAACTTTCTTCGATCGTGCCGAGCGCGCGCCGGACCTGCGCCGGGTCGGTCTCGACCAGCTCGGCCGCGGCGGCCGCCTGGATGGTCGACGTCGTGAGCGTGTGCCCGATCGAGTCGTGCAGCTCGCGGGCCAGCCGGTTGCGCTGGGCGAGCACGGCCGCGCGGCGCTCGGCCAGCGCCGCGCGCTCGGCGGCGGACGGGCCCAGCAGCGCCGCCGCGCCGGCCCGGAAGCCGCGGGTGGCGGCGGCCGCGAGCAGCAGCGCGGCCCCGAGCATGACCACGGCGACCGGCACCGTCCACGGCCCGGCTTCGGCGGTCGCGCCGAAGAACGAGAACTGCCCCTGGTCGCCGTTCAGCCACATCACCGGCACGAGGACACCGAGCAGCAGCACCCCTTCGACCACGAGCAGCAACCCGCCCAGCGCGGCGTGCAGCACCAGCCAGGCGGCCGAGCGCAGCCGGTCCGGCCAGGCGGGCCGGGCTCGTCCCGGCGCGGGCAGGTCCGTCCCGAGCATGGCGTTGGCCACGGCCACGCCGAAGCGCCGCGTCGGCCCGGCCAGCCCGGCGAGCCCCAGCACAAGGGCGAGCGCGGCCAGCGCGAGGACGAAGTGCAGCTGGGGCGGGCCCGGGATGAGCGCCACGACGAGGGCGAAGGGGAACGCGGGCAGCGTCAGAGCGGTCCCCAGCAGGGCGTAGGGCACGCTGAGATAGCCGCCGGGACGCAGCAGGGAACGCGGGAAACCGGACATGACCTGAGGTTATGGGGACTCCGGCCCCGGGTGCTTCCCCCTGCGGAGCCAGATCGGGAGCCGGATCCTGGTCACAACCGGTTAGCGAGCGTTAGCAGTGCCCTCCTACACTCAGGACGTGGCTGACCGACCCCTGATCGCCCCCAGCATCCTGTCCGCGGACTTCGCCCGGCTCGGCGAGGAGATCGCCGCCGTGGCCGGCGCGGGGGAGACCCGCGCCGACTGGGTCCACGTCGACGTGATGGACGCGCACTTCGTGCCCAACCTGACCCTCGGGCTGCCGGTGGTCCAGGCGCTGCTCAAGAGCACCGACGTGCCGATCGACTGCCACCTGATGATCGACGACCCGGACCGCTGGGCGATCGGGTACGCCGAGGCCGGCGCCTACAACGTCACTGTGCACGCCGAGGCCGCGAAGGACCCCATCGCGCTCGCGAAGAACCTGCGTGCCGCGGGCTCCAAGGCCGGCCTGTCGGTCAAGCCGGGCACCGCGCTCGAGCCGTGGCTCGACGCGCTCAAGCACTACGACACGCTGCTGGTGATGTCGGTCGAGCCGGGCTTCGGCGGGCAGTCGTTCATCGCGGACGTCCTCGAGAAGGTCCGCACCGCGCGGCGGCTCGTCGACACCGGGCACCTGAAGCTGGTCGTCGAGATCGACGGCGGGATCAACACCGACACCATCGAGCAGGCCGCCGAGGCGGGCGTCGACTGCTTCGTCGCCGGGTCCGCCGTCTACGGCGCCGAAGACCCGGGCAAAGCGGTCGCCGCGCTGCGCGAGCAGGCGGCCCGGGGCCGGGCCGGCTGATCACGCGGCGGCACCGGAGAAGCTTCCGGGCCGCGGCGGGTGTTGGATGGGAGGACCGGCTCACTAGGAGGCAGCGGACGTGTTCACCGGCATAGTCGAGGAGATCGGCGAGGTCACCGCGGTCGAGCAGCTGACCAACGCGGCACGGCTGCGCGTGCGCGGCCCGCTGGTCACCAGTGACGCCGGGCACGGCGACTCGATCGCGGTCAGCGGCGTCTGCCTGACCGTCGTCGAGGTGGCCGGCGGCGAGTTCACCGTCGACGTCGTGCACGAGACGCTGCAGCGCTCGAGCCTGGCCAAGGTCGCGGTCGGCGACCGGGTCAACCTGGAACGCGCGACCCCCGCGGGCGGCCGGCTCGGCGGGCACATCATGCAGGGGCACGTGGACGGGACCGGCGTGTTCCTCTCCCGCGACGAAACCGGCGTCACGACCTTCGCGCTGCCGGGGCACCTGGCGCGCTACGTCGTCGAGAAGGGGTCGATCGCGGTCGACGGGATCTCCCTGACGGTCGCGGCGGTCACCGACGAGCAGTTCAAGGTCGCGCTGATCCCGACCACGCTCGAGGTGACCACGCTCGGCGGCCGCGAAGCCGGCGACCTGGTCAACCTCGAGGTCGACGTGGTCGCCAAGTACGTGGAGAAGCTGGCCGAGGCACATATCCGCGATCAGGCGCACAATCGGGGCGGCACGGAGGAGCGGTCATGAGTGAGACGAGCGCGGCAGAGCCCGAAGCGGGCTGGACCCCGTGCGGGACCGGCGCGGTGTTCGACGCCGACGCCATCGAGCGGGCGATCGCCGACGTCGCGGCGGGGCGCCCCGTCGTCGTGGTCGACGACGAGGACCGCGAGAACGAGGGTGACCTCATCTTCGCGGCCGAAAAGGCGACGCCGGAGCTGCTGGCGTTCATGGTCCGCTACACCTCGGGCTACGTCTGCGTGGCGCTGACCGAGGCCGAGGCCGACCGGCTGGACCTGCCGCCGATGTACCACACGAACCAGGACGCGCGGGGCACCGCGTACAGCGTCACGGTCGACGCCGCCGACGGCATCAGCACCGGCATCTCCGCCGCCGACCGCGCGCACACGATCCGGCTGCTGGCCGACCCGGCGTCCACCGCGAAGGACTTCCGCCGTCCCGGGCACGTCGTGCCGTTGCGCGCGAAGGAAGGCGGCGTGCTGCGCCGCCCCGGGCACACCGAGGCCTCGGTCGACCTCGCCCGGATGGCCGGCCTCGCGCCGGCGGGTGTGCTCTGCGAGATCGTGTCGCAGAAGGACGAAGGCGACATGGCCCGCCGCGACGAGCTCGAGGTCTTCGCCGCCGACCACGACCTGGCGATCATCACCATCGCCGACCTGATCGCCTACCGCCGCCGCACCGAGAAGCAGGTCGAGCGGGTCGCCGAGGCGCGCATCCCGCTGGCCGCGGGCACGTTCCGCGCCGTCGGCTACGACAGCCTGCTGGACGGCATCGAGCACGTAGCGTTCGTCTACGGCGAGATCGGCGACGGCCAGGACATCCTCGTGCGCGTCCACTCCGAGTGCCTGACCGGTGACGTCTTCGGCTCGCTGCGCTGCGACTGCGGCCCGCAGCTGGAGGCGGCCCTGGAAGCGGTGGCCGCCGAAGGCCGCGGCGTCGTGCTCTACATCCGCGGCCACGAAGGCCGTGGCATCGGCCTGCTGCACAAGCTGCAGGCCTACCAGCTGCAGGACGACGGCGCCGACACCGTCGACGCCAACCTCGCCCTCGGCGTCCCGGCCGACGCCCGTGACTACGGCACCGGCGCGCAGATCCTCTGCGACCTCGGCGTCCGCACCATGCGGCTGCTGTCGAACAACCCGGCCAAGCGGATCGGCCTGGAAGGCTACGGCCTGCGCGTCACCGGGCGGGTGCCGCTGCCGATCTCGCCGAACCCGGAGAACCTGCGCTACCTGCGGACCAAGCGCGACCGGATGGGCCACGACCTCGCCCAGCTGGAGCACTACGACCAGGTCGGCGCGGGCGCCGAGCACCCCGACGGAGGAGCGCTGTGAGCGGCGAAGGCCGGCCGGAGGTCTCGCTCGACCTGACCGGCTGCAAGACCTTGAAGCTCGGCATCGTCGCCACCCGGTGGAACGCGGACATCACCGACGTCCTCCTGGAGCGCGCGCTGGTCGCCGCCCGTGAGGCCGAGCTGGAAGAGGACCCGACGGTCGTCCACGTCGCGGGCGCGATCGAGCTCCCGGTCGTGGTGCAGGCGCTGGCCCGCAACCACGACGCGGTGGTCGCGCTCGGCGTGGTGATCCGCGGCGGCACCCCGCACTTCGAGTACGTGTGCGACGCGGTGACGGCGGGCCTGACCCGGGTGGCGCTCGACGAGAGCACCCCGGTCGGCAACGGCGTGCTGACGTGCGACACGCACGAGCAGGCCGTCGACCGGTCGGGCCGTCCCGGGGCGAAGGAAGACAAGGGTTACGAGGCGACCGTGGCCGCGCTGGACTCCGCGCACGTGCTGCGGAGCCTGCGCCAGCCGTGGACCGAGCGGGGTTTTGTGTGAGCGTGGCTACTTCGACGGCGACCCTGGTGTTCCGGCCCCGCCGGGCGATGATCATGTGCAGCGTGATGGCGGTGGCGCTGCTGGCGGTGTTCGTGGTGGTGGCGGTGCTGCTGCGCAACGGCGACACGGGCGTCCACTTCCAGCGCTCCGACCAGGCGGCGATGATCGGCATCGGCATCCTGCTGGCGTGCGGCGTGATGCTGTTCGCGATCGCCCGCGTGCGTGCGGACGCCGAGGGCATCGAGGTCCGGAACGTCCTGGTGACCCGGCGGTTCGCGTGGACCGAGGTCCTGTCGGTGAGCTTCCCGGACGGCGCCTCGTGGGCCCGGCTGGAGCTGCCGGACGACGAGTACCACTCGGTGATGGCGGTGCAGGCCGTCGACCGGGGCCGCGCGGTGGAAGCGGTCCGGGCCCTGCGGAAACTGCACCGCGCGGCCATCGGCGGCTGACCGCTCTGACGTCTCGGCCCCCGTTTCGGGGAGCGGTCAGAGGTCCAGGTCCACCACGATCGGCGCGTGGTCCGACGGGCCCTTGCCCTTCCGGGCTTCACGGTCCACATAGGAATCCGTCACGGCCGAGGTGAACCCCGCGTTGCCGTACACCAGGTCGATCCGCATGCCCTTGTTGTTCGGGAAGTTCCCCGCCCGGTAGTCCCAGTACGTGAACGGGTGGTCGTACTTCAACGGCCGCGGGAACACGTCCGTCAGCCCCAGGTCCCGCAGCCGGGCCAGGGCGTCGCGCTCCGGCTTCGTCACGTGGGTCGACTCCGCGAACAGCGTGATGTCCCAGACGTCCGCGTCCGCCGGGGCCACGTTGAAGTCACCCAGCACCGCGAACGGAGCGTCCGAAAGCTCGGAAGAAACCAGCGACCGTAACGCCTCCAGCCACTCCAGCTTGTACGCGTAGTGCGGGTTGTCCGGCTCGCGCCCGTTCGGCACGTACACCGACCACACCCGCACGCCGCCGCAGGTCGCCCCGATCGCGCGGGCCTCGGCCGCGCCGTCGAACTCCGGCTCGCCCGGCAGGCCGCGGACCACGTCGGACAGCCCTGCCTTCGACACGATCCCGACGCCGTTCCAGCGCCCGAGCCCGTACGCCGCGACCTCGTAGCCCAGCGCTTCGACCTCGGCAGCCGGGAACTTCTCCGTCGTGTTCTTCAGCTCCTGCAGGCACAGCACGTCCGGCGCGCTCTGCTCCAGGAAGTCCAGCACCCGGGGCAGGCGGGGGACGATGGAGTTCACGTTCCAGGTGGCGATCCGCATGCCCGCGAGTTTCGCACACCCCATCGACAGAACCGGGGCGGCGCCGAAGCGCCGCCCCGGGAAAACCCGGCCTCAGACCCCCGCGGTCGACCGGATCCAGGACCGGCTCGACGCCACGCTCGCGTAGTTGTTCGTGCCGCGCGTGTTCGTCCCGCTCTGGTTCTGCACCGTCGAGGCGACGCCGACCTGCACGCCGTTGGCGACCTCGGGGCCGCCCGAGTCGCCCTTCCACGCCGCGCCGTTGATGCCGACGCTCTGGATCGCCCGGCCGCCGTAGGCGTCCGACGACCGGCCGGTGACCTGCACGTTCGCCACCTTCAGCGCCGACGCCGGCGGGCCGGTCGGGGTGGTGCGGCCCCAGCCGTAGAGCTGGTTGGTGCTGCCCGTCGCCGGGTCCGCGCTGCCGAGCGAGATCGGCCCGGTGCCGGTCGCCGAGGCCAGGTGCAGCAGGGCGATGTCGCCGTTCGGGGACTCGTACTTGCCGTCGACGGCGATCTCGGTGCCGGCGAACAGCGTGTTGCTGCCGACCTTCACGTGCATGCCCGAGCCGTCCTGGTCGAGGCAGTGCACGGCCGTCATGACCCAGCGGGCGGCGATCACGGTGCCGGAGCAGTTGAAGCCCTCGAAGTCGCGGCCGGGCGTGTTCACGTAGACCTGGGCGCCCCAGGAGACGGCCGGGGCGGTCCCGCCGCCGACGATGTTCGGCTGGACGCCGGCGGAGGCGGCCGCGCCACCGGCGAGGGTCAGCGCGACGGCGGCCGCGGAAGCGGCGCCGAGGATACGAAGAGAGCTCACGGTGGTGATCCTTTCGGATGGGGCCCGGACCTGCTGGGTCGGAAAGTAACCACCGCGTCACCCGGGGCGACACCGCCGAAGGTCGCAACCGGACGAACACCCTACTTCCGGCGGGCGAACCGGGGGCGTGCGAGAACTGTCGGTGCCGCGCCATAGGCTGGGGGAGTGGCTGACCCGACCACCTACCGTCCCTCGCCGGGGAGCATCCCGGATGCCCCTGGCGTGTACAAGTTCCGTGACGCGACCAGGCGGGTCATCTACGTCGGCAAGGCGAAAAGCCTGCGCAGCAGGCTGAACTCGTACTTCGCCGACCTCGCCGGCCTGCACCCGCGCACGCGGCAGATGGTCACCACCGCCGCGAGCGTCGAGTGGACCGTCGTCACCACCGAGGTCGAGGCGCTCCAGCTCGAGTACAACTGGATCAAGGAGTTCGACCCCCGGTTCAACGTCCGCTACCGCGACGACAAGAGCTACCCGGTGCTCGCGGTGACGCTGAACGAGGAGTTCCCGCGGCTGCACGTCTACCGCGGCCCGCGCAAGAAGGGCGTCCGCTACTTCGGGCCGTACGCGCACGCGTGGGCCATCCGCGAGACGCTCGACCTGCTGCTGCGGGTGTTCCCGGCGCGCACCTGCTCGGCCGGGGTGTTCCGGCGCCACGGCCAGATCGGCCGGCCCTGCCTGCTCGGCTACATCGACAAGTGCTCGGCGCCGTGCGTGGGCCGCGTCTCGGCCGACGAACACCGGGACATCGTCGAGGACTTCTGCGACTTCCTCGCGGGCAAGACCGACGCGATGATCCGGCGCCTCGAGAACGAGATGGCCGCGGCGTCGGACGAGCTGGAGTTCGAACGCGCGGCCCGGCTGCGCGACGACCTCGGCGCGCTGCGCCGCGCCATGGAGAAGCAGGCCGTGGTCTTCGGCGACGGCACGGACGCCGACGTCGTGGCGTTCGCCCACGACGAGCTCGAGGCCGCCGTCCAGGTCTTCCACGTGCGCGGCGGGCGGGTCCGCGGCCAGCGCGGCTGGGTGATCGACAAGGCCGAGGAGATGGACGTCCCGGCGCTGGTCGACCACTTCATCACGCAGTTCTACGGCGAGCAGGCCGAGCTCGAGGCGCGCGACGACGTCGACGCCGGGCCGGTCGTGCCGCGTGAGGTGCTGGTGCCCGAGCTGCCCGCCGACGCCGACGCGCTCGCCGAGTGGCTCACCGGCCTGCGTGGCTCGCGGGTGCAGGTCCGGGTGCCGCAGCGCGGGGACAAGAAGGCCCTCGCCGAGACGGTCGAGCGCAACGCGGGGGAGGCGTTCACCCAGCACAAGCTGCGCCGCGCCGGCGACCTGACGGCGCGCTCGGCGGCGCTGACCGAGCTGCAGGAGTTCCTGGCCCTGGACACCGCGCCGCTGCGCATCGAGTGCATCGACATCAGCCACATCCAGGGCAGCGACGTCGTGGCGTCGCTCGTGGTGTTCGAAGACGGGCTCGCGCGCAAGTCCGAGTACCGGCGCTTCGCGCTGCGCGAGGCGGCCGAAGAGGGTGACGTCGCGTCGATCGCCGAAGTCGTGCGAAGGCGCTTCTACCGCTACTTGAAGGAAACCGCCGACGAGACGGACTCTTCGAAGCCCGGCATCGACCCGGAGACCGGGCGGCCCAAGAAGTTCGCCTACCCGCCGAACCTGCTGGTCGTCGACGGCGCGGGCCCGCAGGCCACGGCGGCCGCGGACGTGCTCGCCGAACTGGGCATCACCGACATCGCCGTGATCGGGCTGGCGAAGCGGCTGGAAGAGGTCTGGCTGCCCGCCGACCCCGATCCGGTGATCCTGCCCCGGACGTCGGAGGGGCTCTACCTGCTCCAGCGGCTGCGCGACGAGGCGCACCGGTTCGCCATCGCCTACCACCGCGAGAAGCGCTCCAAGCGGCTGCAGACGTCCGAATTGGACAGTGTGCCCGGGCTGGGGCAGGCTCGCCGCACCGCGCTGATCAAGCACTTCGGCTCGGTCAAGAAGCTCAAGCAGGCCAGGATCGAAGAGATCGAGGCGGTGCCCGGCTTCGGCAGGCGCACCGCGGAGGCCGTGGTCGCCGCGCTGGCCGGGGAGTCCGGCGCGAGCAACGGCACACAAGCAGGGGAGTAGGGAAAGACAGTGAGTGCGCAAGAGGAGATCCGCGGGTCCGGCATGGAGGTCGCGGTGGTGTCCGGGCTGTCCGGGGCCGGCCGCAGCACCGCGGCCAAGTGCCTGGAGGACCTGGGCTGGTTCGTCGTCGACAACCTGCCCCCGGAGCTGATCGCCACCATGGTCGAGCTGGGCGCGCAGGCGCGCGGCGCGATCACCAAGGTGGCCGTGGTCATGGACGTGCGCTCGCGCGCGTTCACCGACGACCTCGCCTCGGTGATCAAGGACCTGGACGCACGGGGCTACAAGCCGCGCGTGCTGTTCCTGGAGGCGACCGACGCGGTGCTGGTGCGGCGCTTCGAGGCCGTGCGCCGCGGGCACCCGATGCAGGGTGACGGACGGCTCGCCGACGGCATCACCGCGGAGCGGACGCTGCTGGAGCCGCTGCGCGAGGAGGCCGACCTGGTGCTCGACACCTCGTCGCTGTCGGTGCACGACCTGCGGGCCAAGATCGAGGACGCGTTCGGCTCCGAGGCGAGCACGCAGACGCGCGTCACGGTGCTGTCGTTCGGCTACAAGTACGGCCTGCCGATGGACGCCGACCTGGTGATGGACGTCCGGTTCCTGCCGAACCCGTTCTGGATCCCGGAGCTGCGCGAACACACGGGCCTCGACGGCGAGGTCCGCAACTACGTCCTGTCCCAGGAAGGCGCCGAGGAGTTCCTCGACCGCTACCACCAGCTGCTGCGGCTCATCGGCGCCGGGTACAAGCGCGAGGGCAAACGGTACCTGACGCTCGCCGTCGGCTGCACCGGCGGCAAGCACCGCAGCGTGGCGCTGTCGGTCGAGCTCGCCCAGCGTCTGTCCAAAGAGGACGGTATGGCCGTGAAGGTGGTGCACCGCGACCTTGGTCGTGAATAACGTGCGGGCGGTCGCCCTCGGGGGCGGCCACGGGCTGCACGCCACGTTGTCCGCGGTGCGGCGGGTGACCCTCGACGTCACCGCGATCGTGACCGTGGCCGACGACGGCGGGTCGTCCGGCCGGCTGCGGCGCGAGCTCGGGCTGCTGCCGCCGGGCGATCTCCGGCAGGCTTTCGCCGCCTTCGCGGCGGAGGACGGCGGCACGCTCTGGGCTGAGGTCTTCCAGCACCGCTTCGGCGGTGACGGCGCGCTGGCCGGCCACGCGGTGGGAAACCTGCTGCTGGCCGGGCTCTTCGAGGTGCTCGGCGACCCGGTGGCGGCGCTCGACGAAGCGTGCCGCCTGATGGGCGTCTCGGGCCGCGTGCTGCCGATGTCGCCGGAGCCGCTGGAGATCGAAGGCCAGGTCAGCGGTCTGGACAGCGAAAACCCGGAGGCGCTGCGCACGATCCGCGGGCAGGTCGCGGTGGCGTCGACGCCGGGGCAGGTGCAGCGCGTCAGCCTGCGGTCGCCGGGTGGCTCGGGGCGGCCGCCGCTGGCGTGCGAGGAAGCGGTCGAGGCGGTGCTCGGCGCCGACGTCGTTTTCCTCGGTCCGGGCTCGTGGTTCACGAGCGTTTTACCTCACCTGCTGGTGCCCGGCCTGCACGACGCGCTCGTGAAGACCACCGCCACGAAGGTGCTCGTGCTCAACCTTGTCCCCCAGCCGGGGGAAACCGCGGGATTCTCGCCGGAGCGGCACCTGGACGTACTCTTCGAGCACGCGCCCGATCTGCGGGTCGACGCGGTGATCGCGGACCGCGATTCCGTGCCCGACCCGGCGAATCTCCGGCGCGCGGCGGAACGGCTCGGCGGGCGCGCGCACCTGGGGGCGGTGGGCGACCCGGAAGTGGCGGGACGGCATGATCCTGATGCGCTCGCGCGATGCATGCGGGAGGCTCTCGGTCTCGGCAGGGACGGGGAGCACGGGGGAGGAGCGAAAGGCAGGGAGGGGCAGTAATGGCGATGACCGCCGCGGTGAAGGACGAACTGAGCCGGCTGGAGATCACGAAGATCGGGCCGCGCCGGGCGGAGGTCGCGTCGCTGCTTCGCTTCGCCGGCGGGCTGCACATCGTGGCCGGCCGGGTCGTTGTGGAGGCGGAGCTGGACACGGGCTCGGTGGCGCGACGGCTGCGCAAGGAGATCCACGAGCTGTACGGCCACCACTCGGACGTCCACGTCATCACCGCCAGCGGCGGCCTGCGCAAGGGCACGCGCTACGTCGTGCGCGTGGTGAAGGACGGTGAGGGCCTGGCCCGCCAGACCGGGCTGATCGACCAGCGCGGCCGGCCGGTGCGCGGGCTGCCCGCGGCCGTGGTGTCCGGCGGGGTGGCCGACGCCGAAGCGGCGTGGCGGGGCGCGTTCCTCGCCCACGGCTCCCTGACCGAACCGGGCCGCTCGTCGTCGCTCGAGGTGACGTGCCCCGGTCCGGAGGCGGCGCTGGCGCTCGTCGGCGCGGCGCGCCGGATGGGCATCCAGGCGAAGTCCCGCGAGGTCCGCGGCGCCGACCGTGTGGTGGTCCGCGACGGCGACGCGATCGGCGCGCTGCTGACCCGCCTGGGCGCGCACACGAGCGTGCTGCAGTGGGAAGAACGGCGCATGCGCCGCGAGGTCCGCGCGACGGCGAACCGCCTGGCCAACTTCGACGACGCGAACCTGCGCCGCTCGGCCCGTGCGGCCGTCGCGGCGGCGGCCCGGGTCGAGCGCGCGCTGGAGATCCTCGGCGACACGGCCCCGGACCACCTCCTGGCGGCGGGCAAGCTGAGGTTGTCGAACCGGCAGGCGTCGCTGGAGGAGCTGGGTCAGCTGTCGGACCCGCAGATGACGAAGGACGCGGTGGCCGGCCGGATCCGCCGCCTGCTGGCGATGGCGGACAAGCGGGCCAAGGACCTGAGCATCCCGGACACCGAGTCCGCGGTCACCCCGGAGATGCTCGAAGAAGAAGACGCCTGACGAGGTCCCGCAGCCACGGCTCGGTGATGGCGGGTTCGCGCTGCAGGGTGCGGGCGAGCCGTTCCCGGACCGCGGGAGTGCGTCCGGCTTCGACGATCGCCGCGGCTTCGGCCAGCGCGCGGCGGATCCGGTCGTCGCGCGCCGGTGCCCGGACTTCTTCGGCGGCCCAGAGGTCGCGGCCGAACGACCGGGTGAGCTTGACCTGCCGGTCGGCGAGATAACCGAACAGCGCCCGCTCGACCGAGACGTTCCGGACGGTCAGGTCCCGCGCCCACTCGGCGTGCTGCTGCCAGCGGCGGGTGTTCGGGCTGGTGTGCGTGCGTTGCGTCAGGCCGACGATCCGGACCCGGCGCCGCACCGCGGGCCAGTCACCGCGTTCGTCGGCGGTCCAGGCGCGCAGGATGTCCAGGAGCTGCCCGAAGGTCCGGCCCGTCGAGACGACGTCGACGAAGGTGAGCGGCCGGGAGCCGCGGGCGAGGCCGGCGGGGTCGAGCCCGTGCGCGGCGAGGTTCGCGCGCAGCTGCGTCACTTCGGCGGGGTGCAGCCGGTCGAGCAGCGGGTGGTCGACGAGCGCGGTCGACAGCGGCAGCAGGTGCAGCCGCGCCGGATCCGGCAGGGCGCCGCCGAGCAGGTCGAACACCGAGTCCACGGACCGGCCGACGAAGTACAGCTCGCCGTCGTCGGAGCGGGCGAGGACCTTGGCGGCGCAGTCGACGAGGTCGTCGAGGAACCCCAGGTCCGGTTCGGGGAGGCCGTCGAGCAGGGTGCCGAGGTGGTCGGGGCGCAGGAGGTCCCAGCGGAACGGGCGGACCGGTTCGATCATGCCGGCATCGAGCGTTCGTGCTCGGCCACCAGCTCGGCGAGCCGGTCGGGCCCGGCGGCCCCACCACCCGGGATGTCCCGCGTCGAGGTCCCGGCCGGGCCGTCGAGCGCGGGCAGGGCGAGCGCGCCGCGACGAGCCAGGACGGCCGCCGTCGCCACGAAGCCCTCCAGCAGCGCTCGCTGGATCGGGTGTGACGTCGCGCGGTACTCGGCTACCAGGGTGTCGGCGAACTCCGCGAAGGTCGCGCCGTCGATCGGGTGGTCGTCGGGATCACCCGGGGTCACGCCGATCCCGGAGGGCCGGCCCGCGAGCGGGACCAGCGCCTCGGCGAGGTGCGCGAACAGGGTGCCGGGCCCGTTCGAGGGGTTCCAGACGGCTCGGCCGTCGATGCTGAAGCACTGGCTCATCACCGGCGAGCCTACGGACCGCCGCCAACCGGTTTTGGCGCGTCGCGTTAACGGGAAGCGCCACTTCGTAACACCCCGGTAGCACCACGGCGCGATCGCCGAAACGCGGGACCTCGAACCTCGGGGAGGGATAGGCCGAACGAGGGAAGGGGAAAGCATGCGTGACGCACGCTTGCAGGTGTCGCCGGAGGTCGGCACCTGGCTCGCCCGTCGGAGCAGCAAGGTCGGCGACCGCACGATCGACGAGCTGGTCGCGGCCAAGCGCGGCACCACCGTCTCCGTGGTCATCCCGGCCCGGAACGAGGAAGCCACCGTCGGCGCGATCGTCACGGCGATCCGTGAGGAGCTCCAGGGGATGCTCGTCGACGAGATCCTCGTCGTCGACAGCCATTCCACGGACGCGACGGCCTCGGTGGCCGCGGCCGCGGGTGCGGCGGTCGTCGCGCAGGACGCCGTCTTCCCGGCGCTCGACGGCTTGCAGGGCAAGGGCGAAGCGCTGTGGAAGGGGGTCGCGGCGACGACGGGCGACCTGGTCGTCTTCGTCGACGGCGACCTCTACGACTTCACGACGGACTACGTCACCGGTCTGCTCGGCCCGCTGCTGACCGACCCGTCGGTGGCCTACGTCAAGGGCTTCTACCACCGCCCGCTCAAGGGCGAGGCCGACGGCGGCGGCCGGGTCACCGAGCTCGTCGCGCGGCCGCTGCTGAACATGTTCTGGCCGGAGCTGGCGGGGTTCGTCCAGCCCCTGGCCGGCGAGTACGCGGGACGGCGCGAGGTGCTGGAAAGCATCCCGTTCGTGGTGAACTACGGCGTCGAGATCGGCCACCTCATCGACCTGGCGGAGCTGCGCGGCCTCGACGCGCTGGCCCAGGTCGACCTCGGCCACCGCGTGCACCGCCACCAGAGCACCCAGGCATTGGGCCGCATGTCGGGCCAGATCATGCAGACGCTGTTCGACCGCCTGGAACGCTACGACCGCCTGGTGACAGCGGTCCCCCCGGCGTCGATCCTCGCCCAGTTCCAGCGGGGGACGTCGGCGGACGGCGTCGAGCGCGAGCTGGTGCTGACGGATGTGACTTCCCGCCAGCGGCCACCGCTGAACAGCTTGCCGGCGGTGATCCGGCCGGAGAACGCCCTGCAGGAGACGGCGTAGCCGCTCAGCCGAGCCGCCAGCGCGCGTAGTCACGAGCGGTCCGGGCCAGGGAGGCGGCGGCCTTGGCGGTCCACAGCCCCGCAACGTAGGCGGCGAAGGCCGTCACCGCTTCAGGGGGCGCCGAGGCCCAGCGGGTGTGCGCCCGCGCCCAGGCTTCGGCGTCCGCGGGCCGATGACCCGCTGCGACGAGCCGGATGACGAGGAAAGCGGGGTCGACCCACGGCGCTCCGGAAGCGGGCCAGCCCCAGTCGACGACGTGGACGTCGCCGTCTTCGTCGAGCAGGAACTGGTCGCCGTGCAGATCGGTGTGGAGGAGTCGGCTTCCGGCGACGAGGTCCGGAGCCTTCTCCTCCCACGCGGCGAGCTGCAGTACGTCCAGCTCACCGGACAGCTCCGGCCGCGCGGCGGCGAGGCGGGGCCACCAAGGGGATTTCCATCGATCGGTGAGCGACCGCACGTGCGGTGCGTCGATCGCGCCGATCCGGTTCACGGCATCCGCGACGGCGCGAAGATCCGGTGAGCCCGGCCCGAGGGCGGCCGACCGCCCGGCGAGATGGGTGAAGCCGACGACGAGCCATTCGCCGACATCCTGGTGGAACAGAACATCCGGCCCGAGCCCGCCCACGAGCGGCGCGGTCTCGACTTCGTTGCGCAGCCACCGCATCGCCGGCGACACGCCTCGGATACCCTTGAGGAACACCGCCGGCAGCGCGTCACGGACTAGTGTCATGGCGACGCTCGAACTCTGTGCCGCGGCAGCGGGAACGGTCTCCCTGATCGGTCCGAGGTGGCGATGCACCACTTCGCGCACTTCGCCCGGCAGCTCGCTCCAGTGGTACAGGACGTCACCTTCCGTTCGTGTCGGTGTTTTCGTTGCCGTCCTTGCCGGACGCGCGACACCCGTCGTCCCCGCTGGTGCAGTTCGCCGCGCGGAGCGACCACAGGTCCGGATCCACGGGGAAGCCGGCCGACGCGATCGCGGAAACGGCCCGCGTCAGCTCAGTGTGCCGGTCCACGATCGACATGCCGGGTTCGGCTCGCTCCGGCACGTGGTGGATGTAGCCGCCCGCCACCCGATGGCAGAACTCGGCGTAGTCCCTGGTGTGCAGGAGGAAGGTGTGCCATCCGACGTCCACGAGCGGAGACGGGTTCAACCCGTAGCCGCGGTCGGCGGCGCACGCGCACAGGAAAGCCAGCGCCTGCTCCATGATCCGCTCCGCGAGCCCGCGGGGCACGTCTTCGGTGGCGGAGATCCGGTCCACCAGACGGTCGAACAGCTCTTCAGAGACGAGGGACCGGGCGGCGACGGTTCCGGTGACGACGGTCATGACTTCTCCTGTCGGCCTTCGCAAACTGGTAAAGACGTCAATACCAGTACGATGACAGGTGGACTGCCAACTGGTCAAGACGAGTTACCCAGTGGAAGGATGGTCACATGGTCGATCGCCGAAGTGGGGTTCCTGCCTTCCGGCAGGTCGCAGCAGACCTGCGCGACAAGATCACCTCGGGTCGCCTGGTGCCCGGCGAACAACTTCCCAGTGAACGCGACCTGGTCGACCAGTACGGCGTTTCGCGGCCGACGGTTCGCGATGCGGTGAACCTGCTCCGGTCCGAGGGGCTGGTGACCTCCGAGCACGGGCGTGGCGTGTTCGTGCGCCCGCCGGCAAGCATTCAGCGGCTCGCGCGGAGCCGTCTTTCGCGAGAAGCGCGTGGACGCAACCGTGGTGCGTTCCTCGCGGACGCCGCGGCACGCGGGTTCACGCCGTCGACGTCGGTCAAGATCTCCTTCGAGGAGGCCGATGAGCGAGTGGCCGGCTACCTGGCGGTCGACGCCGGCGCCGAGGTCACCGTGAGGGACCGGGTGATGCGCGCCGACGGGCTCGTGGTCCAGCTCGCGGTGTCGCGGCTTCCTCGGGAGCTCACCCGCGACACCGCGATCGAGCAGGTCGACACCGGACCGGGCGGCACTTATGCCCGGTTGGAAGAAGCCGGGCACCGATTGGCGTCCTTCGTGGAACACGTCGGCGCCCGGATGCCGACGCCGGACGAAGCTTCCCTGCTCCAGCTCGCCGAGGGCGTGCCGGTCGTGACCGTGACGCGCGTGGCCTTTCGCGAGGACGGCACGCCGGTCGAGATGAACGACATGGTCCTCGCGGCGGACCGCTACCAGCTGTCCTACGAGTGGGCGGCCGACTGAAGCCGGTCGACGGCGGGCCGCCACCCCGGCGGCCCGAGCACGTACCCGGCCCGCTCCCGCCAGGTCCGGGCCCCGCGCAGGTCGCGCAGGATCGACCCGTATTCGTGGAAGCCGACCTTCAGCAAGTTGTACGTGGTGATGTTCTTCGTCAGCCCGTACGTCGGCCGCTTGCCCTCCGGGACGAAGCTGCCGAACATCCGGTCCCAGATGATCAGGATTCCGCCGTAGTTGGCATCAAGGTATTCCGCGTCGCTGCCGTGGTGGACGCGGTGGTGGGACGGGGTGTTGAAGACGTACTCGAACCAGCGCGGGAGCTTGCCGACCTTCTCCGTGTGCACGAAGAACTGGTAGACCAGGTCGATCGACAGCCCGGTCAGGATCATCCACGGCGGGATCCCGCACAGCGCCAGCACCGACCAGAACGGCAGCTGGAAGTACGGCGTCCACTTTTGGCGCAGCGCCGTCGAGAAGTTGTAGTGCTCGCTCGAGTGGTGCACCTGGTGCCCGGCCCACAGCAGCCGCACGCGGTGGCTCGCCCGGTGGTAGGCGTAGAAGACCAGCTCCTGGCCGAGCAGCATGAGCACCCACGTCCACCAGTCGCGCGGGTCCAGCCGCACCGGCGCCAGCTCGAACAGTCCCGCGAAGACGAAGAGCATCACCAGCCGGAACAGCGCGTTGACGCCGACCGCGACCGTGCCCATCAGCATGCTCGTGCGGGTGTCCGCGGGGCTGTAGCCGATGACGTTGCCGTCGTGGCCGAGCACGTGCACCGCGACGATCTCGATCACCACGAACAGCAGGAACACCGGCACCGCGAACAGCACGGGGTCGCGCAGGTGCGCCAGGAACTCGGCCATGTCGCCTCCTCGGATCTGACCTGACGGTAACTTACCCTGTGGTCACTTTACGCACGGTAGGCTCTCGGGCGTGACGGAGTCAAGGGCGGTCGGGACCAAGGGCATGCCGCGCGAAGAGCGCGAGGCCCAGCTCGTCGTGGCCGGCACCGAGGAGTTCGGCCGGGCGGGCTACGCGGGCGCGTCCATGGTCGAGATCGCGCGCCGGGTCGGGGTCACGAAGCCGTTGCTGTACCAGTACTTCGGCTCGAAGGACGGCCTGTACCTCGCCTGCCTGCACCGCGCGGGCGACCGGCTGACCGAGGGCGTCGCGACGACCATGGCGGCGGGCGGCGAGCCCGACCAGATGCCGCTGAAGGTGCTTTCGGCGATCTTCACGACGTTCGACCACGACCGGTACGCCTGGCGCCTCCTGCGCGATGAGACCGTGCCGGGCAGCGGCGACATCGCCGCCGCGGCCGCGGACTACCGGCGTCGCCTGGACGCGTTCGCCGTGCTCGGCGCGACGCAGCTGATGACCTCGCGCGGACTGGCCGACCCGGTGGACATCGAGGCGATCGCGCAGGTCTGGACCGGGGTGGTCGACTCGCTGATCAGCTGGTGGATCGACCGCCCGGACGAGGACGCGGACGCGATGTCGGCCCGCTGCGCGCGCATCATGGCCGGCCTGTTCGGCTGGTGAGCACGGCGTCAGCCCGGCAGCGCCCGCGCGAAGCCGTGCCAGTACGCGGCAACCTCGCTGTGCTGCCGGACGACGACGTCGGACGCCGGCGGCGCGGGCCAGAACTGCAGTAGGTACGAATCACGCCCGGGTTCGCCGTCGACGCGGGTGTCCAGCGCGCGGCCGGCGTCCATCCCGGTGGCGCTGTAGCGGACGCGGTGGTCGCCGGGCGTGAGCCCGAGATCCCACGAGTCGCCGCCGCCCCAGGTCACGACCATCGCGCGCCCCTCGGCCCGGAACGAGACCTCGACGACGTCCTCCGCGCCGCTGTCGGGCGGCTCGCTCTCGTGCACCTCGGCGGTGAACCCGACGTCGCCGGTGTCCAGCCCGGTGAGCAGGAAGAGCGTCCCCGGCACGGCGGCGCCGCACAGCCCGTTGCGCTGACCGGTGAAGCACGCCGAGAGGTCGCCTTCGAAGGGTTCGCCGTCTTCGCTGTGGACGTAGATCTGTCCATAGTGGACATGAACGTCGCCGTGCAGCACGGTTCGCATGCCTGTCATTCTGCCGACGACCACCGACAGTTTCCGAACCCGGCGGATCCGTCCCGCTAATGGCGTAGCGAAACGGGTCCCGCTCGCGACTAAGAAGGGTAGCTGTCCCGTCGAGAGGTGTCGCATGTCCGAAATACCCGAAACCGCCCTGCTTGCGCAGCGGTTCACGGACGATCTCCTCGACGGCTGCCGGGTGCTGGCCCGGGACTACGGTTACCGGCCGGCCCAGTTCGAGCGGATGGTGCGGGAGCACGGCGGGGTCGAAGCGGCCCGGATGCTGCTGCGCGGGGCGGGCACCGCGGGCGGGTTCACCGTCCTCTGGGAGAAGAACCAGCTCGGCCTCAGCTCCGAGGCGACGATGCTCCGGCCGGGCTACGCGGACCTGTTCACCCCCGACGAGCTCCTGCTCGCCCGCCGGCGGCTGGAGGAGCACGGCTTCGACGTCGACGCCCACCTCCGCCGGGTAGCCGGCGAGGCGGACCAGGTCGTCTGAAAGGTAAGGGCGGCAGGGGGTGACCGGCGCCGCTCCGGTCACCCCCTGCCGCGGCTTTCTAGGCCGCCGCGCTGGACTTCCCGCGCAGCTGCACGTTCGCCGTCGACGCGCCCTTGATCGCGGTTTCGATCTGGGCCATCGTCGAAGACGAGCTCAGGCCGGGGACCGTCGCGGTGTTCAGGGCGTAGAGCGTGAACGTGTACGGGTGGCTGGACCCGCCCGGGCAGGGGCCGAAGTACTTCTGCGCGTTCGCCCCGCTGCCCATGGCCTTCTGTTTCGCGCCACCCTGGTTCGGCACGGTGTACCCGGCGCCGAGGCCTTCCGGCAGCGAGCGGGCCGCCGCCGGGACGTCCCAGATCGCCCAGTGCAGCTTGTTGCCGCTGTTCGCGGTGTCGGCGAACACGATGGCGTAGCCCTTCGCGCCGGTGGACGCGCCCCACGCGAGCGGCGGTGACGGGTCCTGGCCCGCCGTGCCGTCGCCGGCGCAGGTGTACTTGTCCGGGATCGTCGTGTTGTCGCCGAAGGCGGAGCTGGTCAGCTTGAAGTCACCCGGCGTCGAGCCACCGGGGAACTTCAACCGCACGATGACGTTGTCGATGCCGCTCGGCGAGCCGCCGTTCTTGTCGTCGTTCGTCGAGGTCAGCCACAGTCCGCCGTCCGGGGTCTTCGTCACCGAGCGCAGGCGGCCCCAGCGGCCGGAGAACAACGTCGACACCGTGCCGACCCCCGTGCCCGCCGCGGTGATCTGCGTGGCGAACATCTGCTCGCCGGTGACGCCGGCGATGTAGATCCAGTCGTTGACGATCTCGATGCCGGACGGCCCGGCCTGCGACGTCGACCAGGTCTTCTTCGGGGCGATGAAGCCGCTGCAGCTGCCCTGCGTGCCTTCGCAGCTCGGCCAGCCGAAGTTGCCGCCCTTCTGGATCAGGTTGAGCTCGTCCTGGCTGCTCTCGCCGAACTCCGCCGCCCACAGCTGGCCGCGCGAGTCCCAGGCCAGGCCCTGCGGGTTGCGGTGGCCGTAGCTGTAGACGTACCGGGCGTTGCCGCCGGTGGCGTAGAACGGGTTGTCGGCCGGGGCCGAGCCGTCGGCGTTGAGCCGCAGGATCTTCCCGTTGAGCGAGCTCTTGTTCTGCGCGTTGTCGCTGTTCTTCGCGTCGCCGACGGTGGCGTAGAGCTTGCCGTCCGGGCCGAACTTGATCCGCCCGCCGTTGTGGTAGCGGTTCTTCGCGATCCCGGTCAGGACCGGCGTCGACGTCGAGGACAGCGTGGTGCCGTCGTAGGTCATCTTCACGATCCGGTTGTCCCCGGATGCCGTGTGGTACAGGTAGATCGTGTGGTCGCTCGACCAGTTCGGCGAGATCGCCAGGCCGAGCAGGCCGCCTTCGCCGTTCGTGCCGACCGCGCCCGGGACCTTGCCCAGCGTGGTCTTCTGGCCGGACGGCGTCACCAGCAGGACTTCGAAGCGGTCCCGCTCGGTCACCAGCGCGTTGCCGTTCGGCAGGAAGTCCACCGACCAGCCGAGGTCGACCTTCGTGATGTCCTTGTCGTACTCCGGGATGCCCCCGGCGCCGCCCGGAGCGCTGGTCTTCGCGGTCACCGCGTTGCTGGCCGCCGAGCTGTTGCCGTCGGGGTCGCGCGCCTTCACCGTGAACGTGTAGGAGGTGTTCGGGTTCAGGTTCGTGACGGTCGTCCCGAGCGACGTCGTCGTCGCGACCTTGGTGCTGCCTTGGAAGACGTCGTAGCCCGCGACCGTGCCGCCGTTGTCCGTGGAAGCGTTCCACGCCAGCGAAACGCTGTTCGCGGTGACGCCGGTGGAGCGCAGGTTGCCCGGCACGGTCGGCGGGGTCGTGTCGTCGCTCGGCGGCGTGGTGAAGGTGACCACGTTGCTCTGCTGCGACGGGTTGCCCGCGGCGTCGAACGCGCCGACGGAGATGTCGTAGGCGGTGTTCGGGGTCAGGTTGGTGACCGTCGCCGACGTCGTGGTCCCGTCGACGGTCTTGAGGATGTTGCCACCGCGGTTGATCTCGTACCGCACCACGCCGACGTTGTCGGTCGCGGCGGTCCAGGAGAACGTCGCGGCGGTGGGCAGGATGTTGCTCGCGACCAGGTTCGACGGCGGCGTGGGCGGCTCGCCGTCGGTCGGCGCGGTGAAGGTGTCGGTGAGCTTGTCCGCGTTCGGGCCGCCGTTGGCGGTGGTCGCCGTGGTGCGGATCTTGTTGACACCGGCGGTCAGCTGCATGCTCGCGGTGACGGTCTTCCACGTCGTCCACGCGCCGGTGCCGGGGAAGTCGACGGTGCCCTTGTCCCCGCCGTCGACGACCAGCTTCACCGGCCGGTTGTCGGCGGTTCCGTTGGCGTAGCGGAAGGTCAGCGTGTGCGTGCCCGCCTGCGCGGCGTTCACGGAGTATTCGACGTAACTGCCGACGACGTTGTCGAAGTTGACGAACCCGGTGCCGGAGTACCCGGCGTGGTTCGACTCGACGGCGCCTTGCGAGACGACGGCGTTCTCGGACTCGTAGTCCGTTGCCGCGGCGGCGAAAGCGCTTACCGGGGAGAGCGCGGTCAAGCCGAGCGCCGCGACGGCGGTGCCGGCCAGGACCACGCGCCACGGTGGGCGGGGTGCCACTGGGAGCCTCCTGCGTGGGTCGAGGGGACCGGGGCGGAATGGTCGGCGGACCACCGGAACTGAACTTAATAGTTAGGAAACTTTCCTATCTATAAGGAGAGATCTCACACCCTCCGAGCGGGTCGTGTCAATACTCGACACGGGCGCTCACCCTTGGTGAAGAAGGGTTTCCCGCTCACCGGTGCGCGGCCCCGCCCAGCGCGAACCACACGGCGGCGCGGACTCAGCCGGCGATCCGCGTGTCCGGGAGCGCCTCGTCGCCGGCCCAGTCCCGTGGCACGAGGAACGACGCCAGCGCCGCCTCCGGGCTCCCCGGCTCCGGCGTGAACTCGAACTCCCACCGCGCCAGCGGCGGCAGCGCCATCAGGATGGCCTCGACGTAACCGCCGGTCTGCAGGCCGAACCGCGTGCCGCGGTCGTGGACGAGGTTGAACTCGACGTAGCGGCCGCGGCGGTAGAGCTGCCACTGCCGCTCGCGCTCGCCGTGCGGGAGCTCGTGGCGGCGGCGGACCAGCGGGAGGTACGCCGGCGCGATCGTGGCGATGCCCGCCGCGGTGAACGCGGCCACGCGCCGCCAGCCGTCCGGGCCCGGGAGGTGCAGGTGGTCGAAGAAGATGCCGCCGACGCCGCGGGTCTCGCCGCGGTGGGGCAGCCGGAAGTAGTCGTCGCAGGCGCGCTTCGCCTGCGCGTGGAACGCCGGGTCGAACGTGTCGCAGTAGTTCTTGAGCACCCGGTGGAAGTGCGCCGCGTCCTCGGCGAAGCCGTAACACGGCGTCAGGTCCGCGCCGCCGCCGAACCACCACGTGCCGCCCGACTCGAAGTACCGGAAGTTCGCGTGGAACGCCGGGACGTACGGGTTGCGCGGGTGGATCACCACCGACAGCCCGGTCGCGAAGAACCCGCCGTCCGGGTCGAGGCCGTGCTGCGCCGCGACCGCCTCGGGCAGGGTTTCGCCGTGCACGGCCGAATAGTTGACGCCGGCGCGCTCGAAGACGTCGCCGTTCTCCAGCAGCCGCGCCTGGCCGCCCCCGCCTTCCGGCCGCTGCCACGTGGACCGCCCGAAGCGGCCCCCGCCGTCGAGGCGTTCCAGTTCCGCGACCAGCTCGCGCTGGCCGGAGCTCATCATCGCCTTGACGGCGTCACGTCTGCTGTCCTCACCCGAAAGCATGGCCCCCACCCCCGGGAGGCAGGCTACCAGCGAACGCAGGTCAGCCGGCGATTTCCGCGCGCGCGACGACCTTGGTGATCTTCGCCCGGACGAGTGCTTCTTCGGGCACTGCGTTGCGCTTGCCGTACTCCTCGGCGCGGTCGGCGCCCATGTACCGGCCGCCGAGGCGGGTCGCCCACGCCAGCGTCTCGTCGTGGTCGTGGGTCAGCCGGGCTTCGGCGGTGAACTGGACGTAGGAGTACGGCGGCCGCTGGTCGTCGACGACGAGCGAGATCCGCGGGTCGCGGGTGATCGCCTTGCCCTTGATGGTCTCGGTGCCGGTGTTGAAGATCAGCTCGTCGCCGTCGGGGCCCTCGTTCAGCAGGAACCAGATCGGCGCGACGATCGCGGCGCCGTTCGCCCGGACCACGGCCAGCTTGCCGGTCCGGGTGCCCTCCGACGCGAACTGCCACCACTCTGAACGGCTCATCTCACGCATGAGAGGGACGTTAGCCCGTCACCCGCGCGTGCGCAGAGGGTGGCCGACTAGCCTGGCCTGCTGTGCGAGACGACGAGACCGGCGGCCCGGGCCTGGCCGACGAGGGGCTGACGCGCCGCCTCAAGGCGCTGGCCTGCACCGCGCCGCTGCACGACCTGGACGCGCGCAAGGCCCTGCTCGACTGGGCCGACGCCACGATCTACCAGATGGCCGAGATCGCGCTGCACACGATCGACCAGGTCACCATCGCGATGGACTTCGACACCGGCGCCGGCCACGACGAGGTCATCGACCGGCTGCTGCCGTTCATCGCCGCCCAGGCGCCGTCGCGGATGCCCGAAGAGCACGTCCGCGTGGCCAAGTGGGTCCTGGACAACCTGATCAACGTCGGCACGACCGACCGCGGCTTCCGGCGCGTCTACGGCTCGATGGGCCCGGGCGGCTACCAGCGCCGCCAGTTCGACTTCAAGCTGCTGGTCGAGCTGGCCGCCCCGGACGGCGAGGTCTACCTGCGCGCCACCGACGAGGCGATCAACGTCCTGGTCGGCGCGCTCGACACCGACGTCGAGTCGGCCCAGATCGCCGCCGAGGTCAAGCTCGAGAACCTGATCAACCGCGGCCGCCTCGCCGACGCGAAGCTGGCCGCCGAGCAGGCCCGCTACCGGACCGTCCAGTACGGCGAGGTGCTGCGCGCGAAGCTCGACGCCACCCGCCGCGACGTCCGGTCGGTCGACTGGGAGCGCGAGGTCCCGGAGCTGCTCGACAGCGCGTTGAGCCACATCGAGGCCCGCTTCCGCGCCGAGAACGCCATCCTGAAGAACATCACCACCGCCCGCGACGAGACCGAGGACCTCGACCGCAAGCGCCGCGCCGCGGAGCTCGTCGACATCGTCGGCGACTGCATCCGGCGGCACACGCGCCTGCAGTCCCGGCTGGCCGACGCGGGCGCGGTCTTCCGCGCCGAGCAGGACCGCCAGCAGTTCTCCGGACCACCCCAACGGGCGACGCTCGACCTGTTCGGCCAGCTCCTCGTGCCGACGCTCGGCCTGCCGCTGGCCGACGCCGTCGCCCCGGCCGAGCACTTCTTCCACGCCGCGGCGGGCATCACGGCGCCGGTCGTGCCGTCGCTGTCGAGCCTGGTCTCGCTGCTGCTGCGGCCCGCGCCCGAGCGTGACCAGCTCGTCGGCGAGATCCCGGAGCCCGAGCTGATGCCCGCCGAGGTCACCGACAAGTTCGGCGACGACGTCTGGCGCGCGGCCGACGAGCTGCTCGACCTGCCGGAGGTGCCGCGCCGGCTGTCCGGCCTCATCGAAGAGGCCCGCCGCAGCCGCCAGCCCGGCCTCGCCGCCCTGGTCGCGCTGCGCGCCGTCCACGCCTACAGTCCCGGGATCGGCGCCGCCCGGCGCCAGGGGGACCGCTCGGTGCTGCTCGCCGTCGACGACGGTGTCCTCCTGGACGACCCGGAGTTCGGTGGCGCCGACCTGCTGCTGTCCACCGCCGCCGTAGAGCGTGCCGACGAAGAAGAGGAAGTCGCGTAATGGCGCTGTCCCACAGCAGCGTGGACGCCGAGGCCGCGGCCCGGCTGGTCGCCTTCGGCATGCGGCCGAAGCAGCTGCCCGCGCGTGACGTCGTCTACGGCGACCTCGTGCGCCGCTACGGCGAGGACAACGCGTTCAAGGCGCTCACCCATGCCGTCGCGGCGGGCCTCGGGCTGATGGTGCTGGAGGTCAACCAGCAGGCCGGCGCGGTGCTCGCGGCCACCGACGAGTCCGTCTTCGAGATCAAGATGGACTCCTACGCCCGGCAGGCCAAGATCCGCGAGCGCCGCGAGACGGAGAAGGTCCTGCACGGCCTCATCCACCTCGCCACCGCCGCGCTCGGCTACCCGCGCCCCGACGACCTCGCCAACGACACCTATATCGGCCGCGTCAGCGTCGAGCAGGTCGACGCGATGGTCCGCGAAGCCGCCCGCATGCTCGACGAACGCGCCGCGGCGGCCGAGGCCAACAACGACCCGCTGGCCGACGCACCCGAGCTCGAACAGGCCTGGCGCGCCTACGCCCGCCGTCCCGCGGCCGCGGCCACCAAGGACGGGCGCCTGGCCGCCGACACCACCCGCGGCATGGTCAGCCGCGCCCTGCGCTTCCTCGCCGACCAGGGCTTCCTGGTCCCGGTGAGCGACGAACAGGGCGGCACCTACCGCACCACACCGCGCTACCAGATCCAGGTCCGCGAACTCGCCGCCGACGCCGCCTTCGACGACCTGCTCGCGCTGGACGTCGTGGCCGTCGCGAACGCCGGGGGCACGTTGCGCGCCACGGCGTCGGACACGCTGTAGAGGGGAATCGATGTACGAGCTTTCGCGGGTCCGCCTGCACTCGGTGGGCCCGGCGGGCGCCCGCTACCAGGACGTCGTCCTCGACTTCAGCGGGGTCGGCGCCAGGATCACCGCGCCCCAGCAGGACGCGCTGTTCAGCGCCGGCATCCACGCGACCGGGCCGGCCGAGCTGCGCCGCCCGTCCCCGGCGAGCGTGCTGTTCCTCGAGAACGGCGGTGGCAAGTCCGTCCTGATCAAGCTGATCTTCTCGGTCATGCTGCCCGGGCGGCGCCAGGTCGTCGGCACCACCAGCACGAAGGTGCTCGAGAAGTTCGTCGCCGCCAAGGACGTCTCGCACGTCGTGCTGGAGTGGCTGCACGTCGAGAGCGGGCACCGGATCATCACCGGCAAGGTCTCCGAATGGCGCGGGCACGTCGTGTCCGCCGACTCCGAGAACCTCGTCGACTCCTGGTACTGCTTCCGCCCGACCGCCGCGCTGGCCCTCGGCTCGCTGCCGATGACGCAGGACGGCCGGCTGCTCACCATGTCCGGCTTCCACGACAAGCTCGCCGCCGCGCAGCTGGCCGAGCCGGAGCTGGAGCTGTCCTGGACCCGGCGCCACCACGAGTGGACCGGCCGGCTCGACACGCTCGGGCTCGACACCGAGCTGTTCCGCTACCAGCGCGCGATGAACGCCGGCGAGGGTGAGGCGGCGGACGCGTTCGCCTTCGGCACCGACGACGCGTTTGTCGAGTTCCTGCTGCGTGCGGTGATCTCCGAGGACGAGCCGAAGGACCTCGCCGAGGTCGTCTCGACCTACGCGCACAACCTTGCGCAGCGCGGCGACCTGCTGTCGGAGCGCGACTTCGTCGCGGGCGCGCTGGATCTGCTCGGCCCGCTGGCCGCCGAAGAAGGTGTCGCCGCGGAGTCGCGGAAGATCGCGGAGTCCGCGAAGGCCGACATGGCGTCGCTCGCCGGCCGCGTGGTCGCGCGCAACGAGCTGGAGAACGCGCGGCTGTCCGGGCTCGAAGACCACGTCACCGAGGTCAAGTCCGCGGAGAAGCTCGCCGAAGGTGACCACCGGCGGCTCGCGGCCGGGGTCACGGAGCTGCGCCGCCTGGTCGCGGTGCTGCGCCTGGACGAGGCCCAGGAGGCCCGCAAGCGCGTCGACGCCGAACTCGTGACGGCGAAGACCGCCGCGGAAGCGTGGCGCGAGACGGCGACCGTGCTCAACCAGCTGAACGCGGCCCGCAAGGCGAAGGACCTGCGCGAGCTCGTCGGCAGCCGTGAGGAGAAGGCGCGCCCGGCGCTGCAGGCGCGCAACAACGCGGCGTCCGCGCTGGCCCGCGGGCTGCATTCGCTGGCGCAGGACGCCCAGCGTCAGGCCGACAAGGCCGAGGCGCACGCGGGCGCGTTGCGTGCCGAAGCGGAGAAGGCCCAGACCGAGCGTGACGAGGCCGCGAACCTCGCCGCCGCCCGGCGGGCCGAGGCGCGCGGGCTGACCGCGCGGATCACCGAGCTGCGGGAAGAGGTCCAGAACGCCGTCCGCGGCGGGCTGCTGTCCTCGGGCGCCGACGTCGCGGACGCGTCCCGGGCCGCTCGCTCGGCGGCGGAATCGGCGTCCGCCGAGCTGGCCCGGCGGGAGCAGGAGCTGGACCGCGTCGCGGCGGATCTCCAAGCGGCGCAACGGGCCGTGAACGAGGCGCACCAGCTCGCGGGCACCACCCAGGACCGCTTCGAGCGCGCCACCGAAGACCTCGACCGGGCGCATCGGCGCACCGACGCGCTCGCGGCGGAAAGCCGGCTCGTCGAGCTGCTCGGCGCGGACGACGTCGCCCTCGAAAGCGACCTGCCGGTGCTGCTGGAACGGCTGCGCGAAGCGAGCGCGTCCGTCGAGAAGGAGCAGACCGCGCTGCGGATGGAGGAGTCCGCCGACGAGCGCGCGCTGGCCGCCCTCGGCTCGGGTGGGCTGCTGCCGCCTCCGGAGGACGTCCAGGCCGCGTTGGACGCCCTGGAAGAAGCCGGGATCACCGCGTGGTCGGGCTGGCGCTATCTGTCCAAACTGGACTCTTCGCGCCGGGACGAGGTGCTGGAAAGCCTGCCGCAGCTGGTATCCGGTGTCCTCCTGAACGACGCCGCCCACACCGACCACGCCCGCGAAGTCCTGACGAAGCGGCGGCTGCTGCCGTCCGCGATCATCGCCGTCGGCACCACCGAGGCCGCACTTTCACGTGAAAGTGCGGCCCCTGGGGTGGAGTTCCTCGTGCCGCCGAACCCCGCGATGTACGACGAAGAAGCCGCCGACGCCGAGCGGGAAGCCGTGGCCCGGCGGAACACCGAGCGCCAACGGCGGCTGGAGTCGTTGTCCGCCAAGCTGTCCGCGGACGGCGCGTTGACGTGGAAGCTCACGACCTGGCGTGAGGACTACCCGCCCGGCGCCATCGCGACGCTCGCCGAGCAGGCCCAGGCGGCCCGCACCGCGCGCGAAACCGCGCGCACGGCGCTGGAGCAGGCGGACGCGGAGTTCGCGCGGCTCAGCGAAAAGACTGCGTCACTGCGTGAGCGCGTCCCCGAGCTGCGCGCGGCCGCGGCCGAAGCCGAAGAGAAGGCGCGGCGACTCGGTGAGCTGGGGGCGCGCGGCGCCCGGATCGCGGAGTGGACCGAGGACGTCGAGCGCGCCACCGAGGTCGCCGAGCGCGCCGACCTGCAGGCCGCCGACGCCGCCGGCAAGGCCGCGCGGCTGCGTGAGCAGGCGGGGGAGGAGCAGCGCACCGCCGACGGCCACCGCCGGACCGCGACCACCGCCCGCGCCGAGCTGGCCGAGGTTCCCGGTGCTTCCGACGCGGCCGACGGTGAAGTGCCGTCCGAGCCGGTCGACGCGCTGCGGCGGACCTACCTGTCGGCGTCCGAGTCGTACGCGAAGGTCGAGGTCGGCAGTGACCTGCGGGCCGAGCTGGAGCAGGCCGAGTCGGCCGAAGCGGCCGCGGGTTCGGCCGTCGAGTCGCTCGACGAAGCCGTCCGTTCGCGGGCCGCGGAACTGCTGGAAACCCCCGACGGCTCCGACGCCTCGGCCCGCGCGGCCGCGTTGGCGCGCGCCCGCCGGGTCGTCGACGGCCTGGAGGACGAGCGCACCGAGGCGATCGGCCTGGTCTCGACCCGGCGCGCCGAGCTGGACGCGCTGCCGCTGCAGAACGGCGTCACGGGGGAGAAGCCGCGCGACATCGAGCACGGCCTGGAGCTGATCGACGCCGCCGGGCTGGAAGTGTCCGTGGCCGCGCGGAAGTGGGAAGAGCTGCAGGAACGCCGGGCCGCGGCCGAGGCGACGCTGGAGTCGGCTCGCAACTCCGCCTCCGGGTTCGCGCTGCTGGCGGAGTCGATGGCCCACCTGGTCACCGACACCGATGCAGCGGCGTACGACGGCGACGTCGAGACCGCTCGTGCCCAGCACAGCCGTCTCAACGCGACGCACGGCCAGGCGCAGGAAGCCGCCGACGCCGGTGACCGCCGGGTGCGTGCCGCCGCCGACCAGCTCGCGCAGTACGCGACGGAGAAGCGGTTCGAAAAGCTGAGCACGCCGGTGCGGCAGCAGGTCATCTCCGTCAAGCGCGACCAGCTCCCTGCGCACGCCGCCGAGTGGGCCGAAGCGCTGCGGCCGCGGCTGCGGTCGCTCACCGACGACCTCGCGCAGATCGACCGGCACCGCGGCGGCATCATCACGCGCCTGCAGGGCATGGTCGACGGCGCGCTCCGGCAGCTGCGCTCGGCCCAGCGCGTCTCCCGGCTGCCCGACGGCCTCGGCGACTGGTCCGGGCAGGAGTTCCTCCGGATCCGCTTCACCGAGCTGGAGGACAACGCGCTCACCGAGAAGCTCGGGGAGGTCGTCGACGAGGCCGCCGTGGGCAAGACGGCGGACGGCCGCGACGTCAAGCGCGACGGGCTTTCCCTGGTGCTGCGCGGAGTCCGGGCCGCGGCGCCGAAGGGCTTCCGCGTCGACATGCTCAAGCCGGACTCGGTGCTGCGAACCGAACGCCAGCGCGTCTCGGAGATCCGCGACGTCTTCTCCGGCGGCCAGCAGCTGACCGCGGCGATCATCCTGTACTGCACGCTGGCGGCGCTGCGGGCCAACAACCGCGGCAAGGTCCGCAACCGGCACTCGGGTGTGCTGTTCCTGGACAACCCGATCGGCCGCGCGTCCGCGGGGTACCTGCTGGAGCTGCAGCGCGCGGTGGCGGAAGCGCTGGGCGTGCAGCTGATCTACACGACGGGCCTGTTCGACGCGGGCGCGTTGTCGGAGTTCCCGCTGATCGTGCGGCTGCGCAACGACGCCGACCTGCGGGCGGGCCGCAAGTACCTGTCGGTCGACTCGACGATCCGCACGTCGCTGGCGGACCTGGGCGAGCCCGACGGCGTCGCGCGCCTCTCGGCGACGCGGATGTTCTCCCGGACCGCCGACGAGCCCGAGGATTCCGCCGAAGGCGAACAGCGCGCCTGACCCGGAACACCCCGGGGGCGCGGGAGGTTGACGCGCGCATGACGAACCTGGGGGCGCTCGGCGCCACGGTGGGCACGACCGGGCCGGAGACAGTCACGGCCGCCGCGGAGCTGGACGAGCTGGGCTACGCCACGCTGTGGCTGGCCGGCGGGCAGGGGAACAACCTGCCGCTGATCACCGACGTGATCCACGGGACGGCGAAGATCCCGGTGGCGAGCGGGATCCTGCCGGTCGACCGGGTGCCCGCGGCCGACGTCGCCCGGGCGTACGCGGACCTGCCGGCCGGGCGGTTCGTCGTCGGCCTCGGCGGCGCCCAGGGCCCGCGTCCGCTGGCCACGCTGAACGACTACCTCGACGAGCTGGACGACACCGTCCCGGCGGCCGACCGCATCCTGTCGGCGCTCGGCCCGAAGATGCTGGAGCTGGCGCGGGACCGCGCGGCCGGCGCGTACCCGTTCCTGGTGACGACGGACTACGTCGCGTCGGCACGGGAGATCCTCGGCGCGGGGAAGCAGCTGGTGGTGCTGCTGAGCGTCGTCCCGGACTCCGACGTCTCCGCGGCCCGCGAGAAGGCCCGTTCCGGCTCGCTCCGGTTCCTGGCCGGGATGCCGGGTTACGCGAACAACTTCCGCCGCATGGGCTTCACCGACGCCGACATCGCGGACCTGTCGGACCGGCTGGTCGACGGGCTCACCGTGCGCGGCGACCTCGACGCCGTGGTGGCCCGCCTGCGCGAATACTGGGCGGCGGGGGCGGACCAGGTGGTCGTCCCGGCCGGTGACCTGCCCCGCGAGTGGTGGCCCGCGCTGGCGGAGGCCATCCGCTGACCGTGTTCAGTCACCCCGGCCGGTGAAGGCCAGCGTGGTGCCGAGGCCGATCATGACGAGGCCGCCGGTGCCGCCGACCATCTCCAGGCGCTTCGGTGAGCGGGCGAACCACGCGCGCGCGGTGCCCGCCACCAAAGCCCACGCGGTGTCGGTGGCCAGCGCGATCGCGGGCAGGCACAGGCCGAGCAGCAGCATCTGCGCCGGCACCGACCCGGCCGCCGGGTCGACGAACTGGGGCAGCAGCGCCGCGAGGAATACGATCGACTTCGGGTTGGCGAAGCCGACGACAAAACCGTCGCGCAGCACGGTGAAGACGCGGCCCGCGGTGGTGCGCACCTTCGCCGCCATCGCGTCGGACAGCTTCCGCCGGTGCCGGAACGCCTGGATCCCCAGGTACACCAGGTAGATCGCGCCCGCGATCTTGATCCCGGTGAACACCGCGGCCGACGTCGTGACGAGCGCGCCGAGGCCGAACGCGACCGCGACGACCTGCGTGTAGACGCCCGCGGAGTTGCCGAGGACGGTGAGCAGCGCGTCGCGCCGGCCGACGGTGAGCGCGCGGCTGATCGTGAAGAGCACGCTCGGGCCGGGGACGACGACCATGAGGAAGGTCAGCGCGGCGAAGGCCGCGAAGTGCGTACCGGAGACCATGCCGCGAGCGTACTGTGCCGATCGTCACCGATCCGACCACAGTCACGGCCGAACGGCTTTCGCGGCGACGGGCGCTTGCCGCTCCGGGGGTCGGCCTTCTCGTGGTCGAATCGGTAACCTGCCCCCGACCGGGCAACCAGGCGTTTTTGTCGGTGCGGGGTGGTAAGACCAGCGGGTGCCTCCGCCGAAGATCAGCACCGAGCAGCGCCGGGCCCGTCTCGCCGTCCGGCACCACCTGGCCGCGCCCGCGGCCACGGTGGCCGACGCCGTGACCGGGGTGGTCGCGCTGCACGCCACCGACCCGGCGACCGTCCACCTGTCGGCGTGCGCGCGGCTCGCGTCCCCGGCGATCGCCGCGGTGGAACAGGCGCTGTACGAGGACCGCACGTTGCTGCGGCTGCTGGGCATGCGCCGCACGGTGTTCGTCACCGGCCTGGACACGGCGGCGCTCGTGCAGGCCGCGTGCTCCGCGGACATCGAGGTCAAGCAGCGGAAGCTCCTGGAGCAGCACCTCGGGCAGCAGGGCCACCCGGAAAACGTGCCGGAGCCGGGGAAGTGGCTGGCCGAGGTCGAAGCCGCGGTGGAGGCGGCCCTGCGCGCCCGCGGCTCGGCGACGGCGCAGCAGCTGAGCGAGGACGAGCCGAGGCTGCGCCAGCAGCTGCTGATGGCGGCGGGGAAGCCGTACGAGGCGATCGGCAACGTCACCAGCCGGGTGCTGTTCCTGCTGGCGGCGAGCGGCCGGATCGTCCGCGGCCGCCCGCGGGGCAGCTGGATCAGCACCCAGTACGTCTGGCACCCGATGGATGCCTGGGCGCCGGGGTTGCGTCCGTGGGAGGCGGAGGAGGCGCGGGTCGAGCTGGCCCGGCGCTGGCTGCGGGCGTACGGCCCGGCGCCGGTGACCGACCTGCGCTGGTGGACGGGCTGGACGGCCGGCCAGACGAAGAAGGCGCTGGCCGTGCTGAAGCCGGCCGAGGTCGATCTCGACGGCGTCCCGGGCGTGGTGCTGCCGGACGACGTTTCACCGGTGCCGTCGCCGCCGCCGTGGGTGGCGTTCCTCCCGGCCCTGGACCCGACCCCGATGGGCTGGCAGGAGAGGGACTGGTTCCTGGGCCCGCACCGCCCGGCGCTGTTCGACCGCAGCGGCAACATCGGCCCGACGATCTGGCTGAACGGCCGGGTGGTGGGCGGCTGGGCCCAGCGCGCCTCGGGCGAAGTCGTGTTCCGGCTGCTGGAGGAGGTGGGGAAGGAGGCCACGGCAATGGTCGAGGCGGAGGCGGACCGCTGCGCGGGCTGGTACGGCGAGGTTCGTGCGGTGCCGCGGTTCCGGACACCGCTGGAGCGGGAGCTGACCGGGTGAAGCGGTCTCGCTGGATCGGTCGAGTCACGGACCTCACGCCCGCTCCCGCGCGCCCGGAACCCGGCGTCGGACAGCGGCCGGAAGCCGCCTTCCGGCCCGATCGACTGAATCGTTCCAGCGCCTCGCGGAACACCTCCTCGTCACCCGCCCGCACCCCGCACTCCCAGCCGGAACCGCCGAACCGCGAGCCTCACCGGTCCACCGTGGTCCACCCGGCGGACCCACCCGGAAACCACCAGACTTCTTAATCGATTCTTGACCCGTTCGCCAAGTGGTGGAAGTCTCGTCAGGGCAGTCAGGGACGCGCATGCCCGCACGCTAGGGTTGCCGCGAGCCCGCAAGTCACGGCCGGGACTCCGGCCGATCCTCAGAGGAGTGGCAGCAGTGACCGTTCGCGTAGGTGTCAACGGCTTCGGCCGCATCGGCCGCAACTTCTTCCGCGCCGTGCAGGCCAGCGGCCACGACATCGAGGTCGTCGCCTTCAACGACCTCGGCGACGTCGCCACCATGGCCCACCTGCTGAAGTACGACTCCATCCTGGGCCGGTTCCCGGGTGAGGTCAGCGTCAGCGACGAGGGCATCGTCGTGGACGGCAAGACCATCAAGGCCCTCGCCGAGCGCGACCCGGCCAACCTGCCCTGGGGCGACCTGGGCGTGGACGTCGTGGTCGAGTCGACCGGCTTCTTCACCAACGCCGACGCCGCCAAGGCGCACATCGCCGGCGGCGCGAAGAAGGTCATCATCTCCGCGCCCGCCAAGGGCGAGGACCTCACCATCGTGCTGGGCGTCAACGACGACAAGTACGACGGCTCGCAGAACATCATCTCCAACGCGTCGTGCACCACGAACTGCCTCGGCCCGCTGGCCAAGGTGCTCAACGACTCGTTCGGCATCGAGCACGGCCTGATGACCACGATCCACGCGTACACGCAGGACCAGAACCTGCAGGACGGCCCGCACAAGGACCTCCGCCGCGCCCGCGCCGCCGCGCTGAACGTGGTGCCCGCCTCGACCGGCGCCGCCAAGGCGATCGGCCTCGTGCTGCCGGAGCTGCTGGGCAAGCTGGACGGCTTCGCCTTCCGCGTCCCGGTCCCGACCGGCTCGGCCACCGACCTCACGGTGACCCTGAAGAAGTCCGCCACCGTCGAGGAGATCAACGCCGCCTACCAGGCCGCCGCCGAGGGCCCCCTCGCCGGCATCCTGCGCTACTCGGTCGACCCGATCGTGTCCTCGGACATCGTCACCGACCCGGCGTCCTGCATCTACGACTCGCCGCTGACCAAGGTCATCGGCAACCAGGTCAAGGTCGTCGGCTGGTACGACAACGAGTGGGGCTACTCCAACCGCCTCGCGGACCTGATCAAGCTCGTCGGCTCGAAGCTCTGAGCCGGATGTCCGTCAAGAACCTCGACGACCTGCTGGGCGAGGGCGTTCAGGGCCGGTACGTACTCGTGCGTTCCGACCTGAACGTCCCGCTCGACGGGTCTCGCATCACCGACGACGGCCGGGTCCGCGCCGCGCTGCCGACGATCAAGAAGCTCGCCGAAGCGGGCGCGAAGGTCGTCGTCACCGCGCACCTCGGCCGCCCCAAGGGCGAGCCGGACCCGAAGTACACGCTGGCCCCGGTCGCCCAGCGGCTCTCCGAGCTGCTCGGCGCCGACGTCACCCTCGCCGGTGACCTGGTCGGCGACTCCGCGAAGGCCCTGACCGCCGGCCTGGCCGACGGCGGTGTCGTCCTGCTGGAGAACGTGCGCTTCGACGCGCGCGAGACCAGCAAGGACGCCGTGGACCGCTCGGAGCTGGCCGCCGAGCTGGGCGCGCTCGTCCCGGGCGGCGCGTTCGTCTCCGACGGCTTCGGCGTGGTGCACCGCAAGCAGGCCTCGGTCTACGAGGTCGCGTCGGTGCTCCCGGCGTACGCGGGCGGCCTGGTGCTGGCCGAGCTCGACGTGCTGAAGAAGCTCACCGACGACGTCCAGCGGCCGTATGTGGTCGTGCTCGGCGGCGCGAAGGTGTCCGACAAGCTCGGTGTCATCGCGAACCTGCTGACCAAGGTCGACCGGCTGCTCGTCGGCGGCGGCATGGCGTACACCTTCCTCAAGGCCCAGGGCCACGAGGTCGGCCAGTCGCTGCTGCAGGCCGACCAGCTCGACCAGGTCAAGGGCTTCCTCGCCGAAGCCGAGAAGCGCGGCGTCGAACTGGTGCTGCCGGTCGACGTCCTCGCGGCGATGGAGTTCGCGGCCGACGCCGAGAACGAGGTCGTCGACGCCACCGCCATCCCGGCCGACCGACAGGGTCTCGACATCGGCCCGAAGACGCGCGAGCTGTTCGCCGGCAAGCTGGCCGACGCCAAGACCGTGTTCTGGAACGGCCCGATGGGCGTGTTCGAGTTCGAGGCGTTCTCCGGCGGCACCCGTGCCGTCGCGGAAGCCCTGGTCAAGAGCGACGCGTTCACCGTGGTCGGCGGCGGCGACTCGGCGGCGGCCGTCCGCCAGCTCGGGCTGCCCGAAGACGGCTTCTCGCACATCTCCACCGGCGGCGGTGCCTCGCTGGAGTACCTCGAGGGCAAGGAACTGCCGGGCGTCACCGCCCTGGAGGAGAAGAACTAGTGGCACGCAAGCCGTTCATCGCCGGCAACTGGAAGATGAACCAGAACCACCTCGAGGCGATCGCGCTGGTGCAGAAGATCGCCTTCGCGCTGCCGGAGAAGTACTACGCGAAGGTCGACGTGGCGGTGCTGCCGCCGTTCACCGACATCCGCAGCGTGCAGACCCTGGTCGACGGCGACAAGCTGTCGCTCACCTACGGCGCCCAGGACATCGCGCCGCAGGACTCCGGCGCCTACACCGGTGACATCTCGGGCCTGATGCTGGCGAAGCTGGGCTGCAAGTTCGTCACCGTCGGGCACTCGGAGCGGCGCGAGTACCACGCCGAGACCGACGAGCTGGTCAACAAGAAGGTCAAGGCCGCGCTCAAGCACGGCATCACGCCGATCCTCTGCATCGGGGAGAAGCTCGAGGTCCGCGAGGCCGGCGAGCACATCCACCACACCACGACGCAGCTGATCGAGGGCCTGAAGGGCCTCAAGGCCGAGCAGGTCACGAGCGTGGTCGTCGCGTACGAGCCGGTCTGGGCGATCGGCACCGGCAAGGTCGCCTCCTCGGCCGACGCCGAAGAGGTCTGCAAGGCCATCCGCGCCACCCTCCAGGAGAAGTACGGCGACGAGGTCGCTTCGTCCGTCCGGGTGCTCTACGGGGGATCGGTCAAATCGGGCAACATCAGCGAGCTGGTGGGCTGCGAGAACATCGACGGTGCCCTGGTCGGCGGAGCGAGCCTCGACGGCGAGGAGTTCACGAAACTCTGCGCACTCGCCGCGGGCGGGCCGCTGCCCTGATCGAGGCCACGACCGGGTAACCTGTGTATCCGGTCCGTCACACAGCAGTGGACGAGTCCAGGGGTACGGTGGTGGTCGGAAACGACCATGCCGTACCCCTGCATTCTCCTAGAGCCCAGAGGATGACATGAAGCTGTTCCTGCAAATCCTGTTGATCGTCACCAGCGTGTTCCTCGTGGTGGCGGTTCTCCTGCACCGTGGCCGGGGTGGTGGCCTGTCGTCGCTGTTCGGCGGTGGGATGCAGTCCAGCTTGGCGGGGTCGAGCGTGGCCGAGAAGAACCTCGACCGGATCACCCTGCTGCTGGGCGCGGTCTGGCTGATCAGCATCGTGGGGCTGGGCCTGCTGCTCAAGGTGTGACGTCCGGCGTCACGTCGTCGATCGAGACCGGGTCACGGCGGCAGGGCGCAGCGATTCGGCGTGCCTATTGGGGGGCGCGCCGCCGATTCCATAGGTGTGAGGATTCATGGTTGGCGGTAACGCGATTCGGGGCACCCGGGTGGGTGCCGGACCTACGGGCGAATCGGAACGAGGTGAGTCGGCGCCGCGACGCCGCGTCGGCTACTGGTGTGCCAACGGGCACGAAGCCCGCCCGTCGTTCGCGCTCGACGCGGAGATCCCCGACGAGTGGGACTGCCCCCGCTGCGGGCTCCCCGGCGGGCAGGACGAGAAGAACCCGCCGGCCGCGCCGCGGACGGAGCCGTACAAGACCCACCTGGCCTACGTGAAGGAGCGGCGCAGCGACGCCGACGGCGAGGCCATCCTGGCCGAAGCCCTCGAGCGCCTGCGTCAGCGCCGGGAGATCATCTAAGCGTTTGCCGGCCGGAGACCACCCCGGGACACCTCGGGGTGGTTTTCGCGCGTTCCGGGGCCTGAATACTCCGCGGCCCGGACCGCGGTCTCCAGGAGCACGAGTCGCTTCTTCGGGTGCGTGACCCGCCCCCCGGGCGCGTGTGTCGGCGCTTCAATCACGCGAGTTGACCGCTCAATCACGCGAGTCGACCCTTCAGACACGCGAGCTGACTCACGAGGCACGCGAGTCGCCCCTCCAAGCACGCGAACCGGCTGCCGGAGCACACGCAGGCCTTTCCGCGCCTGAGCAGCCCCCGTTTCCACGCTACGGCAGGACCCCGACAGTTCCCCGGCCAAGAAAGCCGCGAACGGCAGATCCCGGCCACGAAAGCCCGGAATCCGCCGTTCGCAGCTCCTGTGAACCCGAAACCGTCCGACCCCACCCGTAAAATGGAGACCGGGGGCCGGCGGCCGCCCTCAGCGGTCCAGGGGATAACGAGCCCGGACCCGGAACCCGCCGTCCTCGGTGCCCGACGTCTCGAAACTCCCGCCCAGCAGCCGCGCCCGCTCGGCCAGTCCCGTCAGCCCGTGCCCACCCGAAGGCAGCTTCTCCGACGGCCGGTTCGCGCGCTCGTTGCGGACCTCGATCTTGAGGGCGCCGTGCTCGCCGTGGATGCGGATCGTCGCCGTTGCGCCCGGGGCGTGTTTGTGGACGTTCGTCAGGCACTCCTGCACCGTCCGGTACGCCGCCGCCGAGACCTGGTTCGGCAGGGCCTCCGGCAGGTGCTCCACCGACAGGTGCACCGGGACCTCCGACGTCCGGATCAGCCGGTCGAGGTCGTTGATCCCGGGGCGGGGGCCGTCGTCGCCGTCGTCCGCGCGCAGGACGCTCAGCAGGGAACGCAGCTCCTCCAGCGTCCGCTTCGACAGCGTGCGGATGACCTGCGCCGTCTCCTGCGCGCGGTCGTCGGTGGTCTGGGCCTGCAGCGCGCCCGCCTGCATCGCGATCAGCGTGATCTGGTGCGAGACGACGTCGTGCATCTCGCGGGCCAGCCGGGCGCGCTCCTCGGCGCGGACGGCGTCGGCGTGGAAGCGGCGCTCGCGGTCGCGGCTCGTGGCCAGCTCGGCGAGCTTGTTCGCAACCTCGGCCCGCGCTCCGATGAGCAGGCCGATCGCGATCGGCATGCCGGCGACCAGCACGCCGTAGATGCCGTCGAGGATGTGCTCGCGCCAGGAGAGCTCGGCGAAGTCCTCCAGGGGCCACTGCACGAACCGGCAGATCCACACCAGCCCGGCGCCGACCCAGACCTGCCAGTGCAGCTGGCGGCGGGTGGCGAGCATGCCGAGGGTGATCATCGACGCGAGCTGCGCCCAGCCGGCCAGGAAGCCGGGCACCGCGACGAGCACGGCGAGGAACGGGAACTTCCGGCGGAACACGACCGCGAGGCACGCGGCGCCGGACAGGTAGATCGAGTACGGCTGGGCCTTCTCGGGGATCACCAGCCAGACGTCGAGCACGGCCAGGATGACCGCGGCCGCCTCGATGGCGAACGTGACCACGGCGGGGCGGGGCACCGAGCCGAACAGGCTCAGCCCGCGCTTTCGGACCCGCTCGGCGGCCGACGGCCCCGAGGCTCCGATCGAGATGCCTGGAATCGAGAGTCCCTCTGTACTCATCGCTGGCGACCCCATTCGTCTTGTGGACTTGATGGTGAGAGGTGCTCAGGGCCCGATCGGGACGCGCAGCAACGGACAAATGTGCGGATGCTAACGAGGTGGCGTACGAAGACGGTAAGTTTCACCCGCCGTCGGCGTTCCGGCGTCCGGATTTCGCAATCGACTGGTCCATCCGGGCGATAGCCACGGACGGGTGCTACCGAGAGTGGGAGCTCTGCTTCCCAGCGTGCACCAAGACGACCACATCGTGGGAATCATGTTACCCACGTGTGGCCGTCCGGCGGTAGTTCTCAGGCCGCCATCGACCGGAGGTCGTCGCTGAGCAGGTCGTGCAGACCCGAGGCGCACGCCTTCGCCGTCTCGATCGACCGCGGCAGCATCCCGGCCTCGTAGGTCCGGACGGCCTCGCCGACGCTCGACGCGGTCGCCAGCGCCGTGGCGAGCTCGGTGCCGTCCAGGAGGGCGAGGTTCGCGCCGACCCCGAGCGGCGGCATCAGGTGCGCCGCGTCGCCGAGCAGCGTCAGGTGGGGCGTGTGGGTCCACGCGTGCGGGACCGGCAGGACGTACAGCGGCCGCGGCGTGAACCCGCCGTCGAAGTCCCGCAGGTACGCGAGCAGGCCCGTGTCCCAGCCGGCGTAGCGCTCCAGCAGGCCCGCGCGCACGGCGGCCGTGTCCGCGAAGTCGACACCGGCGACCCAGTCTTCCGACGCGTAGAAGACGGCGTAGCAGCGGATGTGGCCGTTGCTGTTGCGCTGCGCGAAGAGCGCCTGGCCGCCGACCTTCGTCATCATCGTGCCCTGGCCGGTCAGCGCGGCGAGGGCCGGATGACGGCGGTCGGCGTCGTCGAGCCCGAACTCGACGAACGTGACCCCGCTGTACTCCGGCCGGACGCCGGTGAGGGCGCGGCGGACGCGCGACCACGCGCCGTCGGCGCCGATCACCAGGTCGAAGTCCTGGGCGGTGCCGTCGGCGAAGGCCAGACGCCCGGTCGTGGAGACGTCGGTGACCGGCCGCCCCCAGCGGACGGTGCCGGGCTCCAGGGAGCCGAGGAGAAGCCCGCGGAGCTGGCCGCGGTCGATCTCCGGGCGGAAGTCCGCACCGTCGGCGAGGACCTCGTCCACGACGACCTCGCCGCTCGACGGGTCGAGGGCGCGCATCTGCTGGCCTTCGGGCCGGGAGAGGGCGCGGAACTCGTCGTGGAGGCCGGCGGTGCGCAGCGCGACCTGGCCGGTGTCGCCGTGCATGTCGAGCGTGCCGCCCTGGGGGCGGGCGTCGGCGGAGGCTTCTTGTTCGAACAGGGTGACGTCGAGGCCGCGCAGCTGCAGGACGCGGGCACAGGCGAGCCCGCCGAGCCCGGCGCCGACGATCGCGATCCTGGCGGTGTCGATCTTGAGAGTGTCGATCTTGGTGGTGGTCATGGCTTCCCCCTGGAAGTCGGGGCCACCGGCGGTCCGGCGGCGTGACTCCAGAAAAGCACAGTGACTCAAAAAGTGCAACGACTCAACTTTTGAAGTGAGTCCACGATCACGTAGGCTGGAGCCCATGACCGAAGTGATCGGGCGCCGCGAGCGCAAGAAGGCGCAGACCCGGCAGGCGCTGGCCGACGCGGCACTGGAGCTGTTCCTCGAGCGGGGCTACGACGCGGTCGGGGTGAAGGAGATCGCGGACGCGGCGGACGTCTCGGTGACGACGTTGTTCAAGTACTTCCCCAGCAAGGAAGCACTGCTGTTCGACCAGGACGACGACATCGAGGCGGCGCTGGTCCTCGCGGTCCGCGGCCGCCCGCCGGGCCACACGATTGTGGACGCCCTGCGCGAGCACGTCCTGCGCGACATCGCCGACGGCGGCCCGAGCCCCGAGTTCCTCAGCCTGATCGAGAGCACCCCACCCCTGCGCGACTACGGCAGGCGGATGTGGATGCGCCACGAGACGGCGCTGGCCCGCGCGATAGCGGAGGAGCAGGGCGCCCCCGAGGACGACGTCTCGTGCGCGTCGCTGGCCCGGTTCGCACTGGCGTCCCGGGACCTGATCGTGGCCCACGAGAACCCGCGCAAAGCGGCCGAGGAGATCTTCGGCAACCTGGGCCGCGGCTGGCGGACGAAATAGCCGCGCAAAAGAACGAAGGCCCCCTGCCGAAGCAGGGGGCCTTCAAGAAACTCACGCCGTAGGCGGCTGATACACCTTCGTCAGCTTCCCGGCCGCAGCCCGATCCAGCAGCCACAGCGTCCGCCGATGCCCCCGCGCCCCCGCCACCGGGAGCTGGACTTCGCCCGCTCCCGACAACGCCAGCGCCACCGCGTCGGCCTTCGCGTCGCCGGCCGTCATCAGCCAGACGTCCCGCGCCCGCCGGATCGCCGGCAGGGTCAGCGAAACCCGTGTCGGCGGCGGCTTGGGGCAGTTGCGGACCGCCACCACCGAACGCTCGGTCTCGTACACCGCCGGGGACTCCGGGAACACCGACGCCGTGTGCCCCTCGCCGCCGAGGCCGAGCAGCATGATGTCGAACGACGGGACGTCGCCGTGGTCCTCCGGGTCCGCGTTGTCCGCCAGCACGTGCGCGTACGCCGCCGCGGCGGCGTCCACGTCGTCGCCGAACTCGCCGTCCGAGGCGGCGATCGCGTGGACCCGCTTGGGATCCAGCGGCACGTGGTCCAGCAGGGCCTCGCGGGCCTGCTTCTCGTTCCGCTCGTCCGAACCCGCCGGGACGAACCGCTCGTCGCCCCAGTAGATGTCCAGGCGCGACCAGTCGATCGCGTCCCGGGCCGAGGACGCCCGCAGCTCGGACAGCACCGCGATGCCGGTGCCGCCGCCGGTGAGCACGAGCGACGCCGAGCCCTTGGCGGCCTGGACGTCCACCAGCCGCGTGACCAGCCGGGCGGCCGCGGCGGCCGCCAGCAGGTCCTGGTTCGCGTAGACGACCACCTCGGTCTTGCTCATGAAGCGCTCTTCTTCCCCGCAGCCGCCTTCTTCGGCGCTTTCTCGGCAGCCGGTGCCTTCTCGGCGGCGGCCGCGGCCCCCGCGGAGGTGACGTCGGGCTTGGCCGGCGCGCCGGTCTTGCCGTTCGTACCGGACGTGATCTTGCCCAGGCCGTGCAGCGACGCCTCGTAGACCTCGTCCGGGTCGAGCCGGCGCAGCTCCTCGACCAGGCAGTCCTGGGTGCTGCGCCGCTGCAGGGCGATCCGCCGGGTCGGCTGGCCCGGCTGGGTCAGCGTGCCGACGCGGCCGTCCGGCCGGTGCAGCTCCACCGCGCCCGAACGACGCTCCAGGTTCACCGAGATGATCCCGGCCGCGCCCGAGCTCTTGACCCGCTTGACCGGCACCTTCAGGTACTCCGCCAGCCACGCGGCCAGCAGCTCGGTCGACGGCGAGTCGGCCTCGCCGGTCACTGTCGCGGCGGTGACCTTCTCGTACGGCGGCAGGTCCAGCGCCGACACGAGCTGGGCGCGCCAGTGCGTCAGGCGCGTCCAGGCCAGGTCGGTGTCGCCCGCCACGTACGCCTTCGCCCGCGTGGTCAGGGCCCGCACCGGGCTCTTCTCCGCGGCCGAGTCGGTGATCCGGCGCTGGGCCAGCTCGCCGAGCGGGTCCTTATCCGGGTCCTTCGGGCCGGCGCCGGGCCACCAGGTGACGATCGGCGCGTCCGGCAGCAGCAGCGGCACGACCGCGCTCTGGCCCTGCGCGGCCAGCGGGCCGTAGAGCCGCAGCACGATGACCTCGCTCGCGCCGGCGTCGCCGCCGACCCGGATCTGGCCGTCGATGCGCGGCGACGCGGTGCGCGCCCCCTTGGCGACCACGATCACCCGCGACGGGTGCTCACGGCTCGCGCCGTTGGCCGCTTCGATCGCCGCCTCGAGGTGGCTGTCGTCGTCGGCCACGATGACGAGCGTCAGCACCCGGCCGAGCGCGACTTGCCCGCCCTGTTCGCGGATCTCCACCAGCTTCTTGTTGAGCGCCGAAGTCGTGGTGGACGGCAGGTCGATGATCACGGGCGCCTCCATTTCCGGCCGGTGCGCTCCAGCATTTCGTCCGCCGACGGCGGGCCCCAGGTGCCCGGCGGGTACTGCTCCGGCGAGCCCTCCTTGGCCCAGTGCTCCAGCACCGGGTCGAGGATCTTCCAGGAGAGCTCGACCTCTTCGTTGACCGGGAACAGCGACGGCTCGCCGAGCAGGACGTCGAGGATCAGGCGCTCGTAGGCCTCGGGGGAGGACTCGGTGAACGCGTGCCCGTAACCGAAGTCCATGGTGACGTCGCGGACCTCCATCGTGGTCCCCGGCACCTTGGAGCCGAACCGCAGCGTGATGCCCTCGTCCGGCTGCACCCGGATGACCAGGGCGTTCTGCCCCAGCTCCTCGGTCGACGTCGAGTCGAACGGCAGGTGCGGCGCCCGCTTGAACACCACGGCGATCTCGGTGACGCGGCGGCCGAGCCGCTTGCCGGTGCGCAGGTAGAACGGCACCCCGGCCCAGCGGCGGCTCTGCACCTCCAGGGTCACCGCGGCGTAGGTCTCGGTCTTCGAGTCCTTCGCGAAGCCCTCTTCCTGCAGCAGGCCCGGCACCTTCGTGCCGCCCTGCCAGCCACCCGCGTACTGGCCGCGCGCGGTGGTCTGGCTCAGCGGCCCGATCGCGCTGGTGCCCGAGAGCACCTTGATCTTCTCCGCGCGCAGGGCCCGCGGCTCGAACGAGAGCGGCTCCTCCATCGCGGTGAAGGCGAGCAGCTGCAGCAGGTGGTTCTGGATGACGTCGCGCGCGGCGCCGATGCCGTCGTAGTACCCCGCGCGGCCGCCGAGGCCGATGTCCTCGGCCATGGTGATCTGCACGTGGTCGACGTAGTTGGCGTTCCAGATCGGCTCGAACAGCTGGTTCGCGAAGCGCAGCGCCAGGATGTTCTGGACCGTCTCCTTGCCGAGGTAGTGGTCGATGCGGAACACCGACTCCTCGGGGAAGACGTCGTTGACGATCGCGTTCAGCTCTTCGGCGCTCTTCAGGTCGTGCCCGAACGGCTTCTCGATGACCACGCGGCGCCAGGTGTTCTCGTCGGCGTTCGCGAGCCCGGAGCGGGCCAGCTGCTTGGTCACCACCGGGAACGCGCCGGGCGGGATCGACAGGTAGAAGGCGGTGTTGCCGCCGGTGCCGCGTTCCTTGTCGAGGTCCTTGACCGTCTGCGCGAGCCGGTCGAAGGCGTCGTCGTCGTCGAAGGTGCCCTGGACGAACCGGATGCCTTCGGCGAGCCGGTTCCAGACCGACTCCTTGAACGGCGTGCGCGCGTGCGCCTTGACCGAGTCGTGCACGAGCTCGCCGAAGTCCTGGTGCTCCCAGTCGCGGCGGGCGAACCCGACGAGCGAGAAGCCCGCGGGCAGCAGCCCGCGGTTGGCCAGGTCGTAGATGGCGGGCATCAGCTTCTTGCGGGCCAGGTCGCCGGTGACCCCGAAGATCACCAGGCTGGACGGCCCGGCGATGCGCGGGAGCCGTTTGTCCCGCGGATCGCGCAGCGGGTTGCGCCAGGTCATGCGTCGACCTCCTGTACCGCGCGGACGACGGCCGCGAGGCCCGCGGCCCGGTCGGTCAGGTGCAGGCGCAGCACCGGGCGGCCGTGCTCGGCGAGCACCTGCCCGTCGCCCAGGGCCTGGGCGTGCTGCAGCTGCCCCAGGGTGTACGGCCGCTCCGGCACCTCGAGGTCCTGCTCGACGGCGCCGGACAGCTGCAGGAAGACCCCGTTCTGGTGGCCGCCCTTGTGGTACTGCCCGGTGGAGTGCAGGAACCGCGGGCCCCAGCCGAACGTCGTCTGCAGCTGCGTGCGCTTGGCGATCTCGCCGCGCAGCAGCTCGGTCGACGCGTCGTCGAGGCGGTCCAGGTAGGCCTGCACCGCGATGTAACCGGCTTCCGGCGCCGAAGCGAAGAACGCGCGGAGCACGTCGGTCAGGCTGCCGTCCGTGGAAACCCCGTCGCTGCCGAAGATCTCGACCGGTCCATCCACAGTGGACGGCTCTTCGCCGCCCTTCAGCTTCTCCGGGTCGTCCAGCAGCGCGCGCGCCGCCTTCTTGGCCGCTTCGACGTCGGGCTGGTCGAACGGGTTGATCCCGAGCAGCTGGCCGGCCAGCGCCGTGGCGAACTCCCAGAGCAGGAACTGCGCGCCGAGCGAGCCGGTGACGGCGATCTTCGCCGCGCCCTTCGGGGCGCCGACCGCGACCGGGGTGGCGTCGGACTTCGCGTCGGCGAAGCCGGGCGCCTCCGTGCCCTCGACCGCGACGGGCAGCAACCCGGTGCCCTGCTTGCCGGTGGACTCGGCGATCAGCTGCTCGGCCCAGTCCGGGAAGCCCTTGATGCCGGAACCGGAGTCGGCCAGAACGACCTTCTCGGCGCCGGTCTCGTGCGCGGCGGCCCACGCGGCGGCCAGCTTGACCGCCGGGTTGTCCACCGAGTCCGCGGCGAGGTCCTCGGCCACCGAGGCGGCCTGGTCGAGCAGGCGGGCGACGTCCGCGCCGGCCAGCCCGGCCGGGACGAGCCCGAACGCGGTCAGCGCCGAGTAGCGGCCGCCGACGTGCGGGTCGGCAAGGAAGGTCTTGCGGTAACCCTCCTTTTCGGACAGCTCCTGGAACGGCGAGCCCGGGTCGGTGACGACCACGATCCGCCGGGCCGCGTCGATCCCCGCGTCGGTGAACGCCTTCGCGAAGATCCGCCGGTGGCTGTCGGTCTCGACGGTGCCGCCCGACTTCGACGACACGACGATCACCGTGCGCTCGAGGTCGCCGGCGAGCGCGTCGGCGACCTGGCCCGGGTCGGTCGTGTCGAGCACGGTCAGCGCGACGTCGTCGGTGCCGGTGATGACCTCCGGCGCCAGCGACGAGCCGCCCATGCCGGCCAGCACGACGCGATCGACACCCTCGGACCGCAGCTCGGTCCGCAGGGCTTCGATCTCGCCGATCAGCGGCCGGGACGACTTGTGCAGCGACGTCCACGAGAGCCGGATCGACGCCTCGGACTCGGCGTCCGGACCCCACAGCGTGGCGTCCTGGGCCGCCAGCTTCGACGCGGCCTGGTCCGCGACCAGCCGCTCGGCCAGCGGAGCGGCCCGCTCCGCCAGCGCGGCGTCCACGATCTCGACGCCGGTGTTTTCCCCTGTCGTCATGTCGTGCTTCAGCCCTTCGCCTTTTCGAGCTGGCCGTTGACGGTGTCGAGCAGTTCCGTCCAGGACTTCTCGAACTTCTCGACGCCCTCGTTCTCCAGGACGAGGAACACGTCGGTGATGTCGATGCCGACGGCCTCGAGCTGGTCGAAGACCTGCTGCGCGTCCTTGCCGTGGCCGCTGACCCGGTCGCCCTGGAGGTCGGCGTGCTCGGCGACTGCGTCGAGGGTCTTCTCCGGCATGGTGTTGACGGTGTCCTTGACGACCAGGTCGTCGACGTACAGCGTCGGGGAGTAGTCCGGGTTCTTCACGCCGGTCGAGGCCCACAGCGGGCGCTGCGCGTGGGCGCCGTCGGCCGCGAGGGCCTTCCAGCGATCCGTGGCGAAGAGCTCCTCGAAGGCCGCGTAGGCGAGGCGCGCGTTGGCGACGGCGGCCTTGCCGCGCAGGGCCAGCGCCTCGTCCGAGCCGATGGCCTCCAGGCGCTTGTCGATCTCGGTGTCCACACGGGACACGAAGAACGACGCGACCGAGTGGATGCCGCGCAGGTCGTGGCCGTTGGCCTTCGCCTGCTCCAGGCCGGCGAAGTAGGCCTCGATGACCTTCTTGTAGCGCTCGACGGAGAAGATCAGCGTGACGTTGACGCTGATGCCCTCGGCCAGCGTGGCGGTGATCGCCGGCAGGCCCTCTTCGGTGGCCGGGATCTTGATCAGCACGTTCGGCCGGTCGACGGTCTTCCACAGGTCCTTCGCCTCGGCCACCGTCTTGCCGGTGTCCTTGGCCAGGCGCGGGTCGACCTCGATGGAGACGCGGCCGTCGACGCCGTTCGTGGCGGTGTAGACGTCGCGGAACAGGTCCGCGGCGTTGCGCACGTCGGTCGTGGTCAGGTCGCGGATGGTCGCCTCGACGTCGGCGCCCTGGGCGGCCAGCTCGCGGGTCCGCTCGTCGTAGGCGTCGCCCTTCGACATCGCGTTGGCGAAGATCGTCGGGTTGGTCGTCACGCCGACGACGTGCTTGTCGCGGATCAGGTCGGCGAGGTTGCCGGTGTTCAGGCGTTCGCGCGAGAGGTCGTCGAGCCAGATCGATACGCCGGCTTCGGACAGTGCGGCGAGCTTGTCGTTGCTCATTACTATCCCCTTCAGTTCTTGGTGTTGGCGATCGAGCGGCGGGCCGCGTCGACGACTGCCTCCGTGGTGAAACCGAACTCACGGAACAGTGTGGCGGCATCGGCGGAGGCGCCGAAGTGCTCGATCGAAACGTTCACCCCGGCGTCACCGGTGAAGCGGTGCCACGACTGGGCGATGCCCGCCTCGACGGACACGCGGGCCTTCACCCCGGCCGGGATGACGGACTCGCGGTAGGCCGCGTCCTGCGCGTCGAACCACTCGACGCACGGCATCGACACGACGCGTGCCTTGACGCCGTCGGCCTCGAGGGTCTTCTTCGCCTCGACGGCGAGCTGGACCTCGGAACCGGTGGCCATCAGCACGACGTCCGGGGTGCCGTCGGAGTCGGCCAGGACATAACCGCCCTTGGCGACGCCTTCGGCGCTGGTGCCCTCGAGCACCGGCACGTTCTGGCGGGTGAGCGCCAGGCCGGACGGGTGGTGGATGTCCTCCAGCACGGCCTTCCACGCGTAGGCGGTCTCGTTGGCGTCCGCCGGGCGGACGACGTTGAGGCCCGGGATCGCGCGCAGCGCGGAAAGCTGCTCGATCGGCTGGTGCGTCGGGCCGTCCTCGCCCAGGCCGATCGAGTCGTGCGTCCAGACGTAGGTGACCGGCGCCTTCATCAGCGCGGCCAGCCGGACCGGCGGGCGCATGTAGTCGGAGAAGATCAGGAACGTCGCACCGTACGGGCGGGTGCCGCCGTGCAGCGCGATCCCGTTGAGGATCGAGCCCATGGCGTGCTCGCGGACGCCGAAGTGCAGCGTCCGGCCGTACGGGTTCGCCGCCCACATGTCCGTGGCGGCCTTCTCGGGGCCGAACGAGTCGGCGCCCTTCATCGTGGTGTTGTTGCTCTCGGCCAGGTCGGCCGAACCGCCCCACAGCTCCGGCAGCGGCTCGGCGAGGGCGTTGAGCACCTCACCGGAGGCCTTGCGGGTCGCGATGCCCTTGGGGTCCGGCTCCCACTTCGGGAGGTTGTCGGCGAAGCCCTCGGGCAGCGTGCGGGTGGCCATCCGGTCGCCGATCTTCTTGCGCTCCGGGTTCGCGGCGCCCCACGCCTCGTACTTCTCCTGCCATTCGGCGTGGGCGGCCTTGCCGCGCTCGAGCGCCTGGCGGGTGTGCTTGATGACGTCGTCCTCGACCTGGAACGACTGCGCCGGGTCGAAGCCGAGGATCTCCTTGACCGCCGCGACCTCTTCGCCGCCCAGCGCCGCGCCGTGCGCCTTGCCGGTGCCCATCTTCTTCGGCGCCGGGTAGCCGATCACGGTCCGCAGCGCGATGAACGACGGGCGGCCGGTCTCGGCCTTCGCGTTCTTGATCGCCTCTTCGATCGCGACGACGTCCTCGCCGCCCTCGACGACCTGGGTGTGCCAGCCGTAGGCCTCGTAGCGCGCGACGGTGTCTTCGGAGAGCGCGATGTTCGTGTCGTCCTCGATGGAGATCTTGTTGTCGTCGTAGAAGACGATCAGGTTCCCCAGCTCCTGGCGGCCCGCGATGGACGAGGCCTCGGAGGTGACGCCCTCTTCGATGTCGCCATCGGAGGCGATCGCGAAGATGTAGTGGTCGAAGATGCTCTCGCCGGGCGCGGCGTCCGGGTCGAGCAGGCCGCGCTCGCGGCGGGCGGCCATCGCCATGCCCACGGCGTTCGCCAGGCCCTGCCCCAGCGGGCCGGTGGTGGTCTCGACACCGTCGGTGTGGCGGTACTCCGGGTGACCCGGGGTCTTCGAGCCCCACTTGCGCAGCTGCTTGAGGTCCTCGAGCTCGAGGCCGTAGCCGGCGAGGTACAGCTGGATGTAGAGCGTCAGGCTCGAGTGCCCGGCCGACAGGACGAAGCGGTCACGGCCCGGCCAGTTCTGGTCGTTCGGGTCGTGCCGCAGGGTGCGCTGGAACAGCGTGTAGGCCAGCGGCGCCAGGCTCATCGCGGTGCCGGGGTGGCCGCTGCCACAGTTCTCGACCGCGTCCGCGGCGAGCACCCGGACGGTGTCCACGGCGCGGGTGTCGGTGTCGGTCCAGTCGGCGGGGACGTTACGCCGGAGGAGTGGGTTGTTCTCGCTGGTAGGGGCGGTTTCGGACACTGAACTCCAACTCCCGGTCATGATGGTTGCGGCTGGTCTTCCTCGTTCCGGTTACCCGTGCGCACGGACATCTATCTCAATCGATCCCGAAGGGACGATATTCCTGCTCGCGGCCGTGCGCAGGGGTAATCGCGGCCCGTCGCGGCCAGCCTAGTGCTTGGACCCGTTCCAGACCCGCGATCACCCACGGGATTCACCACGTCTAACATCGTTCGAGGGTTCACACCGGCGGTTTTCAGCGGCACCACACGCCTCCGGCAGCGGGCCCACCCCGAACCTGACGCAGGGAGTGAAATGTCGTTGGTGAACGCTGCGCACGGACGCAGTGACGACACCAGCGCCGTGCACCCGACCGGTGAACGACCGCACGGTGACCGGCGAAGCATCCGCCAGGTCGTCGGCGCCTACGCCGCACTGGCGAAGCCGCGGGTGATCGAGCTCCTCCTGGTCACCACCATCCCGGCGATGTTCCTCGCCGGCCGTCAGATCCCGTCGCCGTGGCTGGTCCTGGCCACGCTGGTCGGCGGGACGATGGCCGCGGGCAGCGCGAACGCGCTCAACTGCGTGATCGACGCGGACATCGACAAGGTGATGAACCGCACGAAGCGCCGGCCGCTGGTGAAGGACTCGGTGCCGCGGCGCGGCGCGCTGATCTTCGGATTGGTGCTGGGCGTCGCCTCGGCCGCCGTGCTCTATTTCACGGTGAACCTGCTGTCGGCCATCCTCGCGGTCGCGACGATCCTCTTCTACATCTTCGTCTACACGCTCGGCCTCAAGCGGCGCACGTCACAGAATGTGGTCTGGGGCGGCGCGGCGGGCTGCATGCCGGTGGTCATCGGCTGGGCGGCCGTCACCGGCACCGTGCAGTGGCCGGCGTTCGTGATGTTCGGCGTCATCTTCTTCTGGACGCCGCCGCACACCTGGGCGCTGGGCATGAAGTACCGCGACGACTACGAGCGCGCGGGCGTCCCGATGCTGCCGGTGGTCGCCACCGCCCAGCACGTCGCCCGGCAGATCGTCATCTACTCGTGGGTGATGGTGGCGTGGACGCTGCTGCTGCTCCCGGTGACGTCCTGGCTGTACGGCACGTTCGCCATCCTGGCCGGCGGCTGGTTCCTCTTCTACGCGCACAGCCTGCAGGCGGCGGTCCGCCGCGGGGAAGAGACCAAGCCGATGGCGCTGTTCCACCGGTCGAACACCTACCTGATGATCGTGTTCGTCGCGCTGGCCGTCGACTCGGCGATCGGCCTGCCGACCCTCGGCCTCCCGTTCTGAGCCCGGCGGGGTTCTTCGCCGACGTCATCGAGTCGGGCACCGTGCTCGGGGCCGACCACACGTGGTCACCCGAGCGGGTGGTGGAGCTGTTCGGCGACGATTACGGCGACAACCCGTCGAAGCGTTCCCTGTTCCGTGACCACGGTCTCGTCGAGTTCTTCTGGGAGCGGATCGAGGGGCGCTGGTCGGGGACCCACTTCTCGGTGCAGGCCCATCGCCTCCGGTATCCCGGGCCCGGGCTGGTCAACCGGGTGATCCGCGACCGCTACGGCGACTTCCCCGGTCTGGTGACGTTCGACGAGGTCGGCGCGGTGCTCGCCGACCGCGGGGTGCCGCTGCGGGAGGTGCCCTACCGGGCCGAAGCGGGCGAACTGCGCGCCTACTGGCAGCCGGACGCCCAGATCGTGGTTTCCGTCGTCGAGGGGGCGTACTACGGGCGGGCAGGCGACCTCCACCGAGTCGCGAGCTCGAGCACCGGAATCCCCTGACATGATCCGGAAGATCGGCCTCGGCGCGGTCGTGGTCGTCGTGCTCGGGCTGCTGGTGCTCCTCGGCCGCGGCCGGGTCGAGCTGGACCAGAACCGGCTGCTCGGCACCGGCTGCGCCATTCCGGCCCGGATCACCGCGGTCCCGGGACCGGCGCCGGACGGCGGCGTCGTGAGGGTCGCCGAACAGGGACCGGGCGCGGCTGTGCTGGAGAACACGAGCACCCTGGCCGCCTACCGGATCCCGGTGACCTCGGGCTCCCGGACGGTCGAGGTGCCGCTGCTGCTGCCGGGGGAGCGGATCGGCATCGCCCTGGACCGGCCCGAGCCGGGCCCGGCGACGTGGTTGTCTCCGGAGTCCCTCGGCGGCTTCACGCCGGTGACCGCCACCGTCGTCCCCGGTGGTGTCCGGTACCGCTCCGCGAACTGCCGCGCGCTGACCAGCCGTGGGGCCACCGTGCTGTTCCGTGCCCCGGACGGGCGCATCACCGGTGGCGAGCAGGTGCCGCCGGCTGACGTGTCGTGCGCGCCGGGGGAGAAGGTGCTGCCGGTCGCCCTCCCGCCCCCCAGCGAGGTCTCCCCGTACTGCGCCCTCGGGCCGGAATGATCGCGCCGCCGGGGTCGTTAGACTTGACCGGCTCTTTTCCTTGAGGCGAAAGCAGGATCTTTGTCTTCGGACGGCTTCCCCGCCGAGCTCGCGCGCGAGCAGGCGTACGTCACCACCCTCTACGCGAAGCTCGACGCCGAGCGCGTCGACGCCCAGCGCCGCCTCGACGAGACGCTGCGCCAGACCGGCGGGACCCCGCAGGCCCGCACCGAGCGCGACGTCGCCACGACCCTCTACACCGACCGGCTGGCCCAGCTCGGCTCGGTCGAGCAGGGGCTGGCTTTCGGCCGGCTCGACTTCGTTCCCGGCAGCGCCGAGGAAACCACCTACATCGGCCGGCTCGGGCTGTTCGACGAAGACGACGACTACAAGCCGCTGCTCGTCGACTGGCGGGCGCCGGTCGCGCGGCCGTTCTACCTCGCCACCGCGGCGTCACCCGACGGGGTGCGCCGGCGGCGGCACCTGCGGTCGCTGACCCGCAAGGTCACCGGCTTCGACGACGAGATCCTCGACCTCACCGCCGCCGACCAGGGCCAGGACCTCGGCCTGGCCGGCGAGGCCGCGCTGCTGGCCGCGCTCGAACAGCGGCGCACGGGTGAGATGAGCGACATCGTCGCGACCATCCAGGCCGAGCAGGACCGGATCATCCGCGCGCCGCTGGGCGGGGTCATGGTCGTGCAGGGCGGCCCTGGCACCGGCAAGACCGCGGTCGCGCTGCACCGCGCGGCCTACCTGCTCTACACCCACCGCCAGCAGCTCACCACGCGTGGCGTGCTCGTCGTCGGGCCCAACAGCACCTTCCTGCGCTACATCGGCCAGGTGCTGCCGTCGCTCGGCGAGACCGGCGTGCTGCTCGCCACGATCGGGCAGCTCTACCCGGGCCTGGACGCCGACGGCGCCGAGCCGAAGGAGACGTCGGAGGTCAAGGGCCGGCTGGTGCTGGCCGAGGTGCTCGCCACCGCCGTCCGCGACCGCCAGCGGGTGCCCGAGCCGGTGGTGGAGATCGAGTACGAGCACGACGTCCTGCGGCTCGACCGCAAGACGTGCGCCGACGCCCGCACCCGCGCCCGCCGGTCGCGCCGCCCGCACAACCCGGCGCGGCGCCTGTTCGTCTCCGACGTCCTGGACGCGCTGACGCGCCAGGCCGCGCGGAAGCTCGGGGACGACCTGCTCGACGGCCAGGACCTCCAGGACATCCGCGCCGAGCTGGCCGCGGACGAGAACGTCGCGAAGGCGGTGAACGAGCTGTGGCCGGTGCTGACCCCCGAAGGGGTACTCGACGACCTGTTCGCCGACCGCGAACGCCTCACGAGCGCCGCCGGGAAGCTGCTGTCCGCCGACGAGCGCGCGCTGCTGGAGAGCGGCCGCGACACGAAGTGGACCCCCGCGGACGTGCCGCTGCTCGACGAGCTGGCCGAGCTGATCGGCGTCGACGACACCGAGGCCCGCGTCGAGCGCAAACGCCGTGAGCGCGAAGACCGCGCGTACGCCGAGGGTGTGCTCGACATCCTCGAACAGGACGAAGAGATCATCGACGAGGAGCTGCTGCGCGTCTCCGACGTCCTCGACGCCGAGCTGTTCGCCGAGCGCCAGGTCGAGCGCAGCGAGCTGACCGCGGCCCAGCGCGCGGCGCAGGACCGGACCTGGACGTTCGGGCACGTGATCGTCGACGAGGCCCAGGAGCTCTCGGCGATGGACTGGCGGCTGCTGATGCGCCGCTCGCCGAACCGGTCGATGACGCTGGTCGGCGACGTCGCGCAGACCGGCGCGGCCGGGGGCGCGCGGTCGTGGGACGAGGTGCTCTCGCCGTACGTCGCGGACCGGTGGCGGCTGGAGCAGCTGACCGTGAACTACCGCACGCCGGCCGAGATCATGGCGGTCGCGGCGCGGGTGCTGGCCGAGGTGGATCCCGCCTTGTCGGCGCCGTCGTCGGTGCGGGAGACGGGAGTGCCGCCGTGGTCGGCGAACCCCGCTTCCCTCGAGCACGCGCTGCCGGAGCTGGTGACCCGCGAGCTGTCCGAAGTGGACGGCGGCACGGTGGCGGTGCTGGTGCCCTCCGGGCGTCTCGAGCAGGTTTCGGCGTGGCTCGCCGACCGGGACGAACGGCTGAGCGTGCTGACCGTCGAGCGTTCGAAGGGCCTGGAGTTCGACTCGGTGGTGCTCGTCGCACCGGACGAGGTCGTGGCGGGCTCGCCGCGCGGGCTCAACGACCTGTACGTGGCCCTGACGCGGGCGACCCGGCGACTCGGTGTGGTCCGGACCGGTGACGAAGTACCGGCACTCTCCGTGCTTGGCTAGGGTGCCCGGCATGCAGAAAATCGGGAAGATCGTGGTCGTCGCCGCGGCGGCGCTGTCGCTGGCCGCGTGTGGCCAGGACGCCAAGACCGAGACGGCCGCCCCCGCGGGCCCGCCGGTCCCGTCGTCGGACGCCGCTCAGGCGACCCAGAGCAAGGGCCGTGAGTGCACCGCGGACGACGTCAAGACGACGGGGAAGTTCGGCGAAGCGCCGACGATCACCATTCCCGACAACTGCGACCCGCCGAAGAAGCTGATCACGAAGGACCTGTCCGAGGGCACCGGCAACGGCGCGAAGGCCGGCCAGAACCTGAAGATGAACTACTCGCTGGTGACCTGGTCGGACAAGCAGAAGCTGGACAGCTCGTTCGACCGCGGTGAGCCGTTCGACCTGCAGCTGGGCGCCGGCATGGTGATCCCGGGCTGGGACCAGGGCCTGGTCGGCATCAAGCAGGGCGGCCGCCGCCTGCTGATCATCCCGCCGGACCTCGGGTACGGCCAGGGTGGCCAGGGCATCAAGCCCAACGAGACGCTCGTCTTCGTCACCGACGCCGTCGCGGTGCCGACCGACAAGGGCTGAGTCCCACCCGCCCCAATGTGGCCTTCGGTGCGTTGAACGCACCCGATGTGGCCTTCGGTGCGTCAGACGCACCCAAGGCCACATTGGGGTGCTCGGGTCAGGGGATGAGCAGCAGCTTGCCCGTCGTCCGGCGGCCCTGAAGGTCTTCGTGCGCCTTCCGGGCGTCGGCGAGCGGGTACTTGCCGCCGACCCGGACGGTGAGGTCGCCCGCCACGACGGCGTCGAACAGCTCTTTCGACCGCCAGTCGATCTCGTCGCGGCTGCGCGTGTAGTGCGCGGACGTCGGGCGGGTCAGGTAGAGGGAGCCGCCGGAGTTGAGGCGCTGCGGGTCGACCGGGGGCACCGGGCCGCTGGAGGCGCCGAACAGGGCGAGCAGGCCGCGGACCTTGAGGCTGGCGAGGCTGCCGTCGAACGTGTCCTTGCCGACCCCGTCGTAGACGACGTCGACCCCGGCGCCGCCGGTCAGGTCGCGGGTGAGCTTCGTGAAGTCGTCGCGGTCGTAGCGGATGACCTCGTCGGCGCCGGCCTCGCGGGCGAGCTTCTCCTTCTCCTCGGTCGACACGGTGCCGATCACGCGGGCGCCGCGCGCCTTCGCCAGCTGGACGAGCAGCAGGCCGACCCCGCCCGCGGCCGCGTGCACCAGCACGTCGTGGCCCGGTTTGACCTCGAACGTGGACGCGACCAGGTAGTGCGCGGTCATGCCCTGCAGCATCGTGGCGGCGGCGGTCTCCAGGGAGACGGCTTCGGGGACCTTGACGGCGATAGCGGCCGGCACGATCTTGCGGGCCGCGTAGCTGCCGAGCGAGCCCTGCCACGCGACGCGGTCGCCGGGGGCGAAGCCGCTGCCGGCGCCGGCTTCGGCGACCGTGCCCGCGCCCTCGAGGCCGAGCACGAACGGCAGGTCGATCGGGTAGATGCCCTGACGCTGGTAGGTGTCGATGTAGTTCACCCCGGCGGCGGCGACGTCGACCAGCAGCTCGCCGGCCTGCGGCGCCGGGACGTCCACATCGGCCGTGGTGAGCACCTCCGGGCCGCCGGTCTTCGTCACCTGCACTGCGGTGGGCATGGGTCCTCCTCGAGTCGGTTCTCCCGGGCACAACTATGGCCGACGCCACGCTGTTCCGCGTTCCGGCCGCGGGTTGGTTATGGTTCGGGACGTGGCTGAGGAAACTTCTGAGACCGTCGCCCCGCCGTCCGGCGCTCAGCTGGGCGCGGCGCGCAAGTTCGTGAAGGCGCACGGCAAGCCGTCCCGCGCGGTGGTCGAGAACATCGGCCGGGCCGGGGCCCGGGTCGTGCTGGTCGGCGCGGACGGCGCGCTCGGCGACGTCGTGGTGGCGTCGGTGGCGACCGGCGAGGCGCTGGTCGAGGCGGTCGAAGACCTCGAAGCCGCGTCGTGGGACGCCGAGACCGTGCAGGCCACGAAGATCGGCCCGGAGCACCGCCGCAAGATGGCCGGCCGGTGAGCCGCACCGCGATCCTGGTCGGTTGCGCGGAGCTCCCGTCCGGCGACGGCGACGACGACGCCGTGGTGCCCGCCCTGACCGCTCTGGGCTTCGACGTCTCGTGGGCGGCCTGGGACGACTCTCGCGTCGACTTCGGCGCGGCCGACGCGGTGATCCTGCGGGCCACGTGGGACTACGCCTCCCGCCGCGCGGAGTTCCTGTCGTGGTGCGAGTCGGTGCCCGCGCTCTTCAACGCGGCCCCGGTGGTGCGCTGGAACACCGACAAGTCGTACCTGGCGGAGCTGCTGGACGCCGGGGTGGCGGTCGTCCCGACCACACTGGTCGGGCCGGGCGAACCGGCGAAGTTCCCGAAGTCGGCGTACGTGGTCAAGCCGTCGGTCGGCGCGGGTTCCCGCGGAGCGGCCCGGTTCGACGCCGGCGCCGACGCGGCCGAGCACGTGGCGGCGCTGCACGCCGAGGGGCACACGGCGATGGTCCAGCCGTACCAGTCCAGTGTGGACACCGAGGGCGAGCTGGCCCTGTCCTACTTCGGCGGCATCTACTCCCACGCGTTCACGAAGGGCGCGATGCTCGGGTCCACATTGGACGAGTCGGGGCTGTACCTGTCGGAGAAGCTGGCGGCGGCCGAGCCGCCGGCGGACGCCGTGGCGCTGGCCGAGGACGTGCTGGACGCGGCGTCGGGCCTGCTGGGCATCCTGCGGGCGGAGCTGCTGTACGCCCGGGTGGACCTGGTCCGCGGCGCGGACGGCAAGCCGTTGCTGCTGGAGCTGGAGCTGACCGAGCCGTCGCTGGGCTTCCGCCAGACCGACCCGGCGGCCGCGATGCGGTTCGCCTCGGCGGTGCGGCAGCAGCTGGCTTGACCGGCGGCGGCCTCGATGATCGCCGTCAGCTCCGCCGGGTGCGACAGGAACGGCGAGTGCGACGACGGCAGCCGCTCGACGTGCCCGGCCCGCCGCGCCATGGCTTCCTGGGCGAACACGGGAATGGCGTTGTCGTCTTCGCACACGACGTACGTGCTGGGCACCGTCTTCCACGCGGCCGCCGTGAGCGTCTCGCGGGCGGCCGCGTAGCTCTGCGGCCGCAGCCGGGCTACCGCTTCCGCGGCGACCTCCGGATCGACGTCGCCGAAGAAGATCTCCTGCGGCGTCAACGGGCTGAAGAGGTCACCGTCGACCTTCCACCACGACGGTGGCTGCCCGCCCACCGTGCCGAGGAGCGACTCACCCTCGTCGAGCTGGAAAGCCGTGACGTACACGAGGTGCGTGACCTGGGACGCGCCCGCCGCGCCTTCGCTCACCGGCGCCCCGCCGTAGGAGTGGGCCACGACGACCGCGGGCCCGTCGATCGTGTCGAGGGCTTCGCGCACCGCGCGGGCGTCGTCGTGCAGCCCGGGCCGCACGGCCGGGGGCGCGACGCTGGGCAGGTCGACGGTCACCACGGGAAACCCGTGGGCGGCCAGCCGCGTCCGGACGGGCTCCCAGCACCAGGAGCCGTGCCAGGCGCCGTGGACGAGCAGCAGGGTGGGTGCGGTCATCGGGACTCCACGGGTTCGCGCGGTTCAGGCGCGCCCAGCTCAGTTCAAGCGCGGCGAATCGGCCAGCCGCGTTTCCACTGGGCGGAAGCTCAGGCGCGCTTCGCGGCCAGCCGGTCCGCCCGCGGCCACCGCACGTCGCTGGCCCAGCCCAGCTGCTCGAAGGTCCGGATCACCCGCGCCGAGACGTCCACCTGGCCCCGCAGCACCCCGTGCCGCGCGCAGGTCGGGTCGGCGTGGTGCGAGTTGTGCCAGGACTCGCCCATCGACAGGATCGCCAGCGGCCAGAAGTTCGCCGCCTTGTCGCGGCTGGCGAACGGGCGCTCGCCGATCAGGTGGCAGATCGAGTTGACCGACCACGACACGTGGTGCAGGAACGCGATCCGCACCAGGCCGGCCCAGAAGAACGCCGTCACGACGCCCCACCACGACCACGACAGCAGGCCGCCCAGGACCGCCGGGAGGGCCAGGCTCAGCGTGATCCACAGCCAGAAGTAGCGGTTCACCACCCGCAGGTCCGCGTCCGCCACCAGGTCCGGCGCGAACCGGTCGGCGTTGGTCACCTCGCGGCCGAACATCCAGCCCATGTGCGCGTGCCAGAAGCCGCGCAGCAGTGCCGAGGGCGACGTGCCGAACAGCCACGGGGAGTGCGGGTCGCCCTCGCGGTCGGCGAACGCGTGGTGCCGGCGGTGGCTGGCCACCCAGAAGATCACCGAGCCCTGCACCGCCATGCTGCCCGCGACGGCCAGCACGATCCGCAGCGGCCGGTTCGCCTTGAACGCGCCGTGGGTGAAGTAGCGGTGGTAGCCGACCGTCACCCCGAGCGTCGCGAACACGTAGAACACCGCGGCGAGGACCAGGTCGACCCAGCTCATGCCCCAGCCCCAGACCAGCGGGACCGCGACGAGCAACGCCACGAACGGCACCAGGAGGAACGTCTTCAGCACGATCATCTCGCCGGTGCCGCGGCGGTGGGAGATCAGCGGCTTGGGTGCGGCGCGCGAGGTCATGGCCCAGACCGTAGCGGTAGCGAGTTACGACGGCGTGGCCGACGGTTGCTCAGGTGGTGGCGAGTTCCGGTTGCTTCGGCGCGGCCGTCAGCGAGACGACGGGGCCGCGGTCGCGGCTGCCGGTCCACAACGTCGCCGTCGCGACGATGACCGCCATCGCGCCGAGGACGTGGAAGGAGACCATGGCCTCGGGCACGCCCAGCGCGTACTGCAGCGAACCCAGCCCGCCCTGCGCGACGGCGACCACCCAGACCCAGGTGTAGCGCTGCCAAAGGCTCTTCGGCGCGTTGACGCGCATCAGCTGCAAGCCGAACACCGCGAGCAGCAGCAGGTACAGCACCAGCAGCCCGCCGTGGACCTGGGCGAGCGACTCGACCGGGACAGCGAGGCGGTGGGTGTTGATGTCGCCGCTGTGCGGGCCCGCGCCGGTGACGGTGGTGCCGGCCGCGAGCACGAGCCACATGACCACGGCGAGCGCCACCAGCAGCTTGCGCCCGGACGGCGGGACCAGCGACCGGGCGGGTTCGTCGCCTTCGCGGAACGCGCGCAGCAGCAGGACGGCCAGCCAGACCAGGGGAGTGGTGGCGAGGAAGTGGATCGCGACGGTCCACCACTCGAGCTTCGCGAGCACGGTCATGCCGCCGACGACGGCCTGCAGCACCACGCCGCCGGGCATCGTCCAGGCGAGCTTCACCAGGCGCTTGCGGGACGGGTGGTCGATCTGGACCCGCCACGCGGTGAGGACGGCGATCGCGGCGACGGCGATGACCACCCCGGTCAGCATCCGGTTGCCGAACTCGATCCACTGGTTGAGCGCGTGGACGCCGGGGTGGTTCACCGGCACCAGGCTGCCGGCGACGCACTGCGGCCAGGTCGGGCAGCCGAGGCCGGACCCGGTGACGCGCACGACGGAGCCGGTGACGCCGATCAGCGCCTGCGCGAGCACCGCGGCGATCCCGACGGCCCGCTGCACGGCGGCGGAGGGAAACGGCAGGCGGGCGACGAGGCTGGTGAACGGCACGACACCGATGGTAGAGCGCGCGGAAAAGCGGCTTTCGGCAGGTCCCGGCGTCCAGAACGGCGTCGCCGGCGCAAGGGACCTAGGTCATCGATGACCGGCACCGAAGGTCGGGCGCGGCCCATCGCGCCGGGCACCGCGCGGTCCGAGATCGCCCAGCAGACGGCCAGTCCTGGGGCAGCGGAAGGATCGCCGTCGAGGTGACTCCCGCGCGCCGGCCGCCCAGGTAGGCGATCACCTTCTGCTCGCCTTGCCCAGGTACGCCGTCGCCGCTGTGGTAGGGCCCGCCGCCGGTGCCGGGTCAGGTCAGCTTCGTCGTGCGGGAAGCCAGCGCTCCCGCGAGAACCGCCCACACCACCAGCACCGCCATCGGCCCGGGCGCGAACGCGCCGTCGACCAGCGCCGCCCGCATGCCCTCGGCCAGCGCTCCCGACGGCAGCAGCTCGACCACCACCGCGAGCCCGGAAGGCAGCGCGGAAGGCGCCAGCAGGATGCCGCCCGCCAGCAGCAGGATGAACCAGACGACGTTCGCCAGCGCCAGCACGGCTTCCGCGCGCAGGGCGCCGCCGAGCAGCACGCCGAGCGCCCCGAACGCCAGCGTTCCCAGCACCAGCAGCAGGATCGCCGAAGCCAGCCCGGCCGGCGAAGGCGACCAGCCGAGGAACGCCGCCACCACGCCGATGATCACCGACTGCAGGGCCACGACGACCAGCGCCGCCGCCACCCGGCCCGCCACCAGCAGCCACCGCGGCAGCGCCGTCGCCGAGAGGCGCTTCAGCACGCCGTAACGCCGGTCGAAGCCCAGGGCGATCGCCTGGCCGGTGAACGCCGAGGACATCACCGCCAGCGCCAGGATGCGCGGGGTGATCCAGTCCACTTTGGACGCCGAGCCGAGCTGGGCCGCGGGCAGGATGTCCAAGAGGGACAGGCCGATCAGCAGCGCCAGGGGGATGAGCAGGGTCAGCAGCACCTGCTCGCCGTGGCGCAGGGTCAGGCTCGCTTCGATCCGCGCGTGCGTGCGCAGCATGCGCCCGAGCGAGCCGCGCCCGGGCGCCGGGGTGAACGTGCCGGCCGGAAAGGTCACGCGCGCAGCTCCCGTCCGGTCAGCTCGAGGAAGACCTCTTCGAGCGTCCGCTTGCCGACCTGCAGCTCTTCGGGCAGGACACCCTGCTGCGCGCACCAGGCGGTCACCGTCGAGACGACCTGCGGGTCGACCGAGCCGACCACCACGTAGGTGCCCGGCGCCGACTCGCGCACGGCGTACCCCTCCGGCAGCGCCGCGGTCAGCAGCTCGGTGTCCAGCCGCGTGCGGGCCTTGAAGCGCAGCCCGGCCGCGCCGGTTTCGTCCATGGTCAGCGACTGGGGCGCGCCGGAGACGACGACCTTGCCGTGGTCGACGATCACCACTGTGTCGGCCAGCGCCTCGGCCTCCTCCATCAGGTGCGTGGTCAGCAGCACCGAGACGCCGTCGGCGCGCAGCGCGCCCAGCAGGTCCCAGACCAGCCGGCGGGCCTGCGGGTCCATGCCCGCCGTCGGCTCGTCGAGGAACACCAGCTCCGGGCGCCCGATCAGCGCGCAGGCCAGGGAAAGCCGCTGCTGCTGCCCGCCGGAGAGGCGCTTGAACGGCGTCCGCCGTACCGAGGCCAGCCCGAGGACGTCCAGCAGCCAGGCCGGGTCGAGCGGGGACGCGGCGCAGGAGGCGACCAGGCGGAGCATCTCGTCGGCCCGCACACCCGGGTACGCGCCGCCGCCCTGGGGCATGATCCCGACGCGGGGGCGCAGGTCGGCCGACTGTCGCACGGGGTCGAGGCCGAGCACGCGGACGGTGCCGCCGTCAGGCCGCCGGAAGCCTTCGCAGACCTCGACGGTGGTGGTCTTGCCGGCCCCGTTCGGGCCGAGCAGGGCGAGCAGGCTGCCGCGCTCCATCCGCAGGTCGAGACCGTCGACCGCGCGGGTGGAGCCGTAGCTTTTCACCAGCCCGGTGATCTCGACGGCGGGGGCACTCACATCGGGTCACGATACGGCGTCGGCATGCGCGGGCAGCCGCGGGGACGGCCTGGACAGCAACACGGGAGCCAGCCGCCGCACGATCAGCATTCCCGCGCCGCACACGACGATCGCCGCGACGTAGGCGAACGGCAGCACGTACGGGCGGCCGTCGAAGGTGCTGCCGGTCGGCGGCAGCAGGAACGGCAGGGCCGCGGACAGCACCGTCGCGGCGACCCGGAACCGGGACGTCCCGGCGGCCGCGGCGAGCGGGATCACCGCCCACAGCACGTACCAGGGCTGCAGGTTGATCTGCAGGATCATCACCGCGCCCAGGGAGACGCCGAGCCCGATGATGGGCCGGTAGCGCCACTTGAAGCTGTCCCAGAGGAACTTGACGGTGATGGCGACGGCGATGAGGTAGCCGAGCGCGCCGAGGATCGGCACCAGGGCGTTGGTGTGGTTGCCCAGCCCGAGCGCGATGCCGAGGACACCGGACAGGTTGGCCAGCTCGGCCGTGGGGGAGATCCACGCGCGGACGAGGCCGGGTGTGTTGAACGTCGCGCCGACCCAGCCGAAGCCCAGCCCGGAGCCGAAGCAGACGGCGGCCAGCACCACGCCGAACCACGCCGCCATCGGCGCCCCGGCCAGGAACAGGTCCTTCAGCCGGCCGTGCCAGCGGCGCGCGACCATCACCGCGAAGAACGGCAGCGCGAGCACCGCGGGCACCTTCACCGCGACGCCGAGGGTGATGATCGCCACGCCCAGCCCGATGTAGAGGAGCTCGCCCCGCGCGAGTGGCGGGGGTGTGTCGCCCTTCACCCGGATCGGCAGCTTCCGGATGCCCACCTCCAGCCCGGCGAGCATCAGGCCGACGGCGAGCGCGTCGTTGTGGGCGCCGGCGACGAAGTGGAAGATCAGCAGCGGGTTCAGGGCGCCGAGCCACAACGCGGTCGCGGGCTGGACGCCGAACCGGCGGGCCAGCCGCGGCAGGGCCCAGACGATGAGGACCACACCCGCGAGCGCGAGCACGCGCTGCAGCAGCACGCCGACCGCGATGCTGTTGCCGGCCAGCGGGGCGAGCCAGCCGCCGAGGCGCAGCACCAGCGGCCCGTACGGCGCCGGCGTCTCGCGCCACATGTTCGACACGCCCGCGGTGTAGGGGTCGGCGACACCGAGCGCCTGCGCCGGGCCGAGGACGTACGGGTCCATGCCGCGGTGCACGATCTCGCTCTGCGCGAGGTAGCTGTAGACGTCGCGGGAGAACAGCGGCGGGATGACCAGCAGCGGCAGCACCCACAGCGCGATGGTGCGCGCCAGCTGGCCCTGCGACGCGAGCCGGGCGCGGTCGGGCCGGGCGAACTTGCCGAGCATCAGCCAGCTCAGCACCAGGATGCCCATGCCGGAGATGGCGATCGCCAGCGACACCGTCGGGATGCGGGTGAACAGCCGCAGCACCGGGATCTCCTGCACCGGGTTGATCACCGGGGCGGCGCCGGCGCCGAGCGAGCCGAGGGCGAGGAAGAGCGAGCCGACCGTGCCGAACCGGCGGACGACGTTCAGCCCGCGCTGCTCGTCGGCTTCAAGGGGGAGCGGCTCCAGCGGGCGGATGGGCGAAAGCGTCACCGCGTGGGCACCCTCGGTGCGCACGTCCGTTTCCCGCTCCTGCCGCGCAGGATGTTCACCCACAGCCACGCGTGCAGGGTATCGGTCCGCCCCGGAGTGAGTCGGGTCACTGCCCGGCACCCCGCCTTTGCCGACCGCCGGGAAATAAGACACACTTGTGTTGTGAAAAAGACGGAGGCGGGTGAGCAGGTGGGCGGCGACATGCCCCGCGCCGCACTCCCGCACGTTCCGTCGCAGGTCAGCGCCGAGGGCAAGACCCGGCACGAGGTCGCGCGGCTGCTCCTGGAACAGGGTCCCATGACCGCCGTCGTGGTCGCGGAGCAGCTCGGGATCAGCCCGGCCGCCGTCCGCCGGCACCTCGACGCGCTTCTTTCGGATGGCGAAGCCGAGACGAGGGACGCGCCCCGGCGTGGTCCCCGGGGCCGGGGCCGTCCGGCCAAGCTCTTCCTGCTGACCGAGTCCGGCCGCGCCCGCTTCGGGCACGCCTACGACGACCTGGCCGTCTCCGCCATCCGTTTCCTCGCCGAGCACGCCGGTGAAGACGCCGTACGCGCCTTCGCCGAGCGTCGTGTCGCCTCGCTGGTCGAGCCCCACCGCCCGGCGATCACCGGATCGAGTGATCCGGCGGCACGCGCGGAGGCCCTGGCGACCGCTCTGACCAGGGAGGGCTACGCTGCGTCGACCCGTCAGGTCGGTGCTCCGGCGCCGGGTCAGACGGTCGGAGCGCAGCTCTGTCAGCACCACTGTCCGGTCGCCCACGTGGCCGCGGAGTTCCCGCAGCTGTGCGAGGCCGAGACGGAGGCGTTCGCGAAGCTGCTGGGCACCCACGTCCAGCGGCTGGCGACCATCGCACGCGGTGACTCCGCGTGCACCACGCACGTGCCCGTCACGACGGGTAACCCGGCCCATCCCGAGCCGGGAAGCACGGTGCCCTCTGGGCGCGAAGCACGGATCCCGAATGGAGGGAAACCCGCATGACTGCCGCTGCCGAGCAGCGCACTCCCACCACCGCGCCACTGAGCCAGGAAGAGACCATCGAGTCCCTTGGCAAGTACGCGTTCGGCTGGGCCGACTCCGACGAGGCGGGCGCCAGCGCCCGTCGCGGGCTGAACGAGGATGTCGTCACCGACATCTCCGGGAAGAAGTCCGAGCCGGAGTGGATGCGCGAAGCGCGACTGAAGGCGCTCAAGCTCTTCGAGAAGAAGCCCATGCCCAACTGGGGGGCCGACCTCTCCGGGATCGACTTCGACAACATCAAGTACTTCGTCCGCTCCAGCGAGAAGCAGGCTGCGAGCTGGGAAGACCTGCCCGAGGACATCAAGAACACGTACGACAAGCTCGGCATCCCCGAGGCGGAGAAGCAGCGCCTCGTCGCCGGTGTCGCGGCCCAGTACGAGTCCGAGGTCGTCTACCACTCGATCCGCGAGGACCTCGAGAAGCAGGGCGTGCTCTTCCTGGACACGGACACGGCGCTCAAGGAGCAGCCGGAGCTGTTCGAGGAGTACTTCGGCTCGGTCATCCCGGCCGGCGACAACAAGTTCTCCGCGCTGAACACGGCGGTCTGGTCCGGCGGCTCGTTCATCTACGTGCCGAAGGGCGTGCACGTGGACATCCCGCTGCAGGCCTACTTCCGGATCAACACCGAGAACATGGGCCAGTTCGAGCGCACCCTGATCATCGTCGACGAAGGTGCGTACGTGCACTACGTCGAGGGCTGCACGGCGCCGATCTACCAGTCCGACTCGCTGCACTCGGCGGTCGTGGAGATCATCGTCAAGAAGGGCGCCCGCTGCCGCTACACGACCATCCAGAACTGGTCGAACAACGTCTACAACCTGGTCACCAAGCGCGCCAAGTGCGAAGAGGGCGCGACCATGGAATGGATCGACGGTAACATCGGTTCCAAGGTGACCATGAAGTACCCGTCGGTCTTCCTCATGGGCGAGCACGCCAAGGGTGAGGTCCTCTCGGTCGCGTTCGCGGGCGAGGGCCAGCACCAGGACGCGGGCGCCAAGATGGAGCACCTCGCGCCGTACACCTCCTCGACGATCGTGTCGAAGTCGGTGGCGCGCGGCGGCGGCCGCACCTCCTACCGCGGCCTGGTCCGCGTGGCGAAGCGGGCGCACCACTCGCGGTCCAGCGTCGTCTGCGACGCCCTGCTGGTGGACACGATCTCGCGCTCGGACACCTACCCGTACGTGGACATCCGCAACGACGAGGTGTCCATGGGCCACGAGGCCACGGTGTCGAAGGTCAGCGAAGAGCAGTTGTTCTACCTGATGTCGCGCGGTCTCGACGAGGCCGAGGCGATGGCGATGATCGTGCGCGGGTTCGTCGAGCCCATCGCGCGCGAGCTGCCGATGGAGTACGCGCTCGAGCTGAACCGCCTGATCGAGCTCCAGATGGAAGGGTCCGTCGGCTAGTCATGTCGGTTACCGAGAACAATGTTTCGGAGTCGCTTCGCGAGGGGGCCGTCATTCCGGCGGCCTCCCGCGCGGAGCGCTTCACCTCCTACGACGTCGAGGCCTTCGAGGTCCCGGGCGGCCGTGAGGAGAACTGGCGCTTCACGCCGATGAAGCGGCTGCGCGGCCTGCACGACGGCAGCGCGGTCGCCACCGGCGAGATCACGCTGGAAGCCGACGCGGCCCCCGAGCTCACCATCGAGACCGTCGGCCGCGACGACTCGCGGCTGGGCGCCGCGGGTGTCCCGAGCGACCGCATCGCCGCGCAGGCGTACTCCTCGTTCACCCAGGCCACCGTCGTGACGGTGCCGAAGGAGACGAAGGCGTCCAAGCCGTCGGTGCTGCGCATCCACGGCCCGGGCGAGGACAAGGTGGCTTACGGGCACCTGCAGGTCCGCGCAGAGGCGTTCGCCGAAGCCGTCGTCGTCCTCGACCACGTCGGCTCCGGCACCTACGCCGACAACGTCGAGTTCGTGATCGGTGACGGCGCCAAGGTCACCGTGGTCAGCGTCCAGGACTGGGCCGACGACGCGGTGCACGTCTCCGAGCAGCACCTGAAGCTGGGCCGCGACGCCGCGCTGCGGCACACCGTGATCACCCTGGGCGGTGACCTGGTCCGCGTCTCGCCGACGGCGACCTTCACCGACAAGGGCGGCGACGTCGACATGCTCGGCGTCTACTTCGCCGACGGCGGCCAGCACCAGGAGCACCGCCTCTTCGTCGACCACGCGGTGCCGAACTGCAAGTCGCGCGTGGGCTACAAGGGCGCGCTGCAGGGCGAGGGCGCGCACACGGTCTGGATCGGCGACGTGCTGATCCGTGCCGCGGCCGAGTCGACCGACACCTACGAGTTCAACCGCAACCTGGTGCTCACGCCGGGTGCGCGCGCGGACTCCGTGCCGAACCTCGAGATCGAGACCGGCGAGATCGAAGGCGCCGGCCACGCGAGCGCGACGGGAAGGTTCGACGACGAGCAGTTGTTCTACCTCCAGTCGCGCGGGATCGCCGAAGAAGCCGCCCGCCGTCTGGTCGTGCGCGGGTTCTTCCACGAGATCCTGGTGAAGATCGACGTCCCCGAGGTGCGCGAGCGCCTCGAAGCCGCGATCGAGGCCGAGCTCGAAGCCGTTGGCGCCTGACCGCTCTCTGACTTAGGAAACGAAGAAATGGCTACCCTGGAAATCAAGGACCTGCACGCCTCGGTCGACACCGACGAAGGCGCCAAGGAGATCCTCAAGGGCGTGAACCTGACGATCAAGTCGGGCGAGACGCACGCGATCATGGGCCCCAACGGCTCCGGCAAGTCCACCCTGTCCTACGCGATCGCCGGTCACCCGAAGTACCAGGTGACCTCCGGCGAGGTGCTGCTCGACGGCGAGAACGTGCTCGAGATGAGCGTCGACGAGCGCGCCCGCGCCGGCCTGTTCCTGGCCATGCAGTACCCGGTCGAGGTGCCCGGCGTGTCCATGTCCAACTTCCTCCGCACCGCGGCCACCGCGGTCCGTGGCGAGGCCCCCAAGCTGCGCCACTGGGTCAAGGAGGTCAAGGAGGAGATGGGCAAGCTAGAGATCTCGCAGGAGTTCGCCGAGCGCTCGGTCAACGAGGGCTTCTCCGGCGGCGAGAAGAAGCGCCACGAGATCCTGCAGCTGGCGCTGCTCAAGCCGAAGTTCGCCATCCTCGACGAGACCGACTCCGGCCTGGACGTCGACGCCCTGCGCGTCGTCTCCGAGGGTGTCAACGCGTACAAGGCTTCCAGTGAGGTCGGCGTCATGCTGATCACGCACTACACGCGGATCCTGCGGCACATCACGCCGGACTTCGTGCACGTCTTCGCCGGCGGCAAGATCGTCGAGTCGGGCGGCAAGGAGCTGGCGGACGAGCTGGAGGAGAACGGCTACGTCAAGTACGTCGGCAAGCCCGAGCCCGCCGCACTCTGACTTTCGCCAGTACACACCGAGAACGAGAGGAGTCGGCCCGATGACCACCACCTCGGCCAGCTCTCTGCCACTCGACGTGGCGGCCCTCAGGGCCGACTTCCCCATCCTGTCGCGCACCGTCCGCGACGGGAAACCCTTGGTGTACCTGGACTCCGGGGCGACGTCCCAACGTCCGACCGCGGTGTTCGAGGCCGAACGCGACTACGTCTTCACGTCGAACGCGGCCGTCCACCGCGGTGCGCACCAGCTGTCCGAAGAGGCCACCGACGCCTACGAGTCCGCGCGCGCGAAGATCGCGGAGTTCGTCGGCGCCGACCCCGAAGAGCTGGTGTTCACCAAGAACGCGACCGAGGGCATCAACCTCGTCGCGTACTCGATGAGCAACGCCGCCACGGCCGGCCCGGAAGCCGCGCGCTTCGTGGTCGGGCCGGGTGACGAGATCGTCATCACCGAGATGGAGCACCACGCGAACCTCGTGCCGTGGCAGCAGCTGTGCCAGCGCACCGGGGCGACGCTGAAGTGGTTCAAGGTGACTCCCGATGGCCGCCTCGACCTGTCCGATGTGGACGAGCTGATCACGCCGCGCACCAAGGTGGTCGCGTTCGCGCACCAGTCCAACGTGCTCGGCACGGTCAACCCGGTCTCGCTGCTGGTCGAAAAGGCTCGCGCGGTCGGCGCACTCACCGTGCTCGACGCCTGCCAGTCGGTGCCGCACTTCCCGGTCGACTTCCACGCGCTGGGCGTCGACTTCGCGGTGTTCTCCGGGCACAAGATGCTCGGCCCGTCCGGCATCGGTGTCCTTTATGGACGCACCGAGCTGCTGTCGGCCATGCCGCCGTTCCTGACCGGCGGGTCGATGATCGAAATGGTCCGCATGGAGGGCTCCACCTTCGCGCCGCCGCCGCAGCGGTTCGAGGCCGGCGTGCCGATGACGTCGCAGGCTATCGGCCTCGGCGCGGCCGTCGACTACCTCTCGGCCGTCGGCATGGACCGCATCGCGGCGCACGAGCACGAGCTCGCCGCGGCGGCCCTCGAAGGCATCGGCGCGATCCCGGGTGTCCGGATCGTCGGGCCGACCGACGTGGTGGACCGCGGCGCCACGGTGTCGTTCGTGATCGACGGCGTGCACCCGCACGACGCCGGCCAGGTGCTCGACAGCCTCGGCATCGCGGTCCGCGTCGGCCACCACTGCGCGTGGCCGCTGCACCGGGCGTGCAACGCCCAGGCGACCGTGCGCGCGTCGTTCTACCTCTACAACACGCTGTCCGAAGTGGACGCCCTGGTAGCGGGTGTTCGCGAGGCCCAGAAGTTCTTCGGGGTGGCGCAGTGAACCTCGAAAGCATGTACCAGGAGATCATCCTGGACCACTACAAGAACCCGCACGGGCGCGGTCTGCGTGACCCGTTCGACGCCGAGTCGTTCCAGGTCAACCCGACCTGCGGCGACGAGGTGACCCTGCGGGTCAAGCTCGACGACGGGAAGGTCGCCGACGTCTCCTACGACGGCCAGGGCTGCTCGATCAGCCAGGCGTCGACGTCGGTCTTGACGGATCTCGTCGTGGGGCACACCCTCGAGGAAGCGTTCACCACCATGGACGCGTTCGTCGAACTGATGCAGGGCAAGGGAAAGGTCGAACCGGACGAGGAAGTGCTGGAGGACGGCATCGCCTTCGCGGGCGTCGCCAAGTACCCGGCACGGGTCAAGTGCGCCCTCCTCGGCTGGATGGCCTTCAAGGACGCCGTGGCCCGGACCACCAGTGGAGCTGAGAGCGCATGACTGAAGAGACCGCCACTCGTGAGGGGCGCACCGCCGCCGACCTCGACGCCGAGACCACCGCGAAGCAGGACCTCGACCTCGCCAAGATCGAGGACGTCGAAGAGGCGATGCGCGACGTCGTCGACCCGGAGCTCGGCATCAACGTCGTCGACCTGGGCCTGGTCTACGACATCCGCGTCGAGCAGGACAACACGGCGACCATCGACATGACCCTGACGTCGGCGGCCTGTCCGCTGACCGACGTCATCGAGGACCAGACGTCGGCGGCGCTGACGTCCGGTGGCCTCGTCCAGGACTTCCGGATCAACTGGGTCTGGATGCCGCCGTGGGGCCCGGAGAAGATCACCGAGGACGGCCGCGAGCAGCTGCGCGCCCTCGGTTTCACCGTCTGAGCTTTCGGCATCAAAGCGTCTCCGCCAAGGCCCGGATCACGGCAAGCAGGGGCGGGGCGGGAGGAATCCCGTCCGAGCACGAAGCCGGCGAAATGATCCAGCTGAGATATTCGCCGGCGACGTGGCTCGGCGGAAGCGGAATCCGTTGAGGAGCGTCCAGCAACGACACGAAGTGGGCGGTCGGCTGGAAGATTCCGGCGGCCGGGCGGGTGGCGAGGAAGACCCATCGGCTCCGCGGCCCGGGCAGCGGGGCGATCGGATACCCAAGACCGTGGGCGGCAAGCCGATGGCTCAGCTCGCCGCCGAGCGCGGCCGGGAGCGCCAGGCCGATGACGCGCGACCCCAGACGAAGCATGAGCTGGTTGGCAACGACGTCCGTGCGCCATTTGTAGCTGTCTTCGTAGCCCAAGGCGACTTCCTGGAGCATCTCTTTGTCCAGCGCGTCGGCCACCGAAGGGCGGACGCGGGGTGCTCGCGTGAGCGACGCCGGGGGCATGCTGACCTCCTGAGAAGGTGAATGCGTCCAGCGTCACACCCGATCTTGGCGTGCGGTGCGATCTTCAGTCTTTTTGTCTGCCAGGTCAGGCCTTTCGCGCAACGGCCCGTCTTGTGTATAACGACCTATGCCGCCCGTGCCAGGCCAGCGCGTACAGGACGAGCGCGGCGAGGAACCCGCTGCCGGCGCCGGTGACCGCGAGGTAGGTCGCGTTGCCGACCACGCCGGCGCGGGTCATCGGATCGTGGTGGGCGAGGAACGGAAGGACGCTCGTCAGCACGCCGGTCAGCGATCCGACGAGGAGCAGCGCCACCACCGGCTTGCGGTGGCGGGTGGGCCTCGGCGCCGGGCCGGTGGGTGCCGTGCGGTACCAGCGCACCAGCCACCAGGCGAGGATCCCGGCCCCGGCGACCGTGCTGACGAGCTGGATCAGCCGTCCGACGTCGACGCCGGTGACCAGCGGGATCCGCAGGAAGGCGAACCCGTCGTGCTCGTGGGTGAAGGCGTCCCAGCCGACGTGCGTGGCGGCGCCGAGCACCAGGGACAGGGCGATCCAGCCCGGCCGTCGCCAGGTGAAACCGCCGGGCAGCCGTCCGGCGAGCGGGCTTGGTGCCAGCGCCACCAGCGGCCGCTTCAGGAGCACGTGGAAGATGGCCAGCAGGGCGAGCGCGAGCAGCGGGTCGAGCCAGAGGACCGAGGCGAGTTCGTGGGTCTTGGTCAGGCCGACACCGGGCAGCCGCGGCACGAACCAGAAGACGTCCGGCGCGACGGACCCGGCAACGAGCGCGGAGGGCACGAGCGGCCGTCTCGCCAGCGGCAGCACGGCGGCGGGATGACTCAGCGTGAACGGCACCCGGTTAGTATCCCGAGGTGGTCCTGCGCTCGATCCTCCTGTTCCTCGCGGCGGCGGTGTGCGAGATCGGCGGCGCGTGGCTGGTCTGGCAGGGCGTCCGCGAACACCGCGGCTGGCTGTGGATCGGCGGGGGACTGCTGGCACTCGGCGTGTACGGCTTCGTGGCAACGCTCCAGCCGGACGCCCACTTCGGCCGCATCCTCGCCGCGTACGGCGGCGTGTTCGTGGCGGGCTCCCTGGCCTGGGGCGTGGTGGCGGACGGTTACCGGCCCGACCGCTACGACGTGATCGGGGCCCTGCTGTGCCTGGCGGGTGTCGCGGTGATCATGTACGCGCCGCGGACGGGATAAGGTTTCCGAACTCGCCGGAACACGGACACCGCACCGGGCTCACCGGGGTGATCGTGTCCGCGGTCCGGACCGCTGGAAGACGACGAACAGCAGCCGCAGGCCCACCAGTGCGCTGATCACCAGCAGGTTGTAGCCGAAGACCTGGTGCAGCGTCAGGCCTTCCGCGATGCGCGGCCCGCCGTCGCCGGTCAGCAGGAGCACCGCCATCAGGCCGGTCGCCGCGCCCACGAACGCCAGCAGGACTTCGTGGACCAGGCTCGTGACGACGGCGCGGTCGCGCTCGTCGGAGAACAGCCGGACGTTCACCGACAGCCGGCCCTCCTCCAGGGCCGCGCCGACGCGGTCGACGCGGCGGGGGAGGCGGCGCAGCACCGGCAGCAGCGCCATCAGCTCGTTGACCGCGGTGGTGCGCACCGACTCCGGGCGCAGCCGGGCGCCGACCTGCTCGACCGCGAAGGCCCGGGACTCCGCCACGACGTCGAACCCGGGGTCGAGCGTCGCCAGCGTGCCTTCGACCGTCGCCAAGGCGCGGAACACCGCGGCCACCGGCGGCGGGACGCTCAGCCGGAAGTCCGCGACCACCCGGAACAGCCCGGTGAACAGGTCGAGGTCCGGGGTGCGGCCGGGCCCGAAGTGCCGGGCGACCAGGGCGTCGAGCGCGCGTTCGAGCCGCTGTTCGTCGATCTCGACGGTGCGGTCGACGATCTCCAGGAGCCCGTCGCGCAGGCCCGGCGGGTCGCCGCGGTCCAGGGCCAGCAGCAGGTTCTGCAGACCGCCGCGCAGCCCCGCGTCGAGCCGGCCGACCGAGCCGAAGTCGAGCAGGCCGAGACGGCCGTCGTCGAGGAGCATGAGGTTGCCGGGGTGCGGGTCGGCGTGGAAGACCCCGCCGGTCATCACCTGGTCGAGCAGGCAGCGCAGGAGCGTCCGGGCCAGCCGCTTGCGCTCGGGCGCCGGTGCGGTTTCCAGGGGCTTTCCGACGAGCCTCGACATCACGAGCACGCGGTCGGTCGACAGTCCCTTGTGGACCTTCGGCAGCACGACGTCCGGACCGGAAGCCGCGGCCACGGCGGTGATGTTGCGGGCTTCGATGGTGAAGTCGAGCTCCTCGGCGAGAGCCTGGGCGAACCCGTCGGCGAGTTCGGCGACACCGAGTGAGCGCGCCCAGTCCGCGCGTTCCTCCAGCGCGGCGGCGACGCGGCGGACGATGTCGACGTCGCGTTCGGCCTGCTCCCGCACGCCCGGGCGCTGGACCTTGACCACGACGTCCTCGCCGCTGCGCAGCTTCGCCCGGTAGACCTGCGCGACCGACGCGGCGGCGAGCGGTTCGGGGTCGAACTCGGCGAAGACGTCGTCGGGCGAGCCGCCGAGCTCGGCGGCCAGCACCGCCCACACGGCGTCGGCCTTCGCGGGCGCGACCTGGTCCTGGAGCTTGCCGAGCTCGTCGACGAAGACCGGGGGCAGCAGGTCGGCGCGGGTCGAGAGCAGCTGGCCGAGCTTCACGAACGTCACGCCGCCCTCCTCCAGCGCCCGGCGAAGGGAGCGGGCGAGCTTGGCGTGCCGCCCGGGCGGGAGGCCGGGTTCGCGGCGGCCGGCGAGGTACCGGCCGAGGCCGTGCTTGATGGCGATCCGGCTGATCTGCGAGTACCGGCGGGTGCGGGAGAGGCGGGCGCGGAGTGAGCGCAGGCGGCCGAGCGGGCTGAAGCCGCTCGGCAGCGCCATCTCGGCGACGAACAGGAAGATCAATGTCGCCAGGAAAGCGCTGCCCGCCAACGGGATCAGCAGGCCAAGTGCCGCTGAACCGTTGTGCAGCAGGGAAAGCGGGAAGGCCTTCCCGATCCCGCCGGCGACGAGCCAGCCGAACCCGGCGGCGCACAACGCGCGGACGGCGCCGATCCGGACACCGAGCACCCGCCGCGACGCGACGACCAGCGGCCACAGCACGAGCGCGTAGAGGGGGAGGGTCAGCAGGCCCAGCAGGATGTCCACGCCGCAGAGCAGACCACGGCGGCGTGGCGGGGCGGCTCACGCAGCGGCGGGACCGGCCTCCCTCTCGCGAGGGAACTACTTTCGGCCGTGGTCCGGCCACGGGTGGACTTCTAACCTGATCGCGCGAACCACGGTGAAGTGTTCTCTAAACCGGACGAAGGAGACACGATGAACGGACGCGTGATCGGCCGGGTCGTGGCACTGGCCACGGCCGTCGCGGCACCGCTGGGCCTGGGCCTCGCGGCGGCACCGGCCGCCTCGGCGGCCGCGGTCACGACGCTGTACTACACCTCGTCGGGCGCGCCGGACTACGTCAGCCAGATCGACGGCGGCGCGGCCAACTGGAACGCCGCGGTCACCGACGTGAAGCTGGTGAAGCGGAGCTCGGGCGCCACGATCGTGTTCCACGAGATCCACAGCGGCGGCTCGTACACGAACACGAACGGTCACGGCCGCGGCGACATCTACCTGGACACGAGCCAGGTGGCCGAGGGCTTCGACCCGACCCGCATCGCGGCCCACGAGCTGGGCCACAACCTCGGCCTGCCCGACCACTACACGGGCCCGTGCACGGAGCTGATGTCCGGCCACGGCCCGGGGACGGCGTGCAAGAACGCGAAGCCTTCGCCGGCGGAAGCGGCGAAGGTGCAGTCGTTGTGGGTGAACGGTTTCGCGGCGACCCAGGTGCGGAAGGTCGCTTACTAGCCGGCTGACGCCTGGTTGTGCACAGGTCGGTTGAGTTGTGGACAACCAGGCGTCGACGGCGGCCGATCCGGCTTTTTGTCCGGGGGCGCCGATAGACTGGAGCGGGGCCGGACCCCCGGGAGGGCCAGGGTCCCGGCAAAGTCGTGTTGTTGCAGGCAGGCACGGCCCGCTCTGGTGATCATGTGGTTGTCGAAGCCCATGATCTGCGAGAGAGCCCGTGCCTGCTGTGACATCGTCTCGTATTCCTGCCGTGTTGTCCGGACTGACCCCGGTCGATCTTGAGCGGGTCCTCGCATCGCTGGGGGTACGACGTTGCCGCAGGTCAGGGCGATATGAGGCGCCGGATGAGGCCACCGTAGGACGGGCCTTGTCGATCGTGGACGGAGATCGCTTGGACGCCGCGATCAGCGCATGGATCCGCCACCGGGTCAGCGGGCACAGCGCCCCGGAAGCGATCGCGGTGGACGGCAAATCCGTGCGTGGCACCTTCGCCCGCACCGGCGGGGCCGGGGTGCATCTGCTGTGTGCTGTGACCCATCAGAGCGGGGTCGTCCTCGGCCAGCAGGACGTGAGGACCGGGACCAGCGAGATCGTGTGGATGCAGCCGCTGCTGGACCAGATCGACCTGGCCGGGGTGGTGGTGACTGCCGACGCACTGCACACCACCCGCGGTCTGGCCGTCTACCTCGCCGGCCGTGGCGCGCACTATGTGCACCGTCAAGGAAAACCAGCACCGGCTTCACGCCCGCCTGCAGACTCTGCCCTGGCCTCAAGCCGCCCATCACACCACCACCGGGATCGGGCACGGCCGCCTCGAGCAACGCGTCATCGAAGTCCTGCCCGCTTCCCATGATCTCGGCTTCCCTGACGCGGCGAGGGTTTTCCAAGTCACTTGCTACCGCACCGACCGCACCACCGGCACCCGCGAAACCCACACCGTTCACGGGGTCACCAACCTCACCACGGCGCACTGCGCCCCCGCCGGCATCGCTGCGCACCTATGCGGTCACTGGCAGATCGAGAACCGGTTGCACTGGGTCCGCGACGTCACCTACAGCGAAGACGCCTCCCGCGTCCGCACCGGCGCTGCACCCCGCGCGATGGCCAGCCTCCGCAACCTCGCCATCAGCGCATTCCGCCATACCGGCCATACCAACATTGCCGCCGCCCTCCGAAAAACCGCCCGCGACCCCAACCGGCCACTCACACTCTTCGGAATCACCCCATGACCAGAACAAACAACTTTGCCGGGACCCTGCCCGGGAGGGTGGGGGTTGCGTTCCTGCCGTGGGAGGGGCGCGGTTCCGCCCGGGCTCGGCGGGCAGGGGCCCCTCGGCTTCCGCCGAAGCCATCACCCGTTCCCGCTCAAGAGGGAAGCGCTCGCCCCACCTACCTGCGAAGATCGGCCCGTGCGTGTACTCCGCCCCCTGACGAGCAAGGCGACCTACCGCCGCTGGGTCTACCTCGTCCTCGGCGGTGCCATCAGCGTGCCGTACCTGCTGCTCGCCGCGGTCGCCGTGCCGTCGCTGCTGCCCTTCGTCACCACCATGGAGCGCGCCGCCGTCGTCGGGGGGCTGATCACGCTGCTCGTGCTGGCCGGGACCGCCTTCCTGCCCGCCGTGCACGTGCTCGAGTCCACCGCCATCCGCGAGCTGCTCGACGACCCCGTCCCCGACGCGCCCGCGAAGCCGCACACCCGGCAAGGCCGGCTGCATGCCGCGACGATGTTCGTCCTGCACGTCGTTTCCGGGTTTGTCGTCAGCTTCTTCAGCCTCGTCGCGCCGGTCATGATCGGCCTGTCCATCAGCGCCGTGTTCACCGGACACTTCCTCCAGACCACCGAAGGCGGCGAGGTCACCGTGCCTACCGGCTGGGCGTCGGCCTGGCTTCCGGTCGTCTTCGCCTTCGCCGTGGTGCTGCTGATCTACGTCGTCTGGGTGGTCGGCGGGCTGCTGCGCCGGGCCGCGGCCGGGCTGCTCGGGATGACCGCCGCCGACCGGATCGCCCGGCTGGAGCGGCGGACCGAACAGCTCGCCGAGCGCAACCGGCTGGCCCGGGAGCTGCACGACTCGGTGGGGCACGCGCTGAGCGTCGTCACCGTGCAGGCGGGCGCGGCCCGGCGGACGTTGCGCACCGACCCGGACTTCACCGAGCGCGCACTGGGCGCCATCGAGGAGTCGGCCCGCACGGCGCTCGACGACCTCGACCACGTGCTCGGGCTGCTGCGCGAGGAGGCCGCGAGCCGGACGCCGCAGCCGGCGTTGACTGAGCTGGAGACGCTGCTCGCGACGACCCGCCTGGCCGGGACCGAGGTCACCGCCGACGTCCGCGGCGAGCCGGGCGCCGTGCCGCCGGTCGTGTCGCGCGAGGTGTACCGGATCCTGCAGGAATGCCTGACCAACGCGGTCCGGCACGCCGGTAGGGTCCCGGTGACGGTGGTCGTCGACGTCGCGGCACACGGGCTGGTCGCGCGGGTGGCGAACCCGCTGGGCGCCGGCACGGGCCGCGCCGGCGGCGGCCGTGGCCTGCGCGGCATGACCGAGCGGGCCGCGGTGCTCGGCGGCGAGCTGTCGGCCGGGCGGGTGGACGAGCGGTGGGAGGTCGTGGTGCGGGTGCCGTGGAAATGACCGTGCGCGTGCTCTTGGTCGACGACGAGCCGCTGATCCGCGCCGGGCTGCAGGCGATCATCACCAGCGAACCGGGCCTGAGCGTGGTGGGCGAGGCCGCCGACGGCGCCGAGGTCCCCGGGCTGGTCGCCCGGCTGCGCCCGGACGTCGTGCTGATGGACGTCCGGATGCCCGCGGTGGACGGGATCCGGGCCATGACACACCTGATGTCCACTGTGGACAGGCCACCGAAGGTGATCGTGGTGACCACCTTCGAGAACGACGACTACGTGTACGACGCCTTGGTCGCCGGCGCCAGCGGGTTCCTGCTCAAGCGGGCGCGGCCGGAGGAGATCGTCGCGGCGATCCGGACGGTCGTGACGGGCGAGTCCCTGCTCTTCCCGGCGGCGATCCGCCGCCTGGCGGCCCAGAATACACCGGCCGTGTCCGGAGACGGCCTGGCGGGCGCCGGGCTGACCGGCCGCGAAGGTGAGGTGCTGCGGCTGATGGCGGCCGGACTGTCCAATGTGGAGATAGCGGGCGAGCTGTACCTGGGTGTCCAGACGGTGAAGACCCACGTGGGCAACGTGCTGGCGAAACTGGGGGCGCGGGATCGGACCCAGGCGGTGATCCGGGCGTACAACTCGGGCTTCGTAACCCCCGGCGGTTAGTTCGGGCTGTGGGTGCGCCATTCACAACGTCGAAGTTCCCCTGTGAAGGGGTGTAACAAAGCCGACGTCGAGCCGACTTGGTTGACGAGGATCGAAGCCTGGAGGGAGTGGGATGGCGGTCTCCGACGAGGAAATGGCTGTCGAGCCTTCCGACGTGAACGACATCATCGGTGACGCCGGGTTCGCGCGTGACCTTCTTCTCGCGGAGTATCGGACGCTGCGCGACGAAATCCTGAAGAAAATGGATCATCGGACTTCACTGGTGGTCTGTTCGGTCACGGTGAGCTCCGCTGTGCTGGGGTTCGGCATCGAGCGCAAGAGCGCATCACTGCTTCTGGTGTCTCCCCTGGTTTCGCTGCTCCTCGGAATTCTCATCGCCTTCTACAACATGCAGATCGGAATCGCTTCGGAGCACCTTCGGAGGCGCTACGAACAACCAGTCGCTCGTCGATTCGCGGGGTTCATCGGCTGGCACGAGGGTATGGGTGACCCGGACATCCGGCTGCTACAGAGACTGGTTCCGTATCACCTTCCGCTGATCTTGATCGCCGTCGCTCCCGCCATCGTCGCAGTCCCGCTGGCCTTGTCCGCAGGGAGCACGTTCGTTGCGGGCATCCCCGTTCTTGTCGTCGTGGCTTGCCTGCTGGTCGTCTACGTCGTCGAGCTGCTGCGACACCGAAAGCTGCTCTGATCCGGGCTTCGCGACCCCCGGCGGTTAGTTCGGGCACTATGGGGCGCATGACTTCCGTTGCCGAATACGACAACTTCGCCGAAGCGTACACGGCCGAGAACGAGTCGAGCCTCATGAACGCCTACTACGAGCGGCCCGCGGCCCTGGAGCTCGCCGGGGACGTCGCCGGGCGGCGGATCCTCGACGCCGGTTGTGGCTCGGGCCCGCTGTTCGCCGCCCTCCGTGAGCGGGGTGCCGTCGTGAGCGGGATCGACCAGAGTGCCGGGATGCTGGAGCAGGCTCGGCGGCGGCTCGGCCCCGACGCCGAGCTGCGGGTCGCCGACCTGGCCGAACCGCTGCCGTTCGAGGACGGCGTCTTCGACGACGTCATGGCGTCCCTGGTGCTGCACTACCTGCGGGACTGGGAGCCGACGCTCGCGGAAGTGCGGCGCGTGCTGAAGACCGGCGGCCGGCTGATCGCGTCGGTCAACCACCCGCTCATGGTCAACCTCACGCATCGCCAGGCCGGGCCCCGCCCCGACTACTTCGAGCACTACACCTGGACCGACGAGTTCGAGATGCACGGCGAAACCGCGCGCATGACCTTCTGGAACCGCCCGCTCCACGCGATGACCGACGCCTTCACCGCCGCCGGGTTCCGGATCTGTGTCCTCAGCGAGCCGCATCCCGTGCCGAAGGCCCGGGAGCTGTTCCCTGACGACTTCCCGATCCTCGACACCTTCCCGAGCTTCCTCTTCTTCGTCGTCGAGGCCACCTAGCCGAGGTCGTCGAGGAGGGCCTGGATCGCCGCCGCCATGGTGGCCGGGTCGCCATCCGATGGCCTCAGCACCAGGTCCGGCGACGACGGCCGCTCGTACGGGGCGTCGATGCCCGTGAACCCGTGGATCTCCCCGGCGCGCGCCTTCGCGTACATCCCCTTCGGGTCGCGTGCCTCGCACACCTCCAGCGGCGTGTCGACGAACACCTCGACGAACGGCAGATCCCCGGAGATCTCGCGCGCCGAAGCGCGGTCCGACGCATACGGGCTGATCAGGGACGCGATCGCGACCACCCCCGCGTCCGCGAACAGGCGCGCCACCTCGGCCACCCGCCGGACGTTCTCGGCGCGATCCGCAGGGCTGAACCCCAGGCCCGCGTTCAGCCCGTGGCGCAGGTTGTCGCCGTCCAGGAGGTATGCCGGGCGGCCGGCCGCCACCAGGCGGCGTTCCAGCTCCACCGCCACCGAGGACTTTCCCGACGCCGACAGGCCGGTGAGCCAGACCGTCGCGCCGCGGGTCGGGCGGTCCTCGCGGCGGACCGCCGCCGTGTGCCAGACGACCGGGGACGCCGGGGCGCCGGTGATCATGCCCGCCGCGACCGTGTCGCCCGTGTGCTCGTCCACCAGCAGGAACCCGCCCGTCGCGCGGTTGCGGCGGTACGGGTCGAACAGCAACGGCGCCCGCGTGCGCAGGCGGATCCGGCCGATGTCGTTCAGCGACAGCGCGTCCGCCGGGGAGCGGTGCAACGTCGTCACGTCCAGGCGGTACTCCAGCCGCTCCACCGAACCGCGCGTCTCGGTCGTCGTGTGCCGGACGACATACGACGCACCAGGCGTCAGAGACGACCGCGGCGAGAACCAGCACACCAGCGCGTCGACGTCGCGGGCCTGCTCCGCGCGGTTGCCCGGGCGGCACAGCATCGCGCCGCGGCCGAGATCGAGGTCGTCGGCCAGCTCCACCGCCACCGCCTGGCCGGTGAAAGCCTCCGAAAGCGGCGTGCCGCCCGGGCCCCACACCGCCCGGACCGTCGAGGTGAACCCCGACGGCAGCGCCACCACCTCGTCACCCGGCTTGAACACCCCGCCGGCGACCGTGCCCGCGTAGCCGCGGAAGTCCGACCGGCGGATCACGTACTGCACCGGGAACCGGGCGTCGATCAGGTTGCGGTCGGACGCGACGTGCACCTCTTCCAGCTGGTGCAGCAGCGAAGTCCCTTCATACCACGGCATACTCGCGCTGCGGTGGACGACGTTGTCGCCGTGCAGCGCCGAAACCGGCACGAAAGTCAGGTCGGCGACGTCGAGTTTCATCGCGAACCGCCGGAAATCTTCGCGGATCTCCTCGAAGCGCGACGACGACCAGTCGACGAGGTCCATCTTGTTGACACACACCACGAGGTGTCCGATCCCGAGCAGCGACGCGAGGAACGCGTGCCGCCGCGACTGCTCGAGCACCCCTTTGCGCGCGTCGACGAGGATCAGCGCCAGGTCCGCAGTGGACGCTCCGGTCACCATGTTCCGCGTGTACTGCAGGTGCCCCGGGGTGTCGGCGATGATGAACTTCCGCTTGGGCGTGGCGAAGTAGCGGTGCGCGACGTCGATGGTGATGCCCTGCTCGCGCTCGGCACGCAGGCCGTCGGTGAGCAGCGCGAGGTCCGGGTAGTCCTCGCCGCGCTCGCGGCTGGCGCGTTCGACGGCGGCGAGCTGGTCGGTGAAGATCGCCTTCGAGTCGAACAGCAGCCGGCCGATCAATGTGGACTTGCCGTCGTCCACGCTGCCCGCCGTGGCGATCCGCAGCAGCTGCATCAGAAGTAGCCTTCCCGCTTGCGGTCTTCCATGCCTGCCTCGGAAATCCGGTCGTCGGCCCGCGTGGCACCCCGTTCGGTGACGCGCGTCGCGGCGACCTCGGTGACCACTTCGGACGGTGTCGCCGCCGACGACTCGACGCAGCCGGTGCACGTCGCGTCACCGACGGTCCGGAACCGCACGGTCGCCTCGTACGGCGTCTCGCCGTCCACAAGGGACAGGAACCGGGTCGCCGCGAGGAGCATGCCGTCGCGCTGGACCACCGGACGGCGGTGCGCGTAGTACAACGGTGGCAGCGCGATGCGCTCGTCGCGGATGTACTGCCAGATGTCCAGCTCGGTCCAGTTCGACAGCGGGAAGACGCGGATGTGCTCACCACGCCGGTGCCGCCCGTTGTAGAGGTTCCACAGCTCCGGGCGTTGCGCCCGCGGGTCCCACTGGCCGTGCTCGTCGCGGAAGCTGAAGACGCGCTCCTTCGCGCGGGCCTTCTCCTCGTCGCGGCGCGCGCCGCCGAAGACGGCGTCGAACCCGCCTTCGCGGATCGCCCGCAGGAGCGTGGTCGTCTGCAGCCGGTTGCGGCTGGCGCCCGGGCCGGTGTCCTCGACGACGCGCCCGGCGTCGATGTCGTCCTGCACGCTCGCGACGACCAGCCGGAGGTTCAACGCGGCGACCGTCTCGTCGCGGAAGCGGAGCACCTCGTCGAAGTTGTGGCCGGTGTCGACGTGCAGCACCGGGAAGGGGAGCGGCGCCGGCCAAAACGCCTTCGCGGCGGCGTGCAGCATCACCACCGAGTCCTTGCCGCCGGAGAAGAGCAGGACGGGGCGCTCGAAGGTCGCCGAGACCTCGCGGAAGACGTGCACGGCCTCCGCTTCGAGCGCGGCCAGGTGCGAGAGCTCGTACGAGGTCACGGACACCGGAAAAAAGTAGAACATGTTCTTGTCATCGGTCAAGCGGTGCGGGACCCTGGGACGATGGACCTGGTCGTACTCGAAGAGATCCGCCGGCTGAAGTACCGCTACCTCCGCGCGGTCGACCTGAAGCAGTGGGACGAGGTGGCCGACACCTTCACCGCCGACGCCACGGCCGACTACGGCACCCGCGCGACCGGTGAGGACGGGAAGCACTTCGACGGGCGCGACGCCATCGTCGCGTTCCTCACCGAGAGCCTCGGCAACGGCATCATCACCGTCCACCACGCAGGTCAGCCCGAGATCGAGGTGGACGGCGACACCGCGACCGGGCGCTGGGCGTTCACCGACAAGGTCATCGTGCCCGAGCACAAGGTGATCATCGAGGGCGCCGCCTTCTACGAAGACGCCTACCGCCGCGAGGCCGACGGGGTCTGGCGGACGACGCACATCGGGTACGTCCGCACCTACGAGTCGATGCTCTCGTGGGCGGGCAACCCAGGCTTCCGGCTGCTCGCGAACCGCTGGGCCGTGCCGGCATGATCGAGAACGAGTTCTCGTTGACCCGCTCGTTCGCCGACGCGATCGCCGAGGCCGAGAAGCTGATCGCCGAGGCTCCGCCGGCGCAGACCGAGCAGGGGCTCCTGGAGGGGTACGACTACCTCGCCGGGAGCATCCGCGCGTCGCTGCAGATGGCCTGGGCCTACCAGCGCGACTTCCCGTACTTCACCGCGTCCACCGGGCCGTACACGAAGATGGGCCTGGACAACCCGGACACGCTGTACTTCAACGCGAACATCCGCGACGACCGCGAGTACCTGGTCACCGGCGTCCGCGGGACCACCGCCGACCTGAGCTTCCAGGTCCTCAACGGCGACTACTCGCCGGTCGTGGTGCCCGACAGCCTCGCCGCGTTCGACGACCGCGCTATCGAAATCGGCGAAGACGGCCGGTTCGAGCTGCGCTTCGGCCCGGCTCGCGAGGACGCGGGCCCGAACTACTTCGTCCTGGGCAAGGGCTCGTCGATGCTCGTGGTCCGCGAGGTCCACAGCGACTGGGCGACCGAGAAGCGCGGTGAAATCCGGATCCGGTGCGTCGACACCGCCGGGCAGGCGCCGCCGGTGCCGGACCGCTCGGCGCTGGCCAAGCGCTACGGCGTCACCGGCAAGATGCTGCTGAGCCGGCTGAAGACGTTCCTGGCCTTCCCGAAGTGGTTCTACGACAACCTGCCGGTGAACACGATGACCGAGCCGCGCTCGACCCCGGGCGGGCTGACCACGCAGTTCTCCTCAGCCGGGCACTACGAGCTCGGCGACGAAGAGGCCATGGTCGTCACCGTGCCGCGCTGCGCGGACGCGCCCTACCAGGGCATCCAGCTCGGCAGCCTCTGGTACGTCTCGCTCGACTACATCAACCACCAGACGAGCCTCACCGCCGACCAGGCGCGGGTCGACCCGGACGGGAAGATCCGGTTTGTCATCAGCGAGCGCGACCCGGGTGTCGCGAACTGGCTGGAGCGCACCGGGCACGACCGCGGGTACGTCCAGATCCGCTGGCAGCGGCTCGCGCGGGACCTCGGCCCGGAGGACGGCCCGGTCGTCGAGGTGGTCAAGGTGGACGAGCTGCCCGACCGGCTGCCGTTCCACGAAGAAGCGCGGGTGACGCCGGCCGAGTGGTCGGCGCGGATCGCGGCGCGGCAGGACGCCGTCGCCGCCCGGATGCTGGGGTGAGCGTGGAGAACCTGTTGCAGGGCAAGGTGGTCGTGGTCTCGGGCATCGGCCCCGGGCTCGGCCGGTCGATCGCGGTGCGCAGCGCCATGGCGGGCGCGGACGTCGTGGTCGCCGCGCGCACCGAGTCGCGGCTCACCGAAGTCGCCAAGGAGGTCACCGATCTCGGACGGCGAGCCGTCGCGGTCCGCACCGACATCGACGACGAGGACTCGGCCGCGAACCTCGTGAGCGAGGCCGTCGAGGCGTTCGGCCGGGTGGACGCGGTGGTGCACAACGCCTTCGCCGTGCCGCCGCTCACCGATCTGGCCACTGTGGACCTCGACGCCGTCCGTAAGGGGTTCGAGACCGCCGGGATCTCCGTGCTCCGGCTGACCCGGCTGTTCCTGCCCGCGCTCAAGGAGAGCAAGGGCTCGCTGGTGATGATCAACTCCGCGGTGCTGCGGCATTCGCGGCGGACGTTCGGCGCGTACAAGATGGCGAAGTCGGCGCTGCTGTCGCTGTCCCAAAGCCTCGCGAGCGAGCTCGGGCCGGACGGGATCCGCGTCAACACCGTCGCTCCCGGCTACATCTGGGCGCCGAACCTCAAGTGGTACTTCAACTATCTGGCCAAGGAACGCGGCATCACGCCCGAAGAGGTGTACGCCGAGACCGCGTCCACAATAGACCTGCGGAAGCTGCCGGAGCCCGACGAGATCGCCGACGCGGTGGTGTTCCTCGCCTCGCCGATGGCGCGCGCGATCACCGGGCAGTGCCTCGACGTCAACGGCGGCGAGTACCACCACTAGGAGGCGCCATGCTCCCCGGACGGGACGACCTGGGCACGTTCGAGGACCTGCACGCCTCGGCGTCGAAGCTCACCGGGCTCGACGACTTCGGCGGCGACGAGTACACCGAAGGCCTGCGGGTGCTGCTGGAGTCGTACGAGGCCGACGAAGAGCTGACGCCGTTCGGCAACAAGGTGCACCGGGCGATGCTGCGCGGCGCGCTCGTCGCCCGGCTGCTCAGTGAGGCCGGCTGGAAACAGCACCCGGCCTCCGTGGACGTCCCGGTGGAGCGGCCGATCTTCGTCACCGGCCTGCCGCGCACCGGCACGACGGCGCTGCACCGGCTGCTCGTCGAGGACCCCGCGCACCAGGGCCTCGAGGTGTGGCTCGCCGAGGTGCCGCAGCCCCGGCCGCCGCGCTCGACGTGGGCGGAAAACCCGGTGTTCCAAGGGATCCAAGCCGGCTACGAACGCCACCACGTCGAGCACCCGGAGTTCATGGGGGTGCACCACATGTCCGCCGACCAGGTGGAGGAGTGCTGGCAGCTGCTGCGGCAGTCGATGCGGTCGCTGTCGTTCGAATGCCTCGCGCACCTTCCGCGCTACTCCCGTTGGCTGGCCGAACAGGACTGGACGGACGCCTACGCGCGGCACCGGCGCAACCTGCAGCTGATCGGGCTGCCGGACGCGGGCGAGCGCTGGGTGCTGAAGAACCCGAGCCACCTGTTCGCGCTGGACGCCCTGATGGCGAACTACCCCGACGCGCTGGTGATCCAGACCCACCGCGCGCCGCGCACCATCATGGGCTCGATGTGCAGCCTGGCCGAGAAGGCCGCGGACGGCTGGTCGACCAAGTTCCGCGGTGAGGTGATCGGCCGCGGCCAGCTGGAGCTGTGGGCGCGCGGCGCCGAAGAGTTCCGCTCGGCGCGGGCCCGGCACAACCCGGCGCAGTTCTGCGACGTGGCGTACGAGGACTTCGTCGCCGACCCGGTCGGCACGGTGTCCACTGTGTACGACCACTTCGGGCTGACGCTGACCCCGGAGGCGCGGGCGGCAATGACGGCTGTGCACGAACAGAGCCGGACGGGTTCCGCGAAACCGGTGCACAAGTACAGCCTGGCGGACTTCGGGTTGACGGCCGAGGAGGTCGACGAGCGCTTCAGCTCTCCGTGACCAGCTTGACGACGTCGTCCATCGCCGGTCCGGCGGCCATTTCGGCGGCCAGCTCCCGCGCCCGGTCCCGGTAGCGCGGCTCGGTCAGCACGGCGTGGACGTCCCGCCGGATCGCCCGCGGTGACGCCGAGGCGCGGGCGCGGCCGATCCCGGCGCCGGACCAGGTGACGCGGGCGGCGACCTCGCGCTTGTCTTCGCTGGCGCCGACCACGACGAGCGGCACGCCGTAGCGGAGCGCGTGGTTGACGCCGCCGTACCCGCCGTTGCCGAGCATCACGGCGCAGCGGGGGAGCAGCTCGTCGTACGGCAGGAAGTCGGCCACGCGGACGTTCCCGGGCAGCGGGCCGGGCCGCAACCGCCCGCCGCAGGTCGTCACGACGACCAGCACGTCTTCGCCGGCAAGGGCGTCGATCGCCGGTTCGACGAGCCGGCCCAGGTCGTCGTTCGCCACCGTCCCCTGGGTCACGTGCACGACGGGACGGGAGCCGTCCAGGTCGGCCCACCACGGTGGCAGCGGGTGCTCGCCCGTGCCGCTGACCGTCGTCGGGCCGATGAAGTGCAGCGGCGCTCCGGGGCGGGGGTACTCGAAGCCCGGGCAGGTCATCTGCAGCACGCCGTCGCTGTGCAGCGGCCAGTCCGTGAAGAGCATGCCGGGGTCTTCACCGAGCAGGTCGCGGGCTTGCCGCTGGGCGGGGCCGAGCACCCAGGGCGCGAGTGTCCTGAGGACCGCGCCGCGAAGGCGGTCGGCCGGTCCCTTCGGCGGCGGGCCGCTCGGCACCGGGGGCAGGAACGGCAGGAAACCCAGGGTCAGCAGCCGTGGCCGGGGTTCGCGGCGCACCAGCGCCAGGCCGGCCGTGAAGAGCGGGTCGCACAGCACGACGTCGACGTCGAGGTCCAGGACGCTCAGCTGGGCGGGCAGCACGCGGACGAAGTTCGTCAGCTCGAACCGGGCGAGCTTGAGGCCCTTCAGGCCGGCGCGGCCGGGGATGGAGCCGTCGAGGTCGGTCTCGTCGAAGTCGGCTTCCGGGGGCAGCACGCGCACTTCGGCGCCCAAGGCCTCGAAGGTCGCTCGGTAGCGCGCTCCGGTGACGACGGTGACGTCGTGGCCGGCGGCCCGGAGCGCTTCGACGATCGGCTTGGTCGGCCCGACGTGCCCGCGAGCGGGCTGGACGCACACGAGTACCGACGCCATGGTTCCCCCTTGATTGACCGATACGTTGTACTATCCAATGGATGACGATACCCGAAGGCGAACGGCGGCGTTACGAATCGCCGGTGCGCGAGGCCCGGGCCCGCCGCACCCGGGCGCACGTGGTGGCGACAGCGGGCCGGCTGTTCGCCGAGCGCGGGTACGCGGGCACGAGCATGCGGCAGATCGCCGCGGCGGCCGAGGTGAGCCTGGAGACCGTGACGCAGGCCGGGCGCAAAGCGGACCTGCTGCTCGCCGCGTTTCGCGACGGCTTCGCGGGCAGCCCGGACGCGGTGAACCTGGACGCGCTGGTGGGGCCGGCGGAGCTGCCGGACCTGCCGGAGGTGGTCGGCCGGGTGGCCGCGGGGGTGCGCCGGTCGTTGCCGATCTGGCGGGCGTTCACCACCGCGGCGGCGGCCGACCCGGCGGTGGCGGCGGTGCGCGCGGAGCTGGCGGTGGCCCGCCGGGCGGAGATCGTGGCGCGGCTGGAGGAGGCGGGGCTGGCGCCCGAGGGGGATCGCGGCCGGGTGGCCGACGCGATCGGGTTGCTGACCTCGCACGAGGCTTACGACCACTTGACCGGGGTGTGCGGCTGGGGGCACGAGGAGTACGTGGCCTGGGCCGCCGCGTCGATCGGGACTCAGCTCACGCTCGACTGGCGATGAGGTCCCGGCGCGCGACTCCTGCGTCCCAATGTGGCCTTCGGTGCGTTGAACGCACCGAAGGTCCCCTTGGGTGCGTTGAACGCACCCAAGGCCACATTGGGGCGTGGGGGCAGCGCTAACCCGCGGCGGCCTGCAAACCCCGGGTTCCGATGCCGCGCAGCACTTCCACGCGGTCCGAGCCCGGACGGCTCAGCACCCAGCTCGACCCGGGCACCGCCTTCGCCCGCTTCTTCAACGGCGCCAGCAACCGCGAAACCTCCTGGTACGACGGGACCGCGCCGCTCGCGCAGACCAGCGTCGCCAGGGAGACCGTCACCGGGAGGCCGTCCGCCGACCAGCGGCGGTCCAGCAGCGCGCCCGCCACCGTCGCGATCTCGTCGACGTCGCAGACCACCAGGAAGTCGTCGCCGCCCACGTGGCTCACCCGCATGCGGCGCAGGCCGCCGGACAACGCCGTCAGGGCCGCGCCCAGCTCGCGGATCAGGTCGTCGCCCGCGGCGAAGCCCGCCGTGTCGTTGACCGTCTTGAACGAGTCGATGTCCAGCCACGCCGCGACGAACGGCTCGCCGATCGTGATGCGGCGGGCGACGTCGCGGGCCACCGTGTCGCTGCCGGGCAGCCGGGTCAGCGGGTTCAGCGCCGCCGCGGCTTCGACCTTCGCCTCGGCCACGCCGCGCACCACCTGGGTCACCAGCACCACGCCGAGGCAGCGGCCGGCGTCGTCGACCACGACGACGTCGTCGCCGGTGCGGCCCCAGTCGGCGTCGGTCACCAGCTCGAGGAACTCCATCGCGCCGGCGCGGGCTTCGATCGTGTGCGGGGTGTCGGCGAGCCGGGCCGCGGAGCGCTTCGCGTGCAGCGCGTGCCCGTACGGGCCGGTGACCGCGACCAGGAACCGCGTCCGGTCGATCGACCAGCGCGGCCGGTTCAGCTCGTCGACCCCGATGACGCCCGAAGGCGCGTCGGCCGCCGCGAGCACTTCGCGCACCTGGTCGCACGTCGCGGTTTCCGGCAGCGTCGTCGCCGGGCGGAGGAAGTCGCCGACGCACGGCGCCAGCGCGGCCGGGGCGGGCGCGACGCGGGGCCGCGTGAGCAGCGCCGGGGCCGGGCCCTCGGCGGTCGGCGGGGCGAGCAGGTTGCCCTGCGCGATCCGGATGCCCAGCCCGCGCACGGCGTCCAGCTGGAAATCGGTCTCCACACCGGTCGCGACCAGCCGGGTGCCGGTGCGGTTCGTGTAGTGCAGGAGCGCTTCGACGACGGCGACCGCGGCCTGCTCGTCCGGCAGGCCGCGCAACGCGCTGCGGTCGAGCTTCACCAGGTCGATCGGCGCCTCGACGAGCAGGTTCAGCGGCAGGTCGCCGCGGCCGAGGCCGTCGAGCGCGAGCCGGAAGCCGAGCTCGGTGAGCGCCCGCATGCCGGCGAGCGCGCGCTCGGTGGGCACCGGCGCGAACGGCGGCCCGATCTCCAGCACGACGTCGCGGGTGCGGCGCCCGGCGTCGCCGAGCTCGGCCAGGAGGTCGTCGAACATCGCCGGCGGCGCGGCGAGCGTGCGGGCGGAGAGGTTCAGGTGCAGGGGGAGGGCCGTCTCGTCCTGCCGGACGGCGGCGATCGCGAGGCCGAGGTCGACTTCGGCGAGGCGGCCCTCGCGGCGCGCCTGGGTGAGCAGTTCGGGGACGGTTCCGTGGCCCGGCCTGGCCAGCGCTTCGTGAGCCACGACGCCCCCCGTGTGGAGGCTGTACAGCGGCTGGAAGGCGAAGCGGACCGCGCGTGGCGACTTCACGGCTTCGATCGTCGCGGGTCTCGCGGCGAAACGAAACCGATGTCGACTGATGTTCACCGCGCAGGAACCCGGGTTACCTGAATCGGAGCAACACGCTGTGACACCTGCCACTGTTTCAGTCTTGACTTATATAAGCAAGAACTTGTAGCTTGGCGGGGTGCACGCGTTCGACGTCCTCGGTGACCCGGTCCGCCGCCGGATCCTCGAGCTGCTGGCCGACGGCGAGCGGGCGGCCGGCGAGGTGACCGGGGTGATCCGGGCCGAGTTCGGCATCTCGCAGCCCGCGGTGTCCCAGCACCTCAAGGTCCTGCGCGAGAACGGCTTCGCGCTCGTCCGCCAGGAGGGCACCCGGCGGCTGTACGCGGTCGGGCACGAGCCGCTGCGGGACATCGACGGCTGGCTGGACCGGTTCCGCCGGTACTGGACCCCGCCGCTGGACGCGCTGGCCACCGAAATCGCCCGCGGCAAGCGCGCGCGGCGCCTCACCGAAGGAGAAGGTTCGTGATCGACGTCAGCCACCAGATCAGCGCCGTGCGCCGGACGCTCGGCGACCGGGTGCTCGAAGGCAAGGAGGCCCGGGTCCTGACCATCGGCCAGGTCTACGACACCGACGTCGACGACCTGTGGGACGCCTGCACCAACCCCGAGCGCATCCCGCGCTGGTTCCTGCCGGTCAGCGGTGAGCTGAAGCTCGGCGGCAAGTACCAGTTCGAGGGCAACGCGGGCGGCACGGTCGAACGCTGCGACCCGCCGAAGAGCTTCGCCGCGACGTGGGAGTTCGGCGGCAACGTCAGCTGGATCGAGGTCCGGCTGACCCCCGAGGGGGCCGGGACGCGGTTCGAGCTGGAGCACGTCGCGCACGTGGACGAGCGCTGGGACGAGTTCGGCCCGGGCGCGGTCGGCATCGGCTGGGACGGCGCCCTGGTCGGCCTGGCCCTGCACACGGCCAACCCGGGCTCGGCGGTCGACCCGGAGGCGGCGATGGCCTGGATGATGTCGCCCGAGGGCATCCGGTTCATGACGGCCTCGGGCGAGGCCTGGTACGCGGCCGACGTCGCCGCGGGCGCGGACCCGGAGCAGGCCCGCGCGGCGGCCGACCGCACGCTGAAGGCGTACACGACCCCGCCGGAGGCCTAACGCTCGTCCGCCTTGACCGCGGTCAGGGTGATCACGGCGTCGGGCGCGACCTCGGTCCCGGCGGCCGGGTCCTGGCCGGTCTGGACCCAGTTGCGGTCGATGACCAGCGCGCGGCCCTGGCCGGTGCCGTCGACCTCGCGCAAGTTGTAGAGCCCGGCCTTCTGCATCGCGTTCTGGGCGTCCTGGTGGTTCATGCCGGAGACGTCCGGGACCTTGATCCGCTTCGCGGCCGCCGAAGCCGAGGTGTCCGCCTTGGGGGACGTCGGCGACGTGCCGGCGTCCCCCGGCGGCGCGCCGCACGCGACCAGGGCGAAGGCGAGGGCGGCGAGCGTCGTGACCATGCGTCGGGACATACCGGTGGGGTACCCACGCACCCGCCCGCCGATCGGGTGAAGCCGGATAGGGTCGGCGCATGGATCAGGGCACCGAGCACACCGACCCGCGGGCGGGCCGGCGCGACCCCGTGGCGAACGTCGGCGGGTTCACCGACCTGGCGACCAGCCCGTTCCGGATCGACCGCGACCGGATCGCCGCGTCGCCGTTCTTCGCCCGCCTCGGCGGGGTGACGCAGGTGGTCAGCGCCGGCGGCGCCGGCCTGCTGCACAACCGGCTCACCCACAGCCTGAAGGTCGCGCAGGTCGCCCGCGCCGTCGCCGAGCGGATCACCGCCGGGGACGACGCCGAGCTCGCCGCCAAGCTGGGTGGCTGCGACCCGGACGTCGCCGAGGCCGCCGCGCTCGCCCACGACCTCGGGCACCCGCCGTTCGGGCACCTGGGGGAGCAGACGCTCGACCGCATCGCCCGCCACCGGTTCGGCCTCGCCGACGGCTTCGAGGGCAACGCGCAGTCGTTCCGCATCATCACCACGACCGACGTGCGCGGCCCGTCGGCGATCGGGCTCGACCTCACCGCCGCCGTGCGCGCGGCCGTGCTGAAGTACCCCTGGCTGCGGCTGCACCACCCCGCGCCGCACCCGTCCGGGATGGCGGTGCCGCCGCGCGGGGCCGGTGAACCGGAGGACCACCCGGGCACCGGCGCGGCCAAGTTCTCCGCCTACGCCACCGAGCTCGACGATTTCGAACAGGCCCGCGCGGCGTTCGCCGGACGCGTCGAAGGCTGGCAGCAGACGGTCGAAGCGTCCGTGATGGACACGGCCGACGACATCGCCTACGCCATCCACGACCTGCAGGACTTCCACCGCATCGGCGTCCTGCAGCACGCGCCGGTCGCGGCGGAGCTGGGGCAGTGGCTGGAGCACGCGGACGAGCTGGCCGCGCTGGACGACGAGACGCTGCACGCGGGCCTGCGCCGACCCGGCCGGTCGCTGGAACGCCTCCGCCGTCGCATGCACGCGAAGGACGCCTGGATCGTCGACGACGACGCGTTCGCCGCCGCGGTGGCGCGGGTGCGCGCGGAGCTGGTGGACGGCCTGCTCGCCGGCGAGTTCGACGGCTCGATCGAGGCCGAGCAGGCGACGGCCGCGTTTTCCGCGAACTGGACGGCGCGACTGGTCGACGGCGTGTACGTGGTCGCCTCGCCCTCCACCCGCAGCGGGCACGTGTCGCTGCGGCCCGCGCAGTGGCACGAGGTCCAGGTGCTGAAGTTCGTGCACCGCCGGTTCGTGCTGCTGCGGCCGGACCTCGCGCTGCACCAGCGCGGCCAGGCGGGGGTCGTGGCGAGCCTGGTCGACGCGCTGGACGCGTGGCTGCTCGACCGCGACGAGGTGTCCCGGCTGCCGCGCCGGCTGCACGACCTGGTCGAGCTGGCGCGCGCGGAGTACTCGGAGCTGGCGCGCTCGGCGCCGGAGCTGCTCGTCGGCGCGACCGGCGAGCCGGTGACGGGCGCGGACGCGGTGCGCGGGCTGGCGCGCGGCCGGGCCGTGGTGGACTTCGTGGCGTCGCTGACCGACAAGCAGGCGGTGACCCTTTTGGACGCGCTGTCCGGGCGCGCCGCGCAGCCGTGGTCGGACTCGTTTGTCCTGTAGCTGTCCGGTGGGAAATTCACGGTTGGACTGAACGGCCTACGACCTCTGGCCGGTTCGGGAAATTATCCGTCCTTTGTCACTCGAACGGCGGGTTTTTACGGAGAACTCACCGTACTTGACTGGGTCTCGCCGGTGATCACCGGCGATCGGTCAGCGTGAGTCGGGGCACGCGCCTGGAGATAATCGGAGGGCGCACGTGCGTCATACCCGTTCCACGAGATCGAGATCCACCGTGCTCACTGCCGGGGCCGCGGCGTTGCTCGCCGCCCTCGGCCTCGTGTCGCCGCCCGCCGCGGGCGCCGCCACCGCGTCCACACCGGACGCTTTCAGCGAAGTCGCCCAGCAGCAGATCGCCGCCCTGCAGGCGGTCAAGGCCGGGCGCACCGGCGCCGAGTCCAAAGTGGACAGCAACCTGCTCGCCGCCCGGAAGGGCGTCACGAAGCAGCTGAACGCCTTGCAGTCGGGGGCCAAGGTCTCCCCGGCCGGGACCGTCCTGGTCGACATCCGCGCGAGCAAGGTCTCGCCGGACCTCATCGCCGGGCTCACCAAGGCCGGGGCGGGCATCCGCGCGGTGTCCGACCGGTACGGCAGCGTCCGGGCCGAAGTGCCGCTTTCCGCCGTGGACGCGATCGCCGCGCGCGGCGACGTCAAGCGCGTCGAGCAGGCCGACCAGGCCATGACCGCGCGCGAGCTGGCCACCCCGGCGACGACGCCGGTCAAGACCGAGACCAAGCAGCAGAAGGCCGACCGCATCGCCGGTGAGCTGCAGAAGGCGGTGGCGAGCAAGTCGCAGCGCAGCGCGGCCGCCGCCGCGACCCTGACCAGTGAAGGCGACCGCGCCCACAACGCCGACATCGCCCGCCAGCAGTTCGGCGTCACCGGCGTCGGCGTCAAGGCGTGCGCGCTGTCCGACGGCGTCGACTCCCTGGCCGCTTCACAGGCCAAGGGTGAGCTGCCGCCGAACGTCGACGTCATCGCCGGCCAGGAGGGCGACGGCGACGAAGGCACCGCGATGCTGGAGATCATCCACGACCTCGCGCCCAACGCCGCGCTCGGCTTCGCCTCGGCGTTCAACTCCGACGCCAGCTTCGCGGACAACATCCGCAAGCTGCGCTTCGAGTCGCACTGCGACGTCATCGTCGACGACGTCATCTACTTCAAGGAATCCCCGTTCCAGGACTGGATCATCGCCCAGGCCGTGAACGACGTGACCGCGAACGGCGCGCTGTACTTCTCCTCGGCGGGCAACGAGGGCAACGTCCTCGACGGCACCGCCGGGCACTGGGAAGGCGACTTCGTCGACTCGGGCAAGTCGGTCGGCAAGTTCGCCGGCGCCGCGCACAACTTCGCGGGCTCCGCGGGCAACCAGATCTACGAGCCCGTCTCGGACGCGTCTTCGGCCGGCGTCCCCGTGACGCTGCACTGGTCGGACCCGCTCGGCGCCTCGTCGAACGACTACGACCTCTACCTGCTCAACTCGGCGGGCGCGGTGGTCAGCTTCAGCCAGAACGTCCAGGACGGCACCCAGGACCCGTACGAGATCCTGCAGACGCCGGTCTTCGGCGGCACCGGGCTGCGCCTGGCCGTGGTGAAGTTCTCGGGTCAGGCCCGGTACCTCTCGCTTTCCGCGCTGCGCGGGCGGTTCAAGGACTCGGCCGACGGCCTCAAGGCCTACAACACCCCGGGTGTCACGGTCGGCCACTCGGCCGCGCGCGACGCCTTCAGCGTGGCCGCCACCCCGGCGGCCGCGGCGTTCGGCCGGCCCCTCGAGCCGGGCGACCCGGCCAACCCGACCGGCCCGTTCCCGGGTTCGTTCAGCGCTGCGTCGAAGGCCGAGCGGTTCAGCTCCGACGGCCCGCGGCGCGTGTTCTACGAGGCCGACGGCACCCCGATCACCCCGGGCAACGTCTCCTCGACCGGTGGTGAGGTCCGGAACAAGCCGGAGATCACCGCGGCGGACGGCGTGAAGACCAGCGTCACCGGCTTCAACCCGTTCTTCGGCACCTCGGCCGCGGCCCCGCACGCGGCGGCGATCGCGTCGCTCGTGCTTTCGGGCAACCCGGGCCTGCCGCCGGCGGACGTCCGTGAGGCGCTGATCAACACGGCCGTCGACATCGAAACCCCCGGCCGCGACAACGTGACCGGCTCGGGTGTCATCCTCGCCGACAAGGTGCTCGCCTACACCGGCGCCAGCCCGCAGCCGCTCGCGGTGGCCAAGCAGCCGACGGTCACCCCGGCCGACGGCGGCTCCGCGCTCGACCCGGGTGACACCGCCAAGGTGACCCTGCCGGTGACCAACGACGGTGACGGCGCGGCCGTGTCCACCAGCGTCGTGCTCACCAGCCCGACCCCGGGTGTCACGGTGGCGCCGCGCTCGAAGTCCTACGGCACCATCAGTCCGGGACAGACCGGCGTCAACGACTTCACCATCACCGTCCCGGCGAGCCAGCAGCTCGGCGTGCCGGTGGTGCTGAACGCCAAGGTCACCTTCGCCGGCGCCCACTCGCCGACGACGTCGACGTTCTCGCTCCCGGTCGGCACCCCGTCGCCGGTCGCGCAGGACTTCGCCTACACCGGCGCGCCGGTGGCGGTGCCGGACAACAGCCCGGTCGGCGCTTCGGTGACCATCCCGGTCACCGGGGTCGGCCGCGCGTCCAAGGTGACGTTCTCGGTGGACGGCACCGCGTGCAGCACCGACCCGACGTCGACGACGGTGGGCCTGAACCACTCCTATGTCGGTGACCTGGTCGGCACGCTGACCGCGCCCTCGGGCGCCAAGGCGACGGTCTTCCAGCGCAACGGCGGCTCCGGCAAGAACCTGTGCCAGGTCGTCTTCGCCGACAACGCCGCGGCCGCGTTCAGCACGGTGACCTCGGCGAACGCGCCGTTCACCGGCTCGTGGCGGCCGACGCAGGCCCTGACCGGCGGCCTCACCGGGGCGGCCGTGGACGGCACGTGGACCTTCGGCGTGGTGGACGCGGCCGGCGGCGACGTCGGCTCGATCCGCTCGGTGGCCCTGCACATCAACGGGTTCGTCCAGCCCCCGGCGGCCGGCGCGCCGTCGAACGTGCGGGGAGTGACGAACAACGGCCCCGTGCACCCGCTGTGATGGCCATGCAGTGAACTGAACAACCCGAACGGGGCCGTCGCGGTGACGCGGCGGCCCCGTACCGTTTCTCCCATGGCGAAGCCCCGGCAGGTCGCGGGCGGCGGCCGTGCGGTGGAGGTGCCGCCCGACCGCCTGGCCGGCTGGTTCGACCGCTTCTCCGCCCGGCACGAAGGGGTCGTGACGACGGAGGTCGCGGAGCGCGCGGTGCACGTGGTGGCCGTCGACGGCGCCACGGCGACCGCGACCGTCCCTTTCGGACCGCTCGAAGCACCGCCCGGGACCTACGACGGCCTGGTCGTCGACGCGCTCGTCGCGCACGCGCTGGTGCCGAGGCGGGTCGCGCTCGTGCTGGCGCGCCTCGGCGGGCACAGCGTCGGGGTCGCGTGGGACGGCCGGATCGAGGTCTCCCGCACCGGCCGGCACCTCGTGCAGGGCCGGTCCGCGGCGGGCGGCTGGTCGCAGCAGCGTTTCGCCCGGCGTCGCGCGGGACAGGCGAAACAAGCGCTGCAGGCGGCCGCCCAAGACGTCTTCGAGGTGCTGCTGCCGCGGCTGTCCGAAGTGGACGCCGTCGTGCTCGGCGGTGACCGGCGGGCGCTCGACGAGCTGCGCGCGGACCGCCGGCTGGCCCCGCTGTTCGCGCGCGCCGAACCGCGGGTGCTGGAGATCGGCGAACCGCGGCGGACCGTCCTCGAAGAAGCGGCCGTGCGCGCGCTGTCGGTGCAGGTCACGCTGCGCGACGGGTGAGACCGCACACGTCCGGAAAAACCCGTCGACCGCAGCCCGTACACTGGTGTCCGTGGATATCCAGCTGGAGTGACGCCGCGGCCCGCATGGCCGCCCGAAGCTGTCCTCCGTACGCCCCCTTTCCACGGGAGTTCCCTTGATCACGGCCACCGGCCTTGAGCTGCGCGCGGGTTCGCGCATCCTGCTCGACGGCGTCACCCTCCGCATCCAGCCCGGCGACCGCATCGGCCTCGTCGGCCGCAACGGCGCGGGCAAGACCACCTCGCTGAAGGTCCTCGCCGGCGAAGGCGAGCCGCACGCGGGCGAGGTCCGCCGCACCGGCGAGCTCGGGTACCTGCCGCAGGACCCGCGCGAAGGTGATCTTTCGGTCACCGCGAAGGACCGTGTGCTTTCCGCGCGCGGCCTCGACAAGCTGATGCGCGACATGGAAAAGGCGCAGGCCTCGATGGCCGAGCTGGTCGACGACGCCGCGCGCGACAAGGCCATCAACCGCTACGCCCGGCTCGAAGAGCGCTTCGCCTCGCTCGGCGGGTACGCCGCGGAGAGCGAAGCCGCGCGGATCTGCTCGAACCTCGGCCTGGCCGACCGGATCCTGGCGCAGACGCTGCAGACGCTGTCCGGCGGGCAGCGCCGCCGCGTCGAGCTGGCGCGGATCCTGTTCGCCGCGGCCGAGGCCGGCGCGGGCGGCAAGTCCGAGACGATCCTGCTGCTCGACGAGCCGACCAACCACCTCGACGCCGACTCCATCAACTGGCTGCGCGGGTTCCTCAAGCAGCACGACGGCGGCCTGGTCGTGATCAGCCACGACGTCGAGCTGCTCGCCGACGTCGTCAACAAGGTCTGGTTCCTCGACGCCACCCGCGCCGAGCTCGACCTGTACAACATGGGCTGGCAGCGCTACCTCGACGCGCGCGCCACCGACGAGAAGCGCCGCCGCCGCGAACGCGCGAACGCCGAGAAGAAGGCGTCGGCACTGCAGCAGCAGGCCGCGAAGCTCGGGGCGAAGGCGACGAAGGCCGTGGCGGCCAAGAACATGGCGCGCCGCGCGGAGCAGATGCTGTCCGCGCTCGAGGACACCCGGCAGGCCGACAAGGTCGCCCGGATCAAGTTCCCCGACCCCGCGCCCTGCGGCCGGACCCCGCTCACCGCGGAGGGCCTGTCCAAGTCGTACGGCTCACTGGAAATCTTCACCGGCGTCGATCTCGCGGTCGACCGCGGTTCGAAGGTCGTCGTACTCGGGCTGAACGGCGCGGGAAAGACCACTTTGCTCCGGCTCCTCGGGGGAATGGAAACCCCGGATACCGGTGAGATCGTACCGGGTCACGGAATGCGTTTGGGCTATTACGCACAGGAACACGAAACTCTTGATCATGATGCGTCGGTGTGGGAAAACATCCGACACCTCTCGCCGGACACCGGCGCCCAGGAGTTGCGGAACCTGCTCGGCTCGTTCCTCTTCACCGGCGAGCAGCTCGACCAGCCGGCCGGGACGCTTTCCGGTGGCGAGAAGACCCGGCTCGCGCTGGCGGGCCTGGTCTCCAGCGCTGCCAACGTGTTGCTCCTGGACGAGCCCACGAACAACCTCGACCCGGCCAGCCGTGCCCAGGTCCTGGACGCTTTGCGGAGCTTCGTCGGCGCCGTCGTCCTGGTGACGCACGACCCCGGCGCGGTCGAAGCGCTGGAGCCCGAGCGGGTCATCCTGCTGCCCGACGGCACCGAGGACCACTGGTCGGCGGACTATCTGGAACTTGTCCAGCTAGCGTGACCGGTGCGTCCATTCGGGTGCAAGATCGCTCGGCATCAGGCACTGGAATGGCCCAATGTGATCGCGGTTTCGGCTGTTTTGGGTCTGTCGTCTAGCAATCCGGCGCTCAGTGTTCGATCATTGCCCCGGCAGGGGCCGATATGTGGCCCAGAACACTCTCGGCGGGAAGGCGATCGACGTGGCTGATCTCAAGAAAGGCGCGCGGATCACCGGCAACACGCGCGACAAGCTGGCCGCTGACCTGAAGAAGAAATACGAGAAGGGCCAGAGCATCCGGGCGCTGGCGGAGTCCACCGGGCGCTCCTACGGGTTCGTCCACCGGGTCCTGTCGGAGTCCGGGGTCCAGCTGCGGGGGCGCGGCGGGGCCACCAGGGTCAAGAAGAAGTAGTCGCGGACTGCTGCGCGGGGGGCGCAGCGGGAGCTTCGGCCACGCGGAACACCAGGTGGGCCCCGAGCAGGACCAGCGGGTACACCAGGTAGCCGTAGCGGGTGGCCGGGGTCAGCAGGATCAAAGCGCCGAGTCCGACGGCGATGCGCAGCACTGCGTCGGAGCCGTTCGCGGGGGGCCGGCGCACCAGCCAGACCAGCATGGCCACGGCCGCGACGCCGACCAGCGCGAACGCCGCCACCTGGCCGAAAACGCCGGTCTCGGCGATCAGGTGGCCCGGGAGCGGGCTGGCCGCGGGTGAGCGCACAGCACCCATCCCGAGCGGGAACCGGAAGACGTGTTCGACGAACGCGGCCGGGTCCACCAGGTACACAGGCAGGTGCACGGCGGCCGTCGTCGCGACGAGCGCGGCCGCGAACCGCCCGAGCGCGGGCCAGTCGAGCCCGTTTTTGCGGCTGCCCCGGCGGACCAGCACGAACACCGCCAGGACCGCGGCCGCCGGCGCGACGATGAGCTTCGCGCTGATCACCAGCGCCAGCACCAGTCCCGACCAGGCGATCTTCCCGGTGGCGGCCAGCGCGCACGCGAGCACCAGCAGGCCGACGATCGCGAGGTCCGGGCCGGCGACGGCCCAGGTCAGCGCGGTGAGCGGGCAGGCGAGCGCGAGCTGCGCGGCGCCGACCGGAACCTTCGGCCACTTCAGCAGTTTCAGCGTGCCCAGCACACACGCGCAGGCGGCGAGGGCGAACATCCAGCGCGCGTCGGTGAGCGCGTTCGCCGGCGGAGAGCCGCCGAACAGCGCCCGGGGCAGGCCGAAGACGGCCATCACCGGGCCGTACGGCGTGTAGTCGTTCACCTCCGGCGCGCGGCCGAGCGCGGTGACGTCGACGTACGGGGTTCCGTGGTGCAGCAGCAGATCCGCGGACCGCTCGATCACCCACACCTCGGGCTGCGCGGCCCACGAGCCGGGCGTGACCAGCCAGTCCACTCCGGTCAGCCGGCGGATCACCAGGAGTGCCAACGGAAGGATCATTGCCAACAGGCCGACCGCGGCGATGGCGCACCAGCGGGAACCGAGTGCGCCGGTCGGCGTACGGCCCTTGCGTGCGGACAGCAGCAGCCAGCCGCTGTGCAGCGCGCCGAGCCCGTACGCGACCGTCGCGAAGTTGCCCCAGACGCGGTAGCCGTAGAACTCGGACTTCAGCGCCGTCGGCAGCGCGAAGGCCAGGCAGCCCAGGTAAAAGACCAGGTCCCAGCGCAGGGCCGCGAGACCGGGAGGGTACGAAGGCGCGGTGAACAGCCGTGCCGCGCGCCGCCATGCGGGCGCCCGGCCCACCTCCGTTTCCACCCCGTCAGGCTACCGACGGCGCTTTGGTCCGCTTCAGCCGACGTCACGCAGGCGGGGGAGCAGCTTCGCGGCGGCTTCAGCCGCCTTGACCACGTTGTCGTGGCCGGTCGGCATGAGGACGAGCTCGGTGAACCCGGCTTCGACGTAGCTCTGCGCGAGGCGCAGGGCACTGTCCGCATCGGACGGCAGCCGGAACTGCACGGCCCGGCGGATTTCCGCCGGATCGCGGCCCACTGCCGCGCAGTGGCGGTCGAGGACGGTGGAAAGCCGTTGCAGCTCGGCGGTTTCCGTGCCCGGCAGGGCCGCGTTGAGCCAGACGTCGGCGTGCTCGGCGACCACGCGCAGCCCACGCTTTTCGCCGCTGCTGCCCAGCCACAGCGGCGGTTTCGGTACCTGCACGGGCTTCGGGTCACTGATCGCGTCGGTGAGCGTGTAGTGGCGACCGTGGAAGCCCACGCTCGGCCGCGTCCACAGCAGACGGAGGATTTCGCAGGTTTCGGCCAGTCTTTCGACACGTTCGACCGGTGCCGGCGTCGGTGTGCCCATCATCCGGTCGGTGTGGGTGTCGCCGCCCGCGCCGAGGCCGACGTCGAGCCGGCCGCCGGAGAGGTGGTCGATGGTCGCGGCGATCTTCGCGAACGTGCCCGGGTGCCGGTTGGTGTTGCCGGAGACGAGGCAGCCGATGCGGACCCGTTCGGTCGCCTCGGCCATCGCGGCCAGCAGACTCCAGCCGTCGAAGACGTCGCCGGTGCGGTCCGGGCCCATCGGCGCGAGGTGGTCGAACACCCAGCAGCCGTCGAAGCCGGCGTCGTCGGCGATCGTCCAGACCTCGCGGAGGGCGGAGATGGCTATGTGCTGCTGGGACGGTTTGATCCCGACGGTCGTCACGAGGCGCTCCTGATTGTCAGGTTTTCAAATCGTCAGTGAGACTGACGATCAGCGTAAGTGTAGAGTTCTCGCATGTCCAGTGACCTCGGTGTGCCGTCCGCCGTCACCCGCCGGCTCGGGTACCTGCTCAAGCACGCCCAGGCCCGGCTCGCGGAGCTGGCCGAGCCGCTGTACGAGCCGCTCGGCGTCACCGGGCGGCAGCTGGCGCTGCTCACGCTGTTCGGCGACGGGCCGGCGCAGTCGCAGCAGGACGGTGCGGCCCGCCTCGGCGTCGACCGCACGACGATGGTCGCGCTGGTCGACGAGCTGGAGACGAAGGGGCTGGTCCGGCGCGAGGTCGCGCCCGGCGACCGCCGCAAGCGGCTGGTGCGGCTGACCAGCGAGGGTGAGTGGGTCCGGCACGCCGGTGAAGCGGCGACACGCGAGGCCGAGGCGCTCCTGCTGGCGCCCCTCGGGGATGATGCGGAGCGGCTGCGCGCCGCACTGCACCTGGTTGTTCGCGGCGAGTGAACGCGGCCGGGAAGCAATCGGACGGCGACCGCGTTGTCCAGGTCATATCCGAAGAAAACCTCAGCTATGGTAGAGGTTTTGGAACTGGGGGTCTCCCGTGGACAACACCTGGGCGCTGCTCAGCTCGGCGATGCGCGCCAACGACGTCCCGAAGGGGCTGACGCGGGGCACGTTCAAGCGCGTCGCCCGCTTCGCCCGCCCGCACTGGCGGCGGCTGCTGGCCTTCCTCGTGCTCACCGTCGTCTCGGCGGTCCTCGCGGTGTCGACGCCGGTGCTGGCCGGCAAGGTGGTCGACGCGATCGTCGGCGGGCACGACCTGCCGCTGGTCATCTGGCTCGCGGTCGTGATCGCCGGGCTCGCGGTCGCCGACGCCGGGTTCGGCCTGGTCGAGCGGTGGCAGTCCGCGCGCATCGGCGAGGGCATCATCTACGACCTGCGGCGCGCGGTGTTCGAGCACGTGCAGCGCATGCCGATCGCCTTCTTCACCCGCACCCGCACGGGCGCGCTGGTCTCGCGGCTGAACAACGACGTCATCGGCGCGCAGCGGACGTTCACCGCGACGCTGTCCGGCCTGGTCACCAACACGATCCAGCTGGCGCTCTCGCTGGCCGTCATGCTCACGCTGTCGTGGCAGGTCACGCTGCTCGCGCTGGTGCTGCTGCCGATCTTCGTGCTGCCCGCGCGCCGGCTCGGCCGCCGGATGGCCGGGCTGCAGCGGGAGTCCGCGAACCTCAACGCGGGCATGACCACGCAGATGACCGAGCGGTTCTCCGCGCCGGGCGCGACGCTCGTCAAGCTCTTCGGCCGGCCGGTCCAGGAGGCCGACGACTTCGGCCTGCGCGCCGGGCGGGTCCGCGACATCGGCATCCGGACCGCGATGCTGACCCGCTGGTTCATGACCAGCCTGACCCTGGTTTCGGCCTTGGCGCAGGCGCTCGTGTACGGCCTGGGCGGGTACCTCGCGCTGACCGGGGTGCTCGCGCCGGGCACCGTCGTCGCGCTGGCGCTGCTGCTGACCCGGCTGTACGCGCCGCTGACCGCGTTGGCCAACGTCCGCGTCGACGTCATGACGGCGCTGGTGTCGTTCGAGCGCGTCTTCGAGGTCCTCGACCTGAAGCCGATGATCGAGGAGAAGCCGGCCGCGCGGTCCCTGCCCGCCGCGTCCGGGGGTGTTTCGGTGGAGTTCTCCGACGTCCGGTTCGGGTACCCGGCGGCGGACCGGTACTCGCTGGCGTCGCTGGAAGACGTCGCGACGCTCGACCACCGCGGCGGCGAAGAGGTGCTGCACGGGATCTCGTTCCGCGCCGAGCCGGGGCAGATGGTCGCGCTGGTCGGGTCTTCGGGGGCGGGGAAGTCGACGATCGCTTCGCTGCTGCCGCGGCTTTACGACGTCGACGCCGGCTCGGTGCGACTGTCCGATGTGGACGTCCGGGACCTGAGTTTCGCTTCGCTGCGGGAAACCGTCGGGGTGGTCACGCAGGACGGGCACCTGTTCCACGACACGATCCGCGCGAATCTCGCTTATGCGCGCCCCGGCGTCACCGACGACGAGATCTGGGCGGCGCTGGAGCAGGCTCGCCTGGGCGAGCTGGTGCACTCGCTGCCCGACGGCCTCGACACGACGGTGGGGGAGCGCGGTTACCGGCTTTCCGGCGGTGAGCGTCAGCGGCTGACGATCGCACGGCTGCTGCTGGCGCGGCCCAAGGTCGTCGTCCTCGACGAGGCGACCGCGCACCTGGACTCCGAGTCCGAAGCGGCGGTCGGCGAAGCCCTGACCCACGCCCTCGCCGGCCGCACGGCTCTGGTCATCGCGCACCGCCTCTCGACGGTCCGCGCGGCCGACCAGATCCTGGTCCTGGAGCACGGCGAGATCGTCGAACGCGGCACGCACGAGGAGCTCCTGGCCGCCAACGGCCGCTACGCAACTCTCCACGCAACCCAGTTCACCGAAGAAGAATCCGCCGTCGCGTGATCACCGACGGAACTCGCGTGATCGAGCCCGTAACTCGCGTGATTGAAGCCGGAACTCGCGAGTTCCGGCTTCAATCACGCGGATCACGGCTCTGATCACGCGAGTTACGGCCTTGGTCACGTGGGTTACGTGTTCGGGAGGGACTTATAGAGGGCGGCGACCAGGGCCATTTTGCGGGGGTCGTCGCGGATCAGGGGGCCGAGCTGGTTGAGGGTGTAGCCGAAGGCGATGCCGTTTTCCGGGTCGGCGCCGCCGGTGGAGCCGCCGAGGCCGTCGTGGCCGAAGGCCGCCGGGTTCGGGCCGAAGCCGCGGGCGTCGCTGCCGAGGTAGAAGCCCAGGCTCCACTCGTTCGGCAGGCCGAGCACCGCGTCGACCTCCTTGCCCTGGCTCTCTCGCGCCTTGGCCAGGGTCGGGGCGGACAGAAGCGTTCCGTCGACGAGCCCGCCGTAGATCGTCGCGATCGCGCGGGCCGTGCCGTGGCCGTTCAACGCCGGCATGACGGCGTGGCGGAAGGCCGGTTCGTTCGCGTGGTGCCCCGTGAGCCGCGGGTTGGTCAACGCCGCCTGCGCGACCGGGCCGGCCGCCGCGAACGCCGTGGCCAGCGCGTTCGCCATCTCCTCGGTCATGACCGGGTCGACGAGCGTCGCGCACCGCTGCAGGTCGGCGTCGGGCGCCAAGCCGATCGAGAAGTCCGCGCCGAGCGGTCCCGCTACCTGTTCGGCGAAGAACTCGCGGATGCCCTGCCCGGCGATCCGCCGGACGACCTCGCCGACGAGCCAGCCGTAGGCGAGCGCGTGGTACCCGCCCGCGGAACCGGGTTCGCACAACGGTTCCTGGGCCGCGAGCAGCGACGTCATCAGGTCCCAGTCGTAGAGCTCCTCGACCGCGACCGGCCGCTCGAGGCCGATCCCGGGCACACCGGAGCGGTGAGTGAGCAGCCAGCGCACCGGGACGGCGCCCTTGCCCGCCGCGGCGAACTCGGGCCAGTACTTCGCGACCGGCGCGTCCACGTCCAGCTCACCGGCGTCGACGAGCTTGTGCGCGCAGATCGCGGTCATGCCTTTGGTCGTCGACCAGACGTTGGCCAGGGTGTCCGCCCGCCACGGCCGCGCGCGGTCCGGACCGGACCAGCCGCCCCACAGGTCCACCACGACCTCGCCGTGCCGGATCGCGGTGAACGCCGCACCCAGCTCGCGGCGCTCGCGGAAGTTCGCTTCGAAGGCCTCGCGCACCGGCTCGAACCCGGGGGCGCACTCGCCGTGCACCGTCGCCGTGGAAACGTCCATGAAGACCTCCTCCGACCGCCCGACCGGACCACACCGACCAGTCGGTATGTCGACGCTAAGGCGGCCGGGCACGCCCCGTCAAGACGTGCCCGGCCGGAGCTTTTTCACCAACAGCTACTTCAGCCGCGGCACGATTTCGCCGTACTTCGCCAGCAGCGCCTCGTTGGCCTGGTCGCCGCCTTCCACATTGGAGCTGCGCCACAACGGGACGTCGAGACCCTCGGCCGTCCCGCGGTCGTAGACCTGCGCGAGCACCAGGTTCCACAGGAACGCGTTGACCACAGTGGACAGCGGCGCGGTGCGCGGGGCGTCCGGCGGGTAGCTCGCGTCGCCCGGGACCACCAGCGAGTCCAGCACGACCGTGCCCTGCTCGACGAGGGTGCTCGACGACCGCTTCGGCGCCGCCGCCACGCAGGCCCGCGACGTGATCGCGATGACCGCCGCGCCGCGCTTGCGCGCCTCGATGCACAGCTCGACCGGGTACGGGTTCGACCCGGACGTCGAGAACACCACCAGCACGTCGGCCGGCCCCGGCGCGCGCTCGGCCAGCACCTCGGCGGCCAGCCCGCTGCGCCGCTCGGTCTTCGTGCTGCTCACCGCGCCGTGCAGCGGCAGCAGCTCCGGGTGGTACAGCGGGTAGACGCAGGCCAGCCCGCCGGCCCGGTAGAACGTCTCGGCGACGGCCGCCAGCGAGTGCCCGGCCCCGGCGGTATAGACCAGTGCGTCGGCCCGGATCACCCCCAGCACCAGATCCGCCGCTTCGCGCACTGCTTCGGCGTTGGCCTGCTCGACGTCGGCCAGCTGCTTCGCGACGCTGCCCGAGATGTCCGTGGCGCTCACCACACCCACCCTTCCGTAGGGGATCGGGCGCCGAATCTACCGCGAAGATGGTGGTGCGCGGTGGAATAGCCCGGTGGGCGGTCGCGGTTGACCCGGATGCGGGCGAGGAGGAGGACGCGGGTGAGCGAGGCGGAACCGGCGGTGTCGGTGTGGCCGGCACGCGGGCGGACCGAAGCGGTCGTGCTCGTGCTGCACGGCGGGACCGAGCACAGCACGGGCGGCGTGCCGCCCTGGAAGCTCGCCTACCTGCGGATGGTCCCGATCGCACGCGCCCTGCACCGCGCCGGCCGCAAGGCCGGTGTCGAGGTGCGGCTGCTGCGCAACCGCCGGTACGGCTGGAACGCGCCCGCTCTCGACCCCGTCCAGGACGCCCGCTGGGCCCTCGACCGCATCCACGCCGACCACCCCGGCGTGCCGGTCGTGCTCGTCGGTCATTCGATGGGGGGACGCGTGGCGCTGCGCGTCGCCGACGACCCGGCCGTGCGCGGGGTCTGCGCCCTGGCTCCCTGGACCCCGCGGGGCGAGCCGGTCGAAGCCGTCGCCGGCCGCGCCCTGCTCGTCGTGCACGGCATCCGTGACCGCATGACGAGCCCGGTCGAGTCACACGCCTTCGCCGAACGAGCCGAAGGCGTCGCGGCCCGGGTCGCGCGGTTCGAGATCGCCGGCGAAGGCCACGCGATGCTGCGCCGGTCGTCCGTGTGGACCCGGCTGACGATTGCTTTCACACTGGAAGTGTTCGCCGGGGAAACCGGCGGAGAACTTCGCGAGGCGTGGGCCGCACCGGGGCCGCAGCGGCTGCGAATACCCGTGTGACACCGCTCCGAACAGGGCATATTGCGAAGCGTGCCGTGGGGTGCGGCGACTAAGATCGATCACCGGCGAAGCTGGCCGGCCGGAGGGAGAACCGTGACCACCTCGAGTGTTGACCGCGCGTCGGCCCAGGACGTCCCCGACGAATCCCGGTGGCCGGGCCTGGCCACCCCACCGCACTCCGCGCTGCGGGCGCGCATCGCGGCCACGCTGTTCCGCCGCGCGGTCCGCCCGCTCGACGTGCGGGTGGTGTTCCCGGACGGCACCGTGCTCGGCGCCGGCGGCCCGGAGTCGCCCGAAATGCGTATTTTGCGACCGGAAGCCTTTTTCCACCGCCTGGGCGTCGACGCCAAGATCGGCTTCGGCGAGTCCTACATGGCCGGTGACTGGACCGCGTCCGACCTGGCCGAGGTGCTGACGCCGTTCGCCGCGCGGATGGCCACCCTGGTGCCGCCGGTGCTGCAGAAGTTCCGGAAGATCGCCGAGCGCACGCAGCCGCCGCAGGAGGAGAACAGCCTCGAAGGCGCGCGGGCCAACATCCACCGGCACTACGACCTGTCGAACGACCTCTTCGGTGCCTTCCTCGACGAGTCGATGATGTACTCCTCGGCGTTGTTCGGCCCGGCCGACGACCTCACCGCCGCCCAGCACCGCAAGATCGACAGCGTGCTCGACTACGCCGGGGTCCGCGCGGGCAGCGAAGTCCTCGAAATCGGCACCGGATGGGGTGAACTCGCCATCCGCGCCGCGGCCCGCGGCGCGCAGGTGACGTCCCTGACCATTTCGGAGGAACAGCGCGCGCTGGCCACCGAACGCATCGCCGCGGCCGGGTTCGCCGACCGCGTCGACGTGAAGCTGTGCGACTACCGCGAGTCGAGCGGTCAGTACGACGCCGTGGTCAGCGTGGAAATGATCGAAGCCGTCGGCGCGTCCTACTGGCCGACGTTCTACTCGACCATCGGCGAGCGGCTGCGCCCCGGCGGGCGGTTCGGCCTGCAGGCCATCACGATGGACCACGACCGGATGATGGCCTCGTCCCGTGCCTACACCTGGATCCACAAGTACATCTTCCCCGGCGGCATCATCCCGTCGGTTCGCTCGATCGAGGACGGCCTGCGCGCGAACACCCGGCTCAAGCTGGCCGGGATGCGCGAGTTCGGCCAGGACTACGCGCACACGCTACGGTTGTGGCGCGAACGGTTCCTGCACCGCTGGGCCGACATCGCCGGGTTCGGGTTCGACGACGTCTTCCGCCGGATGTGGGAGTTCTACCTGGCCTATTCCGAGGCGGGGTTCCGCTCCGGGTACCTGAAGGTCCACCAGTTCGGTTACGAGGTGACCGACAAGTAACCTCGGGCGGCCAACCCGACCCCGGTCCCGCACGTCCTCCTTTCGAGGGCGTGCGGTGTACTGAAGACGACACTTTTGTCCGGATCGGGATTGGGTGATGGTGATGACGTACCGTGGCGACGACGGCGGGCGCCGGATGCCGCCGCCCCGGCCGCCCGCCGGCCGCCCCCGGGAGCACCAGCGCGCGCAGATGATGCCGCTGCCCGGGCGGGGCCGCAGCCCGTACGACGAGCGCACCCGCCCGATGGGCGACCCGGAGCCCCAGTACGCGCCGCCCCCGCCGCCGCGCCGTGACCCGCCCCGCACCGACGAGGACTACCCGCCGTCCCGGCCGCCGCGCCGGCGTCGCCGCTGGGGCTTCGGCCGGGTCCTGATGACCCTGCTGCTGGTCTTCGTCGTGTTCCTCGCGGGGATCTGGGTCTACCTGGAGTTCTCCATCAAGCGCGTCGACGCGCTGGCCGACTACGAAGGGCGCCCGGTCGCGGCGGCCGGCACCAACTGGCTGATCGTCGGCTCCGACAGCCGGGAGGGCCTGACCGCCGAGGACGAGGAGCGCCTGGCCACCGGCGACGTCGCGAACGCCGGCGGGCAGCGCACCGACACGGTCATGGTCGCGCACATCCCGGACAACAGCACCAAGCCGACGCTGCTGTCGCTGCCGCGCGACTCGCAGGTGACGATCCCCGGCCACGGCAAGAACAAGATCAACGCGGCGTTCTCCCTCGGCGGGCCGGCGCTGCTGGCGAAGACCGTCGAAGGCGCCACCGGGCTGCACATCGACCACTACGCCGAGATCGGCTTCGGCGGGTTCGCGAAGATCGTCGACGCGATCGGCGGCGTCGACATGTGCATCGACAAGGACATGAGCGACACCTTCACCAACATCACCATCAAGGCCGGCTGCCAGTCCCTCGACGGCCGCTCGGCGCTGGGCTTCGTCCGGATGCGCCACAGCGAGGCGACCCCGCGTTCGGACCTCGACCGCGTCGCCAACCAGCGCAAGTTCATCGGCGCGCTGGTCAGCCAGATCGCCAGCCCGGGCACGCTGCTCAACCCGTTCCACTTCTTCCCGCTGCTGTCCTCGGGCCCGGACGCGCTGACGCTGGACTCCGGCGACCACGTGCACAACCTGGTGGGCCTGGCGCTGGCGATGCGCGGCATCTCCTCCGGCGGGGTCGTCACCACGACCGTCCCGGTGACCAGCGCGTCGGCGGAGAACTGGGACAGGAACAAGTCGAAGCAGCTGTTCGACGCGCTGAAGAACGACTCGGAGATCCCGGACAGCGTCATCGTCAATTAATTCGGGAGCGCTCGAACACCCGGCCGGGGCACCATGGAAGCCATGGAGACCCCGGCCGAGTGGTATGCCCGTGACGAGTTCGTGCTGACCCGGTGGACCCCCGCCGACGCACCGGCGCTCACCGCGACGGTCGCCGGGTCCCTCGACCACATCGGTGCCTGGATGATCTGGGCCGCCGACGGTTACACCGCCGAAGACAGCGCCGAGTTCCTGCGGCGCACGGAAAAGAACTGGGAGAGCGGCGAAACGCACGACTTCGCCCTCCGCGTCGACGGCTCGATCGCCGGCGCCATCGGCACGATGGCGCGCGAAGGCGGGGTCGAGATCGGCTACTGGCTCGCCCGGGAGCACACCGGCCGCGGCCTGGTCACCCGCGCGGCGGAACTGGTGACGGAAGAGGCGTTCCGGCTCGGCGCGGGCTACGTCGAGATCAAGCACGACGTGCGGAACGTCCGAAGTGGAGCGGTGCCCGCCCGCCTGGGTTTCACGAAGGTGCGTGAGGAGCCGGTCGACAAGCCCCTGCCCCCGCTGTGTGCGGGCACGAACCACGTGTGGCGCAAGGAGAAGCCGTGAAGGAGCCGTTTCCCAAGCGCACCAACGAGCAGTGGGAATCAGCCGGTGGGTACGAGTGGGCGATCCGCGTCGACGGCGCGCTCGCGGGCGGCATCGGTGCGATGACCCGCGAGGGCGGGGCCGAGATCGGCTACTGGCTCGCCCGAAAGCACGCCGGCCGTGGGCTGGTGACCGAGGAGGCGTCCGGGTTCGGCGCGGGATACGTCGAGGTCAACCACGACCGAGCGAACGTCCGAAGCGGAGCCGTTCCGGACACGGAGTCCTCGGACGCGGATCGCGCGCCGGCGTGCACCGGCACGAACAACGTGTGGCGCAAGGAGAAGCCGTGACACAGGTCTTTGCCGAAGTGACCCAGCCGAGCCGGCGCTGGCTGTGCGAGCGCCAGGGTTTCCCCAACCGCGCCGCGAAGCGCGGGACCCGTGCGGAAGCGCACGAGTACCCGGTCGGACGACGGCGTCGGCATGACGGCCTGAGAAGGTGGCAGGCGGCCGGCGCGCGAGTGCGCCGGCCGCGGCCGTGGCCGCCCCGCCGGTGACAGTCAGGAGACCTTGTTGCGCTCCCGCAGCACCTTGAGCGCCTGGTCGGCGTGGAGGGTGAAGTTCAGCTCGCTCTTGATCTTCTCGAGCACTCGCCGGTCTTCGCCGATCACGAACGTCGCGCGCTTGGTGTGCAGGGGGATCAGCTTGCGCCACACGCCGAACTGCTTGGCGACCGCACCCTCCACATCGGACAGCAGTGGGTAGTCGAAGTCGTTGGCCGCGGAGAACTGCCGCTGCTTGGTGACCCCGTCCGGGCTGATCCCGACGCGGTGCGCCCCGACCTCCGCGAACTCCGCGGCCAGGTCGCGGAAGTGGCAGCTCTCCGCGGTGCAGCCGCCGGTCATCGCGGCGGGGTAGAAGAACAGCACGACCGGCCCGGTGGCCAGGAAGTCCGAGAGCTTGCGCTCACGGCCCTGGTCGTCGGGCAGGCTGAAGTCGGGGGCGAGGTCTCCGGCGTCCATGGACGTCCCTTCTCGTCGGCAGCAGAACCCATCCTGCCGGGTCTTCGGAGCCGCCCCGCCACCGGCTTGGTCAGCCGCCCGGGTGACGGGCGATCAGCTCGTCGACCTCGTCCCCGGTCGCCGACGCGCTCACGAACTCCCCGCGCGCCGCCAGCACCCCGAGCTGCCGCAGCCGTGCCGCCTGGTCGTGCGTGCGCACGCCCTCCGCGCCGACGCGCAGCTGCAGCTCGCGGGCCCGGGTGATCAGCTGGGTGAGGTGCCGCAGGTCGGTCTCGGCCGGCTCGTCGGTGTCGAGCGCGTCGACCACCGGGCCCGAGAGGATCACGTGGCGGACCGGCAGGTCGTGCTGGGGGATCAGCTCCAGGTCGGCCGAGCCCGAGATCGTCAGCACCAGCTGGGTGCCGAGGTCGGCGAGCACCGTGAACGACTCCAGGACCTCGCCGGCCGGGTCGAGGACGGACTCGCGGTCCGTGCACAGCCGCAGCGCCTTCGGGGAGAGCTCGTGCTTGTCCAGCTGCTCCTTGACCAGCAGCACCAGGTCCGGGTCGATGGCCAGCCGCGCGGGCAGCCGGACGCAGACGTCCGGGGCCGCGTCGCCGAAGCGGGAGCGCCACCGGGCCGTCGCGGCCAGGGACTCGGCCAGCAGCCAGCGCCCGAGCGGCACCGTCATGCCCGTCGTCTGGGCCAGCGGGTAGAACTCGGCCGAGTCGAGCTCGCCCTTCTCCGGGTGGTTCCAGCGCAGGCCGGCGTTCACGGCGGCGAGCTCGTCGGTGCGGGCGAGCTTGACCGTCGGCTGGTAGACGAGCGAGAACTCGCCGTTCTCCAGCGCACCGGCGATCACCGCGCCCAGCTGGTAGCGGCCGCGGTCGCGGGCGTCCAGCTCGGGGTCGAACAGCATCCACTGCGCCTTGCCGGCCTCCTTGGCCCGGTGCAGCGCGATCTCCGCCGCCCGCAGCAGCTCGGCCGCGCCGCCTTCGACGGCCGCGCGCACCACGATGCCCGCGCTCGCGCTGACGCCGATGCCGTGCCCGCCGAGGTAGATCGGCTCGTTGAGGTCCTCCAGCGCCCGCTCGACGAGCTCGACGACCTCGGCCGGGCTGAGCTCGCCCCGCAGCAGCACCGCGAAGCCGTCGCCGGACAGCCGCGCGACGAACCCGTCGTGGTGGCCGGTGAACACGGCCGAGAGCTTGCCGGCGATCCCGCGCAGCACCTGGTCGCCGACGCCGGCGCCGAGGCCGTCGTTGACCACCTTGAAGCCGTCGACGTCGAGGTAGACCAGCGCGATGTCGTCGCGCGCGCCGGCGCCGAGCGCGGCTTCGAGCTTGGTGGTGAACGACGACGCGTTGGGCAGCCCGGTCAGCGGGTCGTGCACGTTCTGGTGCAGCAGCCGTTCCTGCAGCAGGTGCAGCTCGTTCGCGTCGGACACCATGAGCACCGGGTAGATCGACCCCGGCCGGTCGCCGGGCAGCCGGGCGAGGGTGACGTCGGTCCAGAGCTGCCCGTCTTCGGTGTGGTCGAGCAGCATCCGCTCCTGGTAGCGCTCACGCCCCAGCCGCACCTGCTCGAGCCCGGCCTTGAGGCGCGAGACGTCGTGGTCGGTCGAGCCGAGCTCGGTGAGGTGCCGGCCGTGCAGCTTCTCCGGTGGGCAGCCGAGCAGCTGGCCCAGCGCGAGGTTCGCTTCGACGATTTCGCCGTCCGGGTCGGCCAGCGCGATCCCCATCGGGGACGCCGCGTAGAGCGCGGTGAACCGGTGCAGCGCGCCGTCCGGTTCCGGCGCGACGTGATCGACCGCGTCGTGCGCGATCTCGAGCAAGAGCAGTTCGAGCTCCTCCGGGGGAAGTGTTACTCCTTTGGTGTCGGCCAACGTGGCCGCCCACCTGCGCGCCACGTCCAGCAGCCCCGGCGCGGCACCGAGCTCAGGCACACTCCACCTCTTCACGCACAGGTCAGCCCAGTTCAGACACGGTGCCGGGGATCATGAAGCCACACTAGGTACCCCTCGGCATCGATCGATGCCACGCCATCATGCGCATAACGGGGTGTCTACCGGCTGAACGAGTGAACGAATCTCCACATGTGGTGACCTTTTGTCACCGCGTGTATGCAGTGGTGGACAGTCCCGCGTCACCGCGGCGTCAGGCGCACCGGGAGACCGTCGGCGGGGACCGGCAGCGAGACGTAGTCCCAGCGCGCGGTGTAACTCTCCGGAACCGACCAGCGGTACGCGCGCAGCATTTCGTGCATCAGCACCTTCACCTCGAGGCCGCCGAAGTGGAGCCCGATGCACTTGTGCGCGCCGCCGCCGAAGGGCATCCACGCCATCCGGTGCGACTTGTCCTCGCGGCGCGGTTCGGCGAACCGCTCGGGGTCGAAGGTGAACGGGTCCGTCCAGCACTCGGGCGAGAAGTGGTTCACCGTCGGTGAGACGCCGACCAGCGTGCCCGCCGGGATGTAGTGCCCGAGGACCTCGGTGTCCTTGACGGTCTGGCGGGTCAGCGTCGGCACCGGCGCGACCAGGCGCAGCGCCTCCTTCATGACGAGGTCGAGCGTCTCCAGCCGGTCGATGGCGGTGATGTCGAGGACGTCGTCCCCGAGCGCGAGGGACTCTTCGCGCGCCCGCTCCTGCCACTCCGGGTGTTTGGCGAGGTAGTAGGCCATGGCGCTGCTGGTGATGGTCGTCGTGTCGTGCGCGGCCATCATCAGGAAGATCATGTGGTTGACGATGTCGGTGTCGCTGAACCGGTCGCCGTCCTCGGTGGTGGCGTGGCAGAGCGCGGAGAACAGGTCGTCACCGTCGGCGGCGCGCTTGGCGGGCAGGTTCTCGCCGAAGTAGCGCTCCAGGACCTTCCGGCCGTGCAGCCCGGCCGCCCAGCGGCCGCCGGGCACCGGGACGCGCACGAGCGCGGTGCCGGCCCGCACGGAGCTGACGAAGGCGCGGTTGATCCGGTGCGCGTCGGCGCCGCTGCGCATGCCCATGAACACGCGTGTCGCGACGTCGAGGGTGAGCTGCTTGAGCGCCCAGTACAGTCGCGGCCGCTCGCTCGAGCCCCAGGTCGCGACGCCTTCGCGCAGGGCGGGCCCCATCTCGTTGACGTAGCCGGTGAGCCGGTCGCGGGTGAAGGCCTCCTGCATGATCCGGCGGTGCAGGTGGTGCTCGCCGAAGTCCATCAGCATCAGGCCGCGCTCGAAGAACTTCTCGATGAAGAACTTCCAGCCCTCCTGCGAGAACGCCTTGTCCTTGTTGACGAGCGCGATCTGCGTCGCCTCCGGCCCGGACAGCGCGACGATCCGCCTGCCGAACCCGCTGGTCCACGACACCGGGCCGTAGAGCTCGTAGCGGCGCAGGCCGAAGGCGGGGCCGAAGCGCATCATCTCGAGCATGTGCCCGACGACCGGCGGGCCCTCGTCACCGAGAACGGGCTTGAGGCCGCTGCCGGCGGGCGGGGTCGCGAGCTCCTGGACGGGCCAGCGCGACTGCAGCCAGCGCTCGTCGACTTTGCGCGGCAAGGGGAGCGCGGTGAGGGGCGGCACCCGTTCACGCAGTGCTTCGGCGGCTCGGCCCACGGTGCTCGTCAAGGTGACCATCTCCCCGTCGAGATCGGCTACCCCTTCACGATGCACCCTTGTTGACGACCTGACAACAGGTTGGGGTGTCCTCTTTTCGGGTGGTCCGTGACAACGCCCCGATGTGGCCTTCGGTGCGTTAGGCGCAACCAATGTGGCCTTCGGTGCGTTGGACGCACCGAAGGCCACATTGGGGTGGTCGGGGCGTCAGTCCCAGTCGAGGGCGCCGCCCGACTGGTACTCGATGACGCGGGTCTCGAAGAAGTTCTTCTCCTTCTTCAGGTCCATCGCCTCGGACATCCACGGGAACGGGTTCTCGGTCTCGCCGAAGATCGGCTGGAGGCCGATCTGCTGCGCGCGCCGGTCGGTGATGAAGTGCATGTACTGCTCGCACAGCTGCGCCGACAGGCCGAGCATGCCGCGCGGCATCGTGTCACGGGCGTACGCGACCTCCAGCTCGCACGCTTCCTTCAGCATCCCGCGGACCTCTTCCTGGAACTCCTCGGTCCACAGGTGCGGGTTCTCGATCTTGATCTGGTTGATGCAGTCGATGCCGAAGTTCAGGTGGATCGACTCGTCGCGCAGGATGTACTGGTACTGCTCGGCGATGCCGACCATCTTGTTCCGGCGGCCCAGCGAGAGGATCTGCGCGAAGCCGGTGTAGAACCACATGCCTTCGAAGATCACGTAGAACGCGACGAGGTCACGCAGGAACGCCGTGTCGGCCTCCGGCGTCCCGGTCTCGAAGTCCGGGTCCTCCAGGTGCTGGGTGTACTTCAGCGCCCACGCGTCCTTGTCCGAAATGGACGGAACTTCGCGGTACATGTTGAACAGCTCGCCCTCGACCAGGCCGAGGCTCTCGCAGATGTACTGGAAGGTGTGCGTGTGCACGGCTTCCTCGAACGCCTGGCGCAACAGGTACTGGCGGCACTCGGGGTTGGTGATCTGCCGGTACACCGCGAGCACGATGTTGTTGGCCACCAGGGACTCCGCGGTCGCGAAGAAGCCCAGGTTGCGCTTGAGCATCTGCCGCTCGTCCTCGGTGAGGCCGTCCTTCGACTTCCACAGCGCGATGTCGGCCTGCATGGCGACCTCGGTCGGCATCCAGTGGTTGTTGCAGCCGGCCAGGTACTTCTCCCAGGCCCAGGTGTACTTCATCGGCAGCAGCTGGTTGACGTCGGCGCGCGCGTTGATCATGCGCTTGTCGTCGACGTTGATCCGGGCGGCGCCGACCTCGATCTCACCGAGGCCGGTCGCGCCGGTCGTCTCCACGTTGGTCATTTCCTCGGGTTCCTTACTGGCAGGCTTCGCAGTCGGGGTCGTCGATGCGGCAGGCGGCGCCTTCGGTGGCGACGAAGTCGACGTCGGTCTTCGGCAGTTCCTTGGACTCCGGCTTCGGAGCCGGGGTCACCGGGACGGCCGGGACCGCGGCGGCGGGCGACGGGGACGGCGCGGGCGTCGGCGCGGGGGCCGGGGCCGCGGCGGGAGCCGCCGGGGCCGGGGTGGCCGAGACGGCGTTCAGCTTGCCGTCGGTGCCGCGCAGGGTGCTCTTCTCCACGTGCGTCGCGGACCGCGCCCGCAGGTAGTACGTGGTCTTGAGACCCTTGTGCCACGCGTAGCGGTACAGCTCGTCGAGCTTGCGCCCGCTCGGCGCCGCGATGTAGAGGTTCAGCGACTGCGCCTGGTCGATCCACTTCTGGCGCACCGAGCCGGCGTCGACGATCCACTTCGACTCGATCTCGAACGCGGTCGCGTACAGCGCCTTCAGGTCGTCCGGCACGCGGTCGATCTGGCCGAGGGAGCCGTCGAAGTACTTGAGGTCGCTGACCATGACCTCGTCCCACAGCCCGCGCGCCTTGAGCGAACGGACCAAGTGCGGGTTCACGACGGTGAAGTCGCCGGACATGTTCGACTTGACGAACAGGTTCTGGAACAGCGGCTCGATCGACTGCCCGACGCCGGAGATGTTGGAGATCGTCGCGGTCGGCGCGATCGCCATCACGTTGGAGTTGCGCATGCCGACGGTCTTGACGCGCTCGCGCAGCGGCGCCCAGTCCAAAGTGGACGAGGTGTCGACGTCGAGGCCGTCACCCTGGCGGGCGTCGATGAGCAGCTGCAGCGAGTCGATCGGCAGGATGCCCTTGCTCCACAGCGAGCCCTCGAACGACTGGTACTGCCCGCGCTCCTCGGCGAGGTCGGTCGACGCCGAGATCGCGTAGTAGGAGAGGTGCTCCATGGAGACGTCGGCGAACTTCACGGCCTCGTCGGAGGCGAACGGGACGCCGATCTCGAACAGCGCGTCCTGGAAGCCCATGATGCCCAGGCCGACCGGGCGGTGGCGCAGGTTGGAGCGGCGCGCCTCCGGGATCGTGTAGAAGTTGATGTCGATCACGTTGTCCAGCATGCGGACAGCCGTGCGCACGGTCTTCTCGAGGCGCTTCGTGTCCAGGCCCTCGGGGGTGACGTGCTTGAGCAGGTTCACCGAGCCGAGGTTGCAGACCGCGACCTCTTCGCTGTTGGTGTTCAGCGTGATCTCGGTGCACAGGTTGGACGAGTGCACGACGCCGACGTGCTGCTGCGGCGAGCGCAGGTTGCACGGGTCCTTGAACGTGATCCACGGGTGGCCGGTCTCGAACAGCATGGTCAGCATGCGGCGCCACAGCTCCACCGCGCGGATCTTGCGGAACACCTTGATCTCGCCGCGCTCGGCCATCGCCTCGTACTCGCGGTAGCGCTCCGCGAACGCGTTGCCGTAGAGGTCGTGCAGGTCCGGGGTCTCGTTCGGCGAGAACAGCGTCCACTGCGCGTCGGCCTCGACGCGGCGCAGGAACTCGTCCGGCACCCAGTTGGCCGTGTTCATGTCGTGCGTGCGCCGGCGGTCGTCACCGGTGTTCTTGCGCAGGTCGAGGAACTCCTCGATGTCCACGTGCCACGTCTCGAGGTACGCGCAGGCCGCGCCCTTGCGCTTGCCACCCTGGTTCACCGCGACGGCGGTGTCGTTGGCGATCTTGAGGAACGGGACGACACCCTGCGACTGGCCGTTGGTGCCCTTGATGTGCGCGCCGAGGCCGCGGACCGGGGTCCAGTCGTTGCCGAGGCCGCCGGAGTACTTGGCCAGCAGCGCGTTGTTCTTGTACGCCTGGAAGATCGAGTCCAGGTCGTCGTCCACCGTGGTCAGGAAGCAGGACGACAGCTGGGCGCGCGTGGTGCCCGAGTTGAACAGCGTCGGGGTGGACGCCATGAAGTGGAACGTCGAGAGCAGCTCGTAGAACTCGATGGCGCGGGCTTCGCGGTCGTCCTCGCGGATCGCCAGGCCCATCGCGACGCGCATGAAGAACGCCTGCGGCAGCTCGAAGCGGGTGCCGTTGTGGTGCTGGAAGTACCGGTCGTACAGCGTCTGCAGGCCGAGGAAGCCGAAGTCGAGGTCACGCTTGGCCTCGATCGCGGCGGTGATCTTGTCGAGGTCGAAGGACAGCAGCTCGCCGTCGACCAGCTCCAGCTCGACCGCGCGGCGCAGGTAGTTGCGGAAGTACGCGGGGTACTCGGCCGCCATCTCGTCCTGGCTGGCCAGGCGCGGGCTCTTCGCGAGGTAGCTCAGGGCCTCGCCGCGCAGCTTGTCCAGCAGCAGGCGGGCGGAGACGTAGGAGTAGTTCGGCTCCTGCTCGACCAGCACCCGGGCGGCCATGATCTGGGCCAGGGCGAGCTCGTCGGCGCTGATGCCGTCGTAGAGGTTGCGCTTGGCCTCGGCCAGCACCGGCTCGGCGGTGACGTCTTCGAGCCCGGCGACGGCCTCGCCCACGACGTGGGACACGCGCGCCCAGTCGAGCGGGCGCAGGACGCCGTCGACACCCTTGACGTTCAGCGCGACCTCGGTGGTGGCGGGCTTGACGGCCTCGCGGGCCTTGGCGCGCTCGTCGCGGTAGAGGACGTAGGCGCGGGCGACCTTGTGGTGCTCCCCGCGCATCAGCGCGAGCTCGACGATGTCCTGGATCTGCTCGATGTGCAGGGCGGTCTCGGGACCGGCGTGGCGCAGCAGGGTGGTCTCGACCTGCTGGGTCAGCTCGGCGACGACGTGGTGCACGCGGGAGGACGCGGCGGCGTCGCCACCCTCGACCGCGAGGAACGCCTTCGTCAGCGCGACCGAGATCTTCCCGGCGTCGAACGGCGACACGCTGCCGTCCCGCCGGATGACCCGGATCGCGGTGGGGGTGTCGGCGGCGGCGGGCGGCCGCTGACCGGTTTCGACGGACATGCGTGTCTCCAAGCTTTCGGGCGCGTTCGATCGCCACACGGCGTCGGTGAGGCCGTGCGCTGCAGGTTCTTCAAAGCTGCCCGGCAGTACTCTGCAGCGGTCTCCCCGTCGCTGGGCCCTGCCGGTCACCAGAGACTACATGTAGGGGTCATTGCCCGCACGGGACCCCAGATGGCGTGTCGCACGCTTAACCCTGGCGGGTTAAGTGATCACCCAGAGAAGCAGTTCGGGGTGCGCCCGGGACGCCCCGGGGGTAGGTTTAGACGCCGTTCGGCCGGGTCAGGCGCCGAAGCGCAGCTGCGAGCCGGGCAGCTCCAGGCTCGCCACCGGACGCCGTCCGGACAGGTGGCCGAGCGGGCCCGCCGGGTTGAAGCTCCAGTCCGCCGCCGCGGCGCGCGGGCTGATCTTCGCCGAAACCGGCGTCCGCAGCAGCGTGCCGTCGAGCAACTGCGCAACCTCGAAGACGGTCGGCACGCGCAGCGGCAGCCCCCCGCGCCGGCGGAACGCGGCCGTGGCGATCCAGTCGTCGGAAGTGGCCGCCGTCGCCGTGAACGAGCGGTCGCCGGTGAAGCCGAGGGTCGCCAGGTCCTTCGGGATGCCCCACAGCTCGCGGCCGCCGGCCAGCGAGACTTCGCTGTCGACCCAGATCTCGCTGATCGAGCACGAGACGCGGCGGCCCTTGACCGCCGTCGCGGCCAGCAGCTCGTGGTAGGCCAGCTGACCGGGCGGGGTGTAGTCGATCCACGCCGTGAACACCGACGCGTGCCCCGCGACGAGCAGCGGTTCAGCCGGCAGTTCGGGCAGGTCGGCCGCCGGGACACGCCAGATCGACACGCGCGCGTCGGCGACCAGGTTCCAGGGCTGCGGGGGATAGGCGGTCATGCGTCCAGCCAGGGGAGGTAATCGGGCAGGTCCTTGTCCACGCGCATGCCCCACGACGGCGGCCGTTTCTGCAGGAACGACATGACCCCTTCGACGGCGTCCGCGTTCGTGCCGAGGCCGCCGATCAGGCGGGAGTCGAGTTCGTGGACCGGGAAGGGCGAGTCCGCGCTCGCCATCCGGTAGAGCAGCTGGCGGGTGACAGCGACCGACACCGGCGCGGTGTTCGTGATGAGCTCGTGAGCGAGCTTGTAGGCCTCCTCCAGCACCGTGCCGGTGGGGAAGACCTGGTGCACCAGGCCCTTCGCGAGGGCCTCGGCCGCGGGGAAGACCCGGCCGCTGATCATCCAGTCGAGCGCGGTGCCCATCCCGACGAGCCGGGGGAGGAACCAGGCCGACGCGCCTTCGGGGTAGATGCCGCGGCGGGTGAACACGAAACCGAACCGGGAGTCCTCGGAGGCGAGCCGGTAGTCGCAGGGGAGCGTGATCGTGCTGCCCGCACCGACCGCCGCGCCGTGCAGGGCCGCGATCACCGGCTTGTTCATCGTGAAGATCCGTTTGGAGCACCGGCCGGCGGGTTCCTGCCACGACGCGTCCGGGCCGGTCGCCGGGTCGAAGTCGAAGCCGCCCTGGGACAGGTCGGCGCCGACGCAGAAGTCCTTCCCGGCGCCGGTCAGCACCACCACGCGGACGTCCTCGTCGCGGTCGGCGCGGTCCATCGCGGCGCCGAGCTCGTCGGCCATCCGGATCGTGTAGCCGTTGCGCGCCTCGGGGCGGTTCAACGTCACCGTGGCGATCCGGTCCGCGACGGCGTAGGTGGTCTCGGCCATGCGACGAAACTAAGGCAGTCCGGCACTACTGGCAAGATGTCAATAGTGTGTCCGCAGCGTCCGGGGTGAAACAATCAGGCGTGCTTGATTTTTCTCGGGGCCGGTGCCACGCTGGGCGCCAGTACGCAAGGAGGCGGCGATGGCGGACCTCGGCGTGATCCTCGGGGATCTCGACGCGGAATCACGGACGATCGACGACGTGGTGGCGGACCTGCCCGCGTCGGACTGGGCGCGGGAAACCCCCGCCGAGGGGTGGACGATCGCGCACCAGATCGCGCACCTGGCCTGGACCGACGGGAAGGCGCTGATCGCGGCGGCCCACCCCGAAGACTGGCAGGCCGAGGTGGAAAGCCTGCTCACCGTCGGCGAGCACTACGTCGACGAAGCCGCGGCGGAAGGGGCCCAGGCGCCCCCGGAAGAGCTGCTCGAACGCTGGCGGACCGGCCGGGAACGGCTGGCCGAGGCCCTCGCCGCGGTGCCGGACGGGCAGAAGCTGCCCTGGTACGGGCCGCCGATGAGCGCGGCGTCCATGGTCACCGCGCGGCTGATGGAGACCTGGGCGCACGGTCAGGACATCTACGACGCCCTCGGCCTGACGCGCGAGCCGACCGCGCGGCTGTGGCACATCGCCCGCTTCGGCACCCGCACCCGCGACTTCGCCTACCTGCTCAACTCCCTCGCGCCGCCGGCCGAGGAGTTCCGCGTCGAGCTGACCGCGCCCGACGGCACCACCTGGGCGTTCGGGCCCGAAGATGCCGAGCAGAAGCTGACCGGCAGCGCCGTGGACTTCTGCCTCGTCGTCACCCAGCGGCGGCACCCGGCCGACACCGACCTGGTGGCGCACGGCGCCGACGTCGAGGAGTGGCTGACTGTCGCGCAGGCCTTCGCGGGCCCGCCCGGGGAAGGCCGGAAACCGGGGCAGTTCGCATGACCTATCGCATCGGCAACGCGTCCGGCTTCTACGGCGACCGCTTCTCCGCCGTGCGCGAGATGCTCACCGGCGGCCCGCTGGACGTCCTGACCGGCGACTACCTCGCCGAGCTCACCATGCTCATCCTCGGTCGCGACCGGATGAAGGACCCGAACCGCGGGTACGCCAAGACGTTCCTCCGCCAGCTGGAGGAAAACCTCGAGCTGGCGCGCGAGAACAACGTCAAGATCGTCGCCAACGCCGGCGGGCTCAACCCGGCCGGGCTCGCGGACGCCCTGCGCGAACTGGCCGACAAGCTCGGCCTGGACGTGAAGATCGCGCACGTCGAAGGGGACGACCTGGTCGCCCGCGCCGACGAGCTTTCGCTGGGGAAACCGTTGACCGCCAACGCTTATCTCGGCGCGTGGGGCATCGCGGAGTGCTTGAACGCGGACGCCGACGTCGTGGTCACCGGGCGGGTCACCGACGCCTCGGTGATCGTCGGTCCGGCCGCCGCGCACTACGGCTGGGCTCGTGACGACTACGACGCGCTCGCCGGCGCGGTCGCGGCCGGGCACGTCATCGAGTGCGGCGCCCAGGCCACCGGGGGCAACTACGCCTTCTTCACCGAGCACTCCCTGGGCGTGCCGGGCTTCCCGATCGCCGAGATCGAGGCCGACGGCTCCAGCGTCATCACCAAGCACCCGGGCACCGGGGGAGTGGTGAACGCCGGGACCGTCACCGCGCAGCTGCTGTACGAGATCACCGGTGCCCGCTACGCCGGGCCGGACGTCACGACCCGGTTCGACACGCTGTCGCTGACCGAAGACGGGCCCGACCGCGTCCGCATCTCCGGGGTCCGCGGCGAGGCTCCGCCGCCGACGCTGAAGGTCGCGCTGAACACGCTGGGCGGGTTCCGCAACGAGACGACGTTCGTCCTCACCGGACTCGACATCGAGGCGAAAGCCGCACTGGTGCAGGAACAGCTCGAAGCCGCGTTGAAGGAACGGCCGCCCGCCGACGTCAAGTGGACGCTGGCCCGGACCGACCACACCGACGCCGACACCGAGCAGACCGCGAGCGCGCTGCTGCACGTCGCGGTCAAGGACGCCGACCCCAAGGTCGCGGGCCGGGCGTTCACCGGCGCCGCGGTCGAGCTCGCGCTGGCCAGCTACCCCGGGTTCCACGTCACCGCGCCGCCGTCGGATGCCTCGCCCTATGGCGTTTACACCGCGGCCTATGTGGACGCAGCTCTGGTGCGGCACGTCGCGGTGCTGCCGGACGGGATGCGTGTCGACATAGCGCCCCCAGCGTCCACTGTGGAGCTGTCCGATGTGGATGAACCTGTGCTGCCCGAGCCGCCCGCCCACGGGCCGGTGCGGCGCGCGCCGCTCGGCCGGGTTGTCGGGGCCCGCAGCGGGGACAAGGGCGGCAACGCCAACCTCGGTGTCTGGGTGCGGTCCGACGAGGCCTGGCGGTGGCTCGTGCACCGGCTGACCGTCGCCGAGCTCAAGCTGCTGCTGCCGGAGACCGCGGACCTGCCGGTGACGCGCCACCTGCTGCCGAACCTGCGGGCGGTGAACTTCGTCGTCGAGGGCATTCTCGGGGAAGGCGTCGCCTCGCAGGCGCGGTTCGACCCGCAGGCCAAGGCCTTCGGTGAGTGGCTGCGGTCCCGTGAGATCGACATTCCCGAGGTGCTCCTGTGACCGATCCTTTTCGGACGCCCGAACGGGCCGAGCTGCGCAAGACCGTGCGGAAGTTCGTCGAGCAGGAGGTCCTGCCGCACCTCGACGACTGGGAACGCGCCGGTGAGCTGCCGCGCGACCTGCACCGCAAGGCCGGTGAGCTGGGCCTGCTCGGCGTCGCCTTCCCCGAGGAGGTCGGCGGGGGCGACGGCAACTACCTCGACGCGCTCGTCGTCGCCGAGGAGATGCACTACGCGGGTGGCTCCGGCGGGCTGTTCGCTTCGCTGTTCACCTGCGGCATCGCCGTCCCGCACATCGCCGAGGCGGCCGACCCGGTGCAGATCGAGCGCTGGGTGCGCCCGACCCTCGCCGGGGACAAGATCGGCTCCCTAGGTGTTACTGAACCGGACGGCGGTTCCGACGTGGCCGGGATCCGGACGACGGCGGTGCGGGAGGGCGACGAGTACGTCATCAACGGCGCCAAGACCTACATCACCTCCGGCTGCCGCGCCGACTTCGTGACCACCGTCGTGCGCACCGGCGGTGACGGCGCGCACGGGCTGTCGCTGATCGTCGTCGAACGCGGGACGCCCGGGTTCACCGTCTCCCGCAAGCTCGAGAAGATGGGGTGGCTCTGCTCCGACACCGCCGAACTGTCCTACGTGGACGTCCGGGTGCCGGTCGAGAACCTCGTCGGCGCCGAGAACAGCGGGTTCGCGCAGGTCGCCACCCAGTTCGTCACCGAACGGCTTTCCCTTGCCGTGCAGGCGTACTCGCACGCGCAACGCGCACTTGACCTGACGCTCGACTGGTGCCGGCTGCGCGAGACGTTCGGCCGTCCGCTCATCTCGCGCCAGCTCGTGCAGCACAAGGTGACCGAGATGGCCCGGCGGGTCGACGTCGCCCGCACCTACGCCCGGCAGGCCGCGATCCGGCACGTCTCGGGTGAAGAGGTCATCGCCGAAGCCTGTTTTGCCAAGAACACCGCCGTCGAGGCCGCCGAGTGGGTGGTCAACGAGGCCGTCCAGCTGCACGGCGGGCTCGGGTACATGCGGGAGGCCGAGGTCGAGCGGCACTACCGCGACGTCCGGATCCTCGGCATCGGCGGCGGCACCAACGAGATCCTCACCGGCTTGGCCGCGAAGCGATTGGGATACACCTCATGACGACCCTGAGGTCCACAGTGGACACGCGGGCCGCCGAGTTCGGCGCGAACCGCGAGGCGATGCTCGAGAAGCTCGCCGAGATCGACACCGAGCAGGCCAAGGCCGTCGCCGGTGGCGGGGACAAGTACGTCGAACGGCACCGCAAGCGCGGCAAGCTCCTGGCCCGCGAGCGGATCGAGCTGCTGCTCGACGAGGACTCGCCGTTCCTGGAGCTGTCCCCGCTGGCGGCCTGGGGCAGCGACTACCGCGTGGGCGCGAGCCTGGTGACCGGCATCGGCGTGGTCGAAGGTGTCGAGTGCCTGGTCTCGGCCAGCGACCCGACGGTCAAGGGCGGCGCGAGCAACCCGTGGACGGCCAAGAAGTCCTACCGGGCGGCGGACATCGCCGCGCAGAACCGGCTGCCGACGATCAACCTCGTCGAGTCCGGCGGCGCGGACCTGCCGACGCAGAAGGAGATCTTCATCCCCGGTGGCCGGATCTTCCGCGACATCACGCGGGCGTCCGCCGCGGGCTGCCCGACGGTCGCACTGGTGTTCGGCAACTCGACCGCCGGCGGGGCGTACCTGCCGGGCATGTCGGACTACGTCGTCATGGTCAAGGAACGCGCGAAGGTGTTCCTCGGCGGGCCGCCGCTGGTCAAGATGGCCACCGGTGAGGAGTCCGACGACGAGTCGCTCGGCGGCGCCGAGATGCACGCGCGGACCTCGGGCCTGGCCGACTACCTCGCCGTCGACGAGCAGGACGCGATCCGCCTGGGCCGCAGCATCATCAAGCGGCTCAACTGGACGAAGCAGGGGCCGTCGCCCAAGCCGGAGTACGACGAGCCGCTCTACGACGTCGACGACCTGCTCGGCATCGTGCCGACCGACCTCAAGGTGCCGTTCGACCCGCGCGAGGTCATCGCCCGCGTCGTCGACGGCTCCGACTTCGACGAGTTCAAGCCGCTGTACGGCTCGTCGCTGGTGACGGGCTGGGCGAGCATCCACGGTTACCCGGTCGGCGTGCTGGCCAACGCCCAGGGCGTCCTGTTCGGCGAGGAGTCGCAGAAGGCCGCGCAGTTCATCCAGCTGGCCAACCAGATCCACACGCCGCTGGTGTTCCTGCACAACACGACTGGCTACATGGTCGGCAAGGAGTACGAGCAGAGCGGTATCATCAAGCACGGTGCGATGATGATCAACGCCGTCTCGAACTCGAAGGTGCCGCACCTGTCCGTCCTCATGGGAGCGTCCTACGGCGCCGGGCACTACGGGATGTGCGGCCGCGCCTACGACCCCCGCTTCCTGTTCGCCTGGCCGAGCGCGAAGTCCGCGGTGATGGGCCCGGCACAGCTGGCCGGCGTGCTGTCGATCGTGGCCCGCGCGGCCACCGAGGCACGCGGCCAGGAGTACAGCGAGGAAAACGACAAGGCCATGCGCGCCATGGTGGAAGGCCAGATCGAAGCCGAGTCGATGCCGATGTTCCTCTCCGGCATGCTCTACGACGACGGCATCATCGACCCCCGCGACACCCGCACCGTGCTGGGGCTGAGCCTGTCCGCGATCCACAATGGACCAGTGAAGGGCGCCGAGGGCTTCGGCGTCTTCCGGATGTGAGTGAGCGATGATCCAGAACCTGCTGGTCGCCAACCGCGGTGAGATCGCCCGCCGCGTCTTCTCGAGCTGCCGCGACGCCGGGATCGGCACGGTCGCCGTGTTCTCCGACGCCGATGCCGCCGCACCCCACACCCTCGAAGCCGACGCGGCCGTCCGGCTGCCCGGCAACGCGCCGTCCGAGACCTACCTGCGCGCCGAGCTGCTGGTGAAGGCCGCGGCCGACACCGGCGCCGACGCCGTCCACCCCGGTTACGGCTTCCTGTCCGAGAACGCCGCGTTCGCCCGGGCAGTTGTCGACGCCGGGCTGACCTGGGTCGGGCCGCCGCCGGAAGCCATCGAGACGATGGGCTCCAAAGTGGAGTCGAAGCGGCTGATGGCCGCCGCCGGGGTGCCGGTGCTGTCCGAACTGGACCCCGCGTCGGTCACCGAGGCGGATCTTCCGTTGCTGGTCAAGGCGTCCGCCGGTGGTGGCGGCCGCGGCATGCGGGTGGTGCGCGAGCTGTCCGAACTCGCCGAAGCGGTGGAGGGCGCGAGCGCGGAAGCCCGGTCGGCCTTCGGTGACCCGACGGTGTTCTGCGAGCGCTACCTGGAGACCGGGCGGCACATCGAAGTCCAGGTGCTGGCCGACCGGCACGGCACGGTGTGGGCGGTGGGGGAGCGGGAGTGCTCGATCCAGCGCCGCCACCAGAAGGTCGTCGAAGAGGCGCCCTCGCCGTTTGTCGACGAAGCGATGCGCGCCGAGCTGTTCGACGCCGCGCGCAAGGCCGCCCAGGCGATCGACTACGTCGGCGCGGGCACGGTCGAGTTCCTCGCCGGGCCCGACGGCCGGTTCTACTTCCTGGAGATGAACACCCGGCTGCAGGTCGAACACCCGGTCACCGAGAACGTCACCGGCCTGGACCTGGTGGCGCTGCAGCTGCGTGTTGCCGACGGGGAACGACTGCCCGCCGACCCTCCGCCGACCGTCGGGCACGCAATCGAGGTCCGGCTCTACGCCGAAGACCCGGCCGCGAACTGGCAGCCGCAGAGCGGCACGCTGCACACCTTCGAGGTGCCCGATGTGGACCGGTCGTTCACCCGTGGTCCGGGGCTGCGGCTCGACTCCGGCTTCGAGACCGGTTCGGTCGTCGGGGTCCACTACGACCCGATGCTCGCCAAGGTGATCACCTGGGCGCCGACCCGCGCGGAGGCCGCGAGACGGCTCGCCAAGGCGTTGGCCGCGACGAAGATCCACGGTGTGGTCACCAACCGCGACCTGCTGGTCACCATCCTGCGTCACGACGCTTTCCTGGCCGGGGAGACCGACACGGCGTTCTTCGACCGGCACGGCCTGGACACCCTGGCCGCGCCACTGGCCACTGTGGACACCGAGCGCGTCTCCGCGCTCGCCGCGGCGCTGGCGGACGCGGCGGGCAACCGCGCGTCGGCGACCACCCAAGGACGGCTCCCCAGCGGCTGGCGCAACGTCCGCTCGGCCGGGCAGCGCAAGGTCTTCTCGGTGGGCGAGCGCGAGTACGAGGTGGTCTACACGCTCGGCCGAGACGGTCTGCGGGCCGAGGGGTACGACGCGGAGCTGGTCACCGCCGAACCCGGCCGGGTCGTCCTGGACGTCGCCGGGGTGCGGCGCACCTTCGACGTCGCCCGGCACGACGGGGTGTCCTACGTGGACTCCGCGCTCGGCTCGGTCGCGCTGACGGCGGCGCCGCGGTTCACCGACCCGGACGCCGCGCTGGCCGCGGGGTCGCTGGTCGCGCCGATGCCGGGCACGGTCGTCCGGCTCGCCGTGCAGGCCGGGGACCCGGTCAAGGCGGGCGATCCGTTGCTGTGGCTCGAAGCGATGAAGATGGAACACCGGATCGCCGCTCCCGCCGACGGTGTGGTGGCGGAACTGCCGGTGACAGTGGGACAGCAGGTCGAAGTCGGCACAATTCTGGCCGTGGTGGGAGAAGAAGCATGAACGCGATGAACTTCGTCGAGCCGGAAGAGCGGATCGCGCTCCGCAAGGCCGTCGCCGAACTGGGCGCCAAGTACGGCCACGAGTACTACGCGCGCAAGGCCCGCGCGGACGAGAAGACCCACGAGCTGTGGGACGAGGCCGGCCGGCTGGGCTACCTCGGCGTCAACATCCCCGAGGAGTACGGCGGCGGGGGCGCGGGCATCGCCGACCTCGCCGCGGTGCTCGAAGAGCTCGCCGCCGCCGGTTCGCCGTTGCTGCTCATGGTCGTCTCGCCGGCGATCTGCGGCACCGTGATCTCCCGCTTCGGCACCGAAGAGCAGAAGAAGCAGTGGCTGCCCGGCATCGCCGACGGCAGCAAGCGGATGGTCTTCGCCATCACCGAGCCGGACGCCGGGTCGAACTCGCACAAGATCACCACCACCGCCAAGCGGGACGGTGACGGCTGGGTCCTCAGTGGACGCAAGGTCTACATCTCCGGCGTCGACGAGGCCGACGCGGTGCTCGTCGTCGGCCGCATGGAGGACGCGAAGACCGGCAAGCTCAAGCCCGCGCTGTTCATCCTGCCGACCGGCACCGCCGGGTTCGAGTACACGAAGATCCCGATGGACATCATCGCGCCGGAGAACCAGTACTCGCTGTTCCTCGACGACGTCCACCTGCCCGCCGAGGCGCTCGTCGGCGAGGAGGACGCGGCGATCGCGCAGCTGTTCGCCGGCCTCAACCCGGAACGCATCATGGGCGCGTCGTTCTCCCTCGGCATCGCCCGGTACGCGCTGGCCAAGGCCGTCTCCTACGCCAACCAGCGCCAGGTCTGGGGCACGCCGATCGGCGCTCACCAGGGCCTCGCGCACCCGCTGGCCGAGATCAAGGTCGAGCTGGAGCTGGCCAAGCTGATGACGCAGAAGGCCGCGTCGCTCTACGACAACGGTGACGACTTCGGCGCGGGGGAGTCGGCCAACATGGCCAAGTACGCCGCCGCCGAGGTCGCGATCCGCGCGACCGACCAGGCCGTGCAGACCCACGGTGGCAACGGCCTCGCCACCGAATACGGCCTCGGCACGCTGGTCACCGCCGTCCGGCTGGGCCGGATCGCCCCGGTCAGCCGCGAGATGGTGCTCAACTTCGTCGGCCAGCACAGCCTCGGCCTGCCCAAGTCCTACTAGGAGGGTCGCCGTGTCTACATTGGACGGCAAGACCATCATCATGTCGGGCGGCAGCCGCGGCATCGGCGAGGCGATCGCCCTACGCGCCGCGGCCGACGGCGCCAACGTCGCGCTGCTCGCCAAGACCGCCGAACCGCACCCGAAGCTGCCCGGCACGATCTACACCGCCGCGGAGGCCATCGAGAAGGCCGGCGGGCACGCGCTGCCGATCCTCGGCGACGTCCGCGACGACGACGGGGTCGCGGCGGCCGTGGCGAAGACGGTCGAGCAGTTCGGCGGCATCGACATCGTCGTGAACAACGCCAGCGCGATCGACCTGACGCCGACCGAGCAGGTCAGCATGAAGCGCTACGACCTGATGCAGGACATCAACGCGCGCGGTACTTTCCTGCTGTCCAAACTGGCCATTCCGCACCTGCGCGCGTCGGCGAACGGGCACATCCTCACGCTGTCGCCGCCGATCAGCCTCGACGAGAAGTGGTTCACCGCCGGCCACCTCGCCTACAGCATCGCGAAGTACTCGATGAGCCTGGTGACCGTCGGGCTCGCGGCGGAACTGCGAGAAGACGGCGTCGCGGTCAACTCGCTCTGGCCGCGCACGACGATCGACACGGCGGCGATCCGCAACGTCGTCGGCGCCGAGCTGGCCGACCGCAGCCGCACGCCGGAGATCATGGCCGACGCCGCGTACGCGATCCTCACGAAGCCGAGCCGCGAAGCCACCGGGAACTTCTTCCTCGACGACGAGGTCCTGCGCGCGGAAGGCGTCACCGACTTCGCGAAGTACCGCATCGGCGGCTCGGAAGAGGACCTCCAGCTCGACTTCTGGGTCGATCCGGCTTGACCGGCGTCCGCGAACCCCAGCAGGAACGCAGCCGCACCACGCGGCGGCGGCTGATCGAGGCCGCGCTCGACAGCTTCGGCGAGCGCGGCTGGCACGGCGTCACGGTGGCCGGGATCGCCGAACGCGCGGGCGTCTCCCGGGGCGCCGCACAGCACCACTTCCCGACGCGGGAGGACCTCGTCGCGGCGGCGGTGGACCTGCTGGGCGAGGCGCAGATCGACGAGCTCCGCGCGCAGGCCGCCGACCTGCCGACCGGCGCGTCCCGCATCGAGCGGGTCGTCGAGATGGTGCTGAACCTCTACACCGGGCCGCTGTTCCGCGCCGCCCTGCAGCTCTGGTCGGTCGCGGCGACCGACGAGGCCCTGCGGGCCGTGCTCGTGCCGCTCGAGGCCCGGGTCGGGCGGGAGGCGCACCGGGTGACCGTCGAGCTGCTCGGCGTCGACGAGTCCCGCCGGGGCGTGCGGGAACTGGTCCAGGCCACTCTCGACCTCGCCCGCGGCCTCGGCCTGGCCAACCTGCTCACCGACGACACCCGGCGCCGCCGGCTGATCGTCCGGGAGTGGGCCCGCACCCTGGAACTGCGGCTCGCGGGCGGCTGAGGCCGGGCCGCTCGTCGCACCGGCCGTGACCTGTGGGCGCAACCGGGCCGCCGTTCGCCGTGCCCGCGCCGTCGGGCTCCTTACCGGAACCGACCGGGTCTAGTAAACGTCCTAGTGCGGTAGCTAACACAATTGGCGCAATGGACGATGACCCGTAGTAGCAGGTTCGAAGAGGAAGGCAGTCCGGTGTCCGGTACAGGAGTCGAGCTCACCCACCGCGCGATGGCGATGCTGAGGGCGGTGGGAGCCGGCCGCGCGCAGATGTCGTGCAGCTGCGAGCCGGACCTCTTCATCGACGGATTCGCGTGTTGTGATCAGATCACGGCCCACGCCCTGGCCCACGGCGGCTACCTGAAACCCGCGGCCGAGGGAGCGACCGGGCGAGTCCCGGCCGAGCTGACCGAAGCGGGGCGCGCCGCCCTGGAGATCAGCCTCGCCGCCTGAGTACCTGAACGTGCGTTACGTAGTGTGGTCGGTTCGCTCGCGCGTTCGGTGCCGGAGCGTGGCGGCGGACGCGGCCCGCCGAACGCGGTGAACTGCCCGGCACCCGGTCCCGCCCGTGGCACTGACCTGGCAGTCTGGTCCCATGGCGGAGCACCCCCCACCGGCGGACGACCAGGCGACGGTCTTCCTCCCCAGCGAGCTGCGCGGCCCCCACTGGCCCACTCGCGACCTCGACGTCTCCCGGCGGCCCTACGACGAGTTCGCCACCCAGATCGTCGCCCGGCCGCCCGCCTCGCCGGTCAGCGCCGGCCGGGGTGAAGGCGCCGGCTCGTCGCTCGCCCGCTCCAGCGGCCGGATGGCCGTCGCCTCGACCGTCAGCCGGATCACCGGGTTCGTTGCGAAGCTGCTGCTCGCCGCCGTGGTCGGGACCGGGGTGGTCAACGACTCCTTCACCGTCGCGAACACCCTGCCCAACATCGTGTTCGAGCTCCTCTTCGGCGGTGTGCTGGCCAGTGTCATCGTGCCGCTGCTGGTCGGCTCGCAGGACGACCCGGACGGCGGCCGCGCCTACACGCAGCGGCTGATCACGATGGCGCTGGTGCTGCTCACCGTCGGCACGGCCGTCGCGGTGGCGATCGCCCCGCTGTTCACCGCGCTCTACGTCGACAAGTCGTCTCCGACGGCCAACCCCGGGTTGACCACCGCCCTGGCGTACCTGCTGCTGCCGCAGATCCTCTTCTACGGCCTCTTCGCGCTGCTGTCGGCGATCCTCAACGCCCAGAACGTCTTCGGCCCGCCGGCTTGGGCGCCGGTGCTGAACAACGTCGTCGTCACCGGCACGCTCGTCGTGTTCGCGGTGGTGCCGGGGGAGCTGACGCTCGACCCGGTCCGGATGAGCGACCCGAAGCTGCTCGTGCTCGGCCTCGGCACCACGCTCGGCATCGTCGTGCAGGCGATGGTGCTGATCCCCGCGTTGCTGCGCACCGGGTTCCGGTTCCGCTGGCGCTGGGGCTTCGACCCGCGGATGAAGGAGTTCGGCGGGCTCGCCGCGTGGATCCTCGGCTACGTCGTGGTGAGCCACGTCGGGTTCGTCGTCACCACGCGCGTGCTGACCGGCGGCACCAGCGGCGGGGTCACGGCCTACAGCTACGCGTCCCTGCTCTTCCAGCTGCCGTACGGCATCCTCGGCGTCTCGCTGCTGACCGCGCTGATGCCGCGGATGAGCCGCGCCGCCGCGGACGGCGACACCGTGTCGCTGGTCGGCGACCTCTCGCTCGCCTCCCGCATCTCGACAGTGCTCTTCGTGCCGATCTCGGCGGTGCTCGCGGTGGTCGGCACGCCGGTCGGCATCGCGATCTTCACCTGGGGCCGCGGCACCCTGGACGACGCCGAGCGCCTCGGCCAGACCCTCGCCGTGTCCGCCGCCGGGCTGCTGCCGTTCGCGCTGGTGATGCTGCAGCTGCGGGTGTTCTACGCGATGAAGGACGCGCGCACGCCCACGCTGATCATGCTCGTGATGACGGCGGTGAAGATCCCGTTGCTGCTGCTCTGCCGCGGGCTGCTCGACGGTGAGCACATCGTCTACGGCGTGATGCTGGTGAACGGCGCGGGGTTCGTCGTCGGCGCGGTGCTCGGCCAGGTCTGGCTGTGGGTGCGGCTCGGGCACCTGCGCAGCAAGCGGTCGCTGCGGGTCGGGCTGATCACGCTCGGGGCCAGCGCCCTCGGCGTCGGGGCCGCGGTGCTCGCCGGGTACGCGGTGCCGGGCTCGCTCGGCACGATCCCCGCCGCGTGGGTGAAACTCCCGGTCCAGACCTTGCTCGGGATGGCTGTGCCGTTCGGGTTGCTGGCGGTGCTGAAGCTGCCCGAGTTCACGCCGGTGACCCGGCGCGTGGGCGGCCTCCTGCGGCGGCTCGCGCCTCGTTGACGACTACGGCCGGAAAGCCGGTCCGGATGTCTCGAAACGATAACGAGAGCGCTGCGATCAGCGCGTTTACAATTCCGGCGCGGCTTCTTAGTATCCAGCGGGATCAGCGATGGGGTGGAGGTCGTGCATGACGCGCAGCGCGCGCAGGCGGCGGGACAGGGTGACGGTCGACGAACTGCTGCGGGAAGCCGGAGCGCGGCCGCGGAAACCCGGCTCACGGTCGGCCGAAGCGGCCGCCCGGCGCGGTCCTTCGCCCCAGCCGCGCGGTGCGGGCGGCCGGCTGGCCCTGGCCTCGGCGGTGCTCGTGGTCCTGGGCGGCTTCGCGCTGGCGCTGGCGACCCGGCCGGAGCCGGTCCCGGGGACCACGCGGTTCCCCCAGCTGCAGCCGGCCACGGGCGCCCCGACCTCGGCGATCGCCGTGCCGACCCGGACGACGACGCCGTCGCCGGTGGTGATGCACGCCCGGCAGACGCCCACGCCGACGCCGACGGTCACGGTCGAGCTGCCGCGGCCGTCGGATCCGGTGACGACCGTGGTCATGCCCCCACCGTCCACAACGGACTACTACCGGTGTTATCCGTACGGGTGCCGCGGGCACGGAACGCCGGTGCGCTGAGGTCCGCGGTCCGGGGAGGAAAGCGGTTCCCGGTGACCGGAACCGTTACCGCTCACCGGAACCCGCGAAGACCCCCTCACCGGCCCCGATGCCGGTGAGAGGGCCTCCGACAGCCCCACTACGGGTCTGTGTCAGCCGGCGTAGCCGGCGACGATCTTGGTGAACGCGTACTTGTCCTGCGAGATGCCGGAGCACTCGCCGCCGCCGCTGCAGTCGCGGTTGGTGGCCCAGAACGTGAAGCGGGCCAGGTGGTGGCTCGTCGCGTAACCGCGGATGGAGTTGAAGTTCGCGACCGTGACCGTCTCACCCGCGTTGTCGGTCTTGCCGTTCATCGAGGAGAGGCCGCTGTGCCGGTAGGCGGTGTCGTCGTTCCAGCCGAACGTGGTCTTGAGCTGGTTCTTCAGCCCGTCGACCGCGGACTTCGTCATGGCGGCCATGTCGCCGCCGCTGGAGAAGTCGAACGGCATGACCGACCAGACGTCGACGCCGGCGCCGATCGCCTTGGCCTGGTTGATCAGGCGCTTGCCCCAGGAGTCGGGGCCGGTCGTGGTGGTGCCGATGGTGATGACGACCTTGAGGTTCGGGTTCTTCTGCTTGGTCAGCTTGACCGCGTTGAGGATGCGGTCCTGCACGGTGGTGTTCTGGAACTCGTCGGTGTTCTCGATGTCGAGGTCGATCGCCTTCAGGCCGTAGGCGTCGATGACCTTCTGGTACGCGCCCGCGAGCGCCGAGGCCGACGTGCACTTCGAGCCCAGCTTCGTGCCGGACCAGCCGCCGAAGGAGGGGATCACGTCCCCGCCCGCGTTGCGGATGTTCTGGATCATCGTCTTGTCCGAGCCGGTCAGCGAGCGGCTGCCGTCCCACTTGGGGTTGCAGGTGCCGTCGGACAGCACGAACGCGAGGGTAAACGCTTTCACGCCGGACGCGGACATCGCCGCGGTCGGGCTGGTCTGCCCGCCCCACTGGTACAGGTACGGGGATGCGAGCACCGGGTCCACCGCGGCCATGGCCTGCGGGGCGAGACCCACGGCCGTCGCCATCGCGGCTCCGGCCGCGACCGCGAGGGTCACCAGACGGCGCACTGATTTCATGGGGGGTCCTCCAATTGTGAGTGGAGCACCTCCGGTTTGAGGCGGCGGGATCATCCCGGGAGGAGCGCTGTGTGCCCCCACACAGTGGACTAGACCAATGTTGCGTGTCAACCCTTCTTCGGTCGGAAAAATGACCCACTGTGTGCGTTCGGCTCCCGAGCGTCCCGTTGCTCAGGGCGATGTGAGATTCCCCTGAAGGCGGAGTGACACGACGCCGCGCACCGGCTACTTTGCCGAAATGGTGGGGGATTCCACGGTCGCAGCCGGCGGGGGACGCCGCCCCGGCCGGTTCCCGTCCGCCGTGCTCCTGCAGCGGTGGGCGCTGTGGCGGCTGCCGCGCCGCGGCCAGGTCTGCTACCTCGTCCTGATCGACGTCCTCGCGGTCGCCGCGGTGGTCCTCGCCGCCGTCCGGTTCCCGCCGCTGACCACGATGCTGACGCCGTTCGCGCTGCTCCTGGCCGGGATGCTCGCCTCGGCGGAGCTCGCGCGCCCGATGGAACGCCACCGCGAAGAGACCCTCCTCGGCCCCGGCGTCGACACGGCGTGGATCTTCGCCGGCGTCGTGGTGCTCCGGCCCGGTCTCGCCGTCGCGCTGATCGCGCTCTCGGCGTTGCACCAGTGGGTCCGGGTCCGGAGAAGACCCGTCTACCGGCAGGTGTTCGGCGCCGCGGCGACGGCGCTGGCCGGTCTGGTCGCCGGGGCGTTCCTCACCGCGACCGGCGTCCGGCCGTTCGGCACGGTCCTGGACACCCGCGCGGTCGCCCTGCTCGTCGTCGCCGGGGTGGTGTTCCTCGCCGTGAACGCCGCGCTCGTGACCGCCGCCGACGGCCCCCGCGGCCCCCGTGAAGCCCTGCCGGGACACGCTTTCGATGCCGCGATGACCACGTTCGGCCTGCCGCTGGCCTGGGCCGCCACCGCCGCGCCGCTGCTCGTGCCCCTGCTGGCCGGCGCCACCGTCGTCCTGCACCGCGGCGGGCTGGGCCGCGGCCGCCGCGAGCACGTCACCGTGGATCCCGGCACCGGCGTGCTGACCTCCGCCTCGTGGCGGGGCGCCGCCGAAGCCGAGGTCACGCGCCTCGGCCGGCACGGCCCCGGCCAGGCCGTGCTCCTGCTCGACCTCGACCACTTCCGCCAGCTCAACGACCGCTACGGCGCCCGGATCGGCGACGCGGTGCTGCGCGCGGTCGCCGACACCCTGCGCGACGAGGTCCGCGCCGCCGACCTCGTGGGCCGCTCCGGCGGTGAGGAGTTCGCGGTGCTGCTGCCCGGCACCGGCCGCTTCGACGCGATGGCGATCGCCGAGCGGATCCGGCTCCGGGTCGCCTCGACGCTGGTGGCGCTCAAGGCGTCCGGCGACGGGCCCCAGTTCGTCGGCGTGACGGTGTCGATCGGCGTGGCGGGCTGCGCGGCCGACGAGCCCCTGGCCGACGCGCTCCTGGCCGCGGAGGCGGCGTTGCTGCGGGCCAAGGCGGCGGGCCGGAACCGCACGATCTGCGCGGAGCCGGACCCGGGCTAGCTCATCGCTGACGAGCCTCTATGACTGGCTTGACACTCGGCTCCGGTAACAATCGGTTGCCGTCGAGCGACCAAGAGGCCGACCAAGCCCGCCGCGAAGGGAGCCTGCAACGTGCTCGACCCAGGCGGCTGGCGGTGGCGTCAGCATCAGAAACACGAGAACGCCCGTTCGGTGATCAGGCCGGGACGTCGGCCTGTGGAGCCACGCGTGCTCAGCGTGCGGGCACTGCGCCGGATCGGCTTCGGCGAAGTCTGTCCCGACGCACTCCACGACCAAGCCAACGCAGGTCGCATGTTCAGCGGCTCGGTCACGGCTGCGACGGTGGTCGGGCTGGTGGCGAGCTCGATGGTCCTGGGTGGATTCGGGCTGTTCGCCGCGGTAGGGCTGGTCGCCGGCGGGATCGTCATCGTGCTGCTGCTCAGTATGGCGGGTTTGCTGACCCCGACGCTCGACCTCTTGATCCTGCTGGGTCTGTGGCTTGCGGCGGGTGCCGTCCTGATGACGGAGCAGCGCGGCGCCGCGTTGATGGTGACTCATCTGGTGCCGGTGGCGGTGACCTTCGTCGGCCGATGGAGCCTCCGCGCTCTGGAGTTGGCCTTGCGTATCCCGATCTTCGTACCGGCCGCGCTGGTGATCGTCATCGCCCCGCTGCTCACCGAGGATCCGTGGCATTTCGCTGCCGCGGCGAAGGGGCGGCTGGCATTGCTGGCGCTGTTGTCGATCGTGCCGTTGCTGATGCTGGTGCTCGTGCGGCTGCGAAGGGTGCGGGTAGACAAAGTGTTCGAGCGAGCAGCGGCCACCGTTGCCGAGAACGTCGACGCGGCAGTCGCCCGGGGCGTGGTGACTCTGCACTCGCGATGTCTGGTGAGAGAAAGGTGGCCGGAGAGCCGAAGGCTTGACCGTTACCAACGCCAGGCGTTCGCCCCGCACGCGCTGCCCGGAACGGCCGCTGATCTGGCAAGGCTGGTTGCGTCCGGATTCCGCCGACAGTGTGCTGTCCGCCTCTGCACGCTCATGCTGGGTGTCCTCGCGATCACGTTTGCGCTGATCTACGTCCTCGCCGTCGCGGCGATGCCGGTGCAGCTCGCCGAGACGTGGTCGGGGACCGAAATGACCTATTTCGTGATCGGAGAGTTGGGTCTTTCCCTGCCGCTGTGGCCGTACGCCGGAGTCGCCCTGCTGTTCGCAACTGTGGCTGCAGTGGGCTTCCTTGCTTTCGCGATCACGGAAGAGACATACACGACTTCACTCGTCGACGCCGTGCACGGCCACTTGGCCGTGAAACTGATCGTCGCAGGCGCGCCCTACCTGTTCCACGGCCGCGGACCTGTCACGGCGATCGTTCCGGTCGCGCCAGCCGAAGACAGGCCCAAGAAACCGATCCGGGTCCACAGCAAACGGCGGCGGTGAGCCGGGCTAGCTCATCGTGATCGCATCGAGCTTCTCCCGCAGGTAGTCCGCCGCGATGACCTCGGGGTAGATCCGCCGGCCCAGCGGCGGCGCGAGCGACGTGATCCGCGCGTCGTGGTCGGTCTCGTAGAAGAAGACCAGGGACATCAGGTCCTCGTCGGGCGCCGTCGCCGCCGGCGGGAGGACGCGGTGGCGGGTCGAGCGCCAGCGGTCACCGGTCCAGCGGGCCATCAGGTCGCCGATGTTCACCGTCAGCGCGTCGGGGTGGAACGGCGCGTCCTCCCACTCGCCGGCGGTGTAGACCTGCAGGCCGCCGACGCCGGCCTGGCGGTCGAGCACCGTCACGGTGCCGAAGTCGGTGTGCGGGCCGATCCGGAACTGATCCGGCTCGGGGGCGCCGACGCGGGTCATCGGCGGGTACCAGTTGATGTTGAACGTGTACGTCGGGTGTGCGGTGTGCCGCGTGAAGTGGCTCTCCGCCAGGCCGAGCGCCGCCGCGAAGATCTCCAGCAGGTGGTCCGACAGCGCGCGCATCCGGCGCATGTACTCGGTGGCCGCCTCGGCCAGGCCCGGCACCTCGTCCGGCCAGACGTTGGGCTGGAACCAGAACCCGTCGACCTCGGCGACGCCGATCCGGGTGTCCGCGCCCGCCGAGTAGGACTCCTTGAGGTCCGGCGGGGTCTCGGTGCCCTCGGCGTAGCCGTTGGCCTCGACGCCCGGGGGCAGCCAGCCGCGGCCGCCGACGGTGACGGCGTAGCGCTGCTTGACGTCCTCCGGCAGCGCGAAGAACCGCCGGGCCAGGTCCCGGGTCCGGCGGCGCAGGTCGTCGGCGACGCCGTGCCCGGTGACGAGCAGGAACCCGGATTGCCGCAGCGCGCGGTCGACCTGCCCGGCCACCTCGGCCCGGCCATCGGAGGTGCCCGCGAACCACGGCGAAAGGTCCACGAGCGGAACGGATGACGGCATACCGGCTCCTCGCAAGCGCTGTGCTGGAAAGCACTGTCCTATCCGGACTTTTCGACCCCGATGTCCTCGAACCACAGGTCCGGGCGCGTGCTGATGAACTCCGTCATCAGCGCCGTGCACGCGGGGTCGTCGAGCAGGGTGATCTCCACGCCGAGGCCGGCCAGCCAGTCGTGCCCGCCGTGGAAGGTTTCCGCTTCGCCGATGACAACGCGCCCGATGCCGAACTGACGGACGAGCCCGGAGCAGTACCAGCACGGCGAGAGCGTGGTGACCATGATCGTGTCGCGGTAGTGCGGGCGCCGGCCGGCGTTGCGGAACGCCGAGGTCTCGGCGTGCATCGACGGGTCGTCGTCCTGCACGCGCCGGTTGTGCCCGCGCCCCAGCAGGGTGCCCGCGGTGTCGAACAGGGCGGCCCCGATCGGCACGCCTCCCTCGGCCTTGCCCAGCTCGGCTTCTTCTCGGGCGACGGCGAGCAGGGCGCCAGGGTCGATCGGCATGCGCCACTCTTTCCGCCGGGGGCGGTGCCTGGCAAGTCTTTGACCGCACGGCTGCACCATCCGGCCGATCGAGGACCGGAACTGTCCGCGATGTCTGGCACACTGCCGACCATGTACGGCACTTCGGAACGCCTGCTCAGGCTGCTGTCACTGCTGCAGGCCCGGCGCGACTGGCCCGGCGCCGACCTCGCGACGCGCCTCGAGGTCGACGTCCGCACGATCCGCCGCGACGTCGAGCGGCTGCGGTCGCTCGGGTACCCGGTGCACGCGACACCGGGGGTGGCCGGCGGGTACCGCCTCGGCGCGGGCGCCGCCCTGCCGCCGCTGCTGCTGGACGACGACGAGGCCGTCGCGGTCGCGGTCGGCCTGCGCACGGCCGCGAGCGGCACGGTCAGCGGCATCGAGGAGACGTCGGTGCGCGCGCTGGCCAAGCTCGAGCAGGTGCTGCCGGCCCGGCTGCGGCCGCGGGTGGGCGCCCTGCAGGCGGCGACCGTGTCCCTGCCCGGCGGCGGGCCGACGGTCGACGCGTCGGTGCTGACCGCGATCGCGGCGGCCTGCCGTGACCAGGAGCGGCTGCGCTTCGGCTACGGCGACCGCTCCGGCGCCGAGAGCGAGCGGTCGGTGGAGCCGCTGCGGCTGGTCCACACCGGACGGCGCTGGTACCTGGTGGCGTTCGACCTCGACCGGGCCGGCTGGCGCACGTTCCGCGTCGACCGCATCACCGGCGTCCCGGCGCCGAGCTTCCGGTTCACCCCTCGCGAACCTCCGGCCGAGGACCTGGCCGCGTACGTCTCGCGCCAGATCTCGTCGGCGCCCTACCCGCACCAGCTCGTGCTGCGGGTCGCCGCGCCGGCGGCGGTGCTGGCCCAGCGCGTCCCGCCGACCAGCGGCGCGGTCGAGCCGATCGACGAGCACAGCTGCCGCGTGCGGACCGGGGCGAGCTCGCTCGACGCCGTGCCGTACTACCTCGCCCAGTGGGGTTACGACTTCGTGGTCGAGGAGGCCCCGCCCGGGCTGGTCGAGCGGCTGCGTGAGATCGCCGACCGCTTCGCGCGGGCGGTCGGCTGAAAACCGGATGCCGTCGCTCCGGCCGTGGTGTGTGATCGGGGGCATGGGGATCTTCGTGGACGAGCCGGCCGCGGGGGGCCTGCGCGAGGCTGTGGCCGCGCTGCGCGAGTGGCAGGACGACGCGGCGCCGATGCAGCTGCACCCGGGGGACATCGGCTGGTTCTGGCGGTTCGGCGCGGAAGCGACGGCCGCGGCGGTCCGGACCTGGCGCCGCGACGGCCGGATCGTCGCCGTCGGGCTGCTGGACGGGCCCGGGCTGCTGCGGGTGACGTTCGCGCCGGACGCCCGGGGCGACGAGGAACTGGCGCGGCAGCTGGCGGACGTGCTGCCCCCGGGCAAGGCCGACATCGAGGCGCCGCGGGACGCCGTGGTTCAGGACCTGCTGCCGGCGGCCGGGTGGCGGGCCGACGAGCCGTGGACGCCGCTGCGTCGCTCCCTCGCGGAGCCGGTGGAAGAGCCGGGCGTCCGGATCGAGGTGATCGAACCGGCGCGGGCGTGGGCGCACGCCGCGGTCGTGCGGGCGGCGTTCGCCAAGTCGACGTTCACCGAGGAGCGCTGGCACGCGATGGCTTCAGGTTCGCCGTACGCGGACGCCCGGAGCCTGGTCGCGCTCGACGGCGGTGACGCGGTCGCGGCGGTGACGGTGTGGTCGGCCGGCGCGGGCAAGCCGGGGCTCTTGGAGCCGATGGGCGTGCATCACGACCACCGGGGGCGCGGGCACGGCAGGGCGATCACGCTCGCCGCGGCGGCCGCGCTGCGGGAGCTGGGCTCGTCGAGCGCGCTGGTCTGCACGCCGAGCGCCAATGTCGGCGGGGTCGCGACCTACGCCGCGGCGGGGTTCGAGCCGCTGGCCGAGGTCCGCGACCTGCGCCGGGACGGCTAGGTTTTCTCGATCCGCACCTGGTCGTTTTCGCCGTCGGACAGGAACTTCGCGAGCTCGGCGCCCTCCTCCGCGACGGCGCCGCGGTCGGCCCGGCCGAGGCGGCCCAGCGGCGTGACAATCACGGTTCCGGCGTCGGTCTTCCACGTCGCGGCGACGCGGCCGTCGACCAGGACGACCCGCTCCCCGGCCACCGAGAGCAGGCGATGAGCGTCGTCGATGATGCGGCCGCGGTCGTCGTAGCCGAGGATCGCGTTGTCGAACGCCGGCAGGAACCGCACCGGCGCCGGGGTGTCCGGGTCGGGGCGCGGCGCATCCGGCAGGTCCAGGAGTTCGCGGCCGCGCTCGTCGCGGAAGGCCACCAGCTCCTCGCGCACCGCCTTCACCGCCGCCGGCAACCCGGCCAGACCGCTCCAGGCCCGCAGGTCCGCCGTGGCCGCCGGGCCGAACGCCGCCAGGTAGCGCCGCACCAGGGCCTGTCCGACGGGGTCGGCGCCGTCCGGGGCCGGCGGGTCGACGTCGCGGCCGAGCCAGGCGGCCAGCGGCAGGTTGCGTACGCCGCCCTTCGTGCGCCACAGCCCGCGGGGCGGCAGCTGGGCCGTGGGGATCAGCGCGGCGATCAGCATCTCGCCGAGCGGCCGCGGTCCCGGGTCGGGCCAGCGGTCGCCGACCGCCCGGGCGATCTCGCCCATCGAGCGTGGCTCACCGTCGGCCAGCACGGCCCGGCCCGCCGCCGCGAGCTCGTCGAGGTCGACGCCGTCCAGCTCCCGGCGGTAGGTGCCGAGGACACGCTGGCGCAGCATGCCGTCGAAGCGGGAGCGCCAGGTCAGGACGTCGTCGGCGGTGAGCAGGTGGACGGTCCGGCGCATCAGGTGGGTCCGCACGACCCGCCGTCCGGTCAGCAGGTCCGACAAGCCCGCCGGGTCGAAGGCGCGCAGCCGGGACCACAGCCCGGCGAAGGGTTCCTGCGGTTCCTGCGCCTGCAGGCCGCAGAGGTGCGCGACGGCGTCGTGCGCGGACAGGTCGGCGCGGTCGAGCAGCAGCTGCCGGGCGAGCGTGGCGCGGTTGAGCGCCCGGGTGTCCAGAACGCTCACGTCGACTTCCGGCCGTCGAGCGTCTCGCGCAGGATGTCCGCGTGCCCGGCGTGCTGGGCGGTTTCGGCGATGACGTGCATCAGCACCCGGCGCACGCTCCGCTCTTCGCCCGGCGGGCTCCAGGGCGCCTCCGGCAGCGGGTGCTTCGCGGCCAGATCGGGCAAAGCCGTGATGATCTCCTCGCTGCGCTTCGCGACGTCCTCGTAGCGCGCGACGATTTCGGCCAGGGTTTCGCCGGGCAGCATCCGGAAGTTGTTCTGGTGGTCGATCGCCCACTGCGGGACCTCACGAGCGGTCCCGGCAGCCATGTCCGCCCAGGTCACGCCGTCGGGGAGCGCAAAACTCAGCGAGGCCGGGCCGTCGACGACGAAGCGCAGCCAGCCTTCCTCGATGGCCGCGACGTGCTTGACCAGGCCGCCCAGGCACAGCGCGCTGACGGTGGGCCGGGCGCCGGCCTGCTCGTCGGTGAGCCCGTGCGTCGTCGAGATCAGGGCGCTCCGGGCCGTGGCGAGCTCGGCGACCAGGTCGGCTCGCTCGTCTTCGTTGTTCGGCATACGGCCACTGTGTCAGGAGAAGCGGGCAGAGTGTGTCCGCTATTGCGGACAAGATCGGGTGCTGCCGGAACTTTCGGGCTTCCCGGTTCGACGTTCTGACCGACCGCTCAGTCTGTGACCTGAGTCTCAGGCTTCGCACCGAGCATCCGCAGCACGAGCTCGCCGTACTCCTTGCCGAGCGCGGTCGGCGTCTGGCGCGCCCGGTCGGTGTACCAGCGGGCGACGTCGACCCCGAGCGAGAGCACCGCGCGCGCCGAGATGTGCGGGTCGGAGACGGTGAAGACGCCATCGGCGGCGCCGGCGGTGATGACGTCGCGCACGATCCGCTCGATCCGCCGCCGCAGCTCGGCGACCACCTCGAACTCCTGCTCGGGCAGGGCCTGCAGCTCGTACTGCACGACCCGGGCCACGGTGTGGCGCCGGGCGTGCCAGGCCACGAAGTCCTCGACGATCAGCCGGATCCGCTCAACGGGATCCGACACCTTCGCCACGACGTTCTCCACGAGGGCGAGGGTCTGCTCGTGCCCGTACCGGCTGATGGCGAACAGCAGCGCGGCCTTGGACGGAAAGTGCACGTAGAGCGCGGCCGGGCTCATCCCCGCGGCACCGGCGATGTCCCGTGTGGTGGTGGCGTGGTACCCGCGTTTGGCAAAGGCTTCGACGCCGGCCAGCATCAGCCGCCGAGCGGTCTCGGGCTGAACGTCCGGCCACAGTTCGGCCGACAGCGACATCGTCATCCGGTGATCCTCCCAGATCGCACCGCCCCGAGTGCCGGGCACGAGGGCCAGCCCCGATCGGCCCATTGTAAGCGAGCGCTTTGTCGGCGAACCTGGGGCCAGTTTTGCCGCGGTCAGCAACGGCCGGCTGTCAACTGAGGATCAGTCGTCGACAAAGGCACCCGTCGCACAACACGGTGGGGGAGGGCTCGCGCAGCTCAGCTGACGGCAGTCTGGCCTTCCGGTGGCTGCTCCGGCGCTTTGCCGGAATCGGCGGGATCCTGGTTCTTCGTTGACTTCGCGGACGTGTCGCCGGGTTCAAGGAGCCACCACGCCTCGAAAGACCCCGACAGCAGCAACCACACGCACGTCCCGGCGAGAAGCTGGAGCCTCCAGCCGCCGGGGTCGAACGCGGAGACCACCACCATGGAGTAGACAGCCAGGGACAGCAGGCTTCCCCACAGCTGAAGGCGATCGAAGCCGGAGGGCGTGGTCTTCCGCTCCTCAAAGAAATAAGCGGTCCGATGAACGAGCACCATGACGAGCCCCAGGCCGCCGGCCAAGGCGGCACCGAGCTGCCACGGGTGATCGCCCATCGCCGTGATCATCGCGGTGAGAAGGGGAACGAAGAGCTCCACCAGAGCAGCGACCGCGGCGACGAGCTGTGGTGGTGAAGAAGGTGTTCCTGTCAGGTGACGTACGGACCTCCACTCGGTGAGGGGACGCCTCATATCGCAGTGCGACGCTCGCCGTTCAGGCGATCGACCGGCCCGTCCACTCGCTCGTCGGCGTCGAGCTTCTCGCGCATCGTCGCCGGACGTCACGTGGGCGAAGGCTCGGCGCCCTGTGCAGGCCGGCAGGCCGTGCCGATCGCGATCATCGCGCTGATCCTGCCCGAGTTCTGGAGCTACTGGCGCAGGCTGCTGATCGATGAAGACCGGGCCGGCGGCCGCAAGCGTCCATCGTGGACTTCGACGACCTGGTCGACGGTGGTGAGGTGGGTGCGGTCGTGGGTGACCAGGACCGTCGCGGTGGCCCGCTGGTGGGTGAGGCGGGTGAGGAGATCGATGACGGCGGCGCCGCGTTCGTGGTCGAGGGCGCTGGTGGGTTCGTCGACCAGCAGGACCGTCGGGTCGTTCATCAGCGCGCGGGCGATGTTCACGCGCTGGCGCTGGCCACCGGAGAGCTGGTGCGGGCGGCGCCCGGCCTGGGGGGCGAGGCCGACGGCGTCGAGCAGGTCCAGTGCACGTCCGCGGGCTTTGGCCGGGGAGCGGCCGTTGATCCGCGCCATCACCTGGAGCTGTTCGGCGGCGGTGAGGGCGGGCAGCAGGTTGGGTTGCTGGAAGACGATGCCGATCTTGGTGCGGCGAAGGTCGGCGAGCTCTCCTCGGCGCAGGCCGGTGGCCGGGATGCCGTCGACGACGACGGTGCCGGCGTCGGGGGTGACGAGCGTGGCGGCGACGGCCAGCAGGCTGGACTTGCCGGAGCCGGAGGGGCCGGCGACGGCGGTCAGCTTGCCGCGCGGGACGTCGAGGGTGACCTGGTCGAGTGCGGTGATGCGGGTGTCGCCGTCGGGGTAGGTGAGGGTGATGTCGGTCAAGGTGAGGCTCATCGGGTGCTCCCGAGTGCGGTCAGCGGGTCGACGGAGGTGATGCGGCGGATCGCGAGCGCCGCGCCCGCTGCGCCGAGCAGGACCGTCACGGCGGCCGGGACGAGCACCGTGGCGGGGGTGAGGACGAAGGGAATCGCGGAGCCGGTGAGTGCCACGCCGAGCGCGGCGGCGAGGCCGGTGCCGACGAGCGTCCCGGCGGCGAGCAGGACGACGGCCTGGCCCAGGGCGTCCTGGAGCAGCCCGGCCGTACTCGCGCCCAACGCCTTGAGAATGGCGACGTCGGCGCTGCGCTGGATGGTCCACACGGTGAAGAACGCGCCGATGACCAGCGCGGAAATGGCGAACAGGAGGCCGCGCATCAGCTGCAGGGAACCGTTTTCGGACGTGTAGGAGCCGATCGCGGACAACGAGTCGTCCAGGGAGACCGTCTTGGTGCCGGCCGCGCGGTCGGTGGCCTCGACGGCGGCGTCGGAAGTCGTGGTCAGGGCGATCACGGTCGCGTCGCCGCCGGTCGGCGGGGCGATCGCCCGCCACGTCTCGAGGGTGGTCCAGACGACCGGCGTGTGGCTGAAGGAGGCGTCACCCGACACCGCGGCCACGGACAGCTGCCGTCCGGCCAGGGTCATCCGGTCTCCGGGACGGAGTCCCAGGTCGGCCGCGGCGGACGCGGACAGGACCACGGAGCTCCCGGTGAGCTCACCGCCGCCCGGGGCGAGCGCGGAACCGGCTCGGACACCGAAGGCCGAGACACCGGCGCTCCGGTCACCGGCGGTGGCCTTGGTGGTGGTGATGCCCAGCGGTTCGGCGCCGGCCACTCCGGGTGCGGCGGCCCACTGCCGCCACTGCGCCTCGGTGACCGTGGAGTCGGCGAACGACAGGCCCTGGTCACCGCTGGGCGCGGCGAAGACGACCTTGTCGGCGGGCAGGCCGGTGACGGCGGAGACGTTCTGCCGGCCGAGCCCGGCGGTCAGCCCGGACAGCAGGCCGACCAGGAGGGTGATCAGCACGATGACGGCGGCCATCAGGGCGAAGCGCCCTTTGGCGAACTTCAGGTCTCTCCAGGCAACGAACATGACGTCGATCGTCGCCGCGAACCGGAAGCACGGCATCGGGCGGGGGATGGCATTCACCGGGCCGGAGGACGGCGCGCCGGTTCCACCTTTTGACAGAGGTCCTTCCCGCCGTAGGTCCGTAGCCTGGGAAGCACTGTGAACGCCGCGCCCGCCACGACCCCGCCCAACCGGGTGCTGACCTGGTGCCTGCACCTGCTGCTCGTCGCCCTGCTCGCCCTGGCCGCGGTGCGGGCTGTCACCGGGGAACAGCCCCGCGCGGGCGCGGTCGTCGCGGTGGCCGCGGCCTGCGGAGTGCTGTACGCGGCGGGGCCGCTTCTGCCGCACGTCCGCGCTTCCCGGCGGGTGGCCGCGGGGTGGCTGGGTGTCCTGTGTGCCGGCTGGCTCGTCTTGGTGGTCCTGACCGCCGACGCCGTGTGGGTCGCGTTTCCGCTGTACTTCCTGCAGCTTCACCTGCTTTCGCGCCGAACCGGGCTGGCCGCGGTGATCGCGACGGCGGTGGCCGCGATCGCGGCGTTCGCCGCACACCAGGGCGCATTCAGCCCGGCGGCGGCGATCGGGCCGGCGCTCGGTGCGGCCGTCGCCGTTGCCGTGGTGTGGGGGTACCAGGCGCTGTACCGGGAAAGCGAGCGGCGGCGGCGCCTGATCGACGATCTGACCGCGACCCGCGCCGACCTGGCCGAGGCCCAGCACGAGGCCGGGGTGCTGGCCGAACGGGAACGCCTGGCCCGTGAGATCCACGACACGCTCGCCCAGGGACTGTCCAGCATCCAGCTACTGCTGCGTGCGGCCGGCCGGTCCCTGCCCGAAGGCGCCGAGAACGCCGCCCGCTACGTGGACCAAGCTCGTCAGGCCGCCGCGGACAACCTCGCCGAAGCACGCCGTTTTGTGGCCGCCCTCACCCCGCCGGCGCTCGACGACACCACGCTGTCCGGTGCTCTGGCGCGCCTTTGCGCCACCACCAGCGGCCGGCACCGGATCACCGCGCGTTTCCACCTCGCCGGTGACGCGGCGCCGCTGCCGACCGCGCACGAGGTCGCGCTGCTGCGCATCGCCCAAGCCGCCCTCGCCAACACCGTCCGTCATGCCGGCGCAGCCGCGGTCGAGCTCACGTTGAGCTACGCCGATGACGAGGTCACGCTCGACATCGTCGACGACGGCGCCGGGTTCGACCCCGGCGGCCTGCCGGCGGCCGACCCCGGCGAAGGTGGTTTCGGGCTGGCGGCGATGCGGGCGCGCACTCGAGCCCTGGGCGGCACGTTCGCCATCGAGTCGGCGCCCGGCCAGGGCACCGCCTTGGCCGCGCGGCTTCCCCTCTCCGACGACGCCCGGCGGGAGGTCCGTCCGTGACCGACACCCCGATCCGCCTGCTCCTGGCCGACGACCATCCCGTGGTGCGCGCGGGACTGCGTGCCGTCCTGGAGACCGAGCCCGGTCTCGTCGTGGTCGCCGAGGCCGCGACGGCCGAGGCCGCGGTGGCCCGGGCGGCCGAAGGTGACATCGACGTGGTCCTGATGGACCTGCAGTTCGGCGCCGGGATGAGCGGCGCCGAAGCCACCGCGGCGATCACCGCCCGCGCCGGCGCGCCGCGCGTCCTGGTCGTCACCACCTACGACACCGACGCCGACACGCTGCCCGCCATCGAGGCCGGCGCCACCGGGTACCTGCTCAAGGACGCCGATCCCGACGACCTGGCCGCCGCCGTGCGCACCGCCGCGGCCGGGCGCACCACGTTGGCGCCGACGGTGGCCGACCGGCTCCTCGACCGGATGCGCCGGCCCGCGATCGCGGTGACCAGGCGAGAGATCGAGGTGCTCGCGCTGGTCGCCGACGGGCTGTCCAACCGGGCCATCGCGCAGCGTCTGCACCTCACCGAGGGAACGGTGAAGTCGCACCTGGCCCGCTGTTACACCAAGCTCGGCGTCGACTCACGCACCGCCGCCGTCGCGGCCGCCACCGCGCTCGGCCTCATCCGCCGCTGATCCGCACGGCGACGGCTTGGCGCCGCGCGTCTCGGCCAGGACTCACATCGCCACGACCGCGTTCTTTCCTCCGTCGACGGAAAGCGTTATTCCCTGGATGTAGGAGGCCTGCGGGGAAACCAGGAACCGGATGGCTTCGGCGACTTCTTCGGGCTGGGCGCCGCGGCCGGCCGGGAGGGTGGCGAGGTAGCCGCCGAACATGGCGCGGATGTGCTCGTTGACGCGAGTCAGGACGTAGCCGGGGTCGACGGAGTTGACCCGGACTCCACGGGGGCCGTACTCGGCGGTCCAGGACTTGGTCAGCATGCTCAGGGCGGCTTTCGCCGCTTGGAAAGCGCTGGTTCCGGAAGCGGCCATGGTGGTGCTGAGGCTGCCGACGTTGACGATCGCGCCCCGGCCGCGTTCGGCCATGGCGGGAGCGAACGCGGCGGTCAGCAGGTAAGGCGCTTTGACGTTGAGGGCGAACGCCGTGTCGAACATGTCCTCGGTGGTGTCCTCGGTGGGCGCGAACCCGCCGCCGCCGGCGTTGTTGACCAGGACGTCGACAGTGCCGCCCGCGGTCGCTTCGCGCGTCTCGGAGATGAGCCGGCGGACTTCGGCGGGATCGGCGAAGTCGGCGATCAGGGCGACTGCGCGGCCGCCGGTGGACTCGATTGTCTTGCGGGTTTCGGCGGCCCGGTCGGTGTCGCGACCGCAGACCACGATCGCGTAGCCGTCTTCGGCCAGTTTCAGGGCGGTCTCGCGGCCGATGCCGCTGGTCGAGCCGGTGACCAAAGCCCAGGAGGCCGGTTCGGTGCTGCTCACTGGGAGTTCCGTCCCTTTCAGTTGACGATGAGGACGAGGCGGCCGCGGACGTGGCCGGTTTCGGCGGCGTGGTGGGCATCGGCGATGTCGGCGAGGGGGTAGGTCCGTTCGACCGGCAGCCAGAACTTGCCGGCTTCGATGAGATCGCCGATGGTGGCCAGGGCGTGGAAGGCGTTGCCGTCGGCGAAGCCGTTGCTGAAGTGGACGCCGTGGGCTTCGGCGCCGGCGAAGTCGGCGACGGTGATCACGTTCTTCGGCTCGCCACCGGCGAGCGCGATCAGTTCGGGGAGCACGCCGTTTCCGGCGACGTCGAGGGCGACGTCGACGCCGTCGGGAGCGAGGGCGCGGACGCGGTCGGTCATGCCGTCCCCGTAGACCACCGGTTCCGCGCCCAGGGTGTGCAGGAAGCCGCTGTTGCGGGCGCCGGCGGAGCCGATGACCCGGGCGCCGCGGGCGAGGGCGAGCTGGACGGTCGCGGTGCCGACCCCGCCGGAGGCGCCGTTGACGAACAGCGTGGTGCCGGTGGTGACGTGGAGCTGGTCGAGACCGCGAGTGGCGGTTTCGAGGGCGGCGGGAATGCCGGCGGCGTCGACGAACCCGAGTGACGGCGGGATTTCCGCCCGGAAGCTCAGCAGCGCGTACTCGGCGGCGGCGGCTTGGTCGTCGGAGATGCCGAAGATCCGGTCGCCGACGGTGACGTCGGTGACACCGTCGCCGATTTCGTCGACGATGCCGGCCACGTCGGCCCCCGTGGTTTGCGGCAGGGTGGCGCCGAAGCTGAGTTCGCCGGAGCGGATTTTGGTGTCGCTGGCGCTGATCCCGGCCGCACGGACCCGGATGCGGACCTGGCCGGGTCCGGGGTGCGGGTCGGGCAGATCCACGAGTTCGAGGACTTCGGGGCCGCCGTACTGCTTGAACTGCGCTGCTTTCATGGTGATGGTCTCCGGTCAGACGTCGCGGCTGCTGGGGGTTTGCTGGGTGTAGTCGACGTCCCAGTCCTCGACGCCGATGGCGATGATGCGCTGGGGGTGGACGCGGATCATCGCGTTGTCGTGGTGGCCGGGGGTTTCGACGTCGGAAATCGCCTCGGCGTGGCCGCGGATCTCCAGGGAGCGGACTCGCCAGGGGTCCGTGCTGGGGACGTCGTCGATGACGAGCGCGATGCGGCCGTTGTCGGCGACGTTGCGGAACCGGCGGCTCTTGCGGAGGTTGAGCCCCATCAGGTCGATGGTCTGCGTGTCGGGGTTGTAGGTGAAGCCGACCGGGCTGACCTGGAGGGTGCCGTCGGGCTGGGCGGTGGCGACGCGGCACAGGGGCTGGTCGTCGAGATAGTGGATTTCCTTGTCGGTGAACATGCGTCTCCTCGGAGCCGGTGTCGTGGAAACTTCACGAGCTTGACTTACCGACGTTATATTAACTTACTGTTGGTAAGTCAAATGTCGGCCGGTAAGGTCCTCGACCGTGACCCAAGACGTCTTCTGGCTGCGGGACGAGGCGCCACGACCGCCCAGGCGCAACACGCCGCTCACGCTGGAGCGGATCATCGCGGCGGCGATCGCCGAGCTCGACGCGTCGGGTGTGGAGCGCTTGACGATGCGCAGGCTCGCCGAGCGGCTCGAGGTGACGTCCACCGCGCTCTACTGGCACGTCTCGACCAAGGAAGACCTGCTCGATCTCGCGCTCGACCACGCCGTCGGCGAGGTGCCGCTGCCCCCACCCGGCTCGGCACCCCGGACCGGCCTGCGGACGCTGCTCATCGGCTGGCGCGCCGCGATGCTCGCTCATCCGTGGTCACCCGCGCTGCTCGGTCGTCCGCTGCTGGGGCCCAACGTGCTGGCGCGCACCGAGTTCATCCAGGCGATGCTCGTCCGGTCCGGGCTGACCGGGCTCGACCTGGCCGCAGCGACCAGAACGCTCGCGGGCTTCGTGCTGGGGGCGGCGATGGCGGACGCCACCTGGCGCCGGCTGGACGACCCGGCCGCGATCGCCAAGGTCCGCGCGCACATCCTCGCGTCCGCCGAGCGCTATCCGACGCTCAGCACGTCCGGGTTCGTCGATGCCGGCTGGCCGGACGACGAGCTGTTCGCCTTCGGGCTCGACCGGGTGCTCGACCAGCTTCTCGCCGGGACCTGATCGGGGCCGGAGGACATCGGCGAGGTGCCGCCCCGCGCCCGGTCCGTCCGGACAAGCGGCACGCCGGCACCCGCCGGCAGCGGACGAAGCATGCGCACGCGGGACGTCATGGGCGAGGACCTCGGGGGGCCGGTGTGGTGCTGAACTGGCCCTGCCAGCTGGCCTGGGCGCCGGAATCGCCGATGCGGTAGATGTCGTAGAACGTCGCGCCCGCGGCCACCACGGCCAGGACCGAGAGCACCACGGTGACCGCGGTGGATGCCGGGGCGAGGAACGGGCGACGGCGGGTGGCGACCGCTGCCGACTTCGGGTCAGCCGCCCGGGGCGCGAGACTTTCGCGGTGACGCCACCACACGACGAGCGCGAGCAGGGCGACCGGGATCGCCGCCCAGATCGCCGTGTCGCCGAGCTCGGTGTGGGTGCGGACCAGCGGGGTCGACGCGACGCGGCGTTCGAGCCATTCACCGGCGTCCGTGGTGATCGGGACCAGAACCACGACCAGGACGGCCAGGATCGCGTTCGGACCGGCCAGTTTCGCGCGAGCGGCGGGCCACAATGCGCTCAGCACCAGCAGCAGCGCGGCCAACGGCAGCAGGACGACGATCGCGTGCACGAGCAGGATGTGGGCGGGCAGGCCGTTGAGGGTGGTCATCATGTCCTTTGTGGAGTGTGGTGGGATCGGCCGGGGGAAAGGGGTTCAGGCGCCCGGGCGAGCGCCGCCACCTCGTAGCCGGGTGCGCGCGTGGCGACCCAGCGGGCGACGTTCCCGCCGCGGGCGAACGCCGCCGTGGCGTACACGTCGGCCCACAGCAGGGCCGGACCCGTCACCGTCACCGAGAGCAGGTTGCTGGTGCGCAGCCCGGTGTGGGGGTCGACGATGTGGGCGCCGCGAGCGGCCGTGCCGGACGTCGCGATGCCGCCGGTGCGCAGGTCGAGGACGGCGAGGAAAACGGCCGGGTCGGCGGGGTCTTCGACGCCGACCCGCCAGGCCGGGGAACGGGCGGTGTTGAGGCGGGCGGTGATGTCGCCGCCGGCGTTGAGGTAGTGGTCGTACCCGCGCAGCCGGGTGAGGTGGGCCGCGGCTCCTTCGGCGGCCCAGCCCTTGACCAGGCCGGACGGGTCGAAGCCGCCGGGGAGCCGCCACGGGTCGAAGTAGCCGTCGGTGCGTTCCCGGGCCTGTTCGCAGAGTCCGACCACCTCGGCGACCCAGGGGTGCCACTGCTCGCGGGGGAGCTCGCCGCGTCGGATGGCCGTGACCTGGCTGTCGGCCCGGTAGGTGCTGAACAGCTCGTCGGCGGCGCGCAGGTGCCCGAAGACCGCGGCGACCGCCGGCTCGACGGCGGGGTCGGAGTCCACCCGCGTGCCTCGGAGGTGGAGGCTGACCTGGGTGCCCATGGCCGGCCGGGTCCACGATCGGCGGTGCCGGTACGCGGCAGTCACCGGTGGGCCTGGTCGATCGCCGACTGCAGGGACTGCTGATAGCCCTCGGACGTGTACGTCGCGCCGCTGACGGTGTCGATCTGTGCGCTCTGGGCCTGCAGCGTCTCCTGGTTGAGCTCGGGCACGGCGGCGGAGTTGATCCGGACGTCGCGGCCGCTCTCCTGGGGGTACTGGACGGCCTGGGCATCGGTGATCTTGCCGCCGGTGACGGTGATCTGCACCTGGACTGGACCGTAGCGGGTGTCCGCGGCTTCACCGGTGAAGGTGCCGGCGCCACCGGGGGTGCCGCCGGACACCGTCGGGCTCGTGGTGTGGGGCGGCTGTGCGCCACCGAGCGGGCGCGCCGCGGTGACCGGCGTCGAGCCGGTGCTCGTGCGGTAGCTGAACAACAGCACGACGATCGAAACCGTCGCGGCGAGAGCGATGGCGATCCGGCGCATCGGAAGTCCTTTCCTACCAGGCGAACCGCTCGGCGTGGACGCGGTCGGCGGGGACACCGGCGCGGCGCGCGCTGTCGAGCACGGCGCCGGTCCAGGCGTCGGGGCCGCAGACGTAGATGTCGTGCTCGGCGATGTCGGGCACCAGGTGGCGCAGCACCTGCTCGTCGGGCACCGGCGCGTAGCCGGTGGGCAGCCAGGACGCGCGGTCGCGGGCCCGGCGGCCGAGCAGGTAGTGGATCCGGACACCACGGCGGGCGGCCAGGTCTGTCAGCTCCCGGCGGAACAGCAGGTCCGCCGGGCGGCCGGCGCGGTGGAACAGCACGGCTTCCCCGGGGCGATAGGGGAGTTCGTCCAGGAGCGCGCGCATGGGCGTGATCCCGATGCCGGAGGCGAACAGTGTGATCTTCCGTCCTTTGCGGACAGTCCCGGTCAGCCGGCCGTACGGGCCTTCGAACAGCACGGGCGTGCCGGGGAGCAGCTTGGCCAGCCGGCGGCTGCCCGCGCCGAGGTCCTTCGCCGTGATCCGCAGCCGGTGCCCGTCCGGAGCGGCCGAGAGGGAGAACGGCTTGCCGCGCGTCCAGCCCGGCCCGGAGACGAACCGCCAGACGAAGAACTGGCCCGCCGCCACCGGCAACCGGTCGAGGTCACGGCCGGTCAGGTAGACCGAGACGACGCCGCGGCCCTCGGGCTCCACCTGCTCGACGACCAGCCGGTGCCGGAGGTTGAGCCACCCCGGCAGCCCGAGCCGGAACACGAGCACGGCGCCCGCCGCCGACGCGTAGGCGGTCCACCAGAACGCCGTGGCCGCCGGCGAGGGGGTGAAGTCGGCGCCGGTCCACAGCTGGTGCGGCAGCGCCAGGCCGGCGCCGAGGTAGGCGTAGAGGTGCAGCAGGTGCCAGGACTCGTACCGCAGGCGGCGGCGGGCCGCGCGCACCGACGTCACGGCGACCATGGCCAGCGCGGCCGTTCCCGCGGTCGCCAGGAGCATGCCGGGGTAGGTCGTGACCAGCGCCCACGCCTCGGAGACCACACCGGAACGATCGGCCGCCGCGTACCCGAGGGTGATGAACACGAGGTGCGCGGCCAGCAGCGTGATCGAGGTGAACCCGGTGAGCCGGTGGCGGCGGGCCAGCTCGTCCTGGCCGTAGCTGCGCTCCACCCAGGGGATGCGCGCCATCAGCAGCACCTGCAGCAGCAGGAGGTCCGCCGACACCAGCCCGGTGAGCCGTCCGGCCGAGGTGAAGAAGTCGGTCCCGAGGTCCTGCAGGCCGCGTCCGGACACCCAGAGCGCGACCACGAAGAGGACGCTCAGCCAGGCGGTCAGCCCGGCGGCGTCGCGCCACCACGCGCGGATCGCGGGCCGCGCGGCGTGGCGGGCGACGAGAGTGGCGGACATCGGGCTCCTCGGGTGATCGTTCTCCGGTCCACCCTCCCCGAGCCCGGTTAGCCGCCGACGTGACCAGGGTGAGAACTGGGTAAGAGAACATCGGCGCCGACGGTGAAGCCGACCACCGCGCCGCCGCCCGGCCGCGGCTCGGCGAACACCGATCCGCCGTGGGCCTGGGCGATCTCGCGCACGATGGCCAACCCGAGGCCCGACCCGGGCAGGCCGCGGGCGCCGTCGGCCCGGTGGAACCGGTCGAACACGCGTGCCGCGTCCGCTTCGCCGATACCGGGGCCGCGATCGAAGACCTGGATCCGCCCGTCGCGCACTTCTACTTCGATCGGGCCGTCCGGGGCGAACTTCACGGCGTTCTCCAGCAGGTTCGTCACCGCGCGCTCGAGTGCTTTCGCCTGCCCGGTCAGCGTGGTGGCGTCGGCATCGACGGTGATGGCGCGTCCTGAGCGGTGCCGGACCCGGCCGGCGGCGCGCTCGACGAGCTCACCCAGCTCGACGGGTGCGGGCTCCTCGGCTTCGTAGCGGTGGGTGGCGAGCTCGACGAGCTCGTCGATCAGGTGGGTCAGCTCGCGGGTTTCCCCGTCGACGTCGTCGAGCAGCCGGGCGCGGGCATCGGGGCCGAGCTCGGCGAACCGGCGCAGGACACTGGCGTTGGTGCGCAGGCTGGTGAGCGGGGTCCGCAGCTCGTGCGCGGCGTCCTGGACCAGGCGTTCCTGGTCGGCGCGGGCGTCGGCGAGGCGGCCGAGCATGCGGTCGAACGACGTCGCCAGGCGTCCGACCTCGTCCCTGCCACCGGTCGGGACGGCGACGTCGTCGAGGCGGCCGTCGCTGACCTGCTCGGTCACGTCGGTCAGGCGGACCAGCCGCCGGGTGATCTGGCGGGCGAGCAGCCAGCCGGCCAAGGCCGCGACGACCAGGACCAGGGCGCTGACGCCGGTGATGCGGGCGGCCAGGGCGCTCAGGACGTGCCGGGACTCGTCGACGTCGATGCCGAGCTGGATGGCTCCCCGGCCCGGCCCGAGGGCGACGGTGATCACGCGGTAGTCGTCGCGGCCGGCGGTGAAGTCCCAGTAGCGGTGGTCGCCGAGGGAGCCGGTCGCGGCGAGGGTCCGGTCTTCGTCGGCGACGGGCAGGCTCACCGGGCGACCGCCGACCGGCCGGGTCGTCTCGTCCGGCTCGAGGGACTGCGCGGCCATCGGCTGGGCTTCGTCGTGGTCGTCGTCATCGGGGCCGCGGGTGACCGGGCTCGGGGCCAGGACCTGGGTCGCGCCGGCCGCGACTTCCGCCGAGGTCGTGAGCAGCGACCGGTCGAGTTCGGCGTCGATGCGTTCGGAGGCGGCTTGGTAGCTCAGGACGCCGACGAGGATCGCCGCGGCGGCGCCGACGCCGGCGAACGCGATCGCGAGCTTGCTGCGCAGGTTCATGCCGGCCGCACCGAGTAGCCCACGCCGCGGACGGTGTGGATCAGGTCCGCGGCGCCGGCCTGTTCGAGCTTGCGCCGGAGGTAGCCGATGTAGACGGCGAGGTTCTTCGAGTCCGAGCCGAACTCGTAGCCCCAGATCCGCTGGTAGATCGTGGTGCGGTCGAGCACGATGCCGGCGTTGCGGACGAGCAGTTCCAGCAGGTCGAACTCGGTCTTGGACAGGGTGATCTCGGTGCCGTGCCACCAGACGCGGCGGGCGGCGGGGTCGACGGCCAGCTCGTCCAGCCGCAGCGTGCGCCGAGCTTCCGGCTCGGCCGAGGTGCGGCGCAGCAGGGCTCGCAGCCGGGCGAGGAGCTCGTCGAGCTCGAACGGCTTGGGCAGGTAGTCGTCGGCGCCGGCGTCCAGGCCGGCCACTCGGTCGGGGGTTTCGACCCGCGCGGTCAGCATGAGGATCGGGGTGCGGTCGCCTTCGGCGCGCAGGACGCGGCACACCCCGAGCCCGTCGACACCGGGCATCATGACGTCGACGATCAGCACGTCGAACTCTTCGCGCCGGGCCGTGGCCAGCGCGCTCACGCCGTCGGTCACCTCGGTGACGGCGTAGTTCTCCAGCTCGAGCGCGCGCACGAGCGATTCGCGGATCGCGCGGTCGTCGTCGGCGAGCAGGACACGGTGCGGCATGTCCGCCATCATGCCTGCCCGGCGAGACGCCGTCTTGCCGGCGATTGCCTGGCCGGCGGTCGGCGGCGTCACCGTGTGCGACCGTCGGTATCCCGGACAGCCGCATCCAAGCAAGGAACACCAGGTACCGCAACGCTTCCGTGCTGTAAGCGCGATAGTCGCTGCTGTCGCGGCCGACCTCGACGAGCCCTGCTCGCTCGTAATGGCGGAGCGTGTGCGGCGAGGTGTCCAGCATGCCGGCGACCTCGGCGATGATCGACCGCCTGGTCCATCACGCCGAAGTCCTCACCCTCACCGGTGACTCCTACCGCACCCGCCAACGCCGCAACCTACTCCGCGACCAACAGCAGGATCCGGACAAAACTGATCACACCCTGCAGTGCCCTCCGTTGTCATCTGGGCTGCGCGTCGGAACGTCCGTGAAAAGTTGGCGCTACTTGTAGCGCGAGTGCCGGGGCCTGTTCGAGTCTCTTCTGCTTCCGACGAGCGAGAACTGCTCAAATTGGTCTTCGGGAGGCGGTTCGACGTAATTTTCGTCGGCACACAAGCGGATTTCACTGGGACGGCGAACGCCGGCGACCCTTCAGTGGGTCGTCGAGGGCGCGGTGCGGGTAGTGCCGGAGGCGGATCTGGTCAGCATCACCCTGCGCGCCGGCGAGGGTGGGTTCCACACCCCCGTGCTGACCGACGACACGGCCGAGGCGCTGGACGCGATCCAGTACCGGACGGGCGAAGGACCCTGCCTGGAAGCCGCCCGGCAAGACGGCCCCGGGCACGCCCTGACCAACGACCTCGCAGCATCGACGGCGTTTCCCGAGCTCGGGACCCGGGCCGCGCAGCTGGGCTTCGGCTCACTGCTCGCCACGACTCTGCTTGCGAACCCGGCGTCGGATTTGCCGCCGGGCGCGAGCAACCTCTACAGCCGCCGGACCGACGCCTTCGATGACGTGGCGGTCGGTCGATCACGCGCTGATCCTGTCCTCGCACGCTTCTCCGGCGCTGGCCGGTGCGTCCGCTCGCACTGCGGCGGAGCTGCGACAGCAGCATCTGCAGCGCGCCGTCGACAGCCGGGAGCCGATCGGCCAGGCCAAGGGCATCTCGATGAACCGCCGAGGCGTGTCCGCCGACGAAGCGTTCGACATCTTGCGTCGCACTTCTCAGCAGCTCAACGTCAAGCTGAACGTTCTGACCCACACCCTCACCGAGCGACATCACGAACTGGACGACGCTGCTGGTGGTGACCGAATTGGTCAGCAACGCCTGCGAACACGGCGGCGGACCCTGCACCTGCGGTCGTCCGTTCCCCGTTGTCGGTGTTGCGGGGCCGTGGCCTCGTGCTGGTCGAGGCGCTGAGCGTCGACTGGGGTGTGCGTTGTTCGTCCGAGTCGGACGGCAAGACCGTGTGGGCCCAGGTGCGCTGTGACGGCGCCGGCCAAGTCCGCTGCGTCGACGGCCGATGAGGAACCTTTTCGTGCCGGCGTTACCCGGGGATGGTCGGCTCGGCAGGGGCCGTCATGCGACGCGGGAGCTGACCGCGGTGGTGAAGCGCAGTTCGACGTGGGTGGGCAGGTCGTCGAGGTCGAGGGCCTGGCACAGCCTGGGCACCCCCTCGTCGCGGATGCGGTCGCGGATCTCGGCGGGGTCGCCGTCCTGCTCGACCGAGACGACCGCGAGGAGCTCGGGGTGGTCGCGGGGGCCGCTGAGGGCCGCCGTCGCGGTACGCACGCCAGGGTAGCCGCGCACTTCTTCGGTGAACGGGGCGACGGCCGTGGTGGTGGCCAGATCCGTCGTGCCGGCGTCTGGATCGGTTTCGAAGTGCCAGATGCGGTTTCCGGGTTTGCGGCTCAGCTGGGCGGCCAGCCAACGCAGCCCGGCCAGCGCGACGACGATCCCGGCGGCTGCGGTCACGTACCACGCCCAGGTCGGCGGCAGTGCGGTGCCCGGCACGATCGGCCGGTCCGCGCCGAGCGCCGGGAGCCAGTGGAAGCGGATCGCTGCCGGGACCGCGCCGCCGGCGAGCAAGAGCAGCCCGAGGATGACGAGCAGGGTGCGGTTGAGTCGGGCGGGACGGTTCACGACGTGCTCCTCACTGCGCGAAGACGGACCTTGACCTCGGGACGGCGGACCGGGTCGATCCGGTCCAACCGGTTCGCGACGGCGACGCGAACCGCGTCGGCGATGCCGTCGGGGCGGGTGCGGCGGGTCTGCACCCGGACGCGGACGCTGCGCCGTCGCACCTTCAGCCGCGCTTTGTCCACGCCGTCGACCCGTTCCGCGGCCGCCCGCAAGGTCGAGCCGTAGCTGTGGCGCGAGGCGCCCGAGTCCAGGTCGCCGCGCAGCGGGAGCACGGTGAGCTTGCCCGGCAGTACCGCCGCGAGCACGAGCGTCAGGCCGAGCAGGGCGACGACCCCGCCGGTGACGACGACGGGCAGGTCGGCCCAGCGCAGGTCGTGCAGCCGTCGTGCGATCGCGCCGTAGTCCAGCCACGGGCGTTCGCCGAGGATCATCTGGATGGCGACGATCGCGGCGAGCGCACCGGCCGCGGTCACGACCAGGGCGGTCAGGGCGGCCGGCGTGCTGCGACGGGGGCGGCGTTTCACGAGACCCTCCTGGAGGACGTGGTCAGCGGGTGCAGCGCGGTGACGGTGATGTCGACCTGCTCGACGTCGAGCCCGGTCAGTTCGTTCACCCGCTCGCGCAGGTGAGCTCGGGCCTTGTCGGTGGTGCGAGCGACCGAGGCGGGGTAGGTGATCGACAGCCGGGTGGTCAGCCGCACCCGGTCGCCGTCGACCTCGGCGTCGACCTTCACCGAGCGGTCGGCGTCTTCGCCGCCGAGCGCGACCCCCAGGACGCGCCCGGCGGCGCCGCCGACGTCGCCGAGCTCGCGGGCGGCGTGCGCGGCGATCCGTTCGACCGCGTGGCCGGAGATGACCAGGTCACCCCGCTCTTCGGCGGGCACAGTGGTGGTCATGGCTCAGCTCCGGTCCCGGCCGAAGAGCTGGGCGAGGTCGATCTTGCCGTCGAGGTGGCGGCCGATGAGGAAGCCGATGGCGCCGAGCACGAGGACGGTCAGGAACGCTCCGAACCCGCCGAAGGCGAGTGCGAGGCCGAGCGCGAGACCGGTCAGCAGACCGGTGCGGGTGGCATTCATGGAACCTCCGTCAAGAAGTGGTGGGTGTGGCCACGTCGCCGACGAACACGCGCACAGGCCGGTCGAGCGGGCCGATCGTGACCCGGACCGCGGTCGCCGCCGCGGAGGCGGTCACCGGGTAGCGAAGCACGATGCCGATGGTCACTTCTTCGTTACCGACGCGGACCCCGGCAACGCGCCGGCCGGGCAGCAGCGTCGCGATTTCCCCGACCCGGCCGCCGTGCGGGCCCGCCACCTCGGGCAGGCCCGCCAAGGCGCCGGCGATCGCGACTGCGTCGGGTGTCACTGCACCCGGCCGGTGTCGGCGACCTGGTCGTCGGCGTCGTCGCCGGGCAGGTTGAGGTCGCCGACGGCGATGTTGACCTCGACGACCTCGAGGCCGGTCATCTGCTCGACGGCGGTGATCACGTTGCGTCGGACCGAGCGCGCGAGGTCGGCGATCGACACGCCGTATTCGACGACGATCTGCAGGTCGACCGCGGCCTGCTTCTCACCCACCTCGACCGAGACGCCCTGGCCCGCCGACGCGGTCGCACCCGGGATGCGTTCGCGGATCGCGGAGAAGGCGCGGGCGGCGCCGCCGCCGAGGGAGTGCACCCCGGCCACCTCGCGGGTGGCCAGACCGGCGATCTTCTGCACGACGGTGTCGGCGATCGTCGTCGAGCCCTGGCTGGTGACGAGGTCGCCGGTCGCCTTGGTGGTGGCGGGGGTCTTCGTGGTCGTCTCGGCCATGGTGTTCCTCCTTCGTCGGGTGAACCGTTGTGCCGGAAGGACCCGGGGCGCAACGGAATCGTCACGGCCACGTTCGAGTGAACACGGTCACGCGGCCGGGGAAATGACGAATGGGTCGCCGAGGTGTCTTGATGGGCATGGCCGTCCACAGGGGACGGGACCGGTACGGGAGGAGCGGCTCATGTCGTTGGGCGACAAGATCGGGAACAAGGCCGAAGACTTCGGTGGCAAGGCGAAGGAGACGGCGGGCAAGGTCACCGGGGACGACGAGCTGCGCGCCGAAGGCCAGGCCGACCAGGCCAAGGCTGGTGTGAAGGACGCGGTCGAGAACGTCAAGGACGCGGTCGGCGATGCCGTCGACAAGGTCAAGAACGTGCTGAAGAAGGACTGAGTCCCAACGGGACCGGTGGCCGGCCAGGGAGCGGCCGCCCACCGTCCGGGGCGGAGGGAAGTGTTCGATGTCGACGCTCGAACGATCCCGGGGTCGCGGCTTCGTGGGCCTGCTCGCCGGTGTGTTCGCGGCAACCTCGGTGTTCGTGGTGCTGACGATTTCCGTGTCCGGTAAGCCTGGTTGGACGGCGGAGTTCGACGACGTCCTCCACACGTGGTTGGTCACCCACCGCACCGCGCCGCTGGACGTGCTCGCCCGGGTGGTGACCTTGACCGCGACTCCGGTGTTCGCCACGGTGTGGGTGTTCGCGATCGCGGTGGCTGTCTGCTCCGGCACGGCGGTCGAACGGCTGCGCCGTGCGATGGCCCTGGCGGCGCTCATGGGCGTCACCCTGGTGGCCCGGTACGTCGTGTCCCAGCTCATCGCCCGCCCACGTCCGCCTCGCACGGATTGGGCGTGGCACGCCACGGGGCAGTCATTCCCCTCCGGGCACACCACCGCGGCCGCGCTGGCCGCCGGTATCGTCGGCTGGTTGACCATCCGCCGCGTGCGCGGGCGGTTCCAGCGGTGTCTTTTGTGGACAGTGGCGGCGGGTTACGTGCTGGTGATCGCGTGGACGCGCACCTATCTGGGGGTGCACTGGCCGACCGACGTCCTGGCCGGTGCTGCTTTCGCCGTCGCCGTGATGTTTTTGGTTGCCGCCGGAAGGGCGGCACGGCTCACCGGGACGTCGCCGCGTGGTGCCGGGGTCAGAAGACGGCCAGCGGGTTGACCGGTACCCCGGTGGCGCCGTGGAGCCGGGGCGGCGCGATGGTCAGCAGGAAAGCGTACCGGCCGAGTTCGGCGCAGAGCGTGGCCAGTTCGCCGACTTCGGCGCTGTCGATCAGCGGCAGCCCGAGGTGGGCCAGCCCGATTCGGTGCAGGGGCATCGGCTCCTGCGGGTCGAGGGGCGGGAAGGCGTCGCCGATGTCGCCGGCGTAGACCGACACATCGCGTCGCTGCAGCCAGGTGACCGCGTCGGTCGTCAGGCCCGGGGTGGGTGCCTCGCCGCCCCAGCCGAAGGTCCAGCCGCCTCGGACGACGACGGCGTCGCCGGGCTCCACGCGGACCTCGCCGTGGCGCTCGGCGGCGTCGAGGTCGGCGCCGGTGACGGCGTGGCCGGCGGGGAGGCGGTCGCCGGGGGCGAGGTCGAGCAGGACGCCGCGGGTGAGCACGCCGCTCGCGAACGCCGTGGTCGAACCGTGCTGGATGCCGCCCGGGGTGACGGCTTCGGCCAGCGGGCGGCCGGGGTAGACGAGCCCGTCGACCGGCAGGTGCGCCACGGCGTCGAGGTGGGTCAGCGCCGGGTGGTGCGGGGTCACGACCAGTATCTCGGCCATGCCCATCGGCGGGATGCCGGTGTGCAGCAGGGCTTGCTGCACCGGCGGGGAAGCCGGCGCGGCCGGGGTGAAGGGGCCGCCCAGCATCGACGCGGGTTCCACCGGCCGGGCCAGGGACACCCACCGGCCGGTGCGGGCTTCGGCCACGGCCCGGGCGCGCACCTCGTCGGTGATCAGGTTGAGGGTGCCCAGCTCGTCGCCGGCCCCCCAGCGGCCGCGGTTGCCGTCGATCGTTTCGGTCATCTTCGGTGGCCTTCCGGTGTGGCACGATGATCCCCAGACGTACTTAGTCTATCAAGTACTTAGATTATCGAACAAACCGACAGCTGAGGAGAATGTGGTGTCGGGAGAAGCGAACCGGCCGGTGCCCCCGGAACTGGCGGAGCTGGACCCCGCGACCGATGCGGTGCGCGGCCTGATCGACGCGTCCCAGGACCTTGCCGTGCGCATGGCGCGGGTGATGGGCATGCACGCCACCGACATGCGGGCGGTCATGGTGCTCAGCGAAGCCGGCCCGCTGGGGGCCACCGAACTCGCGAGCCGTCTCGGGCTGACCGGAGCCTCGGTCACCGCGCTGGTGGATCGGTTGGAACGTGCCGGTAACGTCGAGCGGGTCCGGGACGTCGCCGATCGCCGCCGGGTCACGATCATCGGAAACCCCGCGGGCAGGCTGGCGGTGCTGACGGCGTGGGCGCCGGCCATCCGCCGGATCGACGAGGTCTGCCGGAGTTTGACCGGCACCGAACGGGAGCTGGCGCTCACCCTCTTGGCCCGGCTGACCGCGGCGGTGCAGGAGGGCGGTCAGTCGTGACGGCAGTGGTCCGAAGCCGGCGCTGGGCGCTGAGCGGATCACCGGGTGAGCGACGCCGGCCGTGCGCTCTCGTAGTCGTCGAGGTCGATGTCTGTCGCGAAGTGGTCGCTGAGCTTCATCAGCGGCCTGAAGAAAGCGGACACCGAGAAGAGCCGGTTGCGCGCCCGGATGCCCCACCGCGACGCGGGTGCGAGCAGCCGCCCGGCGTTGACCTTCTGTGACACCTTGGCGTAGCCGAGCATCGCGGTCTCGTAGCGCCGGAAAGCGGCGCCGTGTTCTCCGGCGGCGCGCTTGAGCTCCCCGGCGAGCACGTACGCGCCCACGAGGGCCAGCCCGGTGCCGAACCCGCCCAGCGCGTTGCCGTACGCGGCGTCTCCCACGAGCGCGACCCGGCCGGTGGTGTACCGGTCCATCGTCACCCGGCTGATCGAGTCCAGGTAGAACTCTTGGGCCGCCGGAAGCAGGTGCAGGAGCTCGGGAATTCGCCACCCGCCCCCCGCGTACGCGGCTCGCACGATTTCCTTCTGTGCGGCGGTGTCCTCGCGGTCGTACTCGATCGGTCCGGAGGCGAAGACGAAGAACGCGGGCGCCTTGCCGCCGAGCGCCACCGAGCGACCCGGTTCGGAGTACAGCACGTCCTCCTCGTCGGTCCCGAGGTCGGCCAGGGCGTAGTGGTAGCCGAGGTGGCGGACGTAGTCCCGCTCCGGCCCGAAGGCGAGGCCGCGCACAGCGGAGTGAATGCCGTCCGCGCCGACCACCAGGTCGTAGGTTCGAGGGGGAGCGTGGGTGAAGGTCACGTCGACGCCCTCGGCGGTCTCGGCCAGAGCCGTGATCGAGTCGCCGAAGAGGTATTCGCACGTGTCGGCGGTTCGTTCGTGCAGCAGCACCGCGAGATCACCGCGGGGGATGTTCAGTTCGCCACCGCCGAACTCGCCGGGCACCTTGCCGATGCGGCGGCCGGTGGTGTCGACGATCGCGCCGTCCGGCGATTCCACGTGCCGGCGCAGGGCCGCTTCGAGCAGCCCCATCCGGCGCAGCACGGTGAGGTGGGTGGCGCCCTTGAGGTCGACGGCCTGGCCGCCCGGCCGGACACCGGACGCTTTCTCCACGACCGTGACGTCGAAGCCGTGGCGGTCCAGCCAGAAGGCCAGCGCCGGCCCGGCGATGCTCGCGCCGGAAATCAGGATTCGGGTTCTGGGCATGACGAAGTCCTTCGTGGGCGGGGTGCGGGTGGTGCCGGAGCGGTCAGGTGGTCGCGCGCCGGTCGGAGCTGTGGACCGTGCGGAAGTGGTGGTCGAGGTCGTCGAGGACCGCGTCGACCACGTCGACGAGCTCGTCGGCCAGCGCATCGGGCGGCGTCGCGTCGAGGATGCCCCGGCCGGTGCGGTCGACGATGAGCTGGAAGACCGACACCAGCGCGGCGGCGTGCGCCCGGGCGACACCCGGGTGGATGGCGGGGAAAGCGGTGCGGATGGCGGCGGCCGCGGTGTCGGCCTGGTCGTCGAACATCTCCAGCGCGAACCGGCGGATGGCCGGGCTGGCGGCGCACAGCGCGGGCAGCTCGCCCCGCGCGGTTTCGGTGGTCGACTCCCGGTACCGCTCGATGTCGATGTGCGCCAGGGTGCGCACGGCCTGCGCCGGACTGGTCCCGGCCGAGCGGTCGAGCAGGGCGTGCGAAAGCCGTTCACGGAACTCGTCGACGCGGTCGAACACCAGGTCGCGTTTGTCGGGGAAGTAGTTGTGGACGGTCTGGTCGGAGACGCCGGCGGCCCGGGCGACTTCGGCGATCGACACCTCGTCGTAGCCGCGGCCGGCGAACAGCAGTGCCGCGGTGTCGGCGATGTGCTGGCGCGTCTGCGCTTTCTTGCGTTCGCGGAGTCCCGGCTGGCGTGGCATAGCCCCGACTTTAGCGCGAAATCTTGGGGTCGTCAAAAATTTGTACCTGTCAAAAATTACCAGGCTGTCGGCGGGTCGAACGGCCGGTGGTCGGGGGCACAGACCGTGCCAGGCGACGGCAGGACCAGGTCGACCAGGTAGTCGTCGAGCCGGCGGTCGACGCACTGGCTGCGCCCTCCGTAGGCGACGCCGTGCCCGGCGGTGTCAGCGGTGAGCAGACGGGCCGAGCCGAGCAGCCGGCTGGTGTCGACGGCGTCTTCGTACGGGGTGGCCGGGTCGCCGAGCCGGTTGCCGACCAGCAGCAGCGGGTGCGCGGTGGGGCGGTTCCACGGGCCGGTGTAGCGGTCGGGATCGGTGACGGGCCAGCTCGCGCAGGGCAGCGAGCGGTAGGTCCAGGCGGAGGCGAACCCCGGCGCAGAAGGTTCGGCGAGGCGCGCGTAGCGGCCGACGGCCCGGGGGTCGCGGGGGTTGTCGGAGTCGGTGCAGGCGACCGCGCTGAACCAGGTGTTGAACGCGTTGAGCGGCTCGTCGTCCGTGGGGGCGAACCGCGTCGAACCCGCTACGGGGACGCGGATGCCCGCCGAGGCCGGGGGCTGCTGGGCGGCTTGGTGCAGGGTCTGCAGGAACGGGGTCAGACTCACCGCTGCGTCGGGGTCGTACAGCCCGGTGAGCATCCGGTTGACCAGGTCGCGGTAGGTGATCTGCCGGGCGTCGCCGTGGGAGTCGAGGTAGGTCAGCGGGCCGCGGCGCACCGTGGCCAGCAGGGCGTCGTACTTGCGGTCCAGGCTCTGTTCGGTCGCGCCGGGTTCGCCGAACGCGCACTCCGGGTGGGCCGCGCACTCCCGCACGACGGTGCGCAGAGCCGTCTGGGCACCCAGGAACGGCGCGACGCGGTAGGTGAACGGCTGGGCGTTCTCGCCCGGCGCGCGCCCGGTCGTCCACTCCTGTGGGTTCAGCACCCCGTCGAGCACCATGGCCCGGACCCGCCGGGGGAACATGTTGGCGTAGACCTCGCCGAGGTGGGTGCCGTAGGAGGTGCCGAGGTAGGTCAGCTGGGGGTCGCCGACGGCGCGGCGCAGCAGGTCGAGATCGCGGGCGACGTTGGCGGTGGACATGTGGCCCAGCAACGGCCCGGCGTGCTGGGCGCAGCGGGCGGTGACGTCGCCGACCCGTTGGATGACCGCGGTTTCCTCGGCCGCGGTCACGGGGAAGTCCGGGCTGAGGGCCGCGTCGTCGGCAGAGTCGTCGGAGCAGGTGACCGGGCTCGAAGCCTTGGTGCCGCGCGGGTCGAAGCCGACGATGTCGAAGCGCGCGCTCACGACCGGTTCCAGCCGGGGCGGGATCCGCCCGCCGGCGCCGGGTCCGCCGGGGTTGGCGAACAAAGTGCCGATCCGGTGCTGCGGGTCGGTCGCGGGTCGTTTGCTCAAGGCGAGGGCGATCCGGGGGCCGCCGGGATCGCGGTAGGACAGCGGCACCTGCGCGGTGGCGCACAACAGGTTGCCGCCGGAACCGCAGGTGGTCCAGTCGAGTACGGGAGTGGCGGCCCGGTCGGGGTCGGCGGAGCCGGTCGTGGCGTGGGCGGCGACGGCCGTCCCGGCGGTGACCGCCAGGGCGACGGTGCCGATGGTGAGGGCGCGGCGAAGCCCGTGGTGTTCTGCCCGCATCGGGAACTCACTCCTCGTGGTGCCGGGGGGAGCGGTGGCTCCGGGTGACCGTGCGGACGTTAAGCGGGCGGGCCCGGCCGCGGAACGGCCGGTCAGCCGGGAAAAAGGAGCCGTTCGGCCGATGCCGGACGACGTTCCGCCCGGCCGCCGCCGGGCCCGCCGGCGGTGGTCAGCGCTCCGATGCCGTGCCCGGCAAGAAAGAACGCAGCTCCTCCAGCACCGCACCCGGGACCTCTTCGGGCAGGAAGTGGCCGGCGGGCAGGCCGCGTCCGGTGACGTCGGTGGCGTACTCGCGCCAGACGTCCAAGGGCTGATAAGCCCGGCCGACGAAGGACTGCTCGCCCCAGAGCACCAGTGTGGGTGCGGTGACCTTGTGCCCGGCCTCGGCGGAGGCGTTGTCGTCGGCCATGTCCGAGGTGGCGCCGCAGCGGTAGTCCTCGCAGGTGGCCGCGATGGTGGCCGGGTCGCTGAACGCGCGGACGTAGTCGGCCATCACGTCGGGTTCGATGGTGACGCCGCGGCCGAGCAGGCGGTCGATCATCGTGTGGATCCAGAACCCGGGGTCGTGGCCCAGGAGCCGTTCGGGGATGCCGCCGCCGGCGGCGGCGAGGAACCAGTGGAAGTACGCCGAAGCCATGGTGTGGTCGACGTGGGTGAGCACGTGCCGGGTGGGCACGATGTCCAGCGCGGCGAACCTGTCCACGGCCTCCGGGTGGTCCAGGGCGAGCCGCTGGCCGACGCGGGCACCGCGGTCGTGGGCGACGAGGTGGAAGCGGTCGAACCCGAGGTGCCGCATCACCGCGAGCTGGTCGGCGGCCATGGAGCGTTTGGCGTAGACGCGGTGTTCGGCGTCGGGGGCGGGTTTGGCGCTGTCGCCGTAACCGCGCAGGTCGGTGGCGACCACGGTGAAGTGCTCGGCGAGCGCGGGTGCGATGTGCCGCCAGATGAGGTGAGTCTGCGGGTAGCCGTGCAGCAGGAGCAGCGGCGGGCCACTGCCCGCCACGGCGGTGGTGATCATCGTGCCGTTCGCGTCGATCTGCTGGTAGCGGAACGGGCCGGGAAGCCGGGCCATGGAGCACCTCCGGATCGGGTCGTGGCGGGTCAGTCGACGTCTTCGGTCCGGTCGGCCTGCGGAAGGCCGTTGTAGCCCCACGACTTGCCGGGGATCTCGTGGACTTCGATGTAGAAGATCGGCGCGAGCTCGCCGAGGATGCGTTCGAGCGCGGCGTAGGCGTGGTCGATGAACCGGGCTTTCTCGATGTCGGTGTTGATCCCGGTCGAGACGCTGACTTCCAGATGTCCGCCGGTGCCGGTCACCGGCTGCGAGCCGATGAACCACGAGCCGGCCTCGACGAGGTTGATCTGGACGACCGTGATCCGGGCGATCTTGCCGAGGTCCTGGGCCAGCAGGTCGGTCAGCGCGGTGGCGAGTTCCTTCTTGGTGGTGTCGTCGAGGGTGGGGTCGTTGAGGGTGAGGCGGACGAACGGCATGGGGGTGTCCCTTCTCCGGCCGGTGGAGCGAGCCACCGGCGATGTTTTGGGCTGACCAGACCATTCCTACTCGACGAAAAATGGTCTGTCCAGCCCAATTTTGGTAAGGTGATCGGCGTGACAGAAGTCGATGAGCGATCGCTGACGCCCAAGGGGCAGGCCACCCGGGCTCGCGTCCTCGAGGTGGCGGCCGAGCTGTTCTACGAACGGGGCAGCGGCGGAACCACCAACGAGGACCTGCGGGCCGCGGCGGGGGTCAGCGGTTCGCAGCTGAACCACTACTTCCCGAGCCGGGCGGCACTCGTGGGTGCCGTGCTGCGCAGGCGGGTCGCCGACGCCGTGGACCCGGCGCGGTCCGACGGATCGGGTGTTCCGGACTCGCTGGCGACCCTGCGGTCGTGGGCCGACTCGTACGTGCGGCGCTACGAAACGCTGGCCGGGGGGTGCAAGGTCGGCTCTCTGGCCGGCGAGCTGCTGAAGACGGCGCCGGACCTGCGCTCGGAAATCAGCGACGGGTTCGAGCGCTGGCGGCGGTCCTTCCGCGACGGTTTAAGCACCATGCGGGCGAACGGCGAGCTGGCCGGGGACGCGGACGTCGACTACCTCAGCCTGGTGCTGCTGTCCTCGTTGCAGGGCGGCCTGCTGCTGACGCAGGCGTCCGGGACGACGGTGGCGCTGCGGGCGGCCCTTGACGGCGCCATCCAGGTCGTGACCGGCTACGCCGTGAAGTAGCCGGTCGTCGGCATGGCGTGGTCGCCGGTCACGCTCGGGCCGGCGCCGGAATCTGTGGCTCGGCCAGGGGGGCCGCGGCCACGCGCAGCTCGTCCAGGGCTTCACGCATGCGGTGGCCGAGGTCGACGTCGTCGACCTCGGTGCACCAGCGGGCGAAGCCGCGGTTGACGGCCAGGGCGCCGAACTGTCCCGCGAGGGTCGCGGTGGCTTCGGGAACGCCTCGGCGCTGGAGAGCGGTGGTCATCGCCGTCGCGAGTTCGGCGGTCTTGAAGGCGGATCGTTCCCGGAGCTCGGGACTGGCCGCGACCGTCGCGCCCAGGCTGGCGCCGAACGCGCGCTGTTCGGCGGTGAAGGACTCGGCGAGCCGGGACAGGCCCGACGACAGTGCTTCGTGGAGCGCGGCGTCCGGTGGCGCCGCGCCGATCCCCGCGGACAGCAGGTCGGCGTGCTCCTGTTGACCGGCGAAAAGCACTTCGCGTTTGTCGGGGAAGTGGCGGAAGAACGTGGCGCGGCTCAGTCCGGCTCGTTCGGCGATCTGGGTCGTGGTGATCGCCTCATAGCCCTGCTCCGCGCTCAGCTCGACGGCGGCGCGCACCAGGCGCATGCGCGTGTCCGGTTCCCAGCGGCCCATGGTGGCCAGCTTACTGATGAGACGCTGTCTCGTCGACGTGCTACGGTGACGAGACAACGTCTCATCAAGGAGTGATCATGCAGGTTTTCGTCACCGGCGGCACCGGCACCATCGGCTCGGCCGTCGTCACCGAACTGCTCACCCACGGCCACACCGTGCTCGCCCTGGCCCGCTCGGACCGCTCCGCGCACACCCTGGAAACCGCCGGTGCCACCGTGCTGCGCGGCGACCTGTCCGACGTCGGGCTCCTGCGCTCGGCGGTCGCGCGGTCCGAGGGGGTGATCAGCCTGGCGTTCGGCCGGGACAACGCCAGCCCGGAAACCCTGGCCGCGGCAATGGCCGAAGAAAGCGCCGCGACGACGGCGATGGGGGACGAACTGGCCGGCACCGGCCGGCCGATCGTCACCGTGTCGGGCACCCCGTGGATCCCGGGTCGCTTGGCCACCGAAGCCGACCCGCTGCCGCTGGAGGGCCCGGTCGCCGACCGCGCGCGTTCGGTGACCGCTCTGCTGGAGCTGGCCTCGCGCGGGGTGCGCAGCTCGGCGGTGCGGATGCCCCGAACCGTGCACAACGACGGGCAGGGCGGCTTCGCCGGCCTGCTGACCGACGAGGCGCGCCGCAGCGGCGTGGCGGGCTATCCGGGTGACGGCACCCAGCGCTGGCCCGCGGTGCACGCGCTCGATGCGGCGGTGCTGTTCCGGCTGGCGCTGGAATCGGCGCCGGCCGGCACGGCGTGGCACGCGGTCGCCGACGAAGGCGACGCGGTCCGCGATATCGCCGAGGTCATCGGCCGGCGGCTCGGCCTGCCCGCGCAGTCGGTGCCCCAGGAGACTTTCGGGCCGCTGGGACCGATCTTCGCGATGGACCAGCCTGCCTCCAGCGCGCACACCCGCGAGGCGCTCGGGTGGAAGCCGGTGTACCCCAGCCTGCTCGAGGACCTGGAAAACCTCCAGGCCTGAACGTGCGCGCCCGACGGCGGCAGGCGTTGTGCGGTGCGTACCGGCTGCCGCAAATGCGGGATCGCATTCAGCGGTCACGATGGGGGCGTACGCCGTCTCGGCGCGAGTTCGCGTGCATCCGCTACCCGGGGTCGGGGCTGTTGCCACAAAAGTGCTGCGAAGACCCTGGTGGGAGAGTGTCAGTTCAGGCGGTTGCGCCGGAGCATTTGCGCCCGCCACGCCACACGCCCGCGATGGAGAGGGTGTCGCCGATGGTGGCCGTCGGGTCCCCGTCGACGAGCAGCAGGTCCGCGCGCAGCCCGGCGGAGACGCGGCCGCGGTCGTCGAGACCGAAGCGCCGGGCCGGGACCGAGGTGGCCGCGCGCAGAGCGCGCACCGGCGAGAAGCCGGCCTCGACGAGCAGCGCCAGCTCGTGGTGCACGCTCGCGCCGTGGGCCAGTCCGCCGCCGGTCGGGAAGTCGACGGAGGCGTCGGTGCCGACGAGGATGTCGACGCCGGCGGCATCGAGGGCGGCGACACTGGCGAGGGAGTTGTCGAAGGGCGCGTTCCAAGTGGACAGGGACCGACCCAGCGCCGCGGTCCAGTTCGGGGCCAGTCTGCTGCTCACGCGGGGGTCGGCCGCCAGCTCCGGGGCGGCGAGGCCCATGAAGGAACGGGCCAGCACCAGGCACGGGGTCACGAAGGCTCCGGAAGTGGCGATCGTGTCGACGAGCTGGTCGTCGTGGGGGCGGTCGATGAACAGGTGGACCAGGGCGTCGGTGCCGCTGCGCGCGGCCTGGGTCCAGGTGGCCGCGGTCTGCGCGTGCGTCATCACCAGGCGCCCGTGTTCGTGGGCAGCCCGCACGCCGGCGTCGTAGGCGTCGTGGACCAGCAGCGGGAGACCGGGCATACCCATGACGGTGCCCTCCTCGAGGATGAACTTGATGTAGTCCGACCCGCCGCCCACGAGCCGCTCGACCAGGGTGCGCGCCTCGCCGGGCGAACTGGTCTGCGGGAACTGCGAGGGGTCGGGCACACCGGGGCCGGTGAGGTTCGCGAACAGCTGGGTGGGGTGGCCGTGCGGGGCGGTGACCGGCTGCCCGGCGCCGCGAACGTCGGCGCTGTCGGGGCGGGCCGCCCACTCCGCGCGGTCCTGTGCGGACGCGGGGCCGCCCATGTCCAGCACGGTGGTGACCCCGAAGCGCAGGGCAGTGGCGAGGTCGTCGGGTCCGGCGTGGGCGTGGGCGTCGAGCAGGCCGGGCAGCAGGGTGCGGCCGGTGCCGTCGACGGTCACGTCGATGTCCGCGAGGAGTTCCGGCCCGCCGACGGCGGCGATCCGGTCCCCGTCGACGACGACCGTCGTCGACGGGTGGACCTGCTCGCCGTCGAAGACGCGGACGTGGGTGAAGGCGGTGCGCATGTCTGAGGTCCTTCCGCGGTGATCACGAGCCGAGCGATGTGTACGACCATACACATATGTGTTCGAGCGTACACATCAGCTACAGTGCGGGCGTGACCGAGACGGAGAGCAACGCGAACAGTGATGCCGGACGGGCTGCGGGCGGGCGGGCGCGCGATGCGGCCCGCACCCGGGCGACGATCCTCGCCGAGGCTCGTCGCCAGTTCGCGACCGCCGGTTACAGCGCGACCGTGCGAGCCATCGCGGACGGCGCGGGGGTCTCGCCGAACCTGATCACGCGCTACTTCGGGGGTAAGGACGGCCTGTTCCTCGCCGCCGCGCAGGTCCACCTTGACCTCGCTGAGCTCGACGGGCCACGCGACACCCTCGGCCGGCGGCTCGCCGATGCGGCCGTGGCGCGGTGGAGCGGCATCCAGGGCGAGGACCCGCTGCTCGTGCTGCACCGGGCCTCGGGTGAACGCCCCGAGGCCGCCCGGGCCTTGACTGCCTTCCTCGACGAGGAGTCGCTGCGGCCGTTCACCGAACAGCTGCTGCGTTACGGTCTGCCGCCTGCTGAGGCCGCGGCGCGCGCCGCGGCGGTCGACGCGCTCGTTTTGGGGGTGAGCACGCGGCGGCGGGTGCTGACCGATGACCTCGGCGACCTCGATGTGCTGCGCGACTGGCTCGCCGCCGCGGTCCAGCGCCTCGTCGACGCTCCCTGACCGGCATCTCGTGGCAAACGGACTGGCCGTGGCCTCGCGGACCAGCGTAGACGTGACCTCGGGTGTCGGCGAACCCAGCCTAGGGCCGAGGCCGCCGGCCACGATGGTCGATTCGACGAGGACGCCGATTCGCCGGTTGTCGTGTTCTGTCTCGCCGCTGCCCGGGACCCTCGGCTGGGCGGCGCAGAGGTGCTCGCCTCCGAACCGGGTTGCGGTCCCTGCCGGTTCCGCACGGCCACGCCGACCCAGGACGCGCAGCCCCATTCGCGGCGATGCCGAGCGTCCTGGCCGGTCCGTCCTGGCCGGCGCGCTCGTAGACGCGCACGTCGACTTGACGGCTCGCTCGCCGACCGGCAACGCCGGGGTCCATCGTGGATCACCGTTGTGGACGAACACTTGATCTTCAGCGCCACGTACCTGATCGCCACCAGGCGCGCATGCACGAGGGACGCTGATGGCTGGCGGGGGACGCCGCACACGTGCACAGTCCCGCGGGCGGGCAGGGGATGAACACCGGCCTGAAGGATGCGGTGAACCTCGGCTAAAAGGTGGCGGCGGTCGTCCGCGGGTTCGCCGGGGCGGAGCTGCTCAAGACCTATTCGGCCGAGCGGGTGCCCGTCGGGGCCGCCCTGCTGGACTCGATCGCCGCGGTAAGCCGGTATGTCACCGGTGACGACCTTCGCGGGGCCAGCGCGGCGGCGTTGGCCGAAACCGGACGGACCATCATCGGAGCTGCCAACGGGCTCGGCGTGTCCTACCCGGACAGTCCCTTGACGACACCGCGCCGCGGAGAGCCGCGGCGCGGTCCACCTCCCGGCGAACGGGTCGCCCAGGTCGACGCGGAACGAGCGCGTTCGGGGTGGCGCGACGTGCTCGCCGCGGTGGCCGAGCCCGGTTGGACGCTCGTGCACCTCAGCCACGCCGATGGCCACCGCGCGCCGCGGCCCGGTGCACCACCACGGAAATCGACGACTCGGAGCTGACCTCGGCGCGGAGCCGGATGGCTGGCTGCTGCTCTGCTCGGACGGCTACCTCGTCGCGGGCGGGGCCCGCGAGGCCGAGGTCCCGACCCATTCGGTTACTTCGCATAGCTCAGGTGGGAAGTCCGAGCCCACTTCGGATGGGCTGAAGTTTCGCCGGAGTCCGGTCACCTCTTGATTGCGTACGGTCGACTCCGCAGGTCGGCAGGTGGTAAGGGGCACGGCCCTGGCCTGGGCGTATCCGGACGATCTTCTTGGGGCGTTCCCGCATCTGGCATGCGTCCCCATGTCCCGGTTCAGGCGGTGTGCAGTCGCCGGGAGTGGTGGCGGGCACTGCGGTGAAGCGTGGCCGTGAGTGCCGCGGCTGCGAGAAGTGCTGCTGCGAGAGCGGCGACGATCGCGACGGCGAGTGTCGCGCGGCCCAGTGCGGCGGTCAGCACACCGGTGAGCACTGCGGCGATGCCTTGGGTGACCCGGAGCAGGGTGCTGGCCAGTGCGCTGACGCGGCCGCGGACCTGGTCGGGTAGCAGGTGCAGCAACCTCGTCTGCGCGGGCGCGAGGGTCATCGATCCTGCTCCGGTCAGAGCGAACAACGTGAAGACGAGCCAGGCCGGGGGCGTCAGCGGCAGCACGAGCAGCGGGGCGACGGTGAGGGCGGCCAAGGGCCACAGCAGGCGGTTCTGGGTGTCGCGGCCGAGCCGGGTGAGGGTGAGACCGACCAGGAGCAAGCCGATCGAGTCGACGGCGAGCAGCGCACCGACCGCTGTTTCGGGGACGCCCACCTCGGTGGCGAGCGGGACGATCACCGCGGTCGCGGCGGTGCTCAGTCCGGTCGCCGCCGGCACCACGAGCAGAGCCAGCACCTCAGGGCGTCTGCGCAGCCGGATGGCCGGTGCGCGGTTCGGCGCGGCGGCGGACCAGGCGGTCGCGGCCGGCCGGTGGCTGACGCCCAGCCGCAGGATCGCGGCCGCGGCCAGGAAGCTGACGGCGTCGACGATCAGGGCCGGTACCGCGCCGATCGCGACCACCGCGATGCCGCCACCGGCGAGGCCGAGCAGCATCCCGGCCTCGCGTACCACGAACAGCAGTGGCCGGGCTCGGGCCGCCGCGCCGTCGCCGAGGATGTCGCCGATCAGCGTGGTCTGCGCGGCCTTGCACACCGGTCCGACCGCGCCCACAACGCCGCTGCCCACCGCAAGCAGCGCAGTCGGGGCACCACACGCGATGACCACGGCCAGCACCACGGCTTGGCTCAGGGCACCGACCACCATGACCTCGCGGCGGGGGAACCGGTCGGCGAGCCAGCCGAGAGTGGTGCCGGTCAGCAGTGGCGGGAAGAACGTCAGCCCGTAGGCCAGGCCGCCGAGTGCGGCCGAGCCGGTGCGGTCGAACACGGTGACGGTGAGCGCGACCTTGCTGAACTGGTCGCCCAGCACCGAACACACTTCGGCCGCGATGACGGCGCGTTGCTGCACCACCGGAGGACGCGGTGTCCTCGGCGATGGTCTCGGCCGAGTCATCGGTCCTGCTGTCGCCGGGCCGGGTCTGCGCCGGTCGGGGCCACTGCGCTCGCCACGACTCCTGCCATCGGTAGCAGCGTCCGCAGCAGGGGGCGTCCCGCTCGTGAGGTGAGCCTGCGCTGCCAGCGCAGCGGTGCCACCGATTCCCGGATGACGGCCGGTGCGTAGGTGGCCATCGCCCGCTGGAATTCGTGCAGGGCAACGGGGACGGCGGCGAAACCCGGGGTGCCGAGCAGGTGGGTGGTGAGCAGGTCGGCGTCGCGGATGGCGGTGGAGGCGCCTTGCCCGCCGGTGGGGGGCACGGCATGCACGGCGTCTCCGAGCGCGGTCGCGGCGCGGGCCGGCCACGGGGTCAGGTCGGCATCGGGGTCGGCGGCGTAGTACGGGAACTGCGTGACCGTGCCGGTGTCGGAGGCCTCGACGAGCTCCGTGAGCCAGCCCGCCCAGCCGGCCAGCCGGTCCCGGGCCGCGGTCACCGCGCCGGCCCCGGTCAGGGGATCACCGGTCACCGGGTTCGGGTCCACGATCCCCCACACCACATACGGTGCCTCGATCAGCGCCGGCACGTCCCGGCAGGCGTCCGCGGCGATCGCGGCGGTGCTCGTGTCGTGCAGCGACAGGAACACCGCGGTGCCGTCCGGTCCGAGCACGAACGCCGGCCCGGCCCGCAGGTCGGCCGGCAGGCCCCTGCGCAGCTCCTGGTGCAGGGCGGTGCGTCCGGCCAGGCCCGATGCCGAAAGCGGGCGGGCGGTGGGACGCCCGGCGAGTGCGGCTGCCACGCGCGAACGTGCCCCGTCCGCGCCGACCAGTACATCAGCGGTCGCGCCGGCGCCGTCGGCGAACGTGGCGGTGACGGTGCCGTCGCGGTTGTGCTCCAAGGCCTCGAACGTCGAGCCCAGCACCAGAGCGTGGTCCAGTCCGTGGCCCAGCAGCCGGCGCAGCGGGATCCGGCCGATCATGACGTGCTCGCCGTCACCGCCGCGCGGGATCCGTGCCAGCGTGCGCAGCCGGTGGTCCAGCACCGCGAACTGGCGAAACGACCTCGATGGCACGGCACTGGCCAGCAGGGCCTGGTAGATCGGGACGGGAAGACGGCGTCGCAGCGCCGCCAGGGCCACGGGATCCAGGTGCAGGCGGTATCCGCCGGTGCGGGCGAGGTCAGTGTCCCGCTCGTGCACCGACACCGCCACCCCCGCCGCCCGCAGGCCCTGCGCCAAGACCAGCCCACCCATGCCCGCACCGATGATCACCACTCGCGACATAGCGCCATTATCAATAATCTGATACTTCGACGCAACCGAGCTCCGGACTGGCAAGTTCTAGAATCCTATTTCTGATAGTGTGCTGGCTGTGTCCGAGCTGAACGATCTGCCGACCTGGGCCGTGGTGCAGGCCTACCACGCGGTGTCACGCGACCTCTACGAGTTGTTCGCCGGGCATGGGTTGACCCCGGTCCAGTTCGGGGTGCTCGCCCAGTTGTCCGCGGCGCCCGACCTGACGCAGGCCGAACTCGCCCGCCGGGTGCTGATCCGCCCGCAGAGCATGACCGCGGTCATCACGCAACTGGCCGAGCGCGACCTGCTGCGCCTGCTGGGACCGGGCGGGCGTGGGCGACCCCTGCCCGTGCGCCTGACCGACGCCGGGCAGGCGTTGCTGGCGGCGGCCGAGGCTGATCTGCGTGCGGCCGGCGAACCCGCCGCGCTGGGTCTGGAACCGTACGAGGCGGGGATGCTCACCGCTCTGCTGCACAAGCTCATCGCCGCCCGAGCCACCCGCGGCAGCGAAGAGTCGTGAACCGGTCCTGGACGCGGCTGCTCGCCGCGGTCGCCGAGAACATCGGTGTGCCCGTCGGGGCCTACCTGCTGCTCACCGCCATCGGGTGGGCACCGGTGTGGGCACTGGTCGGTGCGGCCGGCGCGTCGGTTCTCGTGCTCGCCGTGCAGTACCTCCGCCATCGGGAGCTGACCGCGCTCGGCGTGCTGGTCCTGGTCCGGTTCGCGCTCGGCATCGCGGTGGCGGTGATCACCGGCGACCCGCGGCTGGAACTGGCCAAGGATTTCGTCGTGACCGCCGTGATCGGGGTGTTCGCCGCGGTGTCGCTGGCGTCCCGCAGGCCGTTCATCGCGCGGGTCCGCCGTGATCTCAGCGGCGATCCCGAGGACTTCGACCACCGCTGGACCACCGATCCCGGTTTCCGGGCCCTGCATCGCCGGCTGACCCTGCTGTGGACCGCCGGGCTGCTCGTCGAAGGCGCCGCGGCGGTCCTGCTGATCTACACCGTCCCGCTCACCGCCGCCGTCATAGCCACCAACGTCCTGGCCCCGGCCACCCTCGTCGGACTCATCGGCCTCACGGAATGGCGCGCGCGCCGCTACACCGGTCCGCCGGCCTCGTCCCGCACGCCGGACATCTGTGCTGCCGGAGAGGGCGAGAATGGCCAAGTGACGTCGCGTGAGCCGGTGGGACCGGGTGAAGAGTCAGTGTGGGATTACCCCCGTCCGCCTCGGGTCGAGCCGGTGCGGCGGCGCGCGGTGCTCGTCGTCGCCGGCACCGTGGTGGCCGACACCGATGACCTGGTGAGAGTGCTCGAGACCTCGCACCCGCCGACGTACTACCTGCCCAGGGCGGCCTTTGGGACATACCTTCGCCGGGCACCGGGTTCGTCGTTGTGCGAGTGGAAGGGAGCGGCCGCCTACGTCGATGTCGTGGTCGGTGACACCGTGCTGGAGCGCGTCGGCTGGTACTACCCGAGACCGTCCTACCCCGCGCTCGCCGACCGGGTGGCGGTTTACGCGGCCCCCTTCGAATCGGTCACCCTCGACGGCGTCCCGGTGGTTCCGCAGCCAGGCGGGTTCTACGGCGGTTGGGTGACGCCGGAGGTTCGCGGCCCGTTCAAGGGCGGCCCCGGAACCCGGGGCTGGTGACCACCCGCGGCGACGCGCCCGTGCCGGGCTGTTTCGCGATACCCCGCCGCAACCTGGTGGAACCGGCCGGCCGCCCCGGCCGGTTCCTCTCAGATGGCCTGATCTCGATCACGGCCGTCGGGTCAGCCGGGTGACCGTGTCGCTCTCACCACTCGTAGTCGCAGATCGCGGCGTTCTTCGAGTAGAGCCACTGGGGATCGAGGAACTCGGTGGTGAGCTGCGCGGCCGCCCTCCTGTCCTCGATGAAGAACCCGTGATCCTGGGTCGTGTCGGGATACACGTTCCGGGAGCCGACGTAGAACGCCGTGTCGTCGACGACGACCAGCTTGGTGTGCAGGCGGTACTTGTACCCGTCCGGCCAGGTCTGCTCGTTCGAGGCGCGAAACGGCGCCAGTTGCAGGTTGTGCCTCAGCACCCGGTGGGCCTGCGCGTCGTAGGTGGTCGTGAGCCGGACCCGGTCGTAGAGCGACTTGTAGGCCACGGCCAGACTGTCGATGTTGGAGTAGTCCGGACGCCCGGGGTTGCTGATGACGATCCGGACCTTGACCCCGGCTGACATCTTCGCGGCGATCACGTCGAGCAGCCGGACGTCGAACAGGGCGTGCCTCAGCGGGGCGCCGGCGAACCCGTTGATGTCCTGCTGGGACAGCACGATCTTCGTCTCGGCCCGGGAGATCAACGCCCGCAGGGCGTTCGCGTCGGGGTTGACCGTCATGAAGTCGCGGTCGGTGTTGGTCTCGTTGTTCGTCCCGGTCGCGGCCTGCTCCACGTCCTGGACGAGGTGCAGCACGTAGTTGGACGACTCATCACGTTCCTGGATCCCGTAGCCCAGGCTGCCGACCGAAATCACGTCGAGGTTTCCCGGAGCGGGCGGGGTGAGCCCCTGGTACAACGACCCGATCGAGGGGGAGTCGGGTTCGTCGAGCGCCAGCCAGGCCGGGTGGAGCTTGCTGTATTTGGTCCGGCTGCCCTTGGCGTGCGCCCACTTCCACAGCTCGTCCAGGAACTTGCCCGCGGAGGTGGCGGCCGGACCGCGCAACGCTATGTCCAGGTCCGTCACCGGCGCCTTGTCGCCGAACCCGCGGCTGAACAGGGGACCGTCTTCGACGTAGTAGTTCGTCATCCAGTTGATGCCACCGTGCATGGCGAACTCGCCGTCCACGATGACGAGCTTGGTGTGGTTGTAGGACGACATGCCGCGGGTCGTCATGGAAGCGACCCGGAGATCGACGACCGCGGCCGCCTTGCCGAGCCTCTCCTTGACCATCCGGTGGAAAGCCCACGGGTCGGCGGTGATGTCGCCGCGCACCACCCCGGTCAGGAACCGCACGGTCAACCGGGTGCCCTCCTTGGCGGCGCGTGCGGCCGCGAGGCTGAGACCGGCGCACATGGCCTCCAGGAACTTCCCGTCCGGGAAGGGACCCGCGGGAGAGCCGATGACGTCGGGTACCCCGAAACCCGTGATGTCCACCGTTCTCTTCGCGCCGGCGATGCTGTTCTGCACCCTGACCAGGAGCGCTCTGACACCGGGCTTTGCCTCGCCTTTCGGGACACCTGTCTGCGGGGTCCAGCCCCAGCAACCGGGGACCTGCAAAATCCACGACGCCGCGCCGTCACCCGCAGTGTCGAGACTGTTCCCGGAAGTCCGCTCCCACAGTTTCCCCCTCGTTCCCGGTGATAGACGAACCAGTTCCTGTTCGACCGCGTCCAAGTAGACCATTTCCCCATCATTGCACCGGCGAACGCGTGCGAGGGGTGGATTCGTGGCCCCGAGGTGCCCGTTCCTTGTCGGCAAAGGGACAGACGCGGCATTGTTCGCCGGGAAAGGCGGACGTTCTCCCGGAAATTCATTCGTTCAGCGGTTTCCGGCCGGTACTGGTCGTGGCCGCCGGTGCGGTGATCAGTAGCCGATGCGGCCACGCCGGTCGTGGAACTCGCCGGTGGGGCCGTGCTGATCGAGCAGCGCGAGCGCGACGGTCGCGTCGGTGCCCTCTGTCACCGTTTGGTGGCCGGTGTGCCCGGTCATGTCGGTGGCGGTGTAGCCGGGGTCGGATGCGTTGACCCGCATGCCGGGCAGGTTCTTGGCGTACTGGACGGTGAGGGTGATGACTGCGGCTTTCGACGTGGGGTACTGGATGCTGGCGAACGGGAACTCGCCGGCGTCCGGATCGTGCAGGTAGCGCGGCCAGCCGGCGCCGGAAGCGACGTTGACGATCACCGGGTTCGCCGAGCGCCGCAGCAGCGGCAGCGCCGCCTGGGTGACGCGCACCACGGCGACGACGTTGGTCTGCAGCACCGTGTCCATGTCGTCGGCGGTGAAGTCGTCGACGTCGAGCAGCGGTCCCTGGATGCCGGCGTTGTTGACGAGGACGTCGAGCTCCGGCAACCGGGCGATCGCGGCGTCGACTGAGGCCTGGTCGGTCACGTCCAGCGCGACGACACGGGCGCCGAGAGCGCGGGCCGCGTCGCCTTTGTCCGGGTCGCGCATCCCCGCGTGGACGATGTGGCCCGCTTCGATGAGGCGACGGGCCGTCTCGAGCCCGAGGCCCTTGTTCGCCCCGGTGATCAGTGTCGTGGTCATGCACCGATCGTGACCGCCGGTCCGGAGCGGACGGTATGCCCTGGCGGTACCACTGTGCGGACCGGGCGGGCGGGGGAGAATAGGTGGTATGACGGAGTTCGCTGAGGTGCTGCGGGCCTGGCGCGACCGGTTGCGCCCGGAAGAGGCCGGGTTGCCGGCCGGGGCGCGCCGCCGCGCGCCCGGTCTGCGCCGCGCCGAGCTCGCCGCGCTCGCCGGGGTCAGCGTGGAGTACCTGGTTCGGCTGGAGCAGGGCCGCGCCACTCACCCGTCCGCGCAGACGCTCGGTGCGCTCGCGCGTGCCCTGCGGTTGACTGACGCTGAGCGCGACCATCTGTTCCTCGTCGGTGGGGCGTCGGTGCCGTCGCAGCCGGTTGTGCCGCGGCACATCACGCCCGGGGTGCAGCGGGTGATCGACCGTCTCGCCGACATGCCGCTGGCCGTGGTGTCGGCGGCGTGGGACCCGATCCACTGGAACCCGCTGTGGGCGGCGGTCACCGGTGACCCGCAGCGGTTCAGCGGGATCGAGCGCAACGTCGCGTGGCGGCACTTCGTGCTCGGCCCCGGCACGATCGAGTTCGACGAGCGGCACGCGGAGGACTTCGCCGCCGACCTGGTCGCCGATCTTCGTGAGGCGTTGGGCCGGTACCCGGCCGACCGTGACCTGGCGACGCTCGTCGCGCGGCTGCGCCGCGACGCGCCGGAGTTCGCGCGGCGGTGGGGTCAGGCGCGGGTGGCGCGGCACCTGTCGAGCCGCAAGACCGCCACCAGCACCCCGGTCGGGCCCATCACCGTCGACTGCGACGTGCTGACGGTGCCCGGAAGCGACCTGCGCATCGTTGTCTACACGGCCGCTCCCGGTACCGAGGACGCATCGAAACTCGACCTCCTCCGGGTCACCGGGCTGCATGAAGTCCGGTGACGCCTCCCCACATCAGCCGACGACGAAAGCCAACAGCGGCCGGTTGGAGGCCGGCGTGTCGAGGGTGGTTGACCGGCTCGGCGGACTTGGGGCCAGGCATTCACCCGGAGTGAGACCTCGAGCCGGTTCGCGCCTCAGGTCGTGGTTCGCACCTTACGGTTCACTCGCGACGGCGACGCCGTGAGGGTGAGGTCGTACTCCGAAGTGATCGCGGACGTCATGCGGCGGTGAGGCGCTGCCCGTGGACCGCGGGTTCCGGCTCCCTCCGCGAGGATGTGTTCGGCCTCGGCGAAGTAGCTGTCGATCGTTCGCAGGCTTGCCGCGGTGCGTCGGCGTCGGCTTCGGTGCGCGCGAGTTCGAGCAGGCGCTGGACGCGGTTGCCGATCGCCGCCGGCTCGGCGGGGGCGCGGATGTCCCGGTCGAGGTTCAGAAGCCGGATTTCGTCGCGCAGGTCGACGCGGTGTTCCCGGGAGTTTGCGCCGTTCTCCTGGCGGAGAGGAGAGCTTGCAGCTCGGTGAGCGTGCCGGCGGCGCGGATGGTGGGCGGGTCCAGGCGGCCGATGTGGTGGTCGTCCTCGCGCAGCGCCGTCAACAATCGGGTGATGTCCTGGGGCGCGGGGGTGACGGTGGTGCCGTCGAGGTAGCGGATGACGAGGAGGTCTTCACCGGAGTGGGTCTCGATGGCGGCCGCCCAGCCGTGGATCTCGTCCCACAGCAGGGCGATGTCGCGATCCGGGTAGCCGGGCAGGTGTTCGTCGAGGGCGATGTAAACGGAAACCGGGCTGTCGTGGTCGACGGCGCAGGACTCGAGGCCGACGCCTACGGTGCTGGTGACGTCGGCGAGGTAGGTCTGCAGCTCGATGAAGGCCGGGTGGGGGTGGCCGGTCGGGGTGTGCAGCGATGCGGTCACGGGGCGAATTGCCTTTCTGGGACAGCGGGCCGCGCAGGACCGGCTCGGGGTTGCCGGTCCTGCGCCGGGCCGGGGCCTCAGGCCTGGATTTCCTTCCGGTCGGACGGGGCGCTCGCGATGTCGATGCGGCGTGGCTTGGCCTTTTCGGCGATCGGGATGCGCAGGGTCAGCACGCCGGCTTCGTGCTCGGCGGTGATCCGGTCGGTGTCGAGGGTGTCGCCGAGGAACAGCTGGCGGGAGAACACGCCGAGCGGACGTTCGGTGACCTGCATCTGGACGTCGTCGCCGGCAGGGAGGGGCCGTCGCTCGGCCTTGACGGTGAGGACGTTGCGTTCGATGTCGAGCTCGATGGCGTCGGGGGTGACGCCGGGCAGGTCGAAGCAGACGACGAACTCGTCGCCGGCGCGGTAGGCGTCCATCGGCATCGCGGCCGGCTTGGACCAGGTGCCGGGTGTCACGTTCCCGAAGACCTGCTGGGCGAAGCGGTCCAGCTCGCGGATAGGCGAGCAGCAGGTCGAACCGGGGTGCTGCGGCCAGGAGGACGCGGTCTCGGAGCCGGACGCCACACCGTGTCCGCAAGGTTGCCGGGATCCGAAGGCGGCCTTTCGTCACCAGGCCTTCTGCGCCGCGCTGGTCGCGATAGAAGATGCTCACCGAGGTGCCTTCAGCGGTTACGGTCATGCGGTCGTCCGTCGATCAGCCGAGGGCACGCAGGACTGCCTGCTCGGACACGCGGCCGGAGTCGTCGACGCGGCATAGACCGTAGGTCCACTGCGCGACGCTTGGTTGGGACAGCAACTGCGCCAGAGGTCGGCGGGGCGCGGCTGTCCAGACCGGCCGCGCGGGAGGTGTGACATGTCGGTCAGGCATGTCGACTCCCCTGCGGAGGCTGCGACTTTGCGTAGTCGAGCTGGTCGAACCTGCTGTTGCTCGGTCGGGGACAGGTCCCCCAAGATCGCCACAAAGCGAGCGCTTGGTACCGGAAAGCTCGGCTGACTGCCTGCCCCGGCTCGGCCGACCGGGTTGTCCGTCCGGACGGCGGTTAACACGGGCGCGGCCCCCGGCGACTCCCGTCACGGCTGACCGGCACGAGGCGACGAGGAGCGGACCACAGATGTTGATCAAGGGCTCGGCGTGGGGCAAGGGCATCCAGGACGGCGACAAGGCCAGGTTCGCGGCCCTGGTGACGACCGGCGAGGAGAAGATGGTCGACGGTGTCATGGTCATGCAGTACCTGGCATCCACCTCGGATCTGTCCGTCCCCGACCTGACCGAGCTGCGCGGCATCCTCGGTCGCGGCCGGGCGCCGTGGGTGGAGGACGTCGCGCTCAAGGAGATGGACGTCGTCCTCCGGCAGCGCAACGACCCGCTCTGGATCGCCGAGCAGAAGGAGAAGGCCGAGCGGCGGGCGGCCGCGCAGGCGGCCACCGAGGCCGAACTGCTCCGGCTGGGCCTGGCGAAGCTGGGGGGCGCGGGCGACACGTGGGCCGAACGCAAGCGCGAGATCGACGCGTGGTGGTCGCGGGTGCGCGACGCCGAAGCAGCCGAGACGTGGCGGACCGCATTCGCGCAGAACCGGATGTCGGCGCGGCAGATCGGGTCGACGTCGGTCATGGGCGGCACGTTCACCGTGCAGAACAAGTTCGACCGGAAGAACGCGGCGCGCAGCCGCAAGATCGTGCTGGACCGGGGCGCCGGCGGCATCCTGGCGCGGCTGGTGCCCACGAACTTCTTCGACCCGGAGACCGGGCGCCGCCGGAAGGACGAGCTCGGCCTGCACGACCTGAGCGCGACGCTGCTGGACAGCACGAAGGAGCCGCTGACCGTTCTTGGCCAGCTCAAGCCGTACAAGGACTCCATCGTGGTGTTCATGCCGGTGCCTGCCGAGGACGACGCGCAGATCTTCCACGCGATCACGACCCTGCGCGACCCGGACGGCACCGACCTGCGTGGCAAGCGCAGTTCGTTCACCCACCTCCGGTTCGCCCAGGGCAGTGACATGCACACGACGCTGGTCGACGTGAGCGAGCGGCCGGAGGACCCGCCGAATATCCGCTACGGCGTCACCGGCCGGGTCCAGCGGGCGCGCGGCGAGGACGAGGTGATGGCGGACGACACCGACCTCGCCGCCCGGCGGACCAACGCCCTGCAGCACAGCGTGATCCTCGGCGCGGGCGCCGTGCAGAAGGTGAACGAGGTCGTGATGGCCTACCGCGCGCACCGCTCCGCGCTGTTCCCGTTGTTCGCGAAGTGGGACGGGAACACGAAGCGGTTCAACGCTCTTGACAGGACGACGATGCGGCCCACCGGCGCCTACCTCACCGAGAGCGGCGAGTGGCACGACCGCTGACCGGTCGAAGCCTTCCCCGTCAGTGTGGTTGCGTGGCCTGCCAGAAGTCGCACTGGTGGGTGGCCGAGGTGTCGTCTGCGCGGGTCGCGTCGGGCGCCAGGGCGAGAACGGAGCTGGAGTCCGGTGTCATGGCCGGCATATCCGGTGCGCCAGGCGCGGTCGGCACGCCGGTGCGGGCGAAACTGCTCCAGTAGCCGATCATCGTGTCGGCCAGCCGGGCCTTCGCCGGGTCGGTCACCAGGTCGCGTCCGCCGAGGTCGAACAGGAACGGCAGGTCCGTGGCGTGGGCGGCGCCGCCCTGGGGAAGGCCGGGGACCACGTTGCCGTTGATGTTCGGCGGGTTCGGGTCGGCGAACTCGTAGCCGTACACCTTCGTCTTCGCGGCCATCGCGCGGTTGCCGGACAGCGTCTGGCAGCCCCAGGTGCTGTCGGAGGTCACCTTGGCCCAGGCCGCGGGTGCCGACGGGAACCTGCTCAGCGGGTAGCGCGCCAGCACCTGCGGCGCCGCCGCGCCGTAGGCGGCCTGGACCAGCGCCGGGTAGGTCGCCGCGGTGATCGTCGTCGGGTCGGCCGCGATGTCTCCGGCGACGAACGCGTTGTGCTCGTCGCGGTTTCCGCCCGACAGCACCGGAACGTCGGCGACCTTGCCCGCCCGCAGCGCGTCGGCGGGCGCCTCGGGCAGCAGGTCCGTGCCGTAGGTCAGGCCGTTGGAGAAGTCCGTGTTGAGCTTCGTCAACGCGGACACCGGCTGCTTGCGCAGGCACTCGATCGGGTCGGAGCCGGTACAGCCCAACGTCTTCGCGGCCGCGTCGCCGCGTTGTTCGGTGACGGCCAGCGGCTTGTACGGCGTGTCGGCGGGCAGGCCCGGGTAGATGACGCCGGCGGGCCAGTTCAGCAGGCACGAGCCCGAAGAGATGGCCACCCGGTGCGCGAGGCCCTTGGCCGCCGGGGAGGTCAGGAACGCGCAGGCGGACATGCCGCCCGCGGATTCCCCGAACACGGTGACGTTGGCGGGGTCACCGCCGAACGAGGCGGCGTTCTGCTTCGCCCACCGGGTGCTCGCGATCTGGTCGGCGAGCCCGAAGGTGCCGGAGCCGGCGAGGCCGGGCAGTCCGAAGTAGCCGAACACGCCGAGCCGGTAGTTCACCGTGACCACGATGACGTTGCCGCGTGAGGCGAGGCGTTGCGCGTCGTAGGCGGCGCCGGAGCCGGAGGTGAAGCCGCCGCCGTGCCACCACACCATCACCGGGAGCTTCGCGCCGGCCGGCATCCGGCGTGGTGTCGTCACGTTGAGGAACAGGCAGTCCTCGGCGGCCGAGGGTTCGGCACCGGGCAGCGTGGACGCCTGCGCGCACGCCGCCCCGGGTTTGGTCGCTTCGACGACGCCCGGCGCCGCAGGCGCGGGTTGGGGAGCCTGCCAGCGCAGCGCCCCGACCGGGGGCTGTGCGTAGCGCACACCGAGGAATTCCCTGGCGGTGGGTGTGTTCAGGCCGTGCAGGCTGCCGCTGGTGGTCTGCACGGTCAGCGGTGAGTCCTCGGCGGCCGGAGTGTCGGGAGTGGACGAACACGCCACGAGTGTGCTCGCCAGCGCGGCCAAGGCTACGGAAAAGGGTGCGGTGGTGCGTTTCACGTGTCCTCCTTGCGGGTGGCGGCATCCAGCGTGCGCAGCAGTTCGTCGCGTACGTGGTCAGCTCGGCTTCCTCGGGAGAGGTGTCGCGCGGCCGCGTCGAGCGCGGCGCGGACGGTGGACGCCATGAGGTCGGCGTCGAAGTCACGGAACTGACCGTCGCGTTGTCCCGCGAGCAGGACCTCCCGGACGTCGGTCATCTCCTGGTTGTGCGCCGCGGTCTGCGGACGGGCCGGAGCATCGGTGTGCCGTGCGGCGCCGAAGATCTCGCCGAGCGCGGCGACGTGGTTCGGGTAGGCGGCGTAGAAGTCCACGCTGCCTCCGATGAACGCCAGCAACGCGTCCCGCGGGCTTTCCGCGGCGGCGACGGCCGGTCCCACCTCGCGGACACCGAGCTCGTACACGGTCTGCAAGACCTGGTCGATCAGGTCGGCCCGGTCCCGGAAGTGGTGGGTCAGCACGCCTCTGCTGACGCCCGCGTGCTGCGCGATCACGACCGTGGAGGCGTTGTCCAGGCCGTCACGCGCGATCACCTCGATCGCGCACTCGACCAGCTGGGCCCGCCTGGCCGCGCGGATGAACGAGGGCCGCTTGGTGCGATCGGTCGGCTCGCCGGCTGCTGTCATGTGGTTCACCATACAGGGCTATTCGGAATCGAACAGTCCTGTTTGTAATCTCAGGTCCCCGGCGGCGCGTCCGCCAGGACCGCGGGGGAGCGCGCCACGGTGAGGGTCGCGGGACCGACTCGCAGGATCCCGTCGTCGAGAGGGGCGCAGCGCACGCCGCCGTGCCCGCGGAGGGCGCGGAACGCGCCGGGTGCCAGCACCACGTCCATCCAGGCGCACGGGTGGGCCGGGCGGTAGGCCTGGAAGCGGACTTCGCCCGCCCCCGAGTCGAGGCCGAAAACGGCTCCGGTTCCGCCACGCGGCGCGGCCAGCTCGTCAACGGGAAACCCGCGGACGACGATGTTGCGTCGCGCCAGGTGCGGATCGGGCACCACGTCGAGCCCGAGAGCGTCGAGCGACTCGGCGGCGAAGAGGGTGACGGCGGCGCGGCGGTGGGCGGGCCGGTTGAAGTACCGGTCGCCGACGATCCCGAGCGTGGCGCGCACGGCCACCTCGGCGCGCTCGACGGGTTCCGGGTCGGGCCGCGGGCCGTCCGCGGGGCGCCCTTCGAAGGCGTGTGCGGAGGAGACCAGCAGCGCGACGATCTCCACCGGGGCCGAGATCGTGCCCGGCGTCCTCACTGCCCGTCGATGTCGCTGGTGAACAGGGTGCGGTAGTCGCCGTAACCCGCGTCTTCCAGGTCGTCGAGGTGGATGAACCGCAACGACGCGGAGTTGATGCAGTAGCGCATTCCGCCCTGGTCGAGCGGGCCGTCGTCGAAGACGTGGCCGAGGTGGCTGTCCCCGTGGAGTGAGCGGACCTCCGCGCGGATCATCCCGTGGCTGAAGTCTTCCCGCTCGACGACGTTCGCCTTGACGATCGGCTTGGTGAAGCTCGGCCACCCGGACCGGCTGTCGTACTTGTCGACCGAAGCGAACAGCGGCTCACCGGACACGACGTCGACGTAGATCCCCGGCTCGTGGTTGTCCCAGTACGCGTTCGCGAACGGCCGTTCCGTGCCGTCCTGCTGGGTCACGCGGTACTGCTCCGGAGCCAGCTGCGACACGGCGTCCGGGCTCTTGTGGTACTCGGCCTGCTGGGACACAGCTCTCCCTTCCCCGCCTTGCGGCGCGAAGCTGGGGCGCCAGGTGAAACGCACCTGCACGTACAGCTGTACAGACGTGCGGCGTACCCGCTCTATTCCGACAGGCGGCCGTTCGTCACCAGGTCCCCGCCGCACCGGGCGTCCGGGGACGCCCGGCCGGGTGTTCCCGGACGGACGCCCCCGCGCCCGAACGGCCCGTCGCCTGGGATGAACGGCGAGCCGTCGGCTGGGAGACCGGCTTCCCGGCGGATCGGCGGATCCTTTTGCGTTGCCGGTGGAGAGGTTGTCGAAGACCCGCACCGAGGACAGCAGCCGGCTTTCGGAGTAGTCCTCGACCGCGAGTCCGATGCCCGCCTTGGTCTTCTCCCGGGTTCCTCCCACCACGTTGGCGTAGACGTCCACCGTGGACGATGAGTCGATGTAGATGTCGGGGCCGCGGTTGCCGGCGTCGTCGTCGGAAGAGCCCGACGCGATGCTGAGCGCCTCGTGGTCGGCCGAGGTGCCACGGGAGTTGGTGCCGTGGATGTCGCACCCGGTGACCCGGACCCGCTGGACGCCGATGAGGACCAGGCCTCCGTCGCGGGAGCCGTCGACGCCGAAGCGGTCGAAGACGAGGTCGTGCGCGCCTGCCGCGTAAGCGCCGAAACCGGTGGAGCCGGCGACGGTGATGTCGGTGAACTCCTGCCAGGAGTGACCACCGATCGCCAGCAGACCGCCGCGCGCACCGCCACCGGTGAGCACGGCGGTGCCGCAGGCGCCGGTGAAGCGGATCGGCCGGCCCGCGGATCCGTCACGGCTGACGGTGAGGCCGCCGGAGTAGGTTCCGGCCGCGATCGCGACCGTGTCGCCCGGCTGCGCGACGTCGGCGGCCGCCTGGACAGTGCTGTACTCGGCTCCGGGGCCGACGTGGAGGGTTCGTGGCTGCGCCCCGGCGAACCCCAAGATCGCCGGGACGGCCACGTTTCGCGTCACCACGTCGATTCCCACCTCGCTCCGCCGATCGCGTCTCTTTTTAGAGGAGCACCGTGGGGACCGGTCCCCGGCGGGCTTTCGGAACTACGTCGTGGCGTTGAGGACGACGGTCAGGCCGGGCCGGGGCTGGTTGTCGTGCTGGCTGATCACGAACAGCCGGTTCTGGTCCGCGGACCAGGCGAGCCCCCGCGGGGCGACGACGTCGCCGGCGGCGAGGGTCACGGTCCGGGAGGGGAGGCTCGTGCCCAGCTTGTAGACCAGGACGTCGTTCTCGTCGCCGGTGATGGCGCCGGTCGCGATGAAGGTGTTGTCGGCGTTCAGCGCCACCGCGTCCGGGCGGGGCCGAACCGGGTACGCGCCACGGCGAGCCAGGTCAGTCGGCGAGAACGCGTCGACGCGGTCGCGGGAGCCGGCGGCGCTGAAGAGAGTGGTGCCGTCGGGGGTGAGGTCGAGGTCGGTGAGGGTGGCGCCCACGACATCGCCGGTGGCACCTGCGGTGAGGGTGCCGGTCGCGCTGGGGGTGTAGACCTGGATGGTCGACGAGCTGAGGGCGAGCTGCCCGGCCACGAGCGGTCCGGTCGCCGTGCCGGCGGCGGTGAGCAGGGGAGCGCGCTGGAACCGGGCCGCACCCTGCTGATCCCCGGTGGCGACGGGCGTGGTGGCGGCGGTGTCGAGCTTGCCGATCTTGCCGGTGAAGGTTCCGTCGCAGCCGTAGCCGAACCAGAGCCACGTACCGGTGCGGGCCAGGTGCGTCGGGCAGGTGCCGGCTCCGGTGCTGTAGCGAACGGTCTCGGCGAGGGTGGCGGTGTCGATGACGGAAACGGCGTCACCCGCGGCGAGGCCGGCGTAGAGCTTGGAACCGTCGGCGGACAGCTCGAGACCGGTGGCCCCGAGCTCGTTGTCGATGGTTTTGGTGACGACGCCGAGGAAGTTGGTGACGACGATGCTGTTGGCGGACGGACCACCGCTGACGAACACCTGCTGGTGCGCCTCGTCGACGACCATGTCGCCGTAGGCGGGGAGCGGCAGGGTGAGCAGCGCGGCAGAGGCCGCTGGTGCGGTCAGGGTGACGGCGGCCAGCGCCGCCGAGGCAATGCAGAAAAAGCGCCGACTTCTCATTCTTCCTCCGATTTTGCACAGGAAAGACTTCCTGTCTCTCCTGAGTGCTGGTCGTCGTCCGCTATGAAGCGGCCTCGTTTGCCGCGGCCTCGAATGCGGACCCGTCGCTGATCGCGTGGTAGGCCTCGTAAAGTGCGTCGAAGGATGCCGCCATCGAGTCCTTGAGTGCGTATGAGACAGCCGATGCGGCACGTGCTCGGAAAAACGCGGAGAGGTACTCCGACTCTCCTCTTCGGCCCTCGTCGACTTCGTCCTTGATGGACCAGGCAACCTCGTCAAGCTGTCCCACGAGTGCATCGAGACGCTCGTGGAGCTCTCTTCCGTCGAAATCGTTGCGGTTGATCCTGTTCAATGCCTCATGGATGACGTTGTGGTCGAGCCTGGTTTTCCGGATTGCCGCAGCGCAAACCTTTTCGACGATCAGACGGCGTTCGGCGTCCGTGCTCGAGTGCAGTTTCTCGGCAACTTCGGGAGAGACCGACTTCAGTGCGTTCATGCTCACTTCAGCGGACTCCCTGGTATGGCTCCGGCTTCATCGATCGCGGCTGCGCACACCGGGCAAATCGGGCGTCCAGCCGCCACCACCTTCGGGACTATGTCGTTCTGTTTCATGTAGTCGAGGATAGATGTTTCGGCGTGGCCGGGTCCGGTGGCCAGGTCTTCTCCCGGCCTGATGGCGTCGCGCACGCCCGGCCGAAGGTACCCGCCGGGTTCGCTCGTCCCGACGACCGTTCGGGTCGCTCCACTCGAGTCGACGCCTTCGCCGACGCCCATGGTCACCCGGCCGCGGGAGCCGGTGGGGAGCATGTCCTGCAGTTCGGCCGCGCGGTCACCTACCGGGCAACCGGAGTTGTGCACGAGCGCGGGTGACGTTCCCGCCAGCACGTAGTAGGTGTGAACGCCTGCGATGCTCAGGTTGTGCACTCGCTGGTGCTGCTGTGTCCATCCGCGGATGGAGATGACGAGCAGCCGCTGTCCGACCTCGTCGCGTAGCCAGTCGCCGGCTCGCAGATCGGTGGCGTCGACCCAGCGGCCCCGATCGGCAACCCAAAACGGATGGTGGTCTGTCGCGACGACGGTGCCGGTAGCGGCACCGTCGCCGCCGTCGGTGTCGACGGTGATCTCGACCAGGTTCTTCGTGCCGTCTCCCGTGATGACGGCGGTCACCGGCTGGGCGGTCAGGCTGCCCGGCCCCTGGCCGGGATCAGTGCTCGCAACGAGGTCGCCGACACGGACGTCCTCGATGGGCATTGTGCTGCCGTCGGCCATGACGACCTCGGTTCCGGGCACGAAGCTGTTCCCGGTGCAACTGGCGGCCGTCGCGCTGGTGCCGCCGCCGTTGGCCGCCGCGCCACCGCCTTCGCCCGCCCCCGAGGGTGTCTTGCCCGCCGGTGCGCTCGCGGGTCCGCCCGGCCCCTTCGGCGCCGGAACCGAGTTCGGTGCGGTCTTCGCGCCGTTGAGGCCGTTCTCGGCGGCCTTGCTCGCGATCTTCTCGTCCCGGATCGCGGCCGTGGCGACCTTCGTGGCTCCGTTGACCGTGGCCACCGCCTCGGCGCCCTTGACCGCCGCCTTGCCCAGCTTCACCGCGCTCGCCACCGCGCCGGCTCCGGGGACCGCCGAGGCGAACGACATCACCGAGTTCGCGACGTCGCCTTCCGCGGCGTACCACGCGCCGTTGACCACGGCCGCCGCCGTGCCCACGACCGGGATTGCGCTGGCGACGTCGAGGATCGCGTGGCCGATGTCCGCGTGGTCCTCGATGAAGCTCACGGCGTCGTCGAACCAGCCGTGGCCGTCCAGCTCCACCTGCGACAGCGGGTTGCCGGAGCCGAACGTGTAGCGGTTGTTCGTCCACGGGTCGGCGCTCATGCCGAGGTCGGACAGCGCCCCGTTGTAGAGGTCCAGCGTCAGGAAGCGGTTGGTGCCCGGCGAGTAGTCCCGGAAGCCCATGTCGTAGGAGTCCGACGACTTGTCGTGGCGGGCGGTGTTGAACCGGTAGGAGTTCTTCTCCGGCTTGTCCGGGTTCGCCGCGTCGGTCTTGTCGTCCCCGGTGGCCTGCTTGAGGTCTTCTTCGCCGTAGGCGGTGTAGCCGTACGTCGACTTGGTGTTGCCGTTCTTGTCGGTGACCTGTTCGACGTCGGAGTGGGTGTTGAAGCCCATGAAGACGTCTTCGGCCGCGCCGTTGCCGTCGTCGCCGAAGCGGACCTGGCCGAGCATCTCCCCGTCGGGTGAGTACTGGTAGATCTTCGTCAGCTTCGAATTGACCGTCTCGGTCAGCACCTGTTCGGTCAGGCCGAGGTAGTTCATGGCCGTGACGCGCTTGCTGCCGGTCGCGTCTTCGGTCTTGGCGGTCTGGCGGTCGAGCGGGTCGTAGGTGTAGGTCGTCGTCCGTTCGGGGTTGCCGTCGTCCGGGGTGTCCTTGACCAGCTTCGTCTTGCGGTCGAAGCCGTCGTAGGTGTACTCCTCCGTCGCCTCGCCGTTCTGGCTGACGCGCTCGAGCCGGCCGTAGGCGTCGTAGTCGTAGTCGGAGTCCGTGCCGGACCGCTTGCTCGTCTCCAGCCGGTTGCGGTCGTAGCCGAACTGGGTCTGGACGCCGTCGACGGTCTGGTCGTAGACGTTGCCGTTGTCGTCGTTGTGGTACTGCTCGGTGCCGCCGCCACCGGCTCCGGACTTCGTCACCTGGCGGACGCGGTCGCGGGGGTCGTAGGTGTAGGTCTTGGTGAAGGACCCGGAACCGCCGTTGTCGGCGTTCTGCAGGGTGCCGGTGTCCTTGGTCTTGTTCGAGTCCGGGTCGTAGGTCAGCTGGTGGTCGGCGACGACCGTCGAGCTGTTCTTCTTCTTTTCCGTCTGGCGCTTGAGCAGCCCGTCGAGGTAGTAGGTCGCGTCGAGGGTGTTGCCGTTGCCCTTGACCTGGTGCTTGACGTGCGCCTGCTTGTCGTAGTCGAAGGTTGTGGTCTTGCCGGCGTCACCGTCGTTCCGCTTGGTGAGGATCGACTTGACGAGGTCCCGGCTGTCGTAGGTGAACACCGACGACTTGTCGTCCATCCGGGCCGAGGTGATGTTGTCGTTCTCGTCGTAGCCGTAGGTCGTGGTGTGCAGGACCTTCCCGGACTTCGACTCCTTGACCGACTCCGCGAGATCGACTTCGTCGTAGCCGATGTCCCACGCGTCCGCCGGCGCTCCCGGCGACGAGTCGGTCATCCGGGTCATGTTGTCGTCGGGGTCGTAGGACATCGTGAACGTCTTGCTCTCGTTGTCCACGTCCCCCGAGTTGTCCCGCACCAGCTTCACGGCGTCGGCGGTGACGGTCCCGTTGCTCTCGCCGGCGAGCGCGATCTCCTTGGTGTCCCCGGCGGTGAAGGAGTACTTGCCGAGGCTGACCCAGCGGCCCTGGTTCTTGCTCTGGTCGACCACGGCGGTGGACGTGCCACCGTCACGCGCGACGAAGTAGGTCGCGTCGGTGGCGGTGCCCTCCGGGTACCAGACCTGGACGTCGTAGCGCCCGGTGCGCGGGATCGTCGCCTTCCAGATGAAGTAGTCGTCGTCCGCGTGGGTGGTGATCGTCGAATACTCGGTGCCCTGGTAGCCCTTCGGCGACTGCGCGGTGCTCCAGCCGTCGTCGGCGTACGTCCGGCGCTTGTCGGCGTTGTCGACGAGGACCGCGGCCGCGCCGACCGGCACGCCGCTGTCGGACCGGGTCCGCTGCTTGCCGCTGGGGTAGTAGGTCCAGCTCTGCGTCCGCGGGGCGGACCCGCCGGAGCCGCTCACCGTGCGGGTGCTCTGCTGTCCGGTCTCGTTGTAGTCGTAGCTCGTGACGATGTCGAAGGGATCGGTCGAGCCGCGGACCCAGCCGTTGTCGTAGAACGACTGCCGGGTCACCACCCGGGTGCCGGTCCCGTGGGACGGCGGCGCGCTGATCTCGGTCATCCGGCCGAGCGGGTCGTAGGTGTAGATCGTGCCGGCGGCGGTCTTCGCCTCGGAGTCGGCCGGGTCGTAGGGCAGGATCTCCGCGCGTTTGCGGTTCAGTTCGTCGTAGACCGTCTCCTTGACGAAGTCGTCGGCGACGTTCGCGGTGTCGGCGCCGCGGGGGTTGATCGTCTTGGTCTTGTTGCCGACCTGGTCGTACTCGTACCGGGTGGTGAAGTACTGGGTCGTGCCGTTCACGGTGTCGTGGGGTGCGCGGACCTCGGTCTGCTTGGCGCGTTCGTCCAGGGTGATGAGGGTTTCGGTGCCGTCCTCGTCGGTGTTGCCGACGACGTTGCCGTCCCGGTCGTAGCGGGTGCGGGTCGCGTTGCCGAGCGGGTCGATCGTCGAGACGACCTGGTGGTTGAGGTCGAACACCCACTTGGTGGCGTAGTCGTTCGGGTCCGCGGTGCGGTTGGCCCGCGCGTCGATCTTGGTGACGAGGTTGCCGACGAGGTCGAACTGCGCGGTGACGCGGTCACCGTTGACGTCCTTGGTTTCGACCCGCTGGTTCGCTTCGTTGTAGCGCAGGCTTTCGGTGAAGTCGTTCTGGTCGCCCGAGGTGAGGTTTCCCTTGGGCTTGGTCATCTTGGTGACATTGCCGGCGGCGTCGTAGGCGAGCGTGGTCAGCTTGTCGGGCCCGGCGGGGGTGTCTTTGGGCGCGTAGACCGCGACGGTCCGGTCCATCTCGTCGTAGACGGTGCGGGTCACCGAGCCGCGGGCGTCGGTGGCGGTGAGGACGTTGTCGTTCGCGTCGTACCGCGCGCCCGGTGTGGTGATGAAGACGCCTGCGTCCTGGTCCTTGGGCAGCTTGCTGTCGAGCGGGCGTTTGAAGACGTCGTAGCTCGTCGTGCCGACCTTGCCCAGTGCGTCCATCGTGGACACCGCGTTGCCGGCGGAGTCGTAGCGGTAGCGGGTGACGCAGCCGAGCGCGTCGGTGACCAGGTTCGGGTAGCCGACCGCGTCGTAGTCCCCGTAGACCGTCTTGTGGTTGTTCGCGTCGACCTGCTCGATCAGGTGGCCGAGCTCGTCGTAGGAGTAGCGCGATGTGTAGTCGTTCGGGTCCGGGGTCGCACTGCCCTTGGGGTCGGTGACGGCGACCGGGTTGCCGTGGTCGTCGTAGACGAACTTCCAGTGACGGCCTTCGGGCGTGGTCTTGTCGGTGAGATCGGCGACGTGGCCGTCGAGGTCGGAGCGGTAACCCAGGACGGTGGCCGGGGTGTTCTGGCGGACGGCTTCGGCGTCGCGGATTTCCAGGGGGAAGCCGGTTTTCTGGTCGTAGACCCAGGTCTTCACGGCGCCGTTGGCTTCGGTCTGGCGGACGACGTTGTTGTCGGCGTCCCAGATGAGTTTCGTGGTGCGGTTCAAGGCGTCGGTGCGTTCGGTGAGCCGGCCGTAGCCGTCGGTCCGGTACCGGCTCGTGTGCCCGTTGCCGTCGGTGACGGTGGTGGCGGTGTCCGGTCCGCCGGCGCCGTCGGGGTCGGCGTAGTCGAAGCCGGTGGTGGCGGTGCGCCGGTCGGTGACAGTCCGGGTGGCGCCGAACCGGAGGGAGTCGCCCGGATCGGTGAAGTAGGTGATGCCGGTGCCGTGGCCGAGCGGGTCCACGACGGTGATCAGCTTGTTCGTCGAGGGGCCGTCGGTGGCGTAGAAGAACTGGAAGGTCTTCTGGTCCGGATTGCCGGCGGCGTCGTCGACTTCGCGCAGCGCGCCGTTGTCGCCGTAGACCAGGTTGACGACCCGGCCGGTGATGTCGGTGACGGACTTGAGCTGGTTGACGACCGCCGCGGCGCTCAACGCCTTCGTCGAGGTCCTGCGGTTGCCGGTGATCAGCGGAGCGGCTTGGCCGGCTTGGTAGTAGTCGAAAGTCAGGGTGCGCCGCCCCGCGGCGTCGGTGACGGCGTGCAGCACGCCGGTGTTGCGGTTGCCGATGACCACGCGGTCGTAGGTGAACGACATCGTGTTGCCGTTCTTGTCGACGGTCGCGGTCTGGTAGCCGTCGGCGTCGAAGAAGAACTGCGTGCGCTCCGGCGCGGTGAACACCCAGCGGCGGTCGTCCGGCTCATCGGCTCGGTACTGCAGGTACAAGTTGACGCCGGCCGGCGAGGCGTAGGTCCAATCGCGAGGCAGGGCGCTGCCGTGGCGGTCGAGGGTCCAGCGGTGGCTGGTTCCGTCCCCGTCGGTGAGCACGACGTTCTCGGCGTACCCAGGTCCGTCGAAGGCCAGCGGCGTGCCGAGGCGGTTGAGCGTCGACGCGCTGATCGACCAGCCCGGCCCGCCGAAGGCGTTCGAGGCGTCACGGCTGTTGTAGTTCAGCCGCAGGAAGCTGGACGGCCCGTGGCTCGGGTTGGAGAAGACGTCGTAGCTCCACTCGGCGTTGCCGGTGGACTGCTCGACCGAGACGGTTCCGCCGGCTCCGGTCTTGACCTGGCCGTAGGAGTAGAAGCCCTCGAGACCCAGGCGGTCGGAGGTCGGGTTTTCGACCTGGACACCCTGGTCGAGCGTCGGAACGCCGTCCGTGGCCGAGAGCCAGGTGCGGGTGGCGGTGTCGTAGACGTCCCAGCGCAGGGTGAACTGCTCGCGGGCGTTGGCGGCGGTCGGGACCGGCGCCTTGATCAGCGCGTCGAGGGTGACCGAGGCGCCGGCCGCGAGATCGGCGGGCAGCCGGGTTTCGCGCCGGTTGGCGTCGGAGGTGACGTCGGTGCCGGAGCCGGAAATCCAGTGGTACGAGAGCACCTTGGTGGCCGCGGGAAGCGGTTGGGCGGTCGTGTTGGTGACGGTGACGGGGGAGTGGTATTCGCGGTCGGGCACCATGCGCCGCGCGGTTTCCGGCGCGGCGTAGGCGTTCGCGGCAGTGGCCCTGGCCGCGGCCTTCGGTGCGGCGAGAGGTGCGGGTACGGGTGCCTGGGTGGCCTTCGGCGCGGCCAGCGCGGCTGTGGTGGCGCACCGGGGTGACGGCGGTACCGGGAACGCGGCCGCCGCAGCCGCGGGTGCGGCCGCGGCGGCCTGGCCCAACCCGGTCGCACCGGTCGTCGCGACGGCCAGGAGGCTCGCGAGCGCGACGCCGCGCAGCCAACGCCGATGTGTTCTGAACATGGGCCCCCGCCGTCCGATCCTGGGAAAGGCAAAAGAAATCCGAAGTGACCCCGGCTTTCCCGCAGAAAGCGCTCACCCCTGGGTCTCGGCGAGAGCATAAGCCGGTAGAAGTTGATGTCGGCAGCGGCTGAAAGGGTGAACGAAAAAGTGCGCGGACTACTGAGAATAGCTTTTGTTTTCTGTCGAAAATTTCTATTATATTCGCACGGTTCGGGGACCGGTCCCGGGAAAGCGGCGTGGGGTCGTCAGGAAAGCGTCTGCGTGCCGATGACGGACAGCATCTGCAGCTTCTCGTGGCTCTCGCTGCCGGGAACGGCGGTGTAGACCATCAGCGAGTGAGCCTGTCCCGGGTCCACGAGGCGTTGACAAGTCAGCTCCAGTGCACCGACTTCGGGATGGACGAAGTGCTTGACCTCGTGCGGACGGATCCCGATCTCGTGGTCGTCCCACACGCGGCGGAACTCCTCGCTCGAGCCCAGGAGGAGCTCGGCCAGGTGCGCGGCCCGCGATCCGGGGCCGCGGAGGGTGACGAGCTCGCGCAGGCCGGCCGCGTACATCCGGGTGAGGAACGGGTGCTCCTCCGGCGCGTAGAGCCGCCGGACGGCGGGGTCGGTGAACCACCGATACCCCGAGCTGCGGGCAGGTCCGGTGTACCGGGTGGTGTCGCCGGTGAGTGCCACGCCCATCGGCGACTGCCGCAGGGTTTCCCCGAGCTCGGTGACGATCTCCGCCGGGGTGTCGTCCAGGCGGTCGAGCACCCGCAGCAGGCCCGGACTGATGTGGTCACCTGCACCCCTGGCGGGCGGGCTGTGGCCGGCCAGGCGGAACAGGTGGTCGCGTTCGTCGATCGACAGGTGCAGGCCCTGCGCGATCGAGGCGAGCATCCGCTCGGAGGGCTGCGGACCGCGTTCCCGCTCGAGCCGGGAGTAGTAGTCGGCGGACATGTGGCACAGACCCGCGACCTCTTCGCGCCGCAACCCGGCCGTCCGGCGGCGGGGCCCGCGGGGCAGGCCGACGTCTTCGGGTTGCAGCGCCTCACGCCGATGGCGGAGGAACTCCGCGAGCCCAGTGCGGTCGATCACGACGCCCCCTCTTCGAATGCTGCCTCGTTTCTACCGTCCGCCGCACCAGCGAGCCACGACTCGTCGATCCCCCTCTCCGCTCCCGGAAGGGTGATCTTGGTGAGCCTCTGATCGAGAGGTCCTGGATAGCCCCGCACCGGCGGCCGAAGATCGAGGACACGACCACTCGGAGGAGCCCGGCCATGCCACGCGAGAAGATCGACATCGACGTCCCCGACCTGACCGGACGCCGCGCCGTCGTCACCGGCGCGAGCGACGGGATGGGACTGGGTATCGCGGCCCGGCTGGCCGCGGCCGGCGCGGAGGTGATCATGCCCGTCCGCAACCCGCGCAAGGGCGAGGCCGCCGTCGCCGAGATCAGGCGGGCCGTCCCCGCCGCCGACGTCTCGCTGCACGCCCTCGACCTGTCCTCGTTGGAATCGGTCGCCGCGCTGGGCGAAACCCTGCGCGGCGACGGCCGTCCGATCCACCTTCTGGTCAACAACGCCGGCGTGATGACCCCACCGGACCGGCAGACCACCGCCGACGGGTTCGAGCTGCAGTTCGGCACCAACCACCTCGGCCACTTCGCGCTGGTCGCCGGGTTGCTCCCGCTGCTCCGCGCCGGCCGGGCTCGCGTGACGTCGCAGATCAGCGTCGCCGCCGCCCGCGGCCGGGTCAACTGGGACGACCTGAACTGGGAGCGTTCCTACGACGGCATGCGCGCCTACCGCCAGTCCAAGATCGCGTTCGGGCTCTTCGGGCTCGAACTCGACCGGCGCAGCACGGCCGGGGGCTGGGGCATCACGAGCACCCTGTCCCACCCCGGTGTCGCCCCCACCAGCCTCCTGGCCGCCCGCCCCGAGCTCGGCCGGGGCAGGGACACCCTCCAGGTCCGGCTGATCCGGGCGCTCTCGGCTCGCGGCATCCTGATGGGCACTGTCGAGACCGCGAAGCTGCCCGCGCTGATGGCCGCGACCGATCCCCGGCCCGGCACCCTCTACGGCCCGAGCGGCCCGGGCAACTTGGGCGGCCCGCCCGCCGTTCAGCGCCTTTACCCGCCGTTGCGCGGCGAGGAAGAAGCCCGGCGCGTCTGGCAGACGTCCGAGCGGCTCACCGGGACCGTCATTGCTTCCTCCGCCGGGTTGTGACCCCAAGCTGCTAGCCGGCATCGAGCCGACGTTCGGGCCCAACGTCGGTTGGGCTCGTCGGGGAAACGGTCGCGCTACGCTGTCAGTATGGTCGAGAGCGAAGCAGGCGAGGCGGTGCTGCGGTTCGTGAACACGCACGCCGACGCCGGAGGGCGTCCGGAGCTGTTCGGAACCGCGAAGGGCTTCGCCGACTGGGCCGCCGAGCACGAGCTGCTTCCGTCGGAGGTCGTGGTCACCGAGTCCGACGCCGTCGCCGCCCGGGAGCTGCGCGACGCGCTGGTCACGGTCTTGCTCGCGCACGCGGGCGATCCGGCTCCGGGTCTACCGGAGGCTGAGAGGTACCTGGAGCAGGCCGGCTCGCGCTACCCGCTGATCGCCGTGGTCGAACGTGCGGGCGTACGGCTGCGACCGGCGGCAGGCGGAGTGCCGGGTGTGCTGGCCGGAGTGCTCGGCGCTGTCGCCGAGACGTCCCACGGGGATGCTTGGGGCCGCCTCAAGGCGTGCTGCAACCCGCCCTGCCACTTCGGGTTCTTCGACCGCACGCGCAACCGGTCCGGGCGGTTCTGCAGCTCCGGGTGCAGCTCCCAGGTCTCCATGCGTGCCATGCGCAAGCGCCGCAAGGATGCCGGGACGGCTTAGTTTCGGCCACGCGAGACCTGTCGCCGGGCGACGCCGTCGTCGCCTGATGGTTCGCACTCCTCGCACAAGCAACTGTAACCGTCGTCACTCTTGAGTGGTTATGAGCTAATGACTTATGGTCACAACCATGATGAATGCAGCGAACACCAGCGAGACCACGTCCTCCCGCGTCTGGTTCATCACCGGCGCCTCCTCCGGCATCGGCCGCGAACTGACCGAACAGGCCCTGGCTGCCGGCGAGTCGGTCGTCGCGCTCGCTCGCGACGCGGCCAAGCTCGACGACCTCGGCTCCGCCGAACGGCTGCTGGCCATCAGTGCCGACGTCCGCGACGAAAACGCGGTGCGGCAGGCGGTCGAGCAGGCCGTCGCCCGGTTCGGCCGGATCGACGTCCTGGCCAACAACGCCGGCTACGGCGTCTTCGGCGCCGTCGAGGAAGCCACCGACACCCAGGCCCGCGCCTTGTTCGACACCAACGTCTTCGGCGTGCTGAACGTGCTGCGCGCGGCGCTGCCGGTTCTGCGCGCCCAGCGGTCCGGGCACATCCTGCAGGGCTCCTCGATCTTCGGGCAGACCGCCGCGCCCGGCTTCGGCATGCTCGCGGCCAGCAAGTACGCCGTCGAAGGTCTCTCCGACGCCCTCGCGCTCGAGGTCGCGCCGCTGGGCATCAAGGTGACCCTGGTCCAGCCCGGCCCGACCGCCACCGCCTTCGGCGCCAACGTCGATCCCGCCCAGGGTGCGCACGCCGACTACGACGCGACCGTCCGCGGGCCGCATGGCGACACCCCCGCCTCCGCCGCGGACAAGGTCGCCGAGGGTATCCGGGCCGCGGTCGCCGACCCGAACCCGCCGCGGCGCCTCGCGCTCGGCGTCGTCAGCGTCACCGGGATGCGCGACGCCCTCACCGCGCGGCTGGCCGACCTCGACGCCTGGGCCGGCGTCGGAGAGAAGGTCGACGCGTGACCTTCAAGCTGCCGACGGTGGCAACAAGGTCCGCAGCGCGGTCGGTGTGCCGGACGGTTTCGAACCTGGTTGTCCTTGGCGGCCGAGAACGGTGTCGAGCCAGTCGAAGGTGCGCTGGTTGAAGAGGAACAGCGCACCTTCCTGGCAGTGCTCCCCGGCGCCTTCGTCCTCGCGGAAGAAGATCAGCTCCTTCTCACAGGTCAGTTCGTCGAGCACACGCCGGGGCTGGCCGCGGAAGAACTGGTCGTCTTCGGCGTCGAGGACCAGGGTCGGGCAGGTGATGCGGTCGGTGATACCGGCCATGGTGTAGGCCTTGGTCGCCTCGACCACGTCCTCGAAGGTGGACATCCCGAAGGACCACATTCCGGTGCGCACCACCCAGCGCGCCATGGTGTTCTGCTCGATCAGCGCGTCGAGACCACCCGGGGTGGATGCGGCGCGCTCGGCGACGGCGGCGAAGGGCTCGTACAGGTCGTAGACGCCGTCGTAGAGCACGCACGCGGCGATGCGGTGCTCGAAGGCGGCCGCTCGCCCGGCGAGGTAGCCGCCCAGGCTCATGCCGATCAGCGCGATCTTGTCGTTGTCCACTTCAGGTAGCGACAGGGCGACGTCGACGGCGGGGGTGACCACGGCTTCCCAGTCGGGCCGGAAGTACAGGCCCTGCCGGCGCAGCGGGGCGCCCTGGCCCGGGCCGTCGAAGGCGAGGACGTTGAAGCCGCGCCGCAACGCGCCGACCGCGCTCGCGACGTAGTGCTCCTCGAGGGTGGAGTCGATCCCGCCGTGGAAGATCACGGTGGGCCGAGGGGTGCCCGAGTCGTCGACGAGGAACAGGTACGCGGGCAGAGTCGTGTCCTCGTACGGGATCTCCAGGGCACGGGCCGGGGTGTCCAGCAGCGGGGCCGCGTCGGCGAAAGTCTGCTGGGACGCCTTGTCGAGCCGTGCCGACTCCTCCTCGTGGACGCCGTCGGTGCGGAGGTAGAAGTCGGCGACGCGGTAGTAGTTGGACGCCCGCAGCAGCGCGTCCCGCGCGCTGACCCGATGCCCGGCGGCCAGGGCGTTCCGGCCGATGCCCTCGACCCGGGCGGCGGTCGCGGCCCACTGGGCCGCCCACGCCGCTTCGTCACCTTCGGGGATGTTCCAGCAGGTGACCAGGACTTCGCCGAGGTCGGCGCCGGCGTGGGCGGTGTAGCCGGCGGCGCGCAGGGCCTCGAAGGAGAAGGACTCGTCGTCGAAGAGGAACTTCATCGGATGCCTCCCGAATTATGCGAACGGAACGGTCTCGTTCCGTTCTAACGCGGTCGAACAGGGAACGCAACCGTTCCGTTCGTTAGAGTGGGTGGCATGTCCACCCAGGAAGAAAGCGCGCGGGCGGTGAGTGGCGGGGCGGTGTTGCGGCGGCAGGTGACGGACGCGATCACCGAGGCGGCTTTCGCGGAGCTGGCCGAGACGGGGTACGCGCGGACGTCGATGGACGCGGTCGCCCGGCGCGCCGGTGTCGGCAAGGCCGCCCTGTACCGGCGGTGGCGGTCGAAGCAGGCGATGCTCGCCGAGCTGATCCGGGGCAAGGTCGCCGACGCGCTGCCGCCCACCCCGGACACCGGCGCCCTGCGCACCGACCTGCGTCAGCTGTTCGCCACCTTCCGCGCCCAGCTGGACAACCCGCTCATCACCCGGGTCGGCGCCGGGCTGCTGGCCGAAGCCGAGTACGACGCGACGCTCGCCGAGGTGCTGCAGAGCTGCGTGGCCGAGCCGCGCCGGGCGGCGGCGCGCGCGATCCTGCGGGCCGCGATCGACCGCGGCGAACTCCCGTCCGACCTGGAGCTCGAGCTGGGCACCGACCTGCTGATCGCGCCGCTCGCCTTCCGCCTGCTCGTGCTCAAGAGCCCGATCGACGACCGGTACCTCGAGACGTTGACGCGGGCGATCGAGGCGGCGTTGAAGGCGTCGTCGTGAGCGACGAGGCGCCACGCTCGATCACCGAGGTCGCCGTGGCTTTCGGGCTGCCGATCTCGACGCTGCGCTACTACGACCGGATCGGGCTGGTTCCCGCGTCGCACCGGCGGGGCCGGGTCCGGCACTACGACCACGCGGACCTGCGGCGCCTGGCCTACGTCCAGCTCTGGCACGGCGACGGCGCCCTCAGCATCGACCGGACCAGCGCGATCGTCGGCAGCGTCGAACGCGCGCACCGCAACGACGTGATCGAGCGGAGCCGCCGCGAGCTCGCCGACCGCATCGCCGTCCTGACCGAGGCCCACGAGCTGCTGAGCCACCTCACCACCTGCCGGTACGACGACCACACGGCGTGCCCCATCGTCGGTGCGTACCTGGTGGAACGAGTCGACACCGCACTCCACCGGCCTGGCAGCGCAGGCCGACGGGAAGAATCGGTCTACACCGCGATGCGGCGGGCCAAGGCCACCCTCGCGGAAGCCGGGCCGGACGGCGACCCCGGATCTCCCGGCGTGGCGACCCGATAGCGGCCTTTCCCCTTGCACTGAAGTCGACTTCAGTCGGCACACTTCCGATGGGCGTCACCCGAGGGCGCCCGACGAGCATCGGCGTGCCCGGACGGGCATGCTGCCGAACCGAAGGTGAACCGTGCACACCCCTATCGCCAGCCCCGGCCTGCCCGGGGTCGACCATCGTCAAGTGCGGCTCGCCGGCGGCGTCGAACTGCACGTCGCCGTCGCGGGCGCCGACGGGCCACCCATCCTCCTGGTCCACGGGTTTCCCGAGACCTGGTGGGCGTTTCGCCGGCTCCTGCCCATACTGGCCCGTTCCCACCGGGTCCACGCCGTGGACCTGCCGGGCTTCGGCTCCTCCCCGTTCGCGGGCGAGCTGAACAGTGCCGAGCTCGCCGAGGTGCTCGGCGCGCTGGTCGAAGCGCTGGACCTGGGACCGGTTCACCTGGTCGGCCAGGACATCAGCGGCCCGATGACCTACCGGCTCGCCGCCGCCCGGCCCGACCTGGTCGCCGGCTACACCGCCATCGAGACCTTGTTGCCGGGCTTCGGCTGGGAGGCCGTGGCCGACTTCGGCCACGGCGGCGCCTGGTACATCGGCGTGCTCGCCACCCCCGGCGTCGCCGAGCTCCTGCTCGCCGGACGCGAGCGCGAGTTCATCGCTCACCACGTCCTCGGCCCGCAGATCCGCGTCGACGAGGTGCCCGACCAGCTCGACCTCGACGTTTTCGCCGCCGCCTACAGCGGCCCCGACGGCTTCCGGGCCGCGGGCGCGATCTACCGGTCGCTGGTGGCGGAAGGTGAGCAGATCCGCGCCCTCGCCGCCGAGCCGCTGACCCGGCCCGTGCTGGTCGTCAGCAGAGAAGGCGGCGACCGCGTTCCCGCCTCCTTGCGCAATGTCGCGCCGGAGCTCACCCACGTCGGCATCCCGGGCGTGGGCCACTACGTGGCACTGGAGGCACCGCAAAGCCTCGCGAGCGCGCTCACGGAGTTCATCCGGAAGGTCTGACGGGCAGTGAGCGGCTGTGGTGTGCGGGAAGGTCCAGATGACCTCGTCTTCGAGGAACGAATTGCGTGGTGGCTGCCACAGCCGGCTCCTCTTGCGCTGAAGTCGGCTTCGGTCGCGAAGGGTGTTCAGCGGGCGCCTGAGCGGTGTCCACTCGCCCCCGGCCGGGGACGAGTCCGTCCACAGCAGAAGGAGCGGCCGCGATGCGTGTGCAGCCGACCCCGTCCGCGGAGCGGGCAGCCCGTGACCGCGCGGCCATCGCCGAACTGATGACGGCGTGGGCCGGGTATCGCGACGCGGGGCGCTGGGAAGAGCTCGCCGGGCTGTTCACGCCCGCCGCGACCGTCGAGCTGACCTGGACGCGGACCACCGCCGCCGAGTTCGTGTCCGCGGCACGGGCGCACGCCCCCGGTCCGCTGCAGTCCAAGCACGTCGTCTCCGCGCCGCTCGCTGTCGTGCGGAGCGACCGGGCGATCGCCGAGACCGGCGTGGTGCTGGTGGCCGACCACCGCGCTCTCGACCTGGGCGCGGTGACGCACGCCCGGTTCCTCGACCGGCTCGAGCGGACCACTGCGGGCTGGGCGATCGCGCGCCGCGTCTCCGTGTACGACTCCTGCGGGTTCAGCTTCCCGTTCGGTCCGGTCAGCGTGGACCAGGACGTTGTCCGGCGTTTCCCCCGCGAGTACGCGGGCCTGGCTTACCTGCTGGTCGCTGCCGGGTACCACCCGTCGACCGACTCGCCGACCCGCGACGGTGCCCGCGAGCACGCGGTCCGCGTCGAGGACGCCGCCTGGCTGAACGGGTCCGACCTCGGGGTCAGGGGGTGAACTTTTCCAGTTCGTCGGCCGGGAAGTAGTTCTGCGTGACGTCGCTGACGCGCACCAGGTACTTCTCCCGCTTCTCGTCGAGGTGCACGACGGTGCCGACGTTGCCCGTCATGGTCTTGCCGGTGATCCGGACTGTGTCCCCGACCGCGAAGTCTTCCATGATCGACGACCCTAGCCTCGGGAGTCGATCGCGGCTGGGCGGCCGGGTTCTCACGGCCGTCGCGCGTCGTCCAGCCGGCGGGCCTCGGCGGCCTGCTCGAACGGCGTGTCGCCGGCCGGGTGGCGGTCGCCCAGTGCGGCGAACAGCGCGGCCACCTTCACCGAGTCGTGGTGGGTGGCGAACTCGGCCAGCGCCGGGTCGGTGGCCGCCAGCACCTGCCGGAACCGGAGCTCGGCGAGCGGGCCGAGCCGGTCGTAGATCTGCAGGAACACCTTCTGGGCCCGGTCGCGCGCCCAGCCGGCCGGCAGCAGCTCGGCGGGCAGGTCGGGGTCGGTCTCCGGGAACCGGCGCCAGTCGACGCGCAGCTCGGTGCGGGTGCGCAGTGCCTGCGCCGGGCTGATCAGACCTGCCTCCAGGCCGGTGAGCACCGCTTCGTAGCGCTCGACGAACTGCTCGTACTCGCGGGCGAGGGGCTCGAGGTCGAACGCCGTGACCGCCGCCGCCGCCGAGCCGGGGACCTCGGTGGCGCGGAAGACCGTCGCGCTCCCGAGGCCGAGCTCGCGCAGGGCCGTGAGCGCGGGGCCGGCCAGGTCGTGCGGGCTGACCCACACCCCGTCGTAGAGGGCGGCGAAGCGCAGGACCCGCAGGCGTGACCGCAGGGCCGTGCGCAGCGCGCGGTCCTGCTCCGGCACCGAAAAGGTGACCACGGTCCACTGCCCGTCCCACTCCGGCGCGGTCGTGCCGAAGGTCAGCATCCGGTGCGTGCGCTCGACGATCACCTCGGACGTGCGTGCGGGAATCCCGTACGCCGTCGTCCGCCCGCTTCGCGACACCGTGAGCAGACCGCGGGCGGCGAGCCGCCGGATCGCCGCCCGCGCGCTCGCCGGGCTGATGTCGAACTCGCCGAGCAGCTCCACCAGGGCGGCCGACGGGATGCGCTCGTCGCGCCAGTACCAGAAGTCGCCGAGCAGGGACGTCAGCAGCAGCTGGGGTTCGGCTCCCTGCTGGGAACGGGGCAGCGGCCCCGAGGACGTCGCTGTCATCGCGTGCTCGCCTCTTCCGGGTTCGGCGCGGGGGTCGGCCGGGGTCGCCCACCGCCGGTGTCCATGGTCGCAGTGGGCGTCCGGGACGGCGCACCGAGGGGTTGAATCACGCGACACATCATGCGACGATCGGCGCTCACTTAGCAACCTATTGCCTTCCCTCAGGAAGTAACCGACATGGGTTCCTCTCTTCGTCAATGGCGTCGAAGCTCGCTGACGGCGGTCGCCGCCGGGCTCGTCCTGGCCGGTTGCACGGTCGACGACGGCGTGGCCTCGGCGCCCACCGCCGCCGCTCTGACCACCGACCAGGCACTGCACGACCAGCTCCCGCAGGTGGTCAAGGACTCGGGCGTCCTCCGGTTCGCCGGGGACTCCCACCCGCCGTACCGCGCCGTCGGCCCGGACGGCAAGACGGTCACCGGCATCGACCCCGACTTCCAGCAGGCGCTCGGCCAGCTCCTGGGCGTGCGCACCGAAACCACCATCGTCAGCGGGCTCCCGGCCGCGCTGCAGGGCATGCTCAGCGGCCGGTACGAGGCGTTCAACGGGCCGGTCAAGGCCACCGCCGAACGCGAGAAGCAGTTCGACACCGTCACCTGGATGACCACGCGCACCGCATACGTGATCCCCGAAGGCTCCGCCGCCGGGATCGAGCAGGCCGCCGACCTCTGCGGCAAGCGCGTCGCGGTGGTCACCGCCAGCGTCGTGGAGGGCCAGCTCGCCAAGCTGTCCGCGTACTGCGAGGGCAAGCAGCGGCCGGCCGTGCAGGTGGTCGGGCTCGACGACACGAACGCCACCCTGCTGGCCGCCAGGTCCGGCCGCGCCGACGCCGCCGGGATGACCCAGGCCGCCGCGATCGACGTCACCAGCCAGCAGAAGGGGCAGTACGAATACGTGACGCAGACCGAGGAACAGGGCGCGACGAAGGACAGCCTCGCGCTCTACACCCCGAAGGCCGGGAAGCTGGGCCCGGTGCTGCAGAAGGCTTTCGAGGAGCTGTTCCGCAACGGCACCTACACCCGGATCATGCAGAAGTGGGGTCTGGCCGACGTCACGGTTCCGCAGCCGCTGTTCGACGTGGCGTCCGCGAAATGACCGCGATGTCCACTGTGGAGGAAAGCGTGGCGGCCCGGGACGACGTCGCCTCGGCCCGCGGTCGCTTCCGCCCGCTGCGCTGGCTGTTCGTGCTCGTGCTGGTGGTGCTGCTCGCGCAGCTCGCCGTCTTCCTGACCGGCAACTCCCGGTTCCAGTGGGACGTCGTGGCGAAGTACCTCTTCGAGAAGAGTGTCCTGGCGGGCCTGGGCACGACCGTCGTGCTCGCTGTGGCGGCGATGGTCCTCGGCTCGCTGGTCGGCGGGGTGGTCGCGGCGATGCAGCTGAGCGGGTTCGGGCCCGCGCGCTGGGTGGCCACGCTGTGGGTGGGCCTGTTCCGCGGCATCCCGCCGCTGGTGCAGCTGATCTTCTGGTTCAACCTCGCGTACCTGCTGCCGAAGCTGTCGCTCGGCATCCCGTTCGGCCCGGTCTTCGGGACGTGGGACGCCAACACCGTCATCACGCCGCTGACCGCCGCCGTCCTCGGGCTGTCGCTCGTGGAGTCGGCCTACCTGGCGGAGATCTTCCGCGCCGGGGTGAGCTCGGTCGACCCCGGTCAGCGCGACGCGGCCCGCGCGATGGGCTACCGGCCGGGGCAGACCCTGCTGCGGATCGTGCTGCCGCAGGCGATGCGTGTCATCATCCCACCCGCGGGCAGCCAGTTCATCAACGTGCTCAAGGGCACCGCGCTCGTGTCGGTCATCGCGATGTCGGACCTGCTGCACGCGGTGCAGGTCATCTACAACCGCACCTACGAGATCGTGCCGATGCTGCTGGTCGCGTGCTTCTGGTACCTGGTCGTGGTCACCGCCCTGACGGCGGTGCAGCGCCGGCTGGAGCGCCGGTTCTCGCGCGGCCACCGGAGTCTCCGATGAGCGCGCCGGTGCTGCGGGTCAGCGAAGTCCGCAAGCAGTTCGGGCCGGTGACCGCGCTGGCCGGGGTCAGCCTCGACGTGCACGAAGGCGAGACGGTCGTGGTGATCGGGCCGTCGGGATCCGGCAAGTCGACGCTCGTCCGCTGCGCCCACCAGCTGGAGCCGATCGACGGCGGGGCGATGTACCTGGACGGCGAGCTGCTGGGCCACCGGCGCGCACCGGGCGGCCTGCGGGTCCTGACCGAGCGGCGGATCGCGGCCCAGCGGCGGCGGATGAGCATGGTCTTCCAGCAGTTCAACCTGTTCCCCCAGTTCACCGTGCTGCGCAACGTGACCGATGCGGCGGTCCGCGTCCACGGGCGTGACCGGTCCACAGTGGAGCGAGAAGCGCGGGAACTGCTGGAGCGCATCGGCCTGGCCGGGCGCGAGGACCACTACCCGCGGCAGCTCTCGGGCGGGCAGCAGCAGCGGGTCGCGATCGCGCGGGCCGTGCTGGTCCGGCCACGGATCATGCTGTTCGACGAGCCGACCAGCGCCCTCGACCCGGAGCTGGTCGACGAAGTCCTGGCCGTCCTGCGGAATCTGGCCGCGGCGGGCACCACGATGGTCGTCGTCACCCATGAGATGGCCTTCGCGCGTGAGGTGGCCGACCGGTGCGTGTTCATGGAGGCGGGCCGGATCGTCGAGGAGGGCCCGCCCGGCGAGCTGTTCACCCGGCCCCGCACGGATCGGCTGCGTGCCTTCCTCTCCCGCCATCTGTCCGAAAAGGAGGGTGTCTCGTGATCACTGTCGGCGCCGTCGGCGACCTCATCCTGGACGAGCCGGACCCCAGGTCGTTCCTCGCCCCGGCCGCGCCGGTGCTGCGCGGGATGGACCTGGCGATCGGGCACGTCGAGGTGCCGCACTCGACCACGGCGGTCCAGAGCAGCACCGACGTCCCCGCGCCCCCGGCGGACCCCGAAGCGCTGAAAGCGGTGGCCGACGCGGGCTTCGCGGTCGTCACCCTCGCGGGCAACCACATCTGCGACGCCGGTGACGGGGGACTGGCCGACACCATCGCCTACTCCCGTGCCGCGGGGATGCTGACCGCCGGCGCCGGGCCGGACCTCGCGCAGGCCCGGCGCCCGGCGATCGTCGACCGCGGCGGCCTGCGGATCGGCGTGCTGTCCTACAACTGCGTCGGCCCGCGCGAGTCCTGGGCGACGTCCCGCAAGCCCGGCTGCGCGTACGTCCACGTCCTCACCCACTACGAACTCGACCACGCGAGCCCGGGCGGCCCGCCGAAGATCTACACCTTCGCCGATCCCGAAAGCCTCGAGGCGATGACCGAGGACGTCCGCAGCCTGCGCACCGAGGCCGACGTCGTGCTCGTGTCACTGCACAAGGGCGTCGGGCACACGCCGATGGTCGTCGCGATGTACGAAAGCCCGGTCGCGCGGGCGGCGATCGACGCCGGCGCGGACGCCGTGTTCTCCCACCACCCGCACATCATGCGCGGCATCGAAGTCCACAGAGGACGGCCGATCTACCACGGTCTGGGCAACTTCGTCACCGTCACGCACGCTCTGACCCCGGGCGCCGGGTTCGGCGCGGACGAACTGCGCGCGTGGGCCGAACGACGCACGAAGCTCTACGGCTTCGCGCCCGACCCGGACATGCCGTTCTTCCCGTTCCACCCCGAAAGCCGCAACACCGCCATCGCTTTCTGCCGCTTCGACGAGACCGGGCTGCGCGAGGCGGGGTTCCTCCCGTGCCGGATCGACGACCGGGGCCGCCCGGTGCCGGTCGGCGGCACCCCGGAGGGCGAGGCCGTGGCGAACTACGTCGAGGACATCACCCGCGGGGCCCGGCTCAACGGCCGGTTCACCACCCGCGGCGCCGAAGTGCTCGTCGATCTCACCGAAGGGGGCTCTTCATGACCGACCAGCCACTGGCCGGGCGCACCGTCGTCGACCTGACCACCGCGCTCGCCGGGCCGTACGCAACGCTCTTGCTCGCCGGGCTCGGGGCCACCGTGATCAAAGTCGAAAACCCGGCCACGGGCGGGGATTCCTCGCGCAACAACGCGCCGTACGTCGGCCGCGACGGGCTGAATCTCGCCCGGCGGCACGACGACGACCTCTCGGTGTCGATGCTCCTGCGTGGCCGCAACAAGCTCAGCGTCACCCTCGACCTGAAGAACCCGCGGTCCCACGCCGTGTTCACCGACCTCGTCCGGGACGCCGACGTGCTGGTGGAGAACTACAGCCCGGGCGTCACCGACCGGCTCGGCATCTCCTACGAGGACGTCCGCGAGATCAACCCGCGGCTCGTCTACACCTCGATCAGCGGGTTCGGCGCCCAAGGCGGCCCGGGGTCGGGCAAGGCGATGGACTCGATCATCCAGGCGCTGAGCGGCGTGATGATGACCGCCGGCGAGCCCGACGAAGGCCCGGTCCGCTTCGGCCTGCCGATCGGCGACCTGCTGGCGCCGCTGTTCGCCGTCGTGGGCACGGTGTCGGCGTTGCTGCAGGCCGAGCACACCGGTGAAGGGCAGCGTGTCGACGTGTCGATGCTCGGCGCGCTGACCTCTCTGGTCGCGTGCGAGCCGTTCGACGCCTTCGAAGCGGTCGGCCTGCCGCAGCGCACCGGGTCGATGGTGCCGCGGCTGGCGCCGTTCGGGATCCTGCCGGCCCTGGACGGCCATCTCGCCCTCTGCGCACCGACGGACGCGTTCGCGCACGGCGTCCTCCGCGCGATCGGCCGGCCGGAGCTCGCCGACGACGACCGCTACCGCACCCGGGACCAGCGGGTCCGGGCCGCCGACGCGCTCCACGAGCTGATCCGCGAGTGGTGCCGGGCGCGGCCGCTGGCCGAGATCCTCGCCGCGTTCACCGCCGAGGGCGTTCCCTCGGCCGAGGTCCGCGAACCGCGTGAGGCGGTGCGGGATCCGCTGGTCCGGGCCCGCGAAGAGGTCGTGCCGCTGACGCACCCGCGGCACGGCGCGGTGGCCGACCTGGCCGGGACCGGCGTGCCAATCCGGTTCTCCGGAGCCCGCGTCTCCCTCGACCGGCCGGCGCCAAGCCTGGGGGAGCACAACGAACACGTCTACCGCGAGCTGCTCGGCTACACCGAACAGCAGCTGGCGGAGCTCGCCGCGGAGGCGGTGATTTGAGCACCGTCGGATACGCCGGCGCCGACGTCCCGGTCGAGCTGATCACCGCGGCGGGGCTGCGGCCGCTGCGGCTGACCGGGAAGCCGGGTGCGGACAGCGCTCTCGGCGACCGTTACCTCGGTCGCGGTGTCGACCCGGTCGCCCGGTCGATCCTGACGCGGATCCTCACGGCGGACTACGGGTCGCTCGAAGCGATCGTGGTCTCCCGCGACTGCGAAGCGTCGCTGCGGCTGTTCTACGCCTTGCGGGAGCTGCACCGGGTCGAGCCGGAGCTGGGGTTGCCGCCGGTGCGGCTGGTGGACGTCCTGCACCTGCCGCACCACACCACCACCCGCTACGTCCACGCGAAGATCGCGCAGCTGCGCGCGTGGCTGGGACGCTGGCGACCCATCTCCGACGACGACCTCGCCGAGGCGATCACCGCCCACGACACCCTGCGTCGGTCACTCGGCCGGGTCGCCGCCCGGCGCCGGGCGAACCGGCTGAGCGGCACCCGGTTCCTCGAGATCGTCGCCGCTACCACCGCGGTGCCGGTCACCGAGGCCACCGCGCTCGTCGAGCGCGCGCTGGCCACCGACCCACCCGAGGTCAAGGGGACGAGGCTGTTCCTCACCGGCAGCTCCCACGACCACCCCGGTGTCTACGAAACTTTGGAGCGCAACGGCTTCCTCGTCGTGGGGGAGGACCACGACTGGGGTGAGCTGCTCTTCGCCCGGACGTGCGCGGCGCCGACGGAGCTCGCGCTCGCCGAGCGGTACCAGCACAACGGCCCGACCGCGCCGCGCGCCTCGATCCGGCAGCGCGCGGCGCACACCGCCGCGGCCGCCCGGGCCTGCGACGCGGAAGTGCTGCTGTCCTACGCCCGGGTCCACGACGACGCACCGCCGTGGGACTTCCCGGAGCAACGCGCCGCGACGGGCGTGCACGCGGTCCTGGCCGAACACCAGCCCTACGGCGAACTGACCTCCGATGCGCTGGCGGCGTTGGGTGCGGCCGCATGACCGCCCGGCTGGCGTCGGCGACCACCGCGACCGCCTACCAGCGCGAGTGGTTCGCCCGGGTCCGCGCCGCCCAGGGTCCGTTGGCGCTGGTCAACGCGGACGCGCCGCAGGAGGTCTTCCGCGCCATGGACATCCCGTACGTCGTCAACCAGTGGTGGGCCTCGATCGTCGCGGCGAAACGCCAGACCCAGCGTTATCTCGGCCTGCTCCGCGAGCGTGGGTACCCCGACTACATCGAGCAGTACAGCGCCACTTCGCTGGCGTCCGCGTTCGAGGACGACCCCGGCCAGGCACCGTGGGGCGGGCTGCCGACGCCGTCGATCGTGCTCGGCGAGACCACCGGCGACGCGTCCCGCAAGATCTTCGACGTCTGGGACGGCCGGCCCGGTGTCACGTACTACCCGCTGGAAAGCGCGGCGGAGAACGAGGTCCCGGAGCGGTGGTGGGAGCTGATGCCGCACCGCTGGGAGGAGGTGATCGGCACCGACCGCCTGGACCTGCTGACCGGCGAGCTGACCGGGCTGATCCGGTTCCTGGAGCAGACCACCGGCCGGGTGTTCTCCGAGACCCGGTTCCGCGAGGTCCTGGCCCTGGTCAACGAGCAGCAGGAGTGGAACCGCCGGACCCGCGACCTGATCGCGGCCGCCCGGCCGTGCCCGATCACCGTCACCGACGGCATCCCGAGCGTCATGGTGCCGCAGTGGCACCGCGGCACGGAATGGGCGCGTGACGCGGCCCGGGCGTTCCACGACGAGGTGCGCGACCGGATCGACGCCGGGGTCGCGGTGTGCCCGCACGAGCGGCTGCGGCTGATGTGGGTCGGCCGCGGGCTGTGGTTCGACCTCGAGTTCTACCGGCGGTTCGAGGAGTCGCACGGCGCGGTCTTCGTGTGGTCGATGTACCTCGCCATCGCCGCGGACGGTTACCTGCGCTACGGCGACGACCCGCTGCGGGCGCTGGCGGCGCGGTTCGCCGCGTTCGGCGACCAGCTCTACACACCGCCGTGGTCGGCGGAGTGGTACGTCAAGGAAGCCCGGCACCACGGTGTCGACGGCGTGGTCCACCTCGTCTCCGACGACGCGCGGGGGAGCTACTTCACCACCCGTGCCCTGCGTGCGGCGGGCATCCCGGTGCTGGAGCTGCACTCGGACAACGTTGATGCCCGCGCGGGAGACGACCTGACCGCACGGATGACCGAGTGGATTTGCTCAGTTCAAGGGGCGAACGTTTGACAAGTAGTTGCTCTTCGTGGCTGAAGTGCTTTGTCGCGAACGGATCGATCTCACCGGTGATGAAGTCGGAGCGGAACAAGCTTGAACAAGGAGACGGATTGTGCGGCGATCGCCGCCGCATTAGCAACCTGTTGTGTGCGGAGTCTCACGGCCGTGACGCGGTTTCGAGTCCGACAGCCGACCTCGGCCAAGGAAGTCGTCCCATGCGGTCCCCCCTTCGCCGTCGAAGCCGGAGAATGCTCTTCGCGATCGCCGCCGCCCTCGCGGTGACCCCCACCGGATGCACGGTGGGCAGCAGTTCCCCCACCCTCTCGACCGCGACGAACCTCCCGGTGGTGCAGTCCTTGCACGACGCGCTGCCGCAGGCGATCAAGGACGCCGGGGTGCTCCGCTTCGCCGGCGACTCCCACCCGCCCTACCGCACGATCGGCGGCGACGGCGTCACGGTCACCGGGATCGACGCCGACTTCCAGGCCGCGATCGGGCAGGTGCTCGGGGTCCGGACGCAGACCGTCGTCGTGACCGGGCTCCCGGCCGCGCTGCAAGGCATGCTGAGCAACCGCTACGACGCGTTCAACGGCCCGGTCAAGGCCACCGCCGAGCGCGAGAAGCAGTTCGACACGATCACCTGGATGACCACCCGCACGGCCTACGTGTTCCCGACCGGGTCGACCGCGGGGATCACCCGGGTCGAAGACCTCTGCGGCAAACGCATCTCGGTGGTGACCGCCAGCGTCGTCGAGGAGCAGCTGAACAAGCTGTCCCGCTTCTGCACGCAGAGCAAACACCAGGCCACGCAGACCGTCGGCCTCGACGACACGAACGGCACGTTGCCGGCCACCGCTCGGGTCGCGCGGACGCGGCGGGCATGACGGAGGCCGCGGCGATCGACGTGACGCAGAAGCAGGGCGGCTACAAGTACGTCACCCAGACCGAAGCGCAGGGGGCGAGCAAGGACGTCGGGATCATGTCCCGCTGGGGGCTCGACCAGGTATCGGTCCCGAAGCCGGTCTTCAACGCGGCCACTCCGCGGTGACCGTCCGAAAAGGACCCTCGACGCCGAAGGCGCCGGTGGGATCTTCCGACAGGAGCAGCGCATGGGCACCAGGATCACCTTGCTGGCCGCGGCCGTCGGCCTCGCCGCGACCCTGCCCGCCACCGCCCACGCGGCGGCGGCCGGAACGCCCTGCCCGGCCTCGGCGAGGTGCGTCGAGGGGCAGCTGACCGACGGCACGCCGTACGGCTTCGCCAGACCGGACCGGTGGAACGGCGCCGTGCTGGTCGACCTCGACTTCGCCGCCGGCGGCCTGGCGAGCCCGCTCACCGCGAGCCTGCTCGAACGCGGCTACGCGGTCGGCGGCACCGCGCGCACGATCATCGGCTGGAACATCGCGCAGGCCATCACCAACCAGGAGGCGGCGCTCGGCCGTTTCGAAAGCGCGTTCGGCCGCGCCCGGTACGCGATCGCCGAAGGCCGCTCGATGGGTGGCCTGGTCGCGGCGGGCGTCGCGCAGGTCCACCCCGGCCGGTTCGACGCTGCGGTCCCGATGTGCGGGGGCCTCGGCGGCTCGGTCGGCCAGTGGAACCAGAAGCTGGACACCGTGTTCACGCTCAAGACGCTGCTCTTCCGCGACACGGGCCTCCCGGTGACCGGCATCCCCGCCGACGTGCCCGGACTCCAGCAGCGGTGGATTTCGGCGATGACCTCGGCCCAGACGACCGCGGCCGGCCGGGCGCGGATCGCGCTCGCGGCGACGATCGGCCAGCTGCCGGGCTGGGGCCTGGCCGCCGACGGCGCCCCGACCCCGGTCCCGGCCGGCCACGACGTCACCGCCGTCGAGGAGGGCATGTTCCTGGCCCTCGCCGGCGGGCCGCTGCCGTACCTCGGGCAGGCGGTCAGCAGCCGCCGGGCGATCGAGCAGCTGGCGGGCGGGAACCCGTCGTGGAACACGGGAGTCGACTACGCCCGCCAGCTCGCGACGGCCGAGCCGAGCCGGCGGAACGCCGTCCGGCGGCTGTACGAGCGCGCGGGGCTCGACCTGCGCGCCGACCTCGGCCGGCTCGCCGCCGAACCCCGCGTGAGCGCTGATCCCGCCGCCGTCCGCTATCTCGAGCGCGGCATCGTGTTCACCGGCGGGCTGCGGATCCCGGTGCTGACGGTGAACGGCACCGGTGACCAGATCTCGACCGTGGCCCAGCAGCAGTCGTACGGAACGCTGGTCCGCCGGGCGGGCAACGCTTCCCTGCTCCGGCAAACCTACGTCCGGACGGCCGGGCACTGCACCTACACCACCGGCGAACAGCAGGCGGCGATCGACCGCGTGCTGACCCGCCTGCGCACCGGGCACTGGCCCGACACCACACCCCGGACGATGAACGGGCTAGCCGCGGCCGCGGACGGGGTGCCGGGGCGGTACCTGTCCTGCACACCGCCGCGGTTCAACCGGATGTACCCCGCCGTCGGCGGGTGGTGACCGGCCGCGGCTCGCCCGCCGCGGGGTCACCCGCGCGGGCGAGGACGCGGGGAATGCCGCCGGCCGTGCATGCGCCGCTCCCGGTCGGGGTAGGACCAGGAGGACCGGTCGGGGGCCGGTGACGACCGTCCCGAGCGACCCTGGGGGAGCCGATGTCCGCTGACCAAGCCGAGTCGACCGAAGCCGGAACCGCGGTTCTCGTCCTCGATGTCGCCGACGAGCTCGGAGAGCTGGCCCGGGTCCGCGCCTGGGCCCGGGCCGCCGTGCGCGACCTGGCCGAGCCGGCACGCGTCGACGTGATCGCCGTGCTCGACGAGCTGACGTCCAACGCACTGCGGCACGGCGCCCCGCCGCGGCGGGTCCGGCTGCTGCGCCGGCCCGGGCGGCTGCGGATCGAGGTGGACGACGCCTGCCGGGATCCTGCGGCGCCCCGATCGCCGTCGGACGACGGCGGTCGTGGGCTCGGCCTGGTCGACGCCTGCACGGCCGGGTGGGGGCAGGAGCGGCGGGAGACCGGCAAAACCGTGTGGGCCGAGCTCGCGACGCACGGATCGTCCGGCCCGCGGTGAGCCGGCCGGAGCACGATCCTTCGTGGCGGCCGAGCTACGACGTCACCGTGGTCGACCGCGGTGACGTCGTCATCGTCGCCGGGAGCGGTGAGCTCGACCTGGCCGCGGACCCGCTGCTCGGCGCGACCCTGGAACAGGTCGTCGCACTGGGGCGGTCCGTGGTGGTCGACTTCGGCGCGGTGACGTTCTGCGCCTCCTGCGTCCTGGGCCAGCTCGTGTACGCCGCCCGGCGCCTGCGGGAGGACGTCCGTTCGCTGGCCCTGGTGGCGACGGCGACGGCGGTCACCCGGCCGCTGACGGTGCTCGGGCTGGACCGGATCCTGACCCGGACGGACGGTCTGGCCGCCGCGTTCCGCTCGCTGGGGCTGCCGGTCGGCACCGACGTCGGATAACGGTGTTCAAGAATCGCGCGAGCCGGGTATCCGCCGGGCTGAGTCACCTCCCGTGCTTGGCGGTGATTCGGCGAAGGCGCCGGTTCAGCAGCGAGCCGGCGCCTTCGTGCTTCACCGGTCCGGCGCGGCCAAGGCGGTCTCGACGAAGTCGTGGGCGATCTCGCGGAGCTTCACGTTCCGCTCCTGCGACGCCTTGACGAGCAGCTGGAAGGCGTCGTCGGCCGGGATGCGATGCAGGGCCATCAGGATGCCCTTCGCCTGGTCGATCTCCGCGCGGGAGGTCAGCGCCGTGCGCAGCTGGTCCATGGTCTCGCGGGCAGTCTGGTGCCGGCGGGTGCTGCGAAGAGCGGCTTCGGCGGCGGCGGTGTAGAGCTCCAGCAGGGCCCCGTCGAGCGCGCCGAAGCTGTTGCCGCCGGTGTCGTACAGGTTGAGCGAACCGTGGTACTGGTGGTCGACGAACAGCGGGGCGGACAGGTAGGCGACGATCGAGGACTCGCCCGCGGCCGCGGCGAACTCGGGCCACCGCGGAGCCGCCTCGGTCACCTTGACCCGCTGGAGCTCGCCGGTCCGGGCGGCCTCCAGGCAGGGACCGCGTCCGGCGGCGTACTGCGCCTGGTCGACGTGGTGCGCGCTGTCCCCGGTCGCCGTCGCGGTGTACGGGGCGCCGTCGCGCAGCAGCGTGATGCTGGCGATCTCCGCGTCCGGCACCGCGTGCATGACCTGCCGGCACACCCGGTTAAGGACCACCAGCAGGTCGTCTTCCTCCGCGAAGGTGCCGGCCAGCCGGTCCAGTGCGGAAGTGACGTCGTCCACTCTCCGCGCGGCGTCGCGCTCGTGCAGCAGGTTGTCGTCCATCGGGCGCTCCCTCGGGTGGCTGTGTCCGGTCGTCGGTTGCAGCCTGACTTCCCAAGGTGGGGTTCTCGCCAAACGGTTTCAGCCGGTTCCACGTGGGTAAGCCTGCCGGGCGTGTCGAGGCGGCTGTTCGTGTGCCGGGCTAAACCACGAAGTGGATCTACGCGTGTACGCCTTGTAGGCAGTCAGCTGACGCGGCGTCGCAGAGCGCCGTGTCTTCAGGGAGGAGAGGCATGCCCGAGGAGTATTCGAACCCGGACCGCACTCGGCCGGACGAGCGGGTCTCCCGCCGTCGCGCACGGTGGGCCACCGCTGCCGGGGTCGCGGTGATCGCGGCCGGCGGGGTGCTGGGCGCGGCATCGACGGCGACGGCGAGCACTCCGGATTCCGGCATCCACGTCGTGGCGCGGGGAGAGACCGCGGAGGGCGGCTGGGTGGCGTTCACCGGCGTCGGTGCGGTCAAGGTCGGCGGGGCCACCGGTGGCGCGCAACCGCGAGGGGTGAAGGAGGTCGGCGGGGGCACCTGGTCGTACGGGGCGTCGGTCAACGCGATCGGGCAGAAGGTCTGCTACTCGCAGTACGAGCACCTGCAGGTCAAGCACGGCGCGTCGGTGAAGATGAACGGCAAGGCGGACGCGGACAACGGGGTCGCGCCGGGCGGGCTCGCGGCTGCTTCGCTGCACGAGTACACGACGGCGACCTGCTACACGTACTGGAACAAGAGCTGACCGTCGCGCAGCTCCGATCACGGGAGTGATCGGAGCTGCGTGGTCGCCGCCGAGGTCAGTGCCGACGTTCGATGAGGACGTTCGCCAGCTCGGTGAGCATGGCGGTGCCCGCCGGGCTCAGGTGGTCCGAGATCCTCGACAGCGCGTCGATCGCCTGAGCCGAATGAGCCGCAGCAGCCTGGCGCGTCACTTCGAGGCCGCCGGTTTCCCGGACGACACGGACCGCCATGGCCGCGGCGGCGCGGTCTCCCTGTCGAAGCAGCGTGCGAAGGGCAGGACGCTCGCGGAGCGCGTGCACCACCGGCAGCGTGTAGACGCCCTCGACGATGTCGTGTCCGGCCGGCTTGCCCAGCGCCTCGGCCGACGACGTCACGTCGAGCAGGTCGTCCACCAGCTGGAACGCCAGGCCCAGGTGATGGCCGTAGTCGGCCAGTGCGTCGGCGGCGGCCGCGGGCAGGCCCGCCGCCATCGCTCCGAGGCGGCAGGCTGCCGCCAGCAGCGCTGCCGTCTTGCCGGAGATCGCTTCGAGGTAGGACTCTTCGGTCCGGTCCACGTCGAACAGCGCGGCGGACTCGCGGGCCTGGCCTTCGCAGAGCCGGCTGAACGTGCGCGCCGCGATCGCGCCCTCCTCCGCGCCGAGGCGGGCGCCGGCCAGCAACCCCTGGGCCAGCAGGTAGTCCCCGGCCAGCACCGCGCGGATGTTGCCCTCGCGGATGTTGACGCTGTCGACGCCGTGGCGGGTCGCGGACTCGTCCATCACGTCGTCGTGGACCAGGCTCGCCAGGTGCAGCAGCTCGACCACCGCGCCGGCCTCGACCGCCCGGTCCCGCGCCCGCGGTGCCGGCGGTGGTGCCGCCGCGTAGGCGGTCGCCAGCGTGAGCAGCGGGCGCAGCCGCTTCCCGCCCCCGAGCATGCGGGTGACCACGTCGGAGACGATCAGCGGCTCGGCGGCCGCGACCTCGCCGATCCGGCCGAGGCAGCCGGCGAGGTCGGCGGCGAGGACGTCCGGGCCCGCCAGCTTCGCCACGATCCGATGCGGCGCGGACGTCATCACCCCGGCGACGTTCGCGCCGGGGGTACCTGTGTTCAGCGCAGTGCTCATGACGCTTCTTTCGTCTCGTGCGCCACCGGACATCCGGTGGGCGCGGCCGGCGGCGCGGACCGGTCGGCGACGCGGGCGACGGGTTCCGGCACCATCGGCAGCGGGCCGGTGCCCAGCGACGCCTTGGGCGCGGTGCTGATCCGGTGCCCCGGCACCGGCCGCAGCCGCCACCGCGCGACGGTCGCCGCCAGCGTCAAGGTCGTCTCGGCGATGCCGAAGTTGTCCCCGATGCACTTGCGGTTGCCGTGCCCGAACGGGAGGACGGCGTTGCGCGGCAGGTGTTTCGCCCGCTCCGGCAGCCAGCGGTCGGGGTCGTAGCGGTCCGGGTCCGGGAACATCTCCGGGTTGCGGCCGAGGAGGTAGGAGCTGTAAAAGACGGGCGTGCCGGCGGGAAGCCACTTTCCGGCGATCTCGACGTCGCGGGTCGTCGTGCGGGACAGCAGCCACGCCGGCGGGTACATGCGCAGCGTTTCGGTGAGCACACGGTCGGTGTACTGCAGGGCCGGCAGGTCGGCGATGGTGGGCAGCCGCCCGCCGAGGACGGTGCGGACTTCCTCCTGCAGCCGGTCCTCGATTTCGGGGTGGGTGGCCAGCAGGTGGAACGTCCAGGCCAGCGTGTTCCCGGTGGTTTCGGTGCCCCCGATGAGCACCGTCATCACCTGGTCGTGGATCTCCTGGTCGCTCAACCCCAGGCCGGTGTCCTCGTCGCGCTGGTTGACCAGGATCGACAGCACGTCGCCCTGGTCGACGCCGGCCCGCCGGTATTCGGCCACGGTGTGCGCGATGACCTCTCGCATCCGCGTCTGGGCCTGCGCGAAGGCGCGGTTTCCCTTGCTGGGGATCTTCTCGATCAGCGAGGTCGGCGAGATCATCCGGTGGTAGACGCCCCGCATGATCACCGGCATGCACTCGGTCACCGCCCGCACGGCGTCGTCGCCGATCCGGGTGGCGAACATGGTGCGCGCGGTGATGCGCAGCGTCAGGCCGTGCGTGATGTCGCTGACGTTGAACGCGGCCCCGGGGTGCCACGACGACAGCTCGGCGTCGATCTCCTCGGTCATGAGCTCGGTGTAGTGCGCCATCCGCGCGCGGTGGAAGGCCGGCTGCACCAGCCGCCGCTGGCGCCGGTGGCTCTCGAACCCGGAACTGACCAGGCCGTCGCCGACCAGCAACCGGGCCTTCTCGAAGAGCGGACCGCCCTTGTCGAACGTCCGCGAGTCGTTCAGCAGCCGGGTGACCAGGTCGTGGTGGCAGGCGATGTAGGCGAGCCGCGGTCCGAGCCGGAACGCCACCAGGTCGCCCTGGGCCGGCAGTGAGGTGAGAAAGTCCAGCGGCTTGCGCCGCAACAGCGGCACATGGCCGAGAAGCGGGACGCGGCCCGGCGCCTCGCCGACGGTGTAGGTGGGCGAGTTTTCTTTGACGATGGTCACTTCCACTCCCAGGTCCGGTCGTTCGCGGGGGCCGGACGGAACCGGGCCACCGGTGCGGTGAGGTCGAGCCAGCCCGACGTCGTGCCGTCCCACACCGAGCCGTCGCCGAAGTACCGGGGCGTGAGGTACTCGAACTCCTGGCTGCCGCCGATGAGCAGGTCCATGCCCTTGAGGTACGCGTGGACGTCCGCCCGCTGCCCGAGCGGGCCGGCCAGCACCCGGTCACGCGCGGCGATGTAACCACGCTCGTGGTGCTCGACGAGCTCGCAGAGGCGGTCGACCGCGGCCTGCAGTCCGCGGCCCTCCTTCTGCCACAGCACGCGCACCGCGGTCATGGTGTCACCGTCGGCGTGTTCCTTGCGCCAGGAAAGGAGGTCGTTGACCAGGATCATCTGCCGCATGGAATGCGTGTGGATTTCGACGAATTCGGGCGTTTCCCGCAGTTCGGTCATGTCGACGCCGGCGGCGTACTCGGTGAACAGCTCCAGGAAGTCGCAGCCGAAGCTGTCCTGGCGGACGGCCATGCACGTTTCGTAGTCGGGGATGTCGTCGGTGAGCTTCGACTCGATCTCCGTCGCGCAGCCGCGCAGGAACGCCTCAAGGCTCCCGACCAGCCGCTTCACCTGCTCCGGCGCGAGGCCGGCACTGATGCGCAGCCAGAGGTCGCGCGCCGCACGTCCGTACGGAAGCTTGCTGGCCAGCGCGTCCGCGTCGTCCACATCGGCCAGGATCGCGGCGAAGACCTGCCTCGCGTTGTCGTGGCTGGCGCCCAGCGCCGTCCGGTCGGAGACGAAACTGTCGATGACGGTGACGAACTGGTACCAGTCGGCGATGTTGCGCGCGCGGTCCTCGTCGGCGTGCGGCACGGTCATCGGGCCGTAGATCCCGTTGCGCTGCCGGAGAAAGTACAGCAGCGACTCTTCGTCGGCGAAGCACTCGCCGAGGAGCTTCCGCACCCAGCCGTTCGACGCGATCTCGATCTGCGCGGCCTTCGGGTGGTAGGCGTAAGGAAGAAGTCTTGGCAGCTCAGGAAGATGGAACTCCTGCACCCCGGAAACGGTGGATGTCGCAGTCATACGGTGGACCCCCATGCTCAGGCAGTACACAGATCGGCCTGCTCGATGCCGACCGATTCTGCTGACGCCGGCCGAACGGGTCCACTCCGAGCGTGCTTCCCGGAAAGGATCCGCATAGGACAGAAACCTTTCCGTGCAATGGCGACCGGGGAGAGGGCCTCGGGCACGACGGGAGTGGACGCGACTCACTCGAATGCGCGAAGGTGGACGGACGTCGGCAGCCGCGATCTGGGGTGTTGTATTTCGTGAAGTTGCCGCGCCGCACTGACTCGCATCCTCCTGACGCCGAGGCGAGGACCGAACCGCATGAACACATCGTCCACTGGGCTTTCCGCGGAACGTCGTGCTGTGGGAAGGAAAATCATCCTCGCCGAGCCTCGCGGCTTCTGCGCCGGAGTGCGGCGCGCCATCACCACGGTCGAGCGCGCCCTCGATCTTTACGGCGCACCGGTCTACGTGCGCAAGCAGATCGTGCACAACCGCCACGTCGTCGACTCGCTCGCCCGGCGTGGCGCTGTCTTCGTCGAATCCGAAGACGAGGTCCCTCCGGGGAGTGTGTGCGTGTTTTCCGCGCACGGCGTGTCCCCGGCAGTACGGGAAAACGCCGCCCGGCGCGAGCTGCGGGTGATCGACGCGACCTGCCCGCTGGTGTCCAAAGTGCACCAACAGGCCCGCCGCGACGTCCGCGACGGCAGGATCCTGGTGCTGATCGGGCACAACGGACACGAGGAAACAGAAGGTACGCGGGGGGAATCGCCCGAGCGAACGCTCGTCGTCGAGTCCGTGGAAGACGTCGCGCGGCTCGACCTCGACGACGACACCCCGCTCGCTTACCTGACCCAGACGACACTTTCCGTCGACGACACCGTGGACGTCATCGCGGCGCTGCGCGAACGGTTCACCGACCTTTCCGGGCCGCCGGACACCACGATCTGCTATGCCAGCCAGAACCGGCAGACCGGTGTCAAGTCGATGGCCCTCCGCAGCGACCTGATCCTGGTCGTCGGCGCGGAGAACTCCAGCAACTCGGTCCGGATGGTCGACGTCGCCATCCAGGCGGGCGTCCGCGCCCATCTGGTGCCCGAAGTGTCCCAACTGGACGAAGCCTGGCTCGAGAACGTGGACACGGTCGGGGTCAGCTCCGGCGCCAGCGTGCCGGAAGTGCTGGTCCAGCAAGTACTCGACCGCTTGGCAGAGGCCGGCTTCTCCGACGTGGAGATCGACTTGACCGCCGAAGAGGACGTCGTCTTCGCCACGCCCTCGGCGCTGCGATGAAGACCAAGCCAGCGAAGGAGGAGATGTCCGTGCTCGAATCCATCCGCTGTCCCGCGGACGTCCGCGCGATGCCCGCGGAGCACCTGCCCGCGCTCGCCACGGAGATCCGCCGGTTCCTGATCGACAAGATCACCCGGTCCGGCGGGCACCTCGGACCCAACCTCGGGGTGGTCGAGCTGACCATCGCGCTGCACCGCGTCTTCGACTCACCGCGGGACCGCATCGTGTGGGACACCGGTCACCAGGCCTACGTCCACAAGATCCTCACCGGCCGCGCGGGCGAGTTCGACGGCATGCGCAAGCGCGGGGGGCTGTCCGGCTACCCTTCGCGGGCCGAGTCCGAGCACGACGTCGTCGAGAACTCCCATGCTTCGACCGCTTTGTCCTATGCGGACGGACTGGCCAAGGGGTACCGGCTGCGCGGGGACGACCGCGCCGTCGTGGCGGTGATCGGCGACGGCGCGCTGACCGGCGGGATGGCCTGGGAGGCGCTGAACAACATCGCCGCCGCCCGGGACACCCCGGTGGTGATCGTGCTCAACGACAACGGCCGGTCGTACGCGCCGACCGTCGGGGGACTGGCCCGGCAGCTCGCGGCCGCGCGGATCTCCCCGGACTGTTTCCCGAAAGGTGGCGAGGACGCCTCGGCGCCGCAGGTCATGTTCGAGGAGCTCGGGCTGCACTACCTCGGCCCGGTGGACGGGCACGACCTCGAAGCCGTCGAGGCGGTGCTGCGCCAGGCGGCCCGGCTCGGCGGCCCGGTGGTCGTGCACTGCGTGACCAGCAAGGGGAACGGCTACGTCCTCGCGGAGAACGACGAGGCCGACCGGTTCCACGCGGTGTGCGGGATGGATCCGGAGACCGGCCGGCCGCTCGTGGCCGCGCCGCCGTCGTGGACCTCGGCGTTCGGTGCCGAAATGGTGAGGCTGGGGGAGACCCGGACGGACGTCGTCGCGATCACCGCGGCGATGCTGCGGCCGACCGGGCTCAGCGCGTTCGCGAAGCGGTTCCCGGAGCGTGTCTTCGACGTCGGCATCGCCGAGCAGCACGCGGTCACCTCGGCCGCGGGACTGGCGATGGCGGGCATGCGACCCGTTGTCGCGGTGTACGCGACCTTCCTCAACCGGGCCTTCGACCAGGTGCTGATGGACGTGTCGCTGCACCACTGCCCGGTGGTGTTCGTGCTGGACCGAGCCGGCCTGACCGGTGACGACGGCGCGTCCCACAACGGAATGTGGGACCTCTCCCTGCTGAACCTCGTACCCGGCCTGCGGATCGCCGCGCCCCGCGACCACGCGACACTGCGGCGGGCGCTCGACGAAGCGATGGCGGAGACGAATGCGCCGTGCATGATCCGGTTCCCGAAGGGTGCCCTGGGTGAGGACATCGCGACGATCGGCGTTCACGAAGGCATGGATGTCTTGCGCGCCGGTGCCCCTGCGGACGTGCTGATCGTCTCGGCGGGCGCGCTCACCAGGCTGTGCCTGGACGTCGCCGACCGGCTCGAAGGCCAAGGTCTCGGTGTCGACGTGGTCGACCCCCGCTGGCTCAAGCCGGTCAACCCGGGCCTCGTCGCCATGGCGGCGGAGTACCGGCTGGTCGTGACGGTCGAAGACGGCCTGCGCGCCGGAGGCTTCGGCTCGGCGGTCGCGGCGCGGCTCAGCGAAGAGAACGTGGCCACCCCCGTGCTGCGCTTCGGTGTGCCGAGCCGGTTCCTCGGCCACGGCAGCCGTGCCGAAGTCTTGGCGGAGTGTGGCCTCACCCCGGCGGAGATCGCCGGCGCCGTGGGCGAACGCATGTCGGAACTGCTGTCCTGGCGGGGCGGCACGAGCTGGGAAATGAGCGACAGCGCATCATGAAGATCGACTTGGGAACTCCCGGTTTCGCCCCGACGGTGCTGGGCAAACGCCGCAAGACCCGCCAGCTCCAGGTGGGCCCGGTCGGTGTCGGCAGCGAGCACCCGATCTCCGTCCAGTCGATGACCACGACGCTCACCTCCGACGTCAACGCCACGCTGCAGCAGATCGCGGAGCTGACCGCGGCGGGCTGCGACATCGTGCGGGTCGCGTGCCCGTCGGCCGACGACGCCGAGGCGCTGCCCGCGATCGCGCGCAAGTCGCAGATCCCGGTGATCGCCGACATCCACTTCCAGCCCAAGTACGTGTTCGCCGCGATCGAGGCCGGCTGCGCCGCGGTGCGCGTGAACCCGGGCAACATCCGCAAGTTCGACGACCAGGTCAAGGAAATCGCCCAGGCAGCCAAAGACCACGGCACACCGATCCGGATCGGGGTCAACGCCGGTTCGCTGGACAAGCGTCTGCTCGAGAAGTACGGCAAGGCGACCCCGGAGGCGCTGGCGGAGTCGGCGTTGTGGGAGGCGTCGCTGTTCGCCGAGCACGACTTCCACGACATCAAGATCTCGGTGAAGCACAACGACCCGGTGGTCATGGTCCGCGCCTACGAGATCCTCGCCGAGCAGTGCGACTATCCGCTGCACCTCGGGGTGACCGAGGCCGGTCCGGCGTTCCAGGGCACGATCAAGTCGGCGGTGGCGTTCGGGGCGCTGCTGCGCCAGGGCATCGGGGACACGATCCGGGTGTCGTTGTCGGCGCCGCCGGTGGAAGAGGTCAAGGTCGGTATCCAGATTCTGCAGTCGTTGAACTTGAAGCAGCGGAAGCTGGAGATCGTGTCGTGCCCGTCGTGCGGGCGCGCGCAGGTCGACGTGTACACGTTGGCCGAGCAGGTCACCGCGGGGCTGGAGGGCATGGAGATCCCGCTGCGCGTGGCCGTCATGGGCTGCGTCGTCAACGGCCCCGGCGAGGCCCGTGAGGCTGATCTGGGTGTGGCCTCGGGTAACGGCAAGGGGCAGATTTTCGTGAAGGGTGAGGTCATCAAGACCGTGCCGGAGCACGCCATCGTCGAGACGCTGATCGAGGAGGCCATGCGCATCGCCGAGGAGGCCGGGGAGTCCCTCGGCCAGGGCGAGCCCGTGGTCACCGCCGGCTGAGGGCGAACCAGGCAAGCATCACCACCGTGCTCACGACGAGGACGGCGCCCGCGTTGGTGAGCGGGGTGCATGGCGGCGCTCGAAGCCGATCTCGAGGCCCACCCGGGGTACGCGTCGATCACGATCGCCCCGCAGGTGCCGCCCGGCCTCGGCCACGTCGCGGCGTCGATCAACACCGTCCGCGGGGTGGTGGCGTCGGAGTGGACGCAGACCGGCTTCCGGTTCGACCTCACCGTGACCGTGCCCGGCAACTCGACCGCCACGGTCACCCTGCCGACGGGGACGCGGACCCAGGTCGGTTCGGGGGTGTCGAAGTTCAGCGCCCGCCGGATGTTAAGCGGCACCGGGGAAAGTTGTCACGCGGCGGCGCTCCGGTAATACGCCGATGTTCCGGAGGAAACCGTCCGGAAATGGTTTGCCGGTGCACTGATCGGCATGAACCTCCAGCTCGACGGCCTGCACCGGCCGGTGATCGTGGTCGGCGGCGGCCAGGCGGGACTGTCGATGTCCCACTGCCTGACCACTGCCGGGGTCGGGCACCTCGTGCTCGAACGCGAGCGCGCGGGGCACGAATGGCGGACCCGCCGCTGGGACAGTTTCTGCCTGGTCACCCCGAACTGGCAATGCCGGCTGCCCGGTTTTCCCTACGCGGGTGACGATCCGGACGGGTTCATGGTCCGGGACGAGATCGTCGCCTACCTCGAGTCCTACGTGAAGGACTTCGACGTCCCGCTGCACGAGGGTGTCGAAGCCACGCGGCTGCGGCAGCTGCCCGGCGGCGGGTTCCGGCTCACGACGTCGGCCGGCGAGCTGACCGCCGACCACGTCGTGCTGGCCACCGGCCCGTACCAGGTCCCGCTGAAGCCGCGGCTGGCCGAACGGCTGCCCGAGCACGTCGTCCAGCTGCACTCGGCCGAGTACCGGAACCCCGCGCAGCTTCCCGACGGGGACGTCCTGGTCGTCGGCACCGGGCAGTCCGGCTGCCAGATCGCCGAGGACCTGCACCTGGCCGGGCGCCGGGTGCACCTCGCCGTCGGGTCGGCGCCGCGGGTCGCCCGGCGCTACCGCGGCCGCGACGTCGTGGCGTGGCTGGACGACATGGGGTACTACGGCCGGGGAATCGACGAGTTCGCCGACGCGGACGCCGTGCGGTTCCGGGCCAACCACTACGTCACCGGCCGCGACGGCGGCCACGACATCGACCTGCGTGCGTTCGCCGCCCAGGGCATGCGGCTCCACGGCCGGTTGTCCGGCATTCGGAACGGACGGCTGGAGTTCGCCGACGACCTGCGCCGCAACCTCGACGCCGCGGACGCCGTCTCCGAAGGCATCAAGGACTCGATCGACGGGTTCATCACCCAGCGGGGGATCTCCGCGCCGCGGGAGGAACGGTACAAGCCGGTCTGGGAACCCGTCGACGGCCCGCGCGGTCTCGACGCGGAAGCGCTCTCCGCGGTCGTCTGGAGCACCGGCTTCGGCCGCGACCACCGCTGGATCGACGTCCCGGTCTTCGACGGCAAGGGGTACCCGACGCACCACCGCGGGGTCACGAGCTGCGCCGGCCTGTACTTCCTCGGCCTGCCGTGGCAGCACACGTGGGGCTCGGGCCGGTTCTGCGGGGTGGCCGCGGACGCCGAGTACCTCGCGCGGCGGATCACCGGCGGCGGCCGCGGTGACGTCCGGTGGCTCTCCGGCACGCCGGTGAGCACGTACCCGGCCGACGACGACTGGGTCGCACCGAGGACGGTCGCATGAAGTGGACGAACGACGCCCACCGCCACCTGGGCATCCTCCCGGCGTTCCCGTTCTACGGCGGCCCGCCCGTCGCGCCCGCGATCGGCAGCCGCGCGACGATCGTCGAACTGCTGTCCGATTTGGACCGCGAAGGCACCGAACGTGCTTTGGTGATCCCGAACTACGGCGTCCCGGACCCGGCGATCGCGTTCTCCTTCAACGAGCTCTGCGTCGAGGCGGCGGGCAAGGACGACCGGATCAGCGCCGCGCTGTGGGTGTCCCCGCGAGCCGAAGACGCCGGGCGCACGGAACAAGCCTTGAAGCTCGCGGGTGAGGAAGGCGTGCGAGCGCTTAAGCTCAGCTTCCTGCTGGGCGGCAAGGCATCCGACCCCGTGTGCAAGCCGCAGCTCGACAAGATCTTCGCCACGGCGAGGGAACACGACCTCGTCGTGCACGTCCACACCTCGCCGGGCGCGGCGTCGGACATCGACGAGGTCGGCAAGCTCGTCGACACCTACGCCGACGACGTCAAGCTGCACCTCGTCCACTTCGGCGGCGGGATGAGCGGGCACATCAAGCTCGTCGGCGGCCGCTTCTTCGACTGGATCGCCGCCGGGAAGCAGGTCTACACCGACCTGTCCTGGGCGATCGGCTTCACGCCCCGCTGGCTCGTTGACGAGATCTCGCGCCGTGGTATCGGCCACGACCGCGTGCTGTTCGCCTCCGACGAGCCCTGGGGTGATCACGAGGGCGAGCTCGCCAAGCTGGCCGCCGCGGCCGGCGACAGCGAGCTCACCGACCTGGTTTTCCGCGGCACGTTCGACGTGCTGTACGGACCGAAGAAAGGGAAATAGACCGATGGCAGAGCTGACCGACACCGAAAAGACCAGCCTCGACGAGATCCCGCACCCGTCGCTGCCGCAGGGCTCCAACCTGTACGGCGGGACCAAGGTCTTCCCGGACTACCAGGCCGAACCCGGCCAGAGCTACTTCACGCTCGTGCACGGCATCGCACACGAGTCGTCGGTGAGCTTCGTCGCGATCCTGCAGGCGACCCGCGCGCTGCGGAAGGGCTTCGAAGCCGCGATCTACTTCTACGGCCCGGGTTCGCTGAACTGCCTGGCCACACGCGGCTTCCCGACCACCGGCAACGCCGCGTTCCCCGGTGAGCTGAACATCAACGACCAGCTCAAGACGTTCATCGGCGAGGGCGGCAAGGCCTACTGCTGCCGCTTCGGCCTCTCGCTGCACGGCGCGCGCGAGGAGGACCTCATCGAGGGCGTCATCCCGACGCACCCGCTGGACGTCCAGGACGCGCTGATCCACTACGCGCGCAAGGGCGCGATCATCAACTCCACCTACATGTTCTAGGAGCGGTCCGTGCGCGTTGGCATCGAAGAGGATTTGGAGACCCGCGCCGACATCGCCGTCCGCGGGGTGCGCGTGGACGCACCTGTGCAGCGCAGCAAGGGCGCCGGGCCGAGCGACGACGGCCACCTGGTGGTCGACGGTGCCAACGCCACGCTGCCGCTGAACCCCGACAGCCCCTACGACGTCCGCGCCGGCCGGATCCACCGCGGCCGGGTCGACCTCGGCCTGAGTGTCGCGCCGGTCGGCCGGCCGCGGTTCTACGACCTGTCCACTTCGGACGGTGTGCCGTACCGGAAGATCGCCCTGCTGCACGGACAGGACGTCCTCGCGACGACAGTCGTCCAGACGTGCATCCGGTACACCGAGGACCAGCGCTGCCGGTTCTGCACCATCGAGGAGTCGCTGCGGGCGGGGTCCACTGTGGCCGCGAAGACACCCGCGCAGCTCGCCGAGGTCGCCGAGGCGGCGGTGCGGCTCGACGGCGTCCGGCAGATGGTGATGACGACCGGCACGACGTCCGGGCCCGACCGCGGCGCCCGGCACCTCGTGCGCTGCGTCCGCGCGGTGCTCGACGCCGTACCGGGACTGCCGATCCAGGTGCAGATCGAGCCGCCGGGCGACCTCGGCGTGCTCCGGGACCTGCGGGACGCCGGGGCGACGTCGATCGGCATCCACGTCGAGTCCCTGGACGACGACGTCCGGCGGCGCTGGATGCCGGGCAAGTCGGCCGTGCCGATGGCGGAGTACGAAGCCGCGTGGACGGAAGCGGTCCGGGTGTTCGGCCGCAACCGCGTCTCGACGTACTTGCTGATCGGCCTCGGCGAGGACCCGGACTCCCTTGTGGACGGTGCCGGTCGGCTGATCGACATGGGTGTTTATCCCTTCGCCGTGCCGATGCGGCCGATGGTCGGCACGCTGGCCCGGCGGGACGGGGCGACCGCGCCGTCACCCGCGCTGGTCGCCGACGTCACCGGCCGGATCGCCGCGCTGCTGCGGGCGGCCGGGATGACCGGGGCCGACCAGGGCGCGGGCTGTGCCGCGTGCGGCGCCTGTGGCCTGCTCAGTGCGGCGGGTGGCTGAGGTGGACCACGACATCCTCGCGTTGCTGGGCGACGTCCGCAGCGTCGCGGCGCGCCCGGCTTTCAGCATCGGCGAAGCCGACCCCGGTGGACTGACCGCCTATCGCACCTTGCGCCACGAAGCATTCGTCGCTCGGCAAGGACTTTTCGCCGGGCACGACTTGGACGACCACGACACCGACCCGCGCACCCTGGTCCTGGTAGCCATGGACAGGGCAGGCGAAGTGCTCGGCGGTGTCCGGCTCGGCCCGGCGACCGATGGCCCGGACCTCGGCTGGTGGAAGGGCGGCCGCCTGGTCGTCGCGCCCGGGTCACCACGTGGGCTCGGCTCGGCCCTGGTCCGCGCGGCCTGCGCACGAGCCGAGTCCGAAGGCGCGCTGCGGTTCGAAGCGACCGTGCAGACCCGCACCGAAAAGCTGTTCACCCGGCTCGGCTGGCAGCGCGTCCGGCCGGTGACCGTCGCGGGTCACGACCACGTGCTGATGCGGTGGCCGATCGGCCGGATCGCCGCGCTGGCCCGCTCGACCAAGGCCGCGCTCGGCCCGCTGCTGCGCGGCATGACCGGCGTGCCCGGCTTTGTCGGCGACGACGGTGTCCCGCTGCCCGGCACGGACGTCGTCGCGGCCTGCGACGCGATCATCCCGTCGATGGTCGAGCGCGACCCCGAATGGGCGGGCTGGTGCTCGGTCCTGGTCAACCTCAACGACCTGGCCGCGATGGGCGCCACCCCGACCGGCCTGCTCGACGCGCTGGGCGCGCGGGACGCGTCGTTCGCCGCCCGGGTCCTCAGTGGACTGCGGAAGGCGAGCGAGGCGTACGGCGTCCCGGTTCTCGGCGGCCACACGCAGTTCGGCGTCCCGGTATCGCTGTCGGTCACGGCGTTGGGACGCACCGAAGACCCGGTGCCCGGCGGCGGTGGCAAGCCGGGTGAGCGCGTCTGGCTCACCGCCGACCTCGGCGGCGGCTGGCGGCCCGGCTACACCGGACGCCAATGGGACTCGACGAGCTTCCGCCGCACACCACAGCTGCGCGCCCTGCTCGGCTCCGTCGCGAAAGCCCGGCCGAGCGCGGCCAAAGACGTCTCGATGGCCGGGATCGCGGGCACCCTCGGCATGCTCGCCGAGGCGTCCGGCTGCGGCGCGATTTTGGACGTCGGCAAGGTGCCACGGCCGCGCGAAGCGTCCACAGGGGACTGGCTGACCTGCTTCCCGGGGTTCGCGATGCTCACCGCCGGCGCGCCTGCACCCGCGGATCCGGCGGTGACCGCGGACTGCGGCGAGCTGGTCGCGGGCACCGGCATCACGCTGCGCTGGCCCGACGGCGAACGGACGCCCGCCATCGACGGCGGCGTCACCGGATTGGGGATTTCATGACCACACTCAGGATGGCCGCGGCCGCCGCGCCGTTCGACCGCGACCTCGAAGGCGACTTCGCGCGCATCGAGAAGCTCGTCGGCGAGGCGAAGGCCGAGGGCGTGCGGCTGCTGGCCCTGCCCGAGGCGGCGCTCGGCGGTTACCTCGCCAACCTCGACGGCGGCGCCGAGGGCCCGCCCGCGCTGGCCGTGGACGGCCCGGAGATCAAACGGCTGGCGGCCCTGGCCGGTGACCTCGTCCTCACGGCGGGGTACTGCGAACTCGCCGGTGGCCGCCGCTACAACTCCGCGGTCTGCGTGACCGGCGACGGCGTCCTCGGCAACCACCGCAAGGTGCACCAGCCCCTGGCCGAAAACGCCAGTTACGGCGCCGGCCGCGGGTTCGCCGCGTTCGACACGCCGGTCGGACGCCTCGGCATGATGATCTGCTACGACAAGGCCTTCCCCGAGTCGGCGCGGGCGCTGGCCCTCGACGGCGCCGAGATCGTCGTCTGCCTGAGCGCGTGGCCGGGCAGCCGGACCAACGCGGCTCCCGACCTCGCGCAGGACCGCTGGAAGCGGCGGTTCGACCTCTTCGACCGGGCGCGGGCGCTGGAGAACCAGATCGTCTGGCTCTCGGCCAACCAGTCCGGCGCCTTCGGCGACCTCCGGTTCGTCGCGAGCGCCAAGGTCGTCGACCCCGGCGGCGAGATCGTCGCCGACACCGGCGTCACGGAAGGACTGGCCGTCGCCGACCTTGACGTCCAGGCGGCGCTCGCGACCGCGAGGCGGTCGATGGGGCACCTGGCGGACAGACGGCCCGACGCCTACCCGGTTAGTGTCCCGTGAATGGGGCAGATCCGCATCGCCGCCGTGGCCGCGCACTTCGGCCGCGACCTCGACTTCGACCTGCAGCGCATCGCGACGCTGATCGACCACGCGCGCTCGTCGGGCGCCGCGCTGCTGGTGCTGCCGGACGCGGCCCTCGGCGGGTACCTCGCCGACCTGCGCCACCCGGACCCGGACGCCCTGCCCCCGGCACTCGACCCCGGCTGCGCGGAGCTGAAGACGATCGCCGCGCTGGCCGCGGAGATGGTCGTCTGCGTGGGCTACTGCGAGGCGGACGGGCCGCGTCGTTACAACTCCGCGGTCTGCGTCACCGGCGACGGTGTGCTCGGCCGGCACCGCAAGGTGCACCAGCCGCCGGGGGAGAGCGTCGCCTACGAGCCGGGTGACGCCTTCGCCGCGTTCGACACGCCGGTCGGGCGGCTGGGCATGCTGATCGACTACGACAAGACGTTCCCCGAGTCGGCACGCACGCTGGCGGTCGACGGCGCGGAGGTGCTCGCCTGCCTCAGCGCGTGGCCGACCAGCATCACCAACCGCGCGCCGCGGATGGCGCAGGACCGCCAGTCGCGCCTGTTCGACCTCTACGACCAGGCGCGCGCGGCGGAGAACCAGGTGGTGCTCGTCTCGTCCAACCAGACCGGTGCGATGGGCGGGATGCGGTTCCTCGGCCAGGCCAAGGTGGTCGGCCCCGGCGGTGACATCCTCGCCCGCACCTGGTCCAAGGCCGGCATCGCGGTCGCCGAACTGGACGTCGGCCAGGAGATCGCGAACGCCCGGCGGGTGCTGCACCACCTGGGGGAACGCAAACCGTCGGTGTACCGGGAGGCCTGATGCGCATCGCCCTGCTGAGCTACTCCACCAAGCCGCGCGGGGGAGTGGTGCACACGCTCGCGCTGGCCGAGGCGCTGGCGGAGCTCGGCGAAGACGTCACCGTGTGGACGCTCGGCCGCGGCGGTGACGCCGGGTTCTTCCGGCCGGTCGACCCGCGGGTGCGGCTGGCGATCGTCCCGCTCCCGGACGTCCCGGGGGAGTCCGTCGGCGCGCGGATCCTGCGCTCGATCGCGGTCCTGCGGTCCGCGTTCACCCCGGACGACTACGACGTCGTCCACGCGCAGGACTGCATCAGCGCCAACGCCGTCGACACGTGCGTCCGGACGATCCACCACCTCGACACCTTCACCACCCCGGAGCTGGCGGCCTGCCACGAACGCGCCATCGTCCTGCCGTACGCGCACGTCTGCGTTTCGGCCTCGGTCGCGGCGGAGGTCCGTGACGGCTGGGGCATCACCGCGACGGTGATCCCCAACGGCGTCGACTACGACCGCTTCGCCACCGCGGCCCGGTCACCGGAACGCGGGCGGTACGTGCTGGCGGTGGGCGGGATCGAGCCGCGCAAGGGGTCGCTGGACCTGCTGGAGGCGTACGCGCTGCTGGCCGAGCCGGATCTCCGCCTGCTGATCGCGGGAGGCGAGACGCTGTTCGACTACCGCGACTACCGCACGCGCTGGGAGAAACGCGCGGCCGAGCTGGGCGTCGCGCCGGTCGTGCTGGGCCCGGTCGCCCACGACGAGCTGCCGTCGCTGATGGCTTCGGCGGCGGTGTTCGCCTTTCCCTCCACCAAAGAGGGCTTCGGGCTGGCCGCGATGGAGGCCCTGGCCGCCGGGGTGCCGGTGGTGACCCGCGACCTGCCCGTGCTGCGCGAGGTCTTCGGCGGCGCCGCCCGGTTCGCGGCCGACCCGCCCGGCTTCGCCCGGGAGCTGCGAGCCGCGCTCCACGACGCCGACCTCGCGCCCGGGCGAGCGCTGGCTCGCCGCTACACGTGGGCCGCGGCCGCCGAAGCCCACCGGGCCTTCTACCGCGGAGTGTCCTGAACGGACTCGAAGAGCAGGCCCGAGCACAAGGCCGCCTCGGCCGAAAGTACGAGACGGGCACGACTCGGCGCGTGCCGGGCAGCGTGGAGTCCTAATTTCCCGGTATGACTACCGAGACAGCGCGGGGGAACCCGCCCAGCACGATCATCGCCGCCTTCTTCGGCTTCCTGGTGTCCACGGTCTCCGCGATCGCCGGCGGGCTGCTCGTCCTCGGCGCACGCGACGAGATCGCGGCGACGCTGCGCCGCACCAACCCCACTGCGCCGCCGGAGCAGCTCGACCGGCTCACCCTGTTCGCGCAGGTCGTCCCGGTCGCCGTCGCCGTGGTCGTCGCGCTCGTCTACCTGTGGCTGTCGTTCAAGCTCAAGGCCGGTCGCAACTGGGCCCGCGTCACGCTGACCGTCTTCACGGTCCTCCAGGCCGCTTCGCTACTGACCACCCAGCCCTCGTGGGCGGCCTACCTGAGCTGCGGGGTGGCGGTCGTCGCGACGGTGCTCAGCTACGCGTCGCCGTCCAACCGCTACGTCGCCGGGGTCCGGCGCGCGGGCTGACGCCGGTCGGCGGATCATGACGGCCATGCGCGGAGCGGGCACGACAGCGCGGCGCGGCATGCTCGGCGCCGAGATCGCCCTGCTGGCCGTGGCCGTCGTCGCCGACGTCGTGCTGATGCTGCGGCTGCCCGCCGGGAACCACGGCGGGCTCGCCCCGCTGGCCGGGGTCCTGGCGTCCACGGGCACGGCGATCCCGGTGCTGGCCGTGCTGCGGCGGCGGTTCCCCCGCCACGTCGGCGTGCTGGGGAGCGTGGTCGCCGTGCTGTCGGCGGTCGGCACGGTCGTGCCCTTCGCCGGGCACGTCCGGACCCAGCCGCCGGTGGCCGAGATCGTGGCCGCCGGCATCCTCGCCGCCTCGGCCAGCCGCAAGCTCGAACCGAAGCACGCGGCCGCGCTGGCGCCGGCGCTCGGTGTCGTGATGATCGCCGCGCCGCTGCTGCGCTACGGCGCCGGCGTGCCGGCGGCGTTGCTGGCGGTGGCCGCCGCCGCGTACTGGGGCGCCTGCCTCGGCGTCGGGCTCATCCTGCGGGCGGCGGACAACCGGCAGCTGGACGCGCTGGAGCGGGCCCGCGGCCAGGAACGCCTGCAGCTGGCCAGGGAGCTGCACGACCTGGTGTCCCACCACGTCAGCGGGATCGTCGTGCGGGTGCAGGCCGCCCGCGCGATCACCGAGGCGAACCCGGACGCCGGCGACCACGCCGCGGTCTACCGCGAGATCGAGGAGGCCGGCGGCGCGGCACTGGCCGCCGCGCGCCGGCTCGTGGGCATGTTGCGGGACACCGAAGACGTGCCGCCACCCTCCGGCGCCGCGCTCGGCGACGCGCTGCGCGCGGCCGCCGGTTCCTTCGCCCGTGCGGAGGTCGCCGAGGAGCTGGACCAGCTGGCCGTGCCGGCGCAGCTGGCCACGACCGTCCACCGCGTCGTGACCGAGGCGTTGACCAACGTCCGCAGGCACGCGCCGGAAGCGACGCGAGTGTCGGTCTCCGCCCGCGTCGAGGCCGGCGACCTGGTGCTCGAAGTGCTCAACGACGGCGTCCCCGCGACCCCGCCGCCGTCACCGGGCGGCTTCGGGATCATCGGCATGACCGAACGCCTCGTGATGCTGGGCGGTAGCCTGACCGCGGGACGGGACGGTTCGTGCTGGCGGGTCACGGCTCGTCTGCCGCTCGGCGCCGAGGATGCGCCGTTCGGGTCGTTGCCACGGGGGATCTGATGACCATCCGGGTGCTCGTCGCCGACGACCAGGTCATGGTGCGCACCGGTTTCCGGCTGGTGCTGGACGCCGCACCGGACATCGAGGTGATCGCCGAGGCCGCCGACGGGGAGTCCGCGGTCCGGCTGGCACGGCGGCTGCGGCCGGACGTCACGCTGATGGACATCCGGATGCCCAAGGTGGACGGCCTGCGGGCGACCGAGCTGCTCGCCGGCACGGCGGTGACGCACCCGCTGCGGATCGTGGTGGTGACGACCTACGACGCCGACGAGAACGTCTACGCCGCGCTGGTCGCCGGCGCCTGCGGGTTCCTGCTCAAGGACGCGGGTCCGCGGATGCTGGTGGACGCCGTGCGCGCGGCGGCCAGGGGCGAGGCGATGGTCTCGCCGTCGGTGACCGTCCGCCTGCTGGCGCGGTTCACCCAAAAGGCCCGGCGGCGGGCCCGGCCGGTGACGACCCCGCTGACCAGTCGTGAGTCCGACGTCGTGCTCGCGGTCGCCCGCGGCCGGACCAACGCCGAAATCGCCGACGATCTCCGCGTCTCCCTCTCGACGATCAAGACGCACCTGGCCGGCGTCCAGCGCAAGCTCGAGCTCCGCAACCGCACGGAGATCGCGGTCTGGGCCTGGCAGCAGGGATTGCTCGAGTGACGCCGGCGCTGGGGATGGCGGGCCGCCGGGTCGCCCAGGCGGTGCTGGACCGGGCTCTCACCGTCGGGCTGGGGGTGTTCGCCGCGCTCGCCGTCGGCTTGGTCGTCATTCCGTTGCTGCAGTGGGGTTTCGTGCCGCCGAAGCTGATCCTGTGGGGGCCGCTGGTCACGTTCATCGCGGTTTCCTACGCCGCTGACCTCGTGGTCCAGATCTGGGTTCCGGTGCGCAGCGGCGGGATCACGCCGGGCATGCTCGTGATGGGACTGCGCGTGGAAACCCTGCGGGGCGAGCAGCCGAAGGCGCGCGCCTACTTGATCCGGTGGGTCCTGCTCACCGTCGACGGGCTCCTGCTGGGGCTGGTGGCCGTGGTCAGCATCGTGGTGACCCGGCGCCGTCAGCGGCTCGGCGACCTGGTGGCGCGGACGGTGGTGGTCCGCGTTCCGGAACTCGTGTCCGCCCGGGGCGGCGTTCCGGGTGCCGGCTAGAACCGCGAGCCGGACGAGCACGGCCCGTGCTCGTCCGGCGGTCGTGGGGCTCAGGAACAGGACGCTCCGTTCAGGGTGGGGGACAGGAAGGGCGGGGTGCCGCCGCTGAAGTCCGCGTTGTAGCCGACGGTCGCGGTGGCCCCGGTGCCGAGGTTCCCGTTCCACGAGGCGTTCACGACGCGCACGGTGTCGCCGGTGTCGGTCCAGGTGCCGTTCCAGCCCTGGCCGACGGTCACGCCCGGCGCGGAGAACGTCAGCGTCCAGCCGGTGACGGCCGCGCCCCGGTTCTCGATGACAACCTCGCCGGTGTACCCGTTCTGCCACGAGCTGACGACCCGGTGCGTCACCTTGCACGAACCGCCGCCCGACGGGGTTGTCGGAGTGGTCGGCGTGGTCGTGGCGCTCGTCGGGGTGGTGCCGGCCGGCGGCGCCCCGGCGGCCGCGAGGTCGTACGCCCGCTGCGGGACGAACTGCCCGGCCGCGGCGAGGCAGCCGTCGGCCTCACCCGGCGGCTTGACCCAGAGGTACGCGGCGATCTGCGCGTCCCCCGTGGCGTCGGTGCTGGGCGTGCCGATGGCCCGCCCGGCCGGGTCGCACCACTCGCTGCCCAGCGGGCCGTTGCCGTTGCGGCTCGTGTCGATCACCGCGCGCAGCCGCGAGTCGCCGACCGCGTTCAACACCGCTTTGGCGAACGCCGCTTCGTCGCCGGTCGACCGGTAGTTGGACACGTTGGTAGCGATGCCGTCGGCGCTGTTCGAAATGTCCGCGGCCCGCACCCGCGACGCGGCTTCGGCGGGCGAGAGCCACGCGGAGTGGCCGACGTCGTAGTACACCTTCGTCTGCGTCGACCCGGACTTGAGCTTCTTGCCCGCGTAGGCCACCGAGGCCTTCGTCTGGTTCTGCTGGTCGGCCGACTGGCAGTTCGTCATCAGCGCGAGCACGTCGGGCTCCAGCACGATCGCCGCGGCGCGGCCCGCGATGCCGGCGGACACCTGGTCGATCCACGCCCGGTAGGCGTCGTGCGACGGCGCCCCGCCGCCGCTGGCGCCGCCGCAGTCGCGGTTGGGGATGTCGTAGACGACCATGATCGGGACCTTGCCCGCCGCCGCGGCGGCGCCGACGTAGGCGTCGACCTCGGCGCGCACCGTCGAGGTGTTGGTGGTGGTGAACCACCTTCCCTGCGGGGTGGCGGCGACGCGGTCCCGGATCATCGGCGTCCGTGAGTCGCCGGGGTTGGCGGCGACCCACTGGGCCGCGTTGGTGCCCGGGTCGACGTAGAACGGCGAGGCGGCGGCTTGGGCGCTGCCGCCCACCACGAGGGCGGTGGCGCCCGCGAGGAGTGTCGCGCCCAGGGCCGCGACGGCGACCCTTCTCGTCCCGGGCCCGGTCGGGTGGGTGGTGCGTCCGTGGGGAACGCGTACCTGTTTTGTCGCTCTCATGAGTCCTCACAGCGTCGTCGGCGTTGGCGACTGGGAGCGCTCCCATCGGCGTACTGTAACCGGCCGAAGGCGACAGGGAAAGAGCGTCCGGTGAGTCGTACTCATCGGGTGAGGCACGCTGCCGGCAGGGGCACCTGACCGGGCAGAGCGTGCTGCACGACCGCGGCGACGACTTCCACCGGTGCGTCGCCGCCGCGTCCGGCGGGCCCGGGTGGCCCGGGCACTTCACGGCCGTCGCGGTGGGTCCACAAAGGACCGGCGGGGCGTGAAAGTTACATTTCCGCGTTCCTGGTGCGGCCGCTTGTCGCCCGGGTCGCCACCAACGGCCCGACCGTGCGGCCGACGTGGTTCCTCTGGGAAGAACGGGCGTTCTGGATCCTGACCGGTCCGTGGGCGAACCTGCTGCGCCGGGTGCGGGCGGACCCCGCACTGGCGCTCGTCGTCGACGAGTGTGACCTCACGACCGGACTGGTCCGGCAGGTCATCGCCCGTGGGCACGCCGAGATCCTGCCGTTCGACGTGCCGCGCGGACGGCGCAAACTCGTCCGTTACCTCGGCTCCGACGAGACGACCTGGGATCAGCGTTTTCTCGGCTATCTGCTGGATGATCCGGAGCAGAAGGGGATCAGGTGGCTGCGGCTGCGTCCGGACTCTCTCGTCAGCGAGGACCTGAGCTACTCCGTCGGACCTCCTGCCGGCGGCGTTCCAGAGCGTAGGACAGCGCGTTGACGAGCAACGCGGTGCCGGCGACGACCGTCTGGGGACCGCGCCACCGCGGCGGCGCCGTCCGTCCGGTGCCCGGCCGGGCCCGGTCGAACAGTGCCGTGCCCGGGTACAGCGTGGCGGAAAGCTGCGTCACCCAGTAGACCGACGCGGCCGCCGTGGTGACCTGCAGGCGTTCCTTCGTCCAGGCGCCGCGCCGGCCCCACAGCAGGTACGTCGCCGTGGCACCCAGGACGGCGCCCGTGCTCATCGTCTGTGCATTGTGGAACTTCGCGTGGGGTGGCCAGTCCGGGTTGTGGATGTGGGTTTCGTTCCAGTCGAAGCGGTACGACCCGCACGCCGACCAGACCGAGCTGAGCGTGAGCAGGACCTTGCCGACACTGACGTCCATGGTCTTTTCCTCCGTCAAGGGACTCAGGCGAACGAAGCCGCGTGCTCGGCCGCCCACCGGGCGAACGGCAGCGGCTCGCGGCCCAGCACTCGTCGTGCGGTGGTGGTGGCCGGGGACTCGCCGGCGGCCGAGCCGGTGATGAAGCCGATGATCGATTGTGCGACGTCGGGTGTTTCGAAACGCTCGAAGTGCTGCTGTGCCTGGGAAACCGAGAGCTCTTCGACCCGGATGGGCCGCCCGGTGGCTTCGGCGAGCAGTTCGACCTGACGTCGTTGGGACAGCAGTTCGCCGCCGGTCAGCAGCTCCGAGACGCCGTCCGTGCCGGGATCGAGCAGCGCCGCGACCGCGACGGCCGCGATGTCGCGTTCGTGGATCGGCGCGGTCGCGGCTTCCGGGTGCAGCACCCGGACCACGCCCTCCGCGCGGACGGAGTGCGCCCAGTCGAGCGCGTTGTTCGCCAGCACCAGCGGCCGGACCGGCGTCCACGGCACCCCGGAGTCCGCGAGGATCCCCTCCACCTCCCGGTGGTGCTCGGTGATCACGTTCCCGCGGGTACCCGGGAGCAGCACGCTGCCCGAGGACAGGAGCACGACGTGCTCGACCCCGGCAGCACGCGCCGCCCGGGCGAAGGCCGCGGTGCCCGTCGCGGTGGCGTACAGGAACACCCGGCGCACGCCGGCCAACGCGGCCTTCAGCGTTTCCGGGGCGCCGAGGTCGGCGGCGACCACCGGAACGTCCGGCGGCAGCCCGGCTTTCGCCGGGTCGCGCACCGAAGCGCGCACGGCCTCGCCCGCGGCCGTCAGCCCGGCCAGGACATGGCGGCCGACTCCACCCCGGGCCCCGATCACCAGCGTCGTCACGGTGTTTCCTCCTTGTTCGCTTCTTCTCCGAGCATGTCCGACCTGCGCGATGCGGGACCATTCAGAACCCAGAGGACGTCACTTAATGCCGTGCGATCGGCGTTCATGCGACACTTCCGGCATGTTCGACGTAGTTGACCTGCAGATCCTCCACGCGCTGCAATGCTCTCCCCGGGCGTCGTTCCGGCGGATCGGGCAGCTGGTCGGGGTGTCCGAGCAGACGGTGGCCCGCCGGTACGCGGCGCTCCGCGGCGAGGGAGTGCTGCGGGTGCTCGGCCGGAGTGCGCCCGCCGCGGGCCGGCACGACGAGTGGGTGGCGCGGATCCGCTGCCGGCCCGACCGGGTCGACACCGTCGCCGACGCGCTCGCCCGGCGTCCGGAGGTTTCGTTCGCCCACATCACCTCGGGCGGCGCGGAGGTCATGTGCCTGCTGCGCGCCGGCAGCGGATCGGACGGCAACGACGTGCTGCTGCGGCAGCTGCCGAAGTCCGTTTCCGTGCTGGGCGTGCGCATCGACCTGCTGCTGCACCGGTTCGGGCCGCGCGGCGCGTCGGACTGGACCGGGTACGACGGCCGGCTGAGTCCCGCGCAGGAACGGGAGCTCCGGGACGAGCTGCCCCCCGTCGCCGGACCGCCGATCGAACCTTCCGCCGAGGACGCCGGACTGCTGGCCGTGCTGGCGTCGGACGGTCGCGCGACCCACGCCCGGCTCGCCCGCGAGACCGGTTCGACCAAGGCGCGGGTGGCGCGGCGGCTGGCCGCACTGGAGACGTCCGGCGCGCTCTACTACGACGTCGACCTGCTGCCCGAGCGGCTCGGCTACCACTCCCACGCGACCATCTGGATCCGGGTCGCCCCGCGGCACCTGGAAGAGGTCGGCGAAGAGCTGGCGCGGCACGACGAGGTCGCCGTGACGCTCGCGGTCAGCGGGCCGGACAACCTGATGGCGGTGGTGGCCTGCCGGGACCCCGAGGCGCTCTACCGCTACCTGACGACCCGCATCGCGAAGATCCGGGCGATCGACGGGTACGAGGTCAGCGTCCGGGTGCGGCCGGTGAAGCAGGCGGGTTCCCTGGTCGCCGGCGGCCGGCTCCTGGCGGCGACCTCCCTGTTCCGTATCGAATGAAACCGTATCACCCGACGCACTGGGGGTAGGGTGCTCGCATGACCGCGAAGCCCAGGACCCGCGCCACCGACCGCCCGGGAGACGCGTCCCCGTTCGCGTTGGGGTTGCTGCTGCGCCGGGCGCACGCCCGCGCTGCCGGGGCGATGGCCGCCGCGATGCGGCCGCACGGGCTGGAGCTGCGGCACTTCGCCGTGCTGCTCGTCCTCGTGGACCGCGGGCCGACGATGCAGCGGGACCTGGTCGAGGCGACCGGTTCGGACAAGGCCGGGGTCATGCGGGTCGTCGATGACCTCGAGGCGAAGGGGTTCGCGGTCCGCAACGCCGTGCCGGGGGACCGGCGGGTGCGCGAGGTCGAGATCACGCCGGCCGGCCTGAAGGTCTTCGACGCCGCGCACGACGACGCGCTCGCCCCGGCCGAAGAGCTGGTTTCGCACCTGCGCGCGGGTGAACCGGCGAAGCTGATGGACCTGCTGACCAGGTTCACCTATCCGCCCGGTGACGAGGCTTAACCCGGTGCCGCAGCACCTCCTCGAGGGACCGGAAACAGACGCTGTTTGACCGGCGGCAGGGCTTCGGCGAGGCGCAGGACCGTCCGGAAGGCGTGGCGCGGCAGGCGGGAGGTCGTCGCCGCGCCGCGGGCGTTGCGGGTGGACAGCGCCAGCGCCGCGTTGGCGTAGCCACGCATTTCGGCTTCGTAGCCCGGCACGCCGCCGTCTCCGGCCAGGTGGCGGCACAGCGTGTCGGCGTCCCGCAGGGCCGTGTTGGCGCCGATCCCGGCCATCGGGGTCATGGTGTGGATCGCGTCGCCGAGCAGGGTGACGGCCGTCGGCGCCCAGTCCGGGAGCTGCGGCATCGTCTTGAGCGGGATCGCCGCGACGGTCGCGGGATCGGTCTCGGCGATGATCCGCCGGAGCGGGGACGCCCAGGCGGCGGTCCGGTCACGGACCAGGTCGAGCAGGTCGGTGGCGCCGAGGTCGCCCGGGTAGGTCGAGCGGTCCGCGGCCCACGCCCACACCAGGTACCGCGCCTCGGCGCCGGTGTCCCATGTGGACAGGAACAGCCAGCCGGGCCGGGCGGGCACGACGTTGTTGACGGCGCCGTCGACGAGCGTCGGCGGTAGCGCGTCCGCGAGCTCGGGGGTGAGCCGGACGCGGCCGGCGACGTTGACGATGCCCAGGTCCTGACGCCGGAGATCGGGCAGCCGCTGCTCGCGGACGCGGGAGTTCGCCCCGTCGGCCCCCACGAGCAGGTCCGCGTCGATCGAGTGGCCGTCGGCGCTGTGCACGCGGACGCCCTTGCCGAGGTGGTCGAAACGCTCGAAGGCCGTGCCCCATCGGATGAGCTCGTCGCAGCCGAGGAGCAAGGCGTCACGCAGCGAGTCGCGGTTCACCGCCCGCCGGCGCGTGACGGGATCGGCGTTGGCCGGGGTGCCGGTGTGGTCGCGTTCGGCGAGCACCCGCAGCTCCTGGTCGTGGAAGCGGACGATGTCCGGTGCGGGCGTGGACGTCTCGACCAGCCGCGTCCAGTTCTCCTTGGGGAGACAGGAGTGCAAGGCGTGCAGGCCGTCGGCGTTGAGGTGGATGCCGTAGCCGGCGGGCCGGGCGTGCGGGGTCGGGTGGCGTTCGAGGACGACGACGTCCACGCCGGCCCGGCGCAGCCCGTGGGCCAGGCACAGGCCGCCGAGCCCGGCGCCGGCGATGACGACTCGCATGATGGTTCTCCCTTGTCGGTGTCAGGCTTCGCCGGGAAAGGCGAGCTGAGTCAGCAGGTGCAGCAGGAGCCGGACATCGCCGAGTCCCTCGCTCAGGCGCGCGGCGACAGGCTCGGCGTTGCGGTGGGCGGTGTCGAACACGGCCGTCCCGGCGGAGGTCGGGGTGATCGTGTGCACGCGGCGGTCGCCGGGCCGCGGATCGCGGGTGACGAGCCCGGCGCGTTCGAGGTCGTCGACCACGCGCACCATCGTGGCTTTGTCACTGCCGACGGCGCCGACGAGCGCCTGCTGGCTCATCGGCCCGCCGGTGTGGAGTGCGACGAGCACGATGAAGTGCCGGAACTCCAGCCCCAGCGGCCGCAGGACGGCCAGCAGCTCCGCCGCGACGCGGTCGTGGGCGCGCCGCAGCAGCAGGCCGAGGGCGAACGGGGACTCGTCGCCCGGCCGGTCCGTCGCTCTCGCTGTCTCCAGCCGCATCGTCATGACCGAGAACGTATCAGTCGATACAAGCTTGCGCAAGAACGTTTCATGTGAGACGTTTCCGGTGTGAACACGAACCAGGAAGTCCTCGCCCCGCCCGAGCCCGCCGGCCCGCCGCGGAAGAACCGCTGGGAAGGCATCGCGGTGACCGCCGCGCCGACGGTGGCCTTCGTGGCCGCCAACGCCGCCGGTGACCTCACCGCGGGCCTGGTGGCCGCCGCGGTGACCGCGATCGCCGCGTTCGGCTGGCGGCTGGGCCGGCGTCAGCCGGTGCGCCAGGCCGCGCTGGGCCTGCTGCTGGTCGCGGCGTGCGCGGTGGTGGCCGCCGTCACCGGTGAGGCGCGCGGGTTCTTCCTCATCCCGGCGCTCATCCCGTTCGCGGTCATCGCCGTCTGCGTGACGACCGTCCTCATCGGACGTCCGCTGACCGGGCTCCTCCTCAACCGGGTGGCCGGCGGCCCCGCGGACTGGCGGTCGGTGCCCCGGCTGCGGCGGATCCACACGGTTTCGACGCTCACCTGCGCGGCGGTCAACGTCGTCAACGGCGCGCTCCAGGTGGTCTACTACCGCGGCAACCAGCCTCTGGTCCTGGGGGTGGTGCACATCGCGACCGGCCCGGTGTTCGCCGTCATCGTGGCGGTGACGATCGCTTGCGTCCGCCGCCGTTCCTGACCGTTGCGCGCGGCGGCCTACGAGTTCCGGCGGATCGCCAGCAGCACCGTGTCGTCCGCGTACACGACGACGTCGTGCATCCGGGCGACCACCTCGGCCGGCAGCAGCGTCGCCGGGTGGCTCGTGTGCGTGCCGGCCACCTCCAGCAAGCGGGCCTGGCCTTCGTCGACGTCCTTGCGGGATTCGACCAGCCCGTCGGTGTACAGCAGCAGGGTGGCGCCCGGCTCCAGGTCGACGTCGACCAGGCAGGGGCTGCCGGGGTTCGGGAAGCCGACGCCGCGGCCGACGCGGGCCGGGCGGAGGAGCCTCGTTGCTCCCGCACTGTCGGCCAGGACGGGCTCCGGGTGGCCGCCGTTGGCGAGCTGGGTGTGGCCGGTCGTGGGGTCGACGCGGGCCAGCAGCACCGTGGCCATCAGCGTGGGGGCGATCGGGGCGAGGGCGCGGGACGCGTGCGCGATCAGGTCGGCGAAGGGGCGGCCTTCCAGGGCCAAGGTGCGGATCGCGTGGGTGACGGTGAGCGCGTCCCTCGTCGAGGTGACGCCGTGGCCGACCGCGTCGACCAGGGTCACGTGCAGGTGGCCGTCGGGGAGGACGAACCAGTCGTAGAGGTCGCCGCCGGTGGGGGAGTCCGGTTCGGTCGGGGAGTAGCAGACGCCGAGCTCCAGCCCCGGGACCTCCGGCGGCGGCGGGCGCAGGGCGTCTTCCAGCTCCTGGAAGATCCGGGCGTGGGCGTTGCGGAGCTGCTCGTCGCGTTGCTCGAGCTCGACGTACATGGCCAGCACGCCGCTGTTGGTTTCCGCCAGCTCGGTGCGCAGGTCCTGCTGCTCCCGGGCCTGCGCGTCCGCGGCGGCGACCAGCGCGAGCATCTCCTGCCGGGTCGCCCGCTCGTCGTCGGCGGGCGCGGGGACCGGTCGGCGCCCGGTGGCGACCTGCCAGCCGACGGTGCCGTCGGCGCCGGCGACCGCCGGCAACGGCAGGTCGTCGAGGACCGGCCGGGACGCGGTCTCCGGCAGCCGAACGGCGACGGTGAGGACGTCTTCGGTGACGGCGGTCGTGAGGGTGACCACGCCGCCGTCTTCGAGAACCGGCTCGACGACGAGGGTGACCGCCAGGACCAGCCGGGCACGGTCTTCGACCGGAACCCCCGCTTCGCCGCACGCGTCGCGGACACGACGGCGCAGCGAGGCGGCGGTTCCGGCCTGCTGGAGGCCGGGGGCGGCAAGCGTCCGGTCCGGAGCCTGCTCCGGACGGGACAGATCCACCCCTTCACTCTGGCATCCCGCCGCCGAACCGGCAGAACGGATTCAGGCGATCACGGTCACGCCGCCGGGCGCGCGGACGCCGGGCCGAGCTGCAGCACGACCGCCGTCCACGTCATGCCCACGCCGATGCCCAGCAGCAGCACGTGGTCGCCCGGACCGGCCTCACCCGTGCGGAGCAGGTGCTCGAGCGCCACGATCTGGTCGCTGGCGCCCAGGTGGCCGACCCGCAGGCCCAGCTCGGTCATCGTGCGGTGCTCGGGGATGCCGAGCGGGCGCAGGATCTGCGTGTGCACCAGGCGGCGGCCGTAGTGCGGGGCGCAGATCCGGGTGATGTCGGGCAGGTCGACACCCGCGTCGGCCAGCGCCGTCTTCACGACCGCCGTGACGCCGTCGGCGTTGCGGCTGTCGACGTGGGCCGGCCCGCCGTGGCGGCCGAGCCACTGGCGCTTGCGGCTGCGGATGTCGAGGGACCGGTGGGCGGTGATGCTGGCGGAGCGGAACGGTTCGTCGCCGCGTTGCAGGCCTTCCAGGGACGGGTCGGTGTAGGAGGCGACCGCGCGGACCCGCGCCAGTCCCGGCCGGCGGGACAGCACGACCGCGCTGCCGGCGTCGCCGTAGACGATGCCCGTGTCGGTGGTCCAGTGCGGGAAGCCGGGGCCGCCGAACCGGTCGCCCGCGGTGATGAGCGCGGCCTCGTGGTCCGGGCGGCCGCGCAGCACGCTCGCCGCGACGTCCAGGCCGGCGACCAGGCTGTTGCTCATCGCGCCGAGCTCGAGCGTGAGGCCCGGACCGGCGCCGACGCCGAGCTGGTCGCGCACGTAGGACGCCGCGTGCCAGAAGTCGATGCCGGGGTGGTAGATCCCGGCGTGCAGGCACAGGGTGGGCCACACCGGCTCGCCGCTCGTGGTCTCCGCCTGGCGCAACGCTTTCCGCCCCGCGCGCACGGCGAGCTCGGGGCCGGGCAGCCCGGCGACGGCGGTGGAGAGCTGGCCGGTCCGGCCGGCGTCGGCTGCGGTGAACTCGCCGGCCGCCAGCGAGACGGCGACCGGGGTCAGCGCGCCGACCTCGACGCCGATCCCGGCGAGGTGCAGGTCGTCAACACGCATCGGCGGCCACCTCCGGCAGGGCGGCTTCGATCTCCGACAGGGTGTCGTCGAGGTGGAGCGGGGGAGCGGAGACGCACCCGGCGGCGGCGAGCTCGGCGGCGACGGCTCCGGGGCTTCCCGCGGCGAACCGGTGGAAACCCGCGAAGCGGGCCGGACCGGCGCCCGGAACGGCGATGGCCAGGTGCGCCCAGCCGGTTTCCCGGTCCCACCGCACGACCAGCCGGGTGGCCCCGGTGGTGGCGGGCTCGCTGAGCACCTGTGTCAACGTCGTGGCGGTCAAGCAACTTCCTTTCGGCACGGCAAAACAGCCCGCACCACGGGGCGCGCGCTGGCTTGGGGGATGGCGGGGACGCGTCGTCGGGCCCCTGTGAACGGCGAGAAACCTACCGTGATGATCATGCGACACTTGTCGCCACCCCGATACACAGAGTGATCGCATGGACTGCTACGCGATCGGATCTGCCGAAGTCAGCTCGGTTTCACCGGTCGGTGATCATGAGGATCCTTCGGGTGTTCGTCACTCTGGGTAGTTCGCCGTCTGCCGCCCACGGCAAGTGCCGGTGCGGGGTGGCGGCCGCCGAGACGAGCCAGGCCGCCGCCGGATCGCCTCTCCGGCGGCGGCCGTCGGCTCAGCCGCAGTGCTCCGTGCGCTCCTGGTCGGTCATCGGGGCGGTGTGCTGGGTGATGTCGCCGGTCGAGCCGGGGACCGGGCCGTCCGCGTCGAAGTCCTGGTACCAGATGTAGTGGTCGTAGAACCGGTCCGGGAAGTGCATCTCATAGGTGCCGTGGACCTTCTGCATCTTCGGCGCGCGCTCCACCCAGCCCTTTTCCCCGGGCCGGACGTCGACGTTGGTCGCCTGTCCTTCGGTGTGCGAAGACTCCCACGTGTGCTGGTAAGACGTCTCGATGGACACCTTGAACACTTCCGAGAACCCGTATTCGGCCGAAAGGGAGACGCCGAAGCTGTTCGACTCGCCGGTGGTGTCGGACCAGTTCACCGTGCTGCGCTGCAAATCGCCGGTGCAGTTGTAGGCCGCCTCGCCGACCTGGTGCCCGGCCCCGGTGTGCTCCTCCGGCGGGCCCGCCGGGTGGAACACGCACGAGTCCGTGCCGTTGTCGCACTTGTCGAGCAGTTCCCGCGCGGTGGGCTGGCCGTCGGCCGACGCGCCGGGTGCGGTGAGCACGAGCCCGGCGGCGGTCAGCAGGCCGAGGCCCGCCGCCGTCCATGCGGTGCGCTTGCTGGTCATGGTGGTCACTCCTTCGCTCAGCTGAAACCGATGGACTGGGTGCGGTCGTCCATGAAGGACCCGACGTTGCCGGTGTTCTCCTTGAACGGGCCGTCGCGGTCGCCGCCGAGGTTCGGCTCCGGGTAGAGCCAGATCCAGCAGTCGCCCCACGGCTGCACGGACGAAATCTTGTTCTTCCAGTCGTCACCCAGGTCGAACTGCCAGTTGACCCAGCCGTCCTTCTTGCACAGTTCGGGTCCGGTGATCGTGAGCGAGTTCCCGCTGTAGTCGGGACCGTCGAAGAAGGTGCCCTGCACGACCTGCCCGTCCGCCTCCGCGTCGGCCACCGAGCGCTGCGTTCCCGTGGAACAGTGCTGCACACCGGTTTCCGAGTTCAGCACGCAGTGCCGGGTGACGTCCGCGGCCGCGGCGGGAACGGCGCCGAGCAGGGAAACGGCCGATGCCGCCGCCGCGGCCGTCATGGCTGTTCTGGCCCAGGTGTTCGCCATTGTGGTTCCTTTCTCCGGAATCGGAAAAGAATCTTCGTCCTCGAAAGTACGTCGACGCGGACGAAGCGTCGCCACCATTGCCCGCCGGACCTTCCGGGTCTGCCCCATTCCCCTGAGGACACTGCCGCCGGACTGCGCGCGAAACGTGACCGGGGTACGCTGCGCCGGCCGGGTGGGCCGCCTAGGGGTTTTTGCAGACTTCCGCCGCCGAACCGGGATCCGGGCGGGGCGGCGCGGTAGAACCGGTGCATGGTGAGTACGGAACCCGGCGTCGTCGACTTCCCGCGGCGGGCGCCCGGCCAGGTCACGCCGCCCGATGGCTACGCGGATCTGCGGGCCCGGCCCGGGCTCTGCCGCACGATGCTGCCCGGCGGCACTCCCGTCTGGCTGGTCGCGCGGCACGAGGACGTGCGGGCCGCGCTGACCGATCCGCGGCTCAGCTCGGATCCGGCGAAGCCCGGTTTTCCCGCCACCGGCGGGGCTCCCGAGGCACTGCCCGGGTGGTTCGTCGCGATGGACGCGCCCGAGCACACGCGGTTCCGGAAGCTGCTCATCCCCGAGTTCACCGTGCGGAAGGTGCGGGACCTGCGCCCGGGCGTCCAGCGGGTCGTCGACGAGCGGATCGACGCCATGCTCGCCGCCGGGAACTCCGCCGACCTCGTGTCCGCCTTCTGCCTCGTGCTGCCCTCGCTCGTCATCTGCCAGCTGCTCGGCGTGCCCTACGAAGACCACGAGCACTTCGAGTCGCGCACGCGGGTCCTGGTCAACCTGGCTTCGACCGCCCGGCAACGGGAAGTGGCGCTGGGCGAGATCAACACCTACCTCACCGAGCTCATCGCGGCCAAGCGCGAGCAGCCCGCCGACGACCTCATCAGCCGGCTGCTCGCCGGCGGCGCGCTGGACGACGCCGAGCTGCTCGGGGTTGCCATGCTGCTGCTGGTCGCCGGGCACGAGACGACCGCCAACATGCTTTCCCTCGGCGTGGTCACGCTGCTGAACAATCCACAGTGGATCGGCCACGACGGCGTCGTCGAAGAGCTGCTGCGGTTCTACTCCATCTCCGACGTGGTCAGCCTGCGCGTTGCCACCGAAGACCTCGAGATCTCCGGCCAGCTCATCCGCCGCGGCGAAGGGGTCGCGCCGCTCGGGCTGGCCGCCGGGCACGACGGCACCGTGTTCGAAGACGCCGGTGAGTTCTGCCCGGCCCGCTCGGCGCGCCACCACGTCGCGTTCGGGTACGGGATCCACCAGTGCATCGGGCAGAACCTGGCGCGGCTGGAGATGGCGGTCGCCCTGGACACGCTGTTCGCGCGGGTCCCGCGCCTGCGCCTGGCGGTGCCGGCCGACGAGCTCGAGTTCAAGCACGACGGAGTCCTCTTCGGACTCTACGAGCTGCCGGTGCGCTGGTAGCTCAGGCGGTCCGGACGTTCACGCCTTCGCGCTCGATCTCGGCGGCCACCGTCGAGTCGATGCCGCCGTCGGTGATGAACGTGTCCACTTCGGACAGCTCGGCGAAGCGGGCGAAGTGGTCGTTGCCGACCTTGGTGTGGTCGGCCAGCAGCACCACGCGGCGGGCGCCGGCGATCGACGCGCGCTTCACCATGGCTTCCGCGGGGTCCGGGGTGGTCAGGCCGCGCTCGACGGACAACCCGTTGGTGGCCATGAAGGCGACTTCGACGAACGTCTCGCTGAGCGAGTGCAGGGCCCACGAGTCGACCGACGCCAGCGTGCGCGCCCGCAGGCGGCCGCCGACCAGCATCACCGTCAGGTTGGGCCGCTTGGACAGCGTCAGCGCGATGTTGACGGAGTTGGTGACCACGGTGAGGTTGCAGTCGATCGGCAGCGCCTCGGCCAGGTGCGCGGTGGTCGTGCCCGCGTCCAGCAGGATCGCGCCCTCCGCCGGGAGCTCGGCGAGCGCGGCCTTGCCGATCCGCTTCTTTTCCCCCGTCATCACGCTTTCGCGGGTGTTCAACGCGGGTTCGAAGCCGAGCCGCTCGATGGGGATCGCCCCGCCGTGGACGCGGCGCAGCGACCCGTGGCGCTCGAGGGTGGTGAGGTCGCGGCGGATCGTTTCCGTCGTCACCGCGAACTCGCCGGCCAGCTCGGCCACGTCGACCCGGCCGTTGGAGCGCGCTCGCTCGAGGATCAGCTGCTGACGCTCTTCCGCGTACACCCGCGACCCCCGCCATGTCGTTCTGTGTGGTTGGTGATGTTACTTTATGTTGAATCACGCCCGGAGTGCAATGCCGCGGCGGGAGCGGTGAGGGCGTGCAGCTCGCGTTCGATCTCGGCGTTCACCGCGCTCTGCTGACGGGCCAGGAAGAAGTGCCCGCCGGGAAACGCTTCCAGCCGGAAGCCGCCTTCGGTGTGCTCGCCCCAGTTCCCCGCCTCCTCGGCGGTCACCTTCGGGTCGCGCTCGCCGATGAGGACGGTCACCGGGCAGCGGACGCGCCGGTCCGGCGGGCAGCTGTAGGTTTCGATCGCCCGATAGTCGGCGCGGATGGCGGGCAGCGCCATCCGCAGGATCTCGTCGTCGCCGATGACCGTTTTGTCCAGCCGGTTGAGCTCGCGGACCTCGTCGAGGATCCCGTCGTCGTCCCGTTCGTGGACCCGCTCGTCGCGGAAGGTCGACGGCCCGCGCCGGCCGGACGCGATCACCGCGCCGGGCGCCCGGACCCCGCGCCGTTCGAGCCGCCACGCGGTTTCGAAGGCGAGGACCGCGCCCATGCTGTGTCCGAAGAAGACAGCCGGTTTGTCCGACAGGGCCGCCAGTTCGTCGGCGACCAGGTCGGCGAGCGCGGCGATGGAGTCGAGGTTCGGCTCCCGGCGCCGGTCCTGGCGCCCCGGGTACTGCAGGGAGACGACGTCGACGGCCGGGGCGAACCGGGCCGAGACCGGGTGGAAGTAGCTCGCCGAGCCACCGGCGTGCGGGAAGCAGACCAGCCGGGTCCCCGCGCCGGGGGCGGGGTGGTACCGGCGGATCCACGACGTGGTGGCGTTGTCCGCGATGTTCACGAGAGCTCTTCCCTTCGACGCGGGTTCAGATCAGCCAGTCAACGCCGCTCCCGGCCACGGATTCCCTAGTGTTGCCGCTCACACCCGCCGGACCGCCGCGAGGTCCGGGGTTTTCCGGGTGCGAAGCCGCCTAACGTCGGCCGGGCCACGGGACACTGCCCTGCCCGAGAGGAGCCCCGATGACTGCCGACGCGCTCACCGCCGCCCGGCGCAAGGCGACCGAACTGCGCCGAGCCATCCAGTCGCTGCACCGGATCCACGGTGACACCCCGCCGATGCGGCGCCTGATGAGCGACCTCGGCTGGATCGAAACCGGGCTGGGGGAGCTGCCCGTGGTCCCGCTCGGCGTGGCCACCGACCGGATCCCGGTGCCGGACGCGCCGTACGCGCGGGAAATGTGGCACGGCGCCGACGACGAAGGACTGGGCGGCCGCCGCCTTCCGTGAAAGTGGGGTGAGGATGGCGGAGGTGACGGCTGTCGCCGGTCGCGTGGTGGGCCGGCGGCGGGAGCTGGAGGTCCTCGGTTCGGCGTTCGCCAACGCGCGGGCCGGTTCGGCGACCCTGGTGCGGGTCCGCGGGGCGACCGGCACCGGCAAGACGGCGCTGCTGGCGGAGTTCGCGCGGGTCGCGGGTGACCGCGCGACCGTGCTGTCCGAAACCTGCCGTCGTCCCGGCGGCAGCGCCGGGAACGCCGTCGAAGGGCTGCTCCCGGACGCCGGGGGCCGCTACGGGATGCCGGTGGCGGTGCTTTCGCGGCGGCTCGGCCGCCGCCTGGCCGAGCTGACCGCGACCGGCCCGGTCGTCGTCCTGCTCGACGACTTCCACCACTGCGACGAGGCCTCCGTGCGGGTGCTGGCCCACCAGGCGCACCGGGGGGCCGAGCAGCCGCTGCTGGTCGTCGTCGCGCAGCGGCCCGCCGACCGGCCGCTGTGGCCGCCGATGACCCTGCCGCCCGGTGACGTCGCGACCGTCGACCTGGGCGCCTTCAACGAGCCCGACGTCGCCGAGGCGGTCGCGGCGTGGTGGCCCGAGCGGCCGGGGCCCGGCTTCACCGCCGAGCTGGCCGAGCTGACCGGCGGCAACCCGGCCCTGCTCGGGGAGATCTGCGCCGCGCTGCACCTCGACGGCTTCGCCCCGGAGGAAGCGGCCCTGGCGCGAGCCCGGGCGCTGGCCCCGGCCGCCCGCGCCCGGCTCGTCGAGCGGGTGCTGGCCGGCCGTCCGGAGCACGTGCGGCGGGTGGCCGAAGCCGTGGCGGTGTTCGGCCGGCCCGACGTGGAGCTCGCCGGCCTGCTCGGCGGGGTGCCCGAACCGCTCGCCGCGGACGCCCTCGGGGTTCTGGCCGCCGAACACGTGCTGCGCGCGGACGGGCGTGAGCTCGCCTCCGCCGCGGTCCGCGACGCCGTGCTGGCCGGCGTGCCCGAGCGGCGGCTGGACCCGCTGCGGCTGACCGCGGCCCGGCTGCTCAACGACCGCGGCCGCGCCCCCGAAGACGTCGCCGGGCACCTGGTCGGGCGTCGCCGGCTGCCGGAGCGCTGGATGCGGGACGTGCTCGCCGAAGCCGCGCGCACCGCCGAGCGCGCGGGCCGGCCGCACGACGCCGCGCGCTACCTCGGGGTCCTCGTCGCCGACCGGCCCCAGGACATGCCGGTGCGCATCGAGTTCGCCCGGCTCGTCGGCGTGCGCGACCCGCTGGCCGCCTACGCGACGCTCGCCGGGATGTCCGGGCTGGCCGAAGACACGGGCAGCCGCGCGCGCATCTCGCTGCAGCTGGCCATCGCCGCGCTTTCGGCCGGCGAAGCGGCCGAAGCGACCAGCCTGCTGACCGGCGCGCTCGAGCAGCTCGACGCCGACCCCGCCGGGGACGCCGGCCGGGTCCTGCGCACGGAGCTGGAGGCCGCGCTGCTGGCGGTCGCGTTCGAACAGCCCGGCACCCTCGAGCTCGTCGGCGCGCGCCTGCCGTCGATGTCCGCGCTGACCGGCCAGACGTCGGCCGAGGTGAGCGTGCTGGCCCTGGCGTCGCTGGCGCACATGATCCGCGGCGCCGACCGCGACCTCGCGGTCTCCTGCGCGCGCCGGGCCCTGGAACGGCCGGAACCCTCGGTGCGGTGGGCCTGCTCGCTGGCCGCCTTCGTGCTGTTCGCCGCGGACGAAGTCGACGAGGCACTGGCCGCCCTCGGCGGGCTCTCGCCCGGGCCCGTGCGCGGCGACACCGGCTGGACGGAAGTCGTGACGCTGACCGCGCACTCGTGGCTGACGTGCGGCGCGGGCGACCTTTCCCGTGCCCTGTCCGACGCTTCGGCGGCCGTGCGGGCGGCCGAGCGCGACGACCGCGCCGAGCTCGCGACCGCACCCCTGGTCGCCCAGGCGTTCGCCCTGCTGCAGCAGGGCGACACCGAAGGCGCGGCCGCCGCGCTGGCCCGTGCCGACCGCTTCGGCCTCGACGGGTCCGTCCTGCGCTTCCCCGCCCATCTGCTGGCCCGCGCGCGGCTGGCCGAGGCGCGCGGCGACCTCGAAGGCGCGCTGGGCCACGCCCGCCGCTGCGGCGACTCGCTGCGGGCGGAGGGCGGGGCCAACCCGCTGTTCGTCCCGTGGTGGCTCGACGGCGCCCGTGTGCTCGTCCGGCTCGGCCGGCGTGAGGAGGCCGCCGGGCTCGTGGCGCACGGCGAAGAACTGGCCCGGGCGTGGGGAACCGCGTCCGCGCGTGGCCTCGCGCTGCTGGGCCGCGGGCTGGTGGCCGAAGGCGGCGCCGCCGTCGACGGGCTGACCGCGGCGGCCGAGGTGCTCGCCGGCACCGCGGCGTCCTGGCACCTGGCCGAGGCGGAGACTGCGCTGGGCCGGGCCCTCCTGCGCGCCGGTGACCACCAGGGCGCGCGCCGGCGGTTCCGGTCCGCTGTGGACCGTTCGGTGCGGTCCGGGTTCTGGGGCCGGGCCGAGGAGGCCCGCGCGGGTGTCACCGCGGCCGGCGGGCGCAACTACGCGGTCACCGGCAGCGTCACCGACGTGCTGACCCTGGGCGAACGGCGGGTCGGGGAGCTCGCCGCGACCGGCGCCACCAACCGGACCATCGCGGACGCGCTGCAGCTGGCCGTGCGGACCGTCGAGATCCACCTGACGAGCGTCTACCGCAAGCTGGGGGTCACCGGCCGCACCCAGCTGCAGGAGCGGTTCCCCGGCGGCCTGCTCGCGCCGGAACCGGCGCTGTGACGAGGATGCGGCCGCACGGGGGCCGCACGCGCCCGGCGGCGCACGGAGAACCCGGGGGAGCGCCATGCGTCCGGTGCCCGGGCTAGCGGTGGTCGTCGACGACACCGGCGTGCTCGAAATGGTGCTGCCCACCGGGGAGCACCGCGTGCTCGCCAGCGGGCTCGGCGCGGCGATGTGGATCGCGCTGGCCCAGCACGACTGGGATCCCGCGGCCGCGGCGGGCGCCCTCGCGCCCACCTGCGGTGTCGAACCGGCGGAGCTGACGGGATCGCTGCGCGCCTGGATGGGCGATCTCGCGGCGCTGGGTGTGCTGCGCGCCGATCCGGACGCGGCCGGGCCGGACGGAAAACCCTAGAGTTGCCGCCGGTTCGTTGACCGCGGCCACCGCCGTGCCCGACGCTTCCTTCGCACCACGGAAGAATCCCGGAGACTCAGGAGGCGCGGTGGGCGGGCAGGCGCAGGATCGGCCGGCCGTGATCGGCGGCGGGGTGATGGGCTCGGCCATCACGGCGATGGCACTGGGACACGGGGTTCCGGTCACGCTCGTCGAAACCGACGGCGAGGCGGTGGCATCCGCGAAGCGGCGGGTGGCGCAGCAGCTGCGGCACGGCCGCCTGATGGGCGCGTTCCCCGACGTCGCCGAAGGCGAGCTGACCGCGACGACCGGCTTGGGCGCGGCGAAGGACGCGACGGCGGTCATCGAAGCGGTCATCGAAGACGACAAGGTCAAGGCGAGCGTGCTCGGCGAGCTGGCGGCGCTGGTCGCCCCGGGGACACCCTTGATCACCAACACCTCCGGCATCCCGGTGGACGAGCTGGCCGACGCGGTCGAGCGGCCCGCGGACCTGCTGGCGACGCACTTCATGAACCCGGCCTACCTCATCCCGAACGTCGAGGTGGTCCGCGGCCCGCGCACCGGGCAGTCCACTCTGGACTCGGTGCTGGGCCTGCTGGAACGGCTGAGCCGCCGCCCGATCGTCGTGCGCGACTCGCCCGGGTTCGTCACCAGCCGGCTGCTGCACCCCATGATCAACGACGCCGCGCGGCTGGTCGAAGAGGGCACCGCGTCGGTGGAGGCGGTCGACGAGCTCATGCAGGGCTGCCTCGGCCACCCGACCGGCCCGCTGCGCACCGCCGACCTGATCGGCCTGGACAACCTCGCGGACGCGCTGCGGGCGCTCGCCGAGCGCACCGGCGACCCGCGGCACGCCCCGTGCGCGCTGCTGCAGTCCAAAGTGGCCGACGGCCACCTCGGCCGGAAGACCGGACGGGGCTTTTACGAGTACGGGAAGGTGTTCTGAGTGAACGACGTCTCCACCACCGCAACCCCGGCACGCACGCCGGAGGCCGTGACGCGGGAGATCCGGGAGTTCCTGACCGGGCGCGTCAAGCAGGACGTGCCGGTCGACCAGGACCTCTTCCGCACCGGGCTGGTCTCGTCGATGTTCGCCATGGAGCTGGTCGTGTTCCTCGAGCAGACCTACGGCATCGCGATCGTCGGCCCGGACCTGAAGCTGGACAACTTCCGCACCGTCGAGGGCATGACCTCGCTCGTGGGGCGTCTGCTCGATGAGTGACAACCCCCTCGAGGCGGCCGCCGCCGAGCTGACCGCGCGGGTCGGCGACCGGGCGGCGGCCTGGGACGTCGACGGCCTGCTGCCCGAGGACCTGCTGCGCGCGCTGGGCGCCCGTGGCCTGCTGTGCGCCGAGGTGCCCGCCATGTTCGGCGGCGTCGGCGCCAGCAGTATCCACAATGGACAGTTTACCGCGCACGCCGGCTCGCTGTGCAGCTCGCTGCGCAGCGTCATGACCTCCCAGGGCATGGCGGCGTGGACGATCCAGCGCTTCGGCGACCGGGCCCAGCGCGCCCGCTACCTCGGCCGGCTCACCTCGGGCGACCTCGCCGCGGTGGCGTTCAGCGAACCCGCCGCGGGCAGCGACCTGTCCACAGTGGCCACGACGGTCCGCGCCGACGGCGACGACGTCGTGGTCAACGGCGAGAAGGTCTGGATCACCGCCGCGGCCTACGCGGACCTGATCGTGGTCGTCGGCGAGCTCGACGGCCTCGGCACGGCCGTCGTCGTCCCGGCGGACGCCGAGGGCGTCACCGTCGAGCGCGTCCCGTACCCCAGCGGGTGCCGCGCCGCCGGCCACTCGACCGTCCGGCTCCACGACGTCCGGCTGCCCCGCTCGGCGGTGCTCGGCGGCGGCGGGGTCGAGCTGTCCATGCTGGTCACGACCGCGCTGGCCTACGGCCGGATCTCGGTGGCGTGGGGCTGCGTCGGCATCCTGCGGGCCTGCCTGGCCGCCGCCGGCGCGCACGCCACGCGGCGGCACCAGGGCGGCCTGCCGCTGGCCGACCGCCAGCTCGTCGCCCGGCACCTGGCCGACCTGTACGCCGACGAGCAGGCCGCGACGCGCGTCTGCGAGCACGCCAGCCGCGCGTGGGACGAGCGCTCACCCGAGATGGTGGTCGCGACCGTGCTGGCCAAGTACGTCAGCTCGACCGCGGCGGCCCGCGGCTCGGGCGCGGCGGTGCAGGTGCTGGCTTCGGCGGCGGCGCAGGACGGCCACGTGGTCGCCCGGGCGCACCGCGACGCGAAGCTGATGGAGCTCATCGAAGGCAGCAACGAGATCTGCCAGCTCATCCTGGCGGGGCACACCCGTGTCCTCGTGAATTCCGGCGACTGAGGAGGAGTCCGGTGGCTAGCACGACCATGGTCAAGTGCCTGGTGTGGGACCTCGACGACACCCTGTGGAACGGCACGCTGCTGGAGGACGGCTCGGTCGAGGTGGCCCCCGCGGTCCGCGAGCTGGTGAAGACCCTCGACGCGCGCGGCATCCTCCAGTCCGTCGCGAGCAAGAACGACCACGAGCACGCCTGGGCGCGGCTGGAGGAGCTGGGGCTGGCGGAGTACTTCGTGCTCCCGCAGATCGGCTGGCACCCGAAGTCCCAGTCGGTCAAGGCGATCGCCGACGACCTCAAGTTCGCCCTCGAGACGATCGCGTTCGTCGACGACCGCGACAGCGAGCGGGCCGAGGTGACCTACCACCACCCGCAGGTGCGCACCTACCGCGCCGAAGACGTGCTGGAGCTGGCGGGCCTGCCGGAGTTCAGCCCGGCCACGGTCACCGTCGACTCGCGGCGGCGGCGCCAGATGTACCAGGCGTCGTTCCGCCGTCAGGAGGCCCAGGCCGGGTTCGCCGGCCCGGACGAGGACTTCCTGCGCTCGCTGGACCTGCGCATGACGATCCTGCCGGCGACCGACTCCGAGCTGTCGCGCGTCGAGGAGCTGACGCGCCGCACGAGCCAGATGAACGCCACCGGCATCCACTACTCCGACGAGAAGCTGCGCAGCCTGCTCGGCGACCCGTCGCACCGCGTGCTGGTGGTCAGCATGCAGGACCGCTTCGGCCCGCACGGCGCGGTCGGGGTGATCCTGCTCGAGACGTTCGACGAGTTCTGGCACCTGAAGCTGCTGGCGACGTCGTGCCGCGTCGTGTCGTTCGGGGCGGGCTCGATCATCCTGCGCTGGCTGGCCAACCAGGCCGCGACCGCCGACGCGCACCTGGTCGCCGACTTCCGGCCGACCGACCGCAACCGGATGATGGAGATCGCCTACCGCTTCGCCGGGTTCGCCGACGACGCGTGCGCGTGCGCGGCCGTGCTGCCCGACGGCGAGGCGCCCGGCCTGCAGCGCCTGCACCTGGAGCCGGCGCCGCAGGAGGAGCCCACGACGGTCACCCTGGTGGCGCCCGACCTCACCGAGCCCGCCGGGGTGCGGTGAGCCGTTTCCCGCAGAGGCCCGTCTCGCGACCCGCGAGGCGGGCTTCTCCGTTTCCGTTGTGCGGGCAGGGAAAAAGACCGCCACGGGTCGGGCGTGGCGGTCTCTTTCGCTTGCGGGGGTTCAGTTCGCCCGGCGGATGAGCGTGATGCCGTCGGCCATCGGCAGCAGCGAGATCTCCACCCGCGGGTCGTCGCGGACGAAGCGGTTGAACTCGCGGATGGCGACCGTGTCGGGGTCCTGCGCCTCGGGATCGGTGACGCGGCCGAAGAAGAGCGTGTTGTCGACGACGATGAGGCCGTCGGGCGAGAGCAGGCCGAGCGCGGCCTCGTAGTAGGCGGCGTACCCGACCTTGTCGGCGTCGATGAAGACCAGGTCGACGGTGCCCGGGCTGTACTCGTAGAAGAGCGTGTCGAGCACTGTGATGGCGGGCGCGATCCGCAGGTCGATCTTGTCCTCGACCCCGGCCCGCCGCCAGTAGGGCCGGCCGAAGGCGGGCCAGCGGTCGGTGACGTCGCAGGTGATGAGCAGGCCGGTTTCGGGCAGGGCCCGGGCCAGGCAGAGGGAGCTGTACCCGGTGAAGGTGCCGACCTCCACCACCAGCTGCGCCCGGGTGAGCTTGACCAGCATCGCGAGCAGCCGGCCTTCTTCCGCGGACACCTGCATCGCCGCCCCCATGGGCAGCGCCGCCGTCTCGTCGCGCAGTTCGCGCAGGATCTCGTCCTCGGCTTGCGAATGCTCGCTGACGTAGCTCAGTACGTCGGAGGACGCCAGTAGTTGGGTCGCCATGCCCCGAAGCGTAGGTTCGCCCGTTCCTGGAAGTGTCTAGTTCACAGCCGGAGCAGTCCCTGGTGAACGCGGTGCAGCAACGCGAGCGGCGGCCGCCCGGCAACCCCGAGCTCGGCGGCCGCGGCGACGAGCAGCCCGGCGTCGACACCTTCCCGCACGAGCGCGCGGGTGTCGTCCAGCGACCGCAGCAGGTAGGCGGAGACCTCGGCGACGGAGGTGGGGATCTGGCACATCCGGCACACGGCGGCGAGATCGGGCGCGAGCACCCCCGCCCGCCGGTGCCGCCCGGTGGCGCTGACGATGACTTCGGGCGGGAGGAGGTCCCGAGCCGGGGGAGGCGGGGGGATGCTGCCGCGGATGTAGGGCGGGAGCGGGCGGGTTTCGGCGGGGGATACGGCGCGGCCGGGGGTGCGACGCGTGTGGGTGGCGGGTTCCGGGGTGCGGTGGGTGGGAGTGCCGCGGCTCGGGGTGGGGGCGGCGGTTTGGCCGGGGGTTGTTCTGCCTCGGGGGGCGGCGGTCTTGCCGGGTGTCGCCGTGCCTCGGGGAGCTGGGCCGCGGTCGGCGGTCTCGCCGGGCGTTGTCCTGCCTCGGGCAGTGGTGGCGCGGCCGGCCGCATCGCCGGGCTTGGTGTTTCCGTGCGCGGGAGTGCCGCGGCTTGGGGTGTGGCCGGCGGTCTCGCCGGATGCCGTCTTGCCTCGGGGCGTGGTCGTGCCGTCGGCGGCCCTCGCCGCGCTTCGGGGACCGGCGGCATCGTCCGCGCGCAGGGCGGCTTTGCCCCGGCCCCGGGTGCGGTCACCGTCGCGGGAGCCGGCGCTCTCGCCGGGGCGGCGAGCCGGGGCCGGTTGGTCGCCGCGCGGCCGCCGGCGACCGCCTCGGGCGGCCGGCTCACCCTCGGTGGCCCCGGCGCCGGCCTCCTCGCCGCGACCACGCCGCTCGGCCGGTCGGGCCGGACTGTCACCCTCTGGTCGCGCACCGTCACCATCCGCCGGCGGCGTGGGGCCGGAATTGGGTTTGGGTGTGAATCCATGTTCGGCCCACACCGTGTAGTCGCCCCAGCCGCCGAAGGACAGGGCCGTCGCCGAGCTGGTTGCGACGCGGCGATCGTGGGACTTTTTCATGTTCGCGGCCTCGAAACGGATCCGACAGGGCTGGTGAGTCACCTTCACCGACCGCCCTGCCCGGGTGTCAAGCTCGCGGTCCGGAATGTAGGGGTTTCTGGGTCTACGTGGGTAGTGCGTTGACGCTGGGGGTCAAGTACAGACAAAACGAAGGCGCCGGACTTGTTAAACCAACATTCATCGTCTTAGGCTGCATAGCCACGTCACTCTTTCGTGAACCTCGGGTGACGGCAGGAAACCGCTGCTGCGGGCGGAGGGTGATGGTGGTGCCCGGACCAGGTAGAGCCGGATCGGCGTTGCCGGTCGCGCCTGTCCTGCGCACTTCCGGACGGCCCGCCCTCCCGGTCGCCGCGCCGGTGCTGACCGTGCCGTGGCTCGGGGAGCGGGACGACCGCTCGCGCCGCACCGCCGGTGGCCGGCTCGTCGAGCGGGACGACGAGCTCGGTGTGCTGCGCCGCGGCATCCGCGGGCTGCTGGCCGGGCGGTCCGGTCAGGTGACCGTCGCCGGGCCGCGGGGCGCCGGGCGCAGTGCGCTGCTCGACGCCGTCGTGCGCGAGGCCAGGACCGCCGGGGTGACCACCGCCTTCGCGTCCTGCTCGCCCGGGGAGTCCGCCGTGCACCGCGGGGTGATCAACCGGCTCTTCGCCGACCTCGCCGACGCCGACTGCCGCCTCGACGGCGGGGCCCGCTCCTGCGGCCGCGCCTCGGCCGACCGCTCGATCCCGACCCTGTGCGGCGACTTCGTGGGCGTCGCGAGCCAGGGCCCGCTGCTGATCGCCGTCGACGACGTCCAGTGGGCCGACCCCGGCTCGACGGCCTGGCTCGAAGCGATGGAACACCGGCTGCAGCAGGCGCCGATGCTGCTGGTCCGCTCGGTGCTGGCCACCGGCGAGCCCCCGGCCGCGCTCGACGGCGAGACCGCCGTCGTCCGGCTGCTCACCGAAGACGGCCTGCGGGAGCTGGTCGCCGGCCGCTTCCCCGGCAGCCACGCCGACCCGCGGTTCACCGCCGGGCTGCACGAGGCCACCGGTGGCCGGCCCGCGCTGGTCGCGCCGGTGCTCGAACGGCTCGCCGCCGCCGGGCAGGACCCGGTCGCCGCGCACCTGCCCGCCGTCACCGCGCACCTGGCCGACGTCCGCGCCGGCGAGCTCGCCGTGTCGATCGCGGCCCTGCCCGCCGACGCCCTGAACCTGCTCCGGGCCATCGCGGTGTGCCGCGGCCTGCTCGACTTCGACCTCGTGACGACGCTGGCCGGCCCGCTCGCCGGCCGCGTCGGCGACGCCCTGCGCCAGCTGGTCGGCTTCGGCCTGGTGCGCGAGGACGCGCCGACGCGCATCGCCGACGACGCCACCGCCGACGCGGCGCTCGGCTCGCTGAGCGCCGCCGACCGCGGCGAGCTCGCCACCCGGTGCGTCGAGCTCGCCTACCGCGCCGCCGTGCCGGACGACCAGCTCGCCGAGCTGCTCGCCACCGTGCGCCCGGTCGGCGCGTCGTGGGCCGTCGCGACCCTGCGCCGGGCCGCGGAGCAGCGCCGGGCCCTCGGTGACGACGCCGGCGCGGCCCGGCTGCTCGGGCGGGCCCTGCGGGAGCCGGTCAGCCCGGCCGAACGCCGGAAGCTGATGCTGGGCCTGGCCCTGGCCGAGATCGCCGACCAGCCGGAGCTGAGCGACCAGCGCCTGCAGCGCGTCCTGCTCGACACCGGTCCCGAGGTCTCCGGCGCGGTCCTGCTCGAAGCCGCCGACCACCTGCTCGCCCGCGGGGACACCCGCACCGCGCACCGGGTGATCGCCGCGACCTGCCGCCGGCGCAGCGCGTTCGCCGCCGGGACGGCCGCGCTGGCCGCGCTCGGCCGGCTGGCGCAGGACGACTGCTCGGCGGGCCCGGTCGTCCCGGTCCCCGGGTTCGACGCGCCGGAGTCCGCGCCCGGCGACACCCATCCGGTGCGCGCGGCGACGAACGCGGTGCGGCTCGCCCGCAGCGGGCGGCGGCCCGGCCGCGCGCGGGAGCTCGCCCGGCTGGCGCTCGAACCGGGCGCGAGCCTCCCGTACACGCTGCGACTGCAGGCCGCGTGGGTGCTGTTCTGCGCCGACGAGCTTTCCGAAGCCGTGCTCAGCCTCACCGACGTCCACCAGGACGCGACCCATGCCGGGGCGCGCGCGGCAGCGGCGAACGCACTGCTGCTGCGGGCGCGCTGCGAGGTGCGGCGCGGCAACCTCGGCCAGGCCGAAGCCGACCTCGACGCCGCCGTGGCGCGGCTGCCGGAGCGGGCCTGGCACCCGCGGGCGCTGCCGGGCCTGCTGGCCGTGCGCGCGGAGGTGGCGCTGGCCGCGATGCGCGTCGACGAAGCCGAACGCGCGGTGGGCGCGGTGCTCCCGGCCGGCGCCGAAGACGGCTCGGCGGCGGGGTACCTGTTGGTGCAACGCGGTTTCGCGCACCTGGCCAAGGGAGACGCGCGGGCCGCGCTCGAAGCCTTCACCGCGGCCGGCCGCGGCGCCGCCGGGCGGCGCGAGGGCAACCCCGTCGACCTGCCGTGGCGGACCGGCGCGGCGCTCGCCTCGGCCCGTTCCGGCGCCGACGCCGGCGAACTGGCCCGCGAAGCGCTCGACCGCGCGGAAACCTGGGGGGTGCCGGGCGCCCGCGGCGCCACGAGCCTGCGGCTGGCCGAGATCTTCACCGGCGCCGAGCGCCGGGCACACCTCGAACGCGCCGTGTCCCTGTTGGAGGGCACCGCCCGCCGCGTCGACTTCCTGACGGCCGTCACCGAGCTGGCCGCCGCACGGCTCGAAGACGGCGACACCGCCGAAGCCGCCGCGCTGCTCGGGCGGGTGGCGACCCTGCGGCCGCAGCTGCTGCCGGCCGGACTGGCGGAGAAGATCCGCGAGGTTTCGGGCGGCCTGGCCCGCCACGGCTCCGACCCCGGTTTCCGGGCCGCGCCCGGCGCCCCCGCCGGCGCCCTGTCCGAACAGGAGGCCCGGATCGCCGCGCTCGCCGCCGCGGGCCGCACGAATCCGGAGATCGCCCGGGCGCTGCAGCTGAGCGGCCGGCTGGTCGAGCTGCGCCTGACCCGGATCTACCGCAAGCTGACCGTGACCGGCCGGGGGCAGCTCGCCGAGCTGATGAGCCCCGGCACCGCGGCGAGTTGATGACCGGTGCTGCTGGAGCGTGACGCCGAACGGGCCGCGATCGCGACCGCGTTGAACGCGGCCGCGGGCGGTGACGGCTCGCTGCTGCTGATCAGCGGCCCGGCCGGCAGCGGGAAGTCGGCGCTGCTGCGCGACACGACGGCCGCGGCGCTCGGCGCGGGGGCGCGGGTCCTGCGCGCGGACGCCACCCGGTTGGAGGAGGACTTCGCGTTCGGCATCGCCCAGCAGCTGTGCCGCCCGGTGCTCGTCGCCGCCGGCGAGGCCGAACGGGACCGCTGGTTCCAGGGCGCGTCCGAGCAGATCCTGCGCGCGCTGACCGAGGAACGGCTCATCACCAACGGCCACGAGCACTACCTCCCGACCGAAGCCGTCCTTTATGGACTGCACACGGTCGTGCACGCGATGTCCCACGACGACCTCGTCGTGGTGATCGTCGACGACCTGCAGTGGGCCGACCAGGGATCGCTGCGGCTGCTGGGGTACCTCGCCAAGCGGCTGAGCGGGTCGCGGATCCTGCTGGCGCTGGCGCTGGCCGACGAGTGCGAGGCGCCGAAGTACCCGCTGGTGCACGAGCTGGTGACGGCGGCCGCGCGGATCGTGGTGCCCGCCCCGCTTTCGGCGTCCGGGGTCGCGTCGATGGCCGAAGTCGCCTTCGGCGAGCGCGCGGAAGAGCCGTTCACCGCGATGCTGCACCGCGTCTCCGGCGGCAACCCCGCCGACGTCGCGACCGTCCTCACCGGACTGGTCGCCGAGGGGCTGCGGCCGATCGCCGCGCAGACCGCCGCCGCAGAGGCCGAAGCGGTGCGGGTGCTCGACCACCGCGTGCTGATGTCGCTGGGGTCGCAGCCGCCGGCGGTGCTCGCGCTGGCGCGCGCGGTCGCGGTGCTCGGCGACCTCGCCGAACCCGGGCTCGCCGCCGACCTCGCCGGCCTCGACGACGTCGAGTACTCCTCGGCGGTGCAGCACCTCGAACGGCTGCGCCTGGCCGACCGCCAGGACGGCCGGATCGGGTTCGTCACCACGAGCGTGCGGGACGGCGTCGAGTCCGCGATCCCGGTGGAGCTGCGGGAGACCCTTTACCGGCGCGCCGCCCGGCTGCTCTACGACCACGGCCGCCCGGCCGAGCGTGTCGCCGAGACGCTGATGAAGGTCGGCACCGCCGAAGACCCCTGGGAAGTGCGGATCCTCAGCTCGGCTGCGGTGACCGTGCTCGAGCGCGGCGCGGGTGAGCTGGCGGCGCGCTACCTGCGCCGGGCACTGCTGAACACCGCGCCCGACAGCGAAGAGCGCGGCCGGCTGCTCGTCGAGCTGGCCGCCGCGGAACGCGGGTTCGACCTCGTCGCCGCCGCCCGGCACCTGTCGCAGGCGTTGTCGCTGCTGCCGGCCGGGCCGCAGCAAGCCGAAGCGGCGCTGTGGATCCCGCCCGCGTTCGCCGCGTCGGCGCCGAGCCTCGGCGCGGCCGTGCGCGCCGCCGTCGAACCCGCGTTGCGCGCGGGCGAACCGGTCGAGCTCACGCTGCGGGCCGAGGCGCGCGGCTGGTACCCGGGGATCGGGCAGCCGCCGGGTGGTGATGCCGCGCTGGCCCGGCTCACCGAGCTCGACCGGGCCGAACGGCTGGACTCGCCCGCGGGCCGCGAGCTGGCGGTGGTGCTGCTGCACGCCGCGGTGCTTTCGGGCAGCGTCGCGGCCGACGACGTCGAGACCGTCCTCAAGCGACTGATCAGCGAGGAGCCGCTCGACCCGCGCCACGCCTACACGTCGTTGCCGCTGCTGGTGTCCACGACGGTGCTGGCCGACCGCGCCGCGGTGCTCGAGCCCGCGCTGACCGCGGCCGCGCAGGCGGCCCAGGAACACTGGCCCGGCACCGCGCCGCTGATCGCCGCCGAAACCGCGGAAGTCAAGCTGGCGCAAGGGGAGCTGGCCAAGGCCCGGCGGATCGCGCTCGGCGTGCTCGAAGGCCCCGGCCACGACGCCTGGCCGGACGCGCTCGCGCGGTCGGTCACCACGCTCGCCCAGGTCGCCCTGGAAACCCAGGACCCCGAGCTGGGGGAGCGGTTGCTGGCCGTGCCGATGGACAGCACCGACCACCGGGTGTTCGCCGCCCGGCGGCTGACCCGCGGGATGGTCGACCTGGTCCGCGGCGACCCGGCCACGGCGCTGGGCCGGTTCCTCGACTGCGGCCGCCGGCTGGAGCGCGAGGGCTGGGTCAACACCCCGCAGTACCCGTGGCGGATCTGGGCCGCGCTGGTGCGCCAGCGCCTCGGCGACCTGGCCGCCGCCCAGGCGCACGCGTCCGAGGAGGACCAGTACGCGCAGCGCTGGGGGACACCGCTCAGCGTCGGGCGTTCCCTGCGCCTGCAAGGCATGCTGACCGGCGGCGCCGAGGGCATCGCGCTGCTGCAGGAGGCCGCCGGCATCGTCCGCGAGTCGGAGAACGTCGTCGAGCGTGCCCGCACCGCCGTCATCCTGGGCACCCGCCTGCTCGACGCCGGGCTGCCGGAGGCCGAGGAGCTGCTGGCCGAGGGCCGGGAGCTGGTCAAGCTGATCGGCGCGTCCTGGTTGGACGGCAGCGGGGAGACCGAGCTGAACGGCCCGGTGCTGCGGCTTTCCGGTGACAGCATGGGGAACCTGACGAAGACCGAGGCGACGGTCGCGCGGCTCGTGGTGCGCGGCTGGACGAACCAGCGGATCGCCGACTCGCTCGGCGTCACCCGGCGGGCGATCGAAAAGAACCTGACCGGCACCTACCGCAAGCTCGAGGTGAGCGGCCGCTCGGAGCTCGTCGAGCGCCTCGGCGCGCTCGACCCCGAGAACTGATTTCCCTTGCCGCACCGCGGGGTGCGGGGTCCGTACCACCCGGCGTGCGGACCGGTGCGGGTCCGCACCACGGTTCGGAGCCCGGTGCGGCGCGCGGGGTGCTGGTTCGGACCCCCTTTTCCCAGGCCGAAAGTGCGAAAGGGCAGCGATTTTGCCCGTGCGGTACGGGGTTCGGTACCGCACCGCACCCCACCGCCCTCCGTACCTCCGTACCCCCGCCGCCACCGCACCACAGTGTTAAGACCAGGTGTCCGGATTGTGTTGCCGGTGATAATCAAGCGTGCATAACATGATCTGCATCACCCCGGAGAGCGGCTCACACGGTCACCGAGACCTTCCCCGCCGCCGGCCTTTTCGCCCCGGGTGGTTCAGCTTCCAGCCGGAGAAAGGAATGCCTTCATGAGTGCGGACGTTGCGGATCTGGCTGCGGGTGTCGGTGTCGTCCTGGTGGACCGGGGCGCCCGGACCGCTCCGCGCAAGCCCACGCTCCACGCGGTCACGCCCGAGATGTGCATGGTGAACCTCGACCACCGCCTGCGCGTGGTGTCGGCCAGCATGGAGTTCTTCCGGGTCTTCGAGCGCAGCTCGGACGCGGTGACCGGGACCAGCCTGTGCGACCTGCTGCACCCCAGCGTGCGGAGCAAGGTGGAGAACCAGCTGCGGCTGCTGGCCCGCGGCGAACGGCGCCGGTTCGTCGAGCGCATCCTCGTGATGCGGGAGAACGGCACGACGCTCTCGGGCGAGTTCATCGGCTCCACGGTGCACGGCCTCGGCGACCGGCTCGACAGCCTCACGGTCGTCTTCCGGCCGGACAAGAACGACCGCGGCCACCAGGTCGCGTGCCACAAGAAGAAGGTCCTGTCCGAGATGGACGCGCGGATCCTCGAAGGGGTGGCCTCCGGGGTCTCCACGATCCAGCTGGCCGCCAACCTGCACATGAGCCGGGGTGGCGTCGAGTACCACGTGACGACGCTGCTGCGGAAGATGAAGGTGAAGAACCGGCCGGCGCTGATCTCGAAGGCCTACTCCATGGGCATCTTCGGGGTCGGGTCGTGGCCTCCGCGCGCGCTGCCGGACTTCGTGCGGTGACCCCGGTGGTGGCCGCCCGGCGGACCGGCCGGAGCGGTGTGACGTGCGGGAACTCGGCGGCGGGCCGGGCGATCTTCCGGATTCCGGAGGGTCACCCGGCCCGCCTTGCCGTACCCAGGGGCGGTGTTGGCGATATTGCTTTGTGTTGGTTTTTGACTTCGCCGCGTGTGCGGAGTTCTTCCAGGCCAGGGCGGGAAGATCACGATCTCCCGATGATAACGGTTGAACTTTGGGTGAAGTCGGGTCTTGCAAACGAAGATGAACACAGGCAATATCAACCAAACCAACGAGGACCCCGGTGGAGGTGTGCTGAAGTGTTCGTGACCCTGACGGCGAACCCGAGCGTCGACCGGACGGTCGAGGTCGACCGGCTCATCCGGGGCGAGCTGCACCGGGCGACGGGTGCGCGCGTCCAGCCGGGCGGCAAGGGCATCAACGTGGCCCGTGCGCTGGTCCGCAACGGACTCAAGGCCCGGGCGGTCGTGCCCGCCGGTGGCGCCGACGGCGACCACCTGATCGGCCTGCTGCACGACTACAACATCGACGTCGTCCGCGTGCGCACCGCCGAACCGGTGCGCAGCAACATCAGCGTGGTCGAGCCGGACGCGACCGTCACCAAGGTGAACGAGAGCGGCCCGCACCTGTCGGGTGCGGAGCTGGAGACCCTGTGCGACACCCTGATGTCCCATGTGGACGACGCGGAATGGGTGGTGGCGGCGGGAAGCCTGCCGCCCGGCGCCGGTGACGACTTCTACGCCGACCTGATCGCGCGGCTGGCGACGACCGGCGCCAAGGTCGTCATCGACACCAGCGGCCCGGCGTTCCGCGCCGCGGTCAAGGCCGGCCCGGCCCTGGTCAAGCCGAACCTCGACGAGCTCGAGGAAGCGGTCGGCCGGCAGCTGGGCACCGTGCGCGACGTCGTCGACGCCGCCCAGGAGCTTCGCGCCCTCGGCGCGGGGAAGGTACTCGCCAGTCTCGGCAGCAAGGGCGCCGTGCTGGTGGAAGACGCGGGAGTCTGGTGCGCCAACGCATCGGCCGAACCGCGGAGCTCGGTCGGAGCCGGCGACGCGATGCTCGCCGGGTTCCTGGCGGCAGGGGGGAGTGGCCCGCAGGCGCTGGCCACAGCCGTCGCCTGGGGAGCGGCCGCGGTGTCGCTGCCCGGGAGCACGATGCCGGGTCCCGAAGACGTGGGGGCACGTCGAGTGCGGGTGGACCCGCGTCCGGAGTGGGACGAGAAAGTGCGCGAATAGCACCGCCTTCGTCCCGCTCGACGCCATCGCTGGATGGCAAAACCCTCCAAACCCTTTTCCAGAGAAGGAAGCCAACGATGACTACCACTGCGGAGCGCGAAGAGGAAGCAACTCCGTCGAGGGCCGAACGCGCACGGGTCACCATCCAGCGATTCGGCGGCCATCTCGCCGCCATGGTCATGCCCAACATCGGCGCGTTCATCGCCTGGGGCTTGATCACCGCGCTGTTCATCCCGAGCGGGTGGACGCCCAACGCGCACATCGCCGAGCTCGTCGACCCGATGATCAACTTCCTGCTGCCGGTCCTGATCGGGTACACCGGCGGCCGGATCGTCCACGGCCAGCGCGGCGCCGTCGTCGGCGCGGTGGCCACGGTCGGCATCGCCGTCGGCGCGTCGATCCCGATGTTCCTCGGCGCGATGATCGTGGGCCCGCTGGGCGGCTTCCTGATCAAGCTCTGGGACGACAAGGTCGGCAGCAAGACCGCGCCGGGCTTCAAGATGCTCGTCGACAACTTCAGCGCCGGCATCATCGGCGGCACGATGGCGGTGCTGGGCATGCTGGGCATCGGCCCGGTCGTGCAGGGCATCACCAAGGGCCTCGGCAACGGCGTGCAGGCCCTGATCGACGCCCACCTGCTGCCGCTGGTCTCGATCATCGTCGAGCCGGCCAAGGTGCTGTTCCTCAACAACGCGATCAACCACGGCGTGCTGAGCCCGCTGGGCGTCGCCGACGCGCTGCGGGACGGCAAGGCCATCCAGTTCCTGATCGAGCCGAACCCCGGCCCCGGCCTCGGCATCCTGCTGGCGCTGACCCTCTTCGGCGCCCGCAGCGCGCGGGCCACCGCGCCGGGCGCGATCGTCATCCAGTTCCTCGGCGGCATCCACGAGATCTACTTCCCGTACATCCTGGCGACCCCGCGGCTGATCCTGGCCGCGATCGCCGGTGGCGCGGCGGGTGTCGCGACGTTCAGCATCTTCAACGCGGGCCTGACCGCCACGCCGTCGCCGGGCAGCATCATCGCGGTCCTCGCGGTGACGCCGAAGGGCGGCTACCTGGGCGTGATCGCGGGGGTCGTGATCGCGGCGGCCGTGTCGTTCATCATCGCGGCGGTGCTGCTCAAGTTCGGCCGGGACGCCCGGAAGGAAGAGCGCGAGCTGGCCGTGGCCAACGGCGGGGCCGTGGCGTGACGATCACCGTCGATCGAAGGAAGGAAGCACGGGAATGAGCAGCATCGAAGGCAAGGAAGTCAAGAAGGTCATCATCGCCTGCGACGCCGGGATGGGCAGCAGCGTGATGGTCGCCTCCCAGCTGGCCAAGCGGCTGAAGCCGTACTCGGTCAAGGTCGAGCACACGCCGGTCAACGAGATCCCCGGCGACGCGCAGGTCGTGCTGTGCCAGTCCACTTTGGTCAGCCGGGCGCGCAAGGCGAACACCACCGCCGTCATCCTGGGGTTCCAGAGCTTCCTCGGCGACCCGGTGTTCGACCGCGTCGAACAGGCGATCCGGGACGGCGGTTCCCTTGCCGACTGACGCCGTCATCCTCGGGCCGGAGTCCGTGCTCATCGGCCGCACCGCCCCCGACCAGGCCGACGCGATCGCCCAGGTCGGCCGGAAGCTCCTGGAGCTGGGGGCGGTGGAGCCGGAGTACGTCGACGCCATGCACGAGCGCGAAAAGTCCGTCTCGACCTACCTCGGCGAGGGGGTCGCGATCCCGCACGGCACCGACGAGTCCCGCAAGTTCGTCAAGCGGACCGCCCTGGCGATCCTCCAGTTCCCCGACGGGGTCGACTGGGACGGCAACGACGTCCGGCTCTGCGTCGGCATCGCGGCGAAGGGCTCGGAGCAGGTCGGGATCCTGTCCTCGCTGGCCCGGATCCTGATGGACGCCGACCAGGTCAAGGAACTGCGCGAAGCGCCGGACGCCGAAACGATCCTGCGACTGTTGAACGAAGTGGACGAGGAGTTTTCCCGATGAAGGTGGCACGTTTCTACGCGCCGGGCGACCTGCGGGTCGAAGACGCGGACGAACCGAACCCCGGCCCGGACGAGATCAAGATCCGGGTGCACAACACGTCGACGTGCGGTACGGACCTGAAGATCTTCCGGCACGGGCACCACCACATCGACCCGCCGCGCGTGATCGGCCACGAGATCGCCGGCGAGGTCGTGGAGACCGGCTCGAACACGTCGGGCTGGGCGCCCGGTGACCGCGTGCAGGTCATCGCGGCCATCCCGTGCGGCGAGTGCAAGCAGTGCCGCAAGGGGCTGCAGCAGGTCTGCCCGAACCAGCTGTCGATGGGCTACCACTTCGACGGTGGCTTCGCCGAGTACATGATCGTGCCGAAGCAGGTCCTCAAGGTCGACGGCGTCAACCGGATTCCCGAGGGCGTCAGCTACGCCGAGGCGTCGGTGGCCGAGCCGCTCGCGTGTGTCCTCAACGGACAGAACTTCGCGCAGGTCGGCGAGGGTGACGTCGTGGTGGTCGTCGGCGCGGGCCCGATCGGCTGCCTGCACGTGCGGCTGGCCAGGGCCAAGGGCGCGGCCGCGGTGTACCTGGTCGAGCTCAACCGGCACCGGCTGGACCTCGCGGCCGACCTCGTCAAGCCGGACGTCGCGATCTGCGGCAGCGAGGTCGACGTGGTCGAGAAGGTCCTCGAGCTCACCGGGGGCGACGGCGCCGACGTGGTCATCACGGCCGCGGCGGCGGGCAAGGCCCAGGAGGACGCGCTGAAGATGACCGCGCGCCGCGGCCGGATCAGCTTCTTCGGCGGCCTGCCGAAGGACAACCCGGTCATCGCGTGCGACTCGAACCTGGTGCACTACCGCGAGCTGACCATCTACGGCGCCAACGGGTCCAGCCCGGACCACAACCGCCAGGCGCTCGAGCTGATCTCCTCGGGCAAGGTCCCGGTCGACGACCTGATCACCCACCACCTGCCGCTGTCGGACGTGCTGAAGGCGATCGACGTCGTCAGCAGCGGCGAGGCGATCAAGGTGACGATCGAGCCGGGCGCCGTCCCCGCGTGAGCGGGCGGTGCGGACCTTAGAGGAGGCGACCCACGGTGGTTGACGAACTGCGCGGCAACCCGGCCAGCCCGGGTGCGGCCGCCGGCCCGGTGGTGCGGCTGACGCCGCCCCCGGTGCTGCCCGAGCACTGGGACGCGCCGTCGGCTCCCGAAGCGGAGCTGGCGGCGGCGGGCGAAGCGCTCGACACCGCGGTGGCGGACCTGGAGAAGCGCGCGGCTTCGGTTTCGGGCGAGTCGAAGTCCATCATGGACACCCAGATCATGATGGCGCAGGACCCGTCCCTGCGGACCGGCATCGCGGACGCGGTGACCAACGGCCGGCCGGCCGCCTGGGCGATCCGGGACGCGTTCGGCAAGCACGTCGCCGCGCTGGAAGCCATCGGTGGTTACCTCGGCGAGCGCGCGGCGGACCTGATCGACATCCGCGACCGCGCGATCGCCGCCGCGCTGGGCCTGGCCCAGCCGGGCATCCCGGCCGTCGAGGGCGCGTTCGTGCTGGTGGGCCAGGACATCGCGCCCGCCGACACGGTGCTGCTCGACCCGGCGAAGGTGCTCGGCATCGTCACCGAGAAGGGCGGGCCGACCAGCCACACGGCGATCGTCGCCCGGGCGCTGGGCATCCCCGCGGTGGTCGGCTGCGCCGGCGCCGCGGGCCTGGCGGACGGGACGCGGATCGCGGTCGACGGCACCCGCGGCACCGTCGCGGTCGACCCGGACGACGACCACGTCCGCCGGATCGAGGCGGAAGCGGTGTCCCTGAAGGAAAAGCTCGCGGCGCACAGCGGTCCCGGCGCCACCGCGGACGGCCATCCGGTCAAGCTCCTGCTCAACGTCGGCAGTGCCGGCGGCGCGGGGTCGGACGCGGCGGCCGACTCGGAAGGCGTCGGACTGTTCCGCACCGAGTTCCTGTTCCTGGACCGCACGGAAGCTCCGACGGTCGAGGAGCAGCGGGCGGCCTACGGCGAGGTGCTGCGCGGGTTCGGCGGCCGTCCGGTCGTCCTCCGCACGCTCGACGCCGGGGCCGACAAGTACATCCCGTTCGCCAACACCGAAGACGAGCCGAACCCGGCTCTGGGGGTGCGCGGGTACCGCGTCGGCGTCCGCAACCCCGGTCTGCTCACCGCGCAGCTGAAAGCGATCAGCCTGGCGGCGGCCGACCACGACGCGGACGTGCGGGTGATGGCGCCGATGATCGCCACCCCGGCGGAGGCGGCGGCGTTCCGCGAACTGGCGCGGGAGCACGGGATCGGCAAGATCGGCGTGATGATCGAGGTGCCGGCCGCGGCCATCCGGGCGCGGGACATCCTGGCGGAGGTCGACTTCGTCAGCATCGGCACCAACGACCTGTCGCAGTACACCTACGCCGCCGACCGCATGCTCGGCGAGCTGGGCGAGCTGCTGGACCCGTGGCAGCCGGCGCTGCTGGCGCTGGTGGCCACCGTCGCGGCGGCGGCGAAGGCGGCCGGCAAACCCGCCGGCATCTGCGGGGAGGCGGCGAGCGACCCCGGGCTGGCGCCGGTGTTCGCGGGGCTGGGGATCACCAGTCTCTCGATGTCGGTGTCCGCGGTCCCGGCGGTGCGGGCCGCGTTGAAGGACTACACGCTCGAGCAGTGCGAAATCCTGGCCGGCGAGGTGCTGGGGGCCCCGGACGTGCCGTCGGCGCGCAAGGTGGTCGAAGAGTTCTCGGCCCGATCGGTCGACTGAGCGTTCACAAGATGGGAAGTTCCTGATGTCCAGTAGGAAAGTGGTGATCGGCTCGCCCGTCGGGCTGCACGCGCGGCCGGTGAAGCTGCTCGTCGAGCTGGCCGGGCGCCAGCCGGTCCCGGTCAAGATCGGCCGGGACGAGAGCCAGCTGGTCGACGCGTCGAGCATCCTCGGGGTGATGGCGCTGGGTGTCCGCGGCGGCGAAGAGGTGCTGCTGACGGCGGACGGCGAGGGCGCTGAGGAAGCGCTTTCGGCGGTGGCGGACCTGCTGGCCCGCGACCTCGACTCGGCGGAGCAGCCCGCAAGCTGAGCACCCTGCCGCAGCCTGTCGTGAGTGGTAATTGGGGTTCTAACCCCAATTACCACTCACGACATCTTCTCCTGACTTCCGGCGGGCTGTCCTGGTCACTGCGGACGGCCCGCCGGATCCCCACCCACGAGAACCGCCCACCGGAGTCCGGTGGGCGGTTCTTCGCGTCAGCGCACCCCGTAGAACTCCCGGACGCGGTCGGCGATGTGGTCCTGGTCCGCTTCGGACAGTCCCGTGTGCGTCGGCAGGCACAGGCCCTCGGCGGCGAACCGGGCGGCCTTCAGCTCGGTCCAGGACTCGCGGAAGTACATCGGCTGGCGGCTCATCGGCGGGAAGAACGGCCGGGTGTCCACCCCCGCCGACGTCAGGTGGGCGCGCAGCTCTTCGCGGTCGTCGGCCAGCAGGTCGTACATCCACAGCACGTCCCGGCCCGGCATCCGCGTGACACCGGGGAAGTCGAGGCGCTCGTCGTAGCGCTTCTCGATCTGGGCACGCAGCTCGAGGATCTCGTCGAACCGCTCCACCTGGGCCAGCGCCACCCCGGCCTGCAGGTTGGTCATCCGGAAGTTGTACGCGAGCTGCTTGTGGACGAAGTCGTGGGCCTTGCCGGCCGCCATGCCGCGCAGGTGCGCCATCTGGGCGGCCAGCCGCGGGTCGTTCGTCAGGCAGATGCCGCCCTCGCCGGACGACACAATCTTGTTGGCGTACAAAGAGAAACACGCGACGTCGCCGACCGGGCGGACGCCGTGCGCCTCCGCGGTGTCCTCGACGACGCGCAGGTTGTACTGGAACGCCAGGTCCATCACCGCGTCCATGTCGCAGCGGCGGCCGTGCACGTGGACCGGCATGATCGCCTTGGTGCGCGGGGTGATCGCGGCCTCGGCCAGCACCGGGTCGAGCGTGAGGTCGCTCAAGCAGTCGACGAACACCGGGGTCGCGCCGGTGTAGGTGACCGCCCACGCCGAGGCCACGTAGGTGAACTCGGGCACCAGCACCTCGTCGCCCGGGCCGATGCCCAGCGCGCGCAGGGCGAGCGTCAGCGCCGCCGTGCCCGACGAGCAGGCGACGCCGTGCGCCTGGTCGTTCCACGCGGCGAACGCCTCCTCGAACCGGCGGACGAACGGCCCCTGAGCGGAGATCCAGCCGGTCTCGACCGCTTCGGTGACGTAGTCGATCTCCCGGCCCGTGAGGTACGGCTGGGAGACGGGGTAACGGATGGCCATCGGGTCCTCGCAAGCCTTCGGGGATACCGGAAAGCTGCAGGATGGGCCGGAACGGCAAGGGAAATCACCAGTGATCGCCGCGGAACCGGGGCATTGTCGAGTGTTTTCCCGAGTCGGCGGGGCGTCCAATGATGGCGATCAACGGCAGTCTCGGGTAGCCGTGGGCGTGGCCGGCCGGTGGACGTGGGAGAACCATGACAAAACGAGCATTGATCACGGGCATCACGGGGCAGGACGGCTCCTACCTCGCCGAGCACCTGCTCGGCCTGGGGTACCAGGTCTGGGGCCTGGTGCGCGGCCAGGCCAACCCCCGCAAGTCGCGCGTGAGCCGGCTGGCCGCGGAGCTGAACTTCGTGCACGGCGATCTGCTCGACCAGGCGAGTCTCGTCGCGGCGGTGGACCTCGTCCAGCCGGACGAGGTGTACAACCTGGGCGCGATCTCGTTCGTCCCGATGTCCTGGCAGCAGGCCGAGCTCACCACCGACGTCAACGGCATGGGCGTGCTGCGTGTGCTCGAGGCGATCCGGATGGTCTGCGGGCTCGACAAGTCGCGGGCCGCGCCGGGCGGGCAGATCCGCTTCTACCAGGCCTCGTCGTCGGAGATGTTCGGCAAGGCGGCCGAGACGCCGCAGAACGAGCTGACGATCCTGCACCCGCGCAGCCCGTACGGCGTCGCGAAGTGCTACGGCCACTACATCACCCGCAACTACCGCGAGTCCTACGGGATGTACGGCGTCTCCGGCATCCTGTTCAACCACGAGTCCCCGCGCCGCGGCATGGAGTTCGTCACGCGCAAGATCTCCAACGCCGTCGCGCGGATCAAGCTGGGTGTGCAGGACGAGCTGCGGCTGGGCAACCTCGACGCGGTCCGCGACTGGGGCTTCGCCGGCGACTACGTGCGCGCCATGCACCTGATGCTGCAGCAGGACGAAGCCGTCGACTACGTGATCGGCACCGGCCGGATGCACACCGTCCGCCAGGCGGCCGAAATCGCGTTCGCGGCGGCCGGGCTCGACTGGCGCGACCACGTCGTCGTCGACCCGGGCCTGGTGCGCCCGGCCGAGGTCGAGGTGCTCTGCGCCGACGCGACCCGCGCCTACGCCGGGCTGGGCTGGCGGCCGACCGTGTCGTTCGAAGAGCTGATGCGGATGATGGTCGAGTCCGACCTCACCCAGACCAGCCGTGAGCTGGACCTGGGCGAGGCGCTGACGGCCGCCGTCTGGTAGGCACGCGCTTTTTCCCGAGAGGGACACCAAAGACATTCGCGCCCCGGGCGGCAGGCCGCCGGGCGCCGGGTTGGGCGGAGCAGCAGCCGTCCCGGGGCGCACCGCTCGCCGTCGTGTCGGGATGGGTTGCTGATTCATGGACAACGAACAGAAGCTCCGGAGCTACCTCAAGCGGGCGAGCGCGGACCTCGTGCGCACCCAGCGGAAGCTCGAGGAGCTGGAGAGCCGCGCGGCCGAGCCGGTCGCGATCGTCGGGGTCGGCTGCCGCTACCCCGGCGGGGTCGCCGGGCCCGAGGACTTCTGGGAGCTGCTGAGCTCCGGGCGCGACGGCGTCACCGGGCTCCCGGCCGACCGCGGCTGGGACCTCGGCGCGCTCGCCGCGGACGGCGGCGAGGCGGCGATGTCCGGCGGCTTCCTGCTCGACGCGGCCGAGTTCGACGCGGGCTTCTTCGGCATTTCGCCGCGGGAGGCGGCCGAAATGGACCCGCAGCAGCGGATCCTGCTCGAGACGGCGTGGGAGGCGGTCGAACGCGCCGGGATCGTGCCCGCGACGCTGAAGGGCACCCGGACCGGCGTGTTCGTCGGGGCGATGGCCCAGGAGTACCTGACCGGCGCGGCCGGCCCGTCCGAAGGCTTCCTGCTGACCGGCAACACGAACAGCGTGCTGTCCGGCCGGCTGGCCTACGTCCTCGGCCTGGTCGGCCCGGCGGTCACCGTGGACACCGCGTGCTCGTCGTCGCTGGTCGCGATCCACCTGGCCGCGCAGTCGCTGCGCGCGGGGGAGTCCGAGCTGGCCCTGGCCGGCGGGGTCACGGTGATGTCCGCGCCGACGACGTTCGTGGAGTTCAGCCGCCAGGGCGGGCTGTCCCCGGACGGCCGCTGCCGCTCGTTCGCCGACTCCGCCGCCGGCACCGGCTGGGCCGAGGGCGCGGGCGTGCTGGTGCTGGAACGGCTTTCCGACGCCCGCCGCCACGGCCACCCGGTGCTCGCCGTGGTCCGCGGCAGCGCGGTCAACTCCGACGGCGCCACGAACGGCCTCACCGCGCCCAACGGCCCGTCCCAGCAGCGCGTGATCCGCGAGGCGCTGAAGGCGTCCCGGCTCGCGCCCGCTCAGGTCGACGTCGTCGAGGCGCACGGGACCGGCACCACGCTGGGCGACCCGGTCGAGGCGCAGGCGCTGCTGGCGACCTACGGGCAGGACCGGCCGGCGCCGCTGCTGCTCGGTTCGGTGAAGTCGAACTTCGGGCACACCCAGGCCGCCGCGGGGGTCGCCGGGGTGATCAAGGTCGTGCTGGCCATGCGCGCGGGCCTCGTGCCGCCGACGCTGCACGTCGACACGCCGTCGTCCCATGTGGACTGGACCGCAGGGAGCGTCGAGCTGGCCACGGCCGCGACGCCGTGGCCGGAGACCGGTGAACCGCGCCGCGCCGGCGTTTCGTCGTTCGGGCTGAGCGGCACGAACGCGCACGTGATCCTCGAGCAGGCCCCGGCCGCCGAGGAACCGGCTCCCGAGCGCGTCACGCGACCGGTGCCCATCGTGGTCTCGGGCCGGTCCGAGGACGCGGTGCGCGCGCAGGCCGCGCGGCTGGCCGACCTGCTCGACCGGGGCGCTCCGCTCGCCGACGTCGGGTTTTCGCTCGCCACCGCGCGCACGGCGTTCGACGTCCGGTCCACTGTGGTCGGTTCGGAGCCCGCCGCGGTCGCCGAAAGCCTGCGGGAGCTGGCGTCCTTCGGCTCGCCGCGGCTCAAGGGACGGACCGCGTTCCTGTTCACCGGTCAAGGCTCCCAGCACCTCGGGATGGGCCGGGTGCTGCACACCGCCTACCCTGTGTTCGCGGCCGCGTTCGACGAAGCCCTCGACCGGCTCGAGCCCGGCTTGCGCGACGTCGTGTGGGGGACCGACGCCGACCGCCTCGCGGACACCGCCCAGGCCCAGCCCGCGATCTTCGCCGTCGAGGTCGCGCTTTTCCGGCTCCTGGAGTCGTGGGGCGTCCGGCCGGACGCCCTGGCGGGCCACTCGGCGGGGGAGATCGCCGCCGCCCACTGCGCCGGGGTGCTCTCGCTCGACGACGCCTGTGCGCTGGTGTCCGCCCGCGCCCGCCTGATGGGCGCGTTGCCCGCCGGGGGTGCGATGGTCGCGGTGCGTGCGTCCGAAGAGGACGTTCGCGCGGCCCTTGTGGACGGTGTCGACATAGCGGCCGTCAACGGCCCGGCGTCCGTCGTGGTGTCCGGTGTGGAGGATGCGGTCCTGGCCGTCGCCGCGCGGTTCGAGCGCACGACGCGGCTGCGCGCCTCCCACGCGTTCCACTCGCACCTGATGGACCCGATGCTGCCCGCGTTCCGCGAGGTGGTCTCGGCGCTGACCTTCACCGAGCCGTCAGTGCCGCTGGAGACGGCGGGCGACGTCACCGACCCGGAGTTCTGGGTGCGGCACGTGCGCGACACCGTCCGGTTCGGCGACGTCCTCGCACGCCTCGCCGGGTCGGGGGTGAACCGGTTCGTCGAGGTGGGGCCGGAAGCCGCCCTGACGCCGCTGGTCGACGTGCCCGGCGCGCTCGCCGTGCCGATGCTGCGTAAGGACCGCGACGAGACCACCGCCGTCGCCGAGGCGCTCGGCCGGCTGCACGGCGACGGCGTCGCTGTGGACTGGACCGCTTTCTTCGCCGGGACCGGCACCCGGGCCGACCTGCCCACCTACGCCTTCCAGCGGCAGCGGTTCTGGCCGCGTGACACCGGCCGCGGCCGCGGCGACCTGCGGTCGGCAGGGCTGCGCAGCGTCGACCACCCGCTGCTGGGCACGGCGGTCGAGGTCGCCGACGCCCGCGGCCTGCTGCTGACCGGCCGCCTGGACGCGGGCACGCACGCCTGGCTCGCCGACCACCGCGTCGGCGGCGCGGTGGTCGTGCCCGGCACCGCGCTGCTGGAGCTGGCCGTGCGCGCCGGCGCCGAGACCGGCTGCCCGGACGTCGAAGACCTGACGCTGACCCGGCCGCTGGTGCTCGGCGCGGAGCGGATCGTCGTGCAGGTCTGGGTCGGCGCCCCCGACGAGCAGGGCCGCCGGCCGGTGGCCGTGCACTCCCGCCCCGACGGCGAGGTCAGCTGGACCTCGCACGCCGTCGGCCGGCTGGCCGAGCGTCTCGGCACCACGGCCGAGGTCCCCGAGACCTGGCCGCCCGCGGACGCCACGGCCGTCGACCTCACCGGCTTCTACGACGAACGCGAGTACGGCCCGGCGTTCCAGGGCCTGCGGGCGGCCTGGCGGGCCGGCGACGACGTCTTCGCCGAGGTCGCGCTCCCCGACGACGTCGAGGCCGAGACCTTCGACCTGCACCCCGCGCTGTTCGACGCGGCCCTGCACGCGGCGGCGCTCTTCGGCGGCCCGGGCGGGGTGCCGTTCTCGTGGCAGGACGTCGCCGTGCGCGCGGTCGGCGCGACCGCGCTGCGCGTCACGCTGCGCAAGACCGGCGACGAGACCCTGGCGCTTTCGCTGACCACGCCGGACGGCGACCTCGTCGCGGCGGCCGGATCGCTGACCGTGCGCCCGATCGTGACCGAGGCCCCGGTCAGCGGCGGCGGGATCCACCGCGTCGACTGGACCGAGCCCGTCACCGGCGTCACGGACGCCGACGCCGACGTCGTCACCCTGGCCGTCCCGGACGGCACCCCTCCCGAAGCCGCCCGCGCGCTCGCGGAAGAGGCCCTGGACCTGGTGCGCGAACGGCTGACCGAGGACGCGCGCCGGCTGGCGCTGGTCGTTCCGGCCGGGCTGCCCGGGGCCGCCGCGCGCGGGCTCGTGCTGGCTGCGCAGCAGGAGCACCCCGGCCGGTTCGTGCTGGTCGAGTCCGCCGAGCCGGTCGCCGCGGACGTCCTCGAGACGGCTCTGACGACCGGTGAGCCGCGGCTCCTGGTCCGTGACGGGCGGATCCTCGCGCCCCGGCTGGTGCGCACGACGACCGGCGAGCCGGGGGAGTGGAACCCGGCCGGGACCGTCCTGGTCACCGGCGGCACCGGCGAGCTCGGCCGCGCCCTCGCCGGGCACCTCGTGCGCGACCACGGCGTCCGGCACCTGCTGCTGGTGAGCCGGCGCGGAGCCGCGCCGGAGGGCCTGGTCACCGAGCTGGCCGGGCTGGGCGCGGACGTCACCGTCGCCGCCTGCGACGTGGGCGACCGCGACGCGCTGGCCGCGCTGCTGGCCGGGATCCCGGCCGCGCACCCGCTCACCGCCGTCGTGCACGCCGCCGGCGTCCTCGACGACGGGCTCCTCGACCGCCTCGACGCCGGTCGCCTCGCGAAGGTGTTCGCGCCGAAGGCCGACGCCGCGTGGCACCTGCACGAGCTGACCCGCGACCTCGAGCTCGACGCGTTCGTGCTGTTCTCCTCGCTGGCCGGCACGCTCGGCGCGGCCGGCCAGGCCAACTACGCCGCGGCCAACGCGTTCCTGGACACCCTCGCCCGGGAACGCCGGGCCGCGGGACTGCCCGCGGTGTCGCTGGCGTGGGGCCCGTGGGGCGGTGACGGCATGGCGGGCGCCGCCGGTGGCCGCTTCGCCCGGCTGGGCATCCCGGCGCTCACCGAGGCCGAGGGGTTAGCCCTGTTCGACGCCGCGCTGGCGGCCGGGGAGCCGGCCGTCGTGCCGGTCCGGTTCGACCTGCCGGTGCTCGCCGCGCAGCCGGACCCACCCGCCCTGCTGCGTTCGCTGGCCGGCGGCCGCCGCGCGGTGCGGGCCGCCGGGGGCGCCGGCCGGCTGGCGCAGCAGCTGTCCACTTTGGACGACGCCGGCCGGGTCGCGCGGGTGACCGACCTGGTCCGCCGCGAGGTCGCCGCCGTGCTCGGCCACGCCGGCGCCGCGGCGGTCGAGCCGTCGCGCTCGTTCGCCGAACTGGGCTTCGACTCGCTGACCGCCGTCGAGCTGCGCAACCGCCTCGACGCCGCGACCGGCCTGCGGCTATCCGCGACCACCGCGTTCGACTACCCCACCCCGGCCGCCCTCGCCGACCACCTGCGCGACCGGCTGCTCGGCGCCGACGCGGGCGCTGCGGTCCGCACCCGGGCGGCCGTCGCCGACGACGACCCGATCGTCATCGTCGGCATGAGCTGCCGCTTCCCCGGCGGCATCACCTCGCCGGAGGACCTCTGGACGGCGGTGGCCGAGGGCCGCGACACGACGTCGCCGTTCCCGGTCAACCGCGGCTGGGACCTCGGCGCGCTCTACCACCCGGACCCCGACCACCCCGGCACGTCCTACACCCGCGAAGGCGGTTTCCTGCACGACGCGGGCGAGTTCGACGCCGCGTTCTTCGGCATGAGCCCGCGCGAGGCCGAAGCCACCGACCCGCAGCAGCGCCTGCTGCTGGAGGCGTCCTGGACGGCGATCGAGCGCGCCGGCATCGACCCGCGCACCCTGCGCGGCAGCACGACCGGCGTGTTCGCCGGCGTGATGTACCACGACTACGGCCTGGTGCTGGCCGGCGGCGACTTCGAGGGCTTCCAGGGCAGCGGGACGGCGGCCAGCGTCGTGTCCGGCCGCGTCGCCTACACCCTCGGCCTCGAAGGGCCCGCGGTCACCATCGACACCGCGTGCTCGTCGTCGCTGGTGGCACTGCACTGGGCGACCCAGGCGCTGCGCTCGGGGGAGTGCTCGCTCGCGCTCGCCGGCGGGGTGACGGTGATGTCCACCCCGAACTCGTTCGTCGAGTTCTCCCGCCAGCGCGGCCTTTCCCCCGACGGCCGGTGCCGGTCCTACGCGGACGACGCCGACGGAGTCGGCTGGTCCGAAGGTGTCGGTGTGCTGGTGCTGGAGCGGCAGTCGGACGCGCGCCGGCACGGGCACCGCGTCCTGGCCGTGGTGCGCGGCTCGGCGGTGAACTCCGACGGCGCGTCCAACGGCCTGACCGCGCCGAACGGGCCTTCGCAGCAGCGGGTGATCCGTGCGGCGCTGGCCACCTCCGGTCTGTCCACTGCGGACGTCGATGTGGTCGAAGGGCACGGCACGGGCACGACTCTGGGCGACCCCATCGAAGCGCAGGCACTCTTGGCCACCTACGGCCAGGACCGCTCGACGCCGTTGCTGCTCGGTTCGGTGAAGTCCAACATCGGGCACACCCAGGCCGCGGCGGGTGTCGCGGGCATCATCAAGATGGTCCTCGCGATGGAGCACGGCACGGTGCCGGGCTCACCGCACGCGGGCGAGCCGTCGTCCCATGTGGACTGGACGGAAGGCGCGGTGTCGCTGGCTTCGGCCACGACGCCGTGGCCGGTGTCGGACCGGCCGCGACGCGCGGGTGTCTCGTCGTTCGGCATCAGCGGAACCAACGCGCACGTCGTGCTCGAAGCGGCCCCGGCCGTCGAGCAGGCGGCCGTCGACACGCTCGAAGACGCGCCGCTGGTGCTTTCGGCGCGGACCGCCGAGGGGCTGCGGGCGCAGGCCGCGAACCTGGCCCGGCTCGACTTCCCGCGCGGTGACCTGGCGTGGTCGCTGGCGACGACGCGGACGGCGTTCGAACACCGGGCCGTGGTGCTCGGCTCGACGGATGCGCTGGCCGCGCTCGCCACGGGTGCGCCCGCGCCTGGTGTGGTGAGCGGCGTCGTCACCGGCGGCGGCCTCGCGTTCGTCTTCCCCGGCCAGGGTGCGCAGCGGCTCGGCATGGGCCGCGAGCTGGCCGCGCGGTTCCCGGTGTTCGCCGACGTCTTCACCGACGTGCTGGACCGGTGCGACCCGGGTCTCCGCGGCGTGGTCTGGGGTTCGGACGCGGCCGCGCTGGAGCGGACCGGGAACGCGCAGCCGGCGCTGTTCGCGTTCGGCGTGGCGGCGTTCCGGCTGCTGGAGTCGTGGGGCGTGCGCCCCGATGTCGTCGCGGGGCACTCGGTCGGTGAGATCGCGGCCGCGCACGTGTCGGGAGTGCTGTCGCTGGACGACGCGTGCACGCTGGTGTCCGCCCGGGCGCGGCTCATGGAGGCGCTGCCGGGCGGCGGGGCGATGGTCGCGGTGCGCGCGTCCGAAGAGGACGTTCGTGCGTCTCTTGTGGACGGCGTGGACATCGCCGCGGTGAACGGTCCTGCGGCCGTGGTGCTGTCGGGGGTCGAGGAGGCCGTGCTGGCGGTCGCGTCCCGCTTCGGCAAGTCGACGCGGCTTTCGGTGTCGCACGCGTTCCACTCGCACCTGATGGACCCGATGCTGCCCGCGTTCCGCGAGGTGGTCTCGTCGCTGACCTTTTCCGCGCCCTCGCTGCCTTTCGTCTCCCACGGCGACGTGTGTTCGCCGGAGTACTGGGTCGAGCACGTACGCGCGACGGTCCGGTTCGCGGAGACGGTCGAGGACGCGGCGTCGACGTACCTGGAGCTGGGTCCGGACGGCACGCTGTCGGCGCTGCTGGACCGGCCCGGAACGGTGCCGCTGCTGCGCAAGGACCGGCCCGAGCCGGAGTCGGCGGTGTCGGCGCTGGCGACCCTGCACACGCGCGGCTGCCCGGTGAACTGGCGCGAGTACCTGGGCGGCGGACGCGTGGTCTCGTTGCCGACGTACCCGTTCCAGCGTGAGCATTATTGGGCTTCGGCTGCTCCCCGGCTTGCGGAGCAGCCGGAGGGCCCGCTGTGGGAGGCGATCGGCCGCGGCGACGCATCGGAGCTGGCCGGGTTGCTGGACCTGGGGGAGGAGCAGCGCTCATCCCTCGAGACGCTCCTCCCGGCATTGACCGGCTGGCGCGACCGCCGGGCGGCCGAGGAGACGGCGAAGTCCTGGCGGTACCGGACGGAGTGGCACCCGTTCCGGACGGCGGAAGCCCCGGTGTTGGGCGGCCGTTGGCTGCTGGTGACGGAATCGGCGGAGGAGGGAGCCGAGCTGGAAGCGGCCCTCGCCGCCCACGGCGCAACGGTGACCCGCATCGTGACCTCGGATCTCGATGAACCTTTCGACCGCGCCGCCCTCGCCGTCGCGCTCGCCGCTGCCGGGCCCGCCGACGGCGTCATCCACCTCCCCGCCGCCGATGACCACGGCCTGCGCGACCTCCTCACCCTCGTCCAAGCCCTCGGCGACGCCGACCTCGACCTCCGCCTCTGGTGCCTCACCACCGGCGCCGTCGCCACCCCCGGTGACCACGCCCCCGATCCCGCCACCGCGCGCCTCTGGGGCTTCGGCCGCACCGTCGCGCTCGAACAACCCGCGCTCTGGGGTGGCCTGATCGACCTCCCCGCCACCGTCGACCTCCCCACCGGCCGCCGCCTGGCCGCCGTCCTGGCCGGCACCGGTGAAGACCAGATCGCCCTGCGGGCCCAAGGCGCCTTCGGCCGCCGGATCACGCGGTACCGGCCGGTCGACGCTCCGGGCCGCTTCCAGGCGCGCGGCACCGTCCTGGTCACCGGGGGCACCGGCGCCCTCGGCGCGTCCGTCGCGCGGTGGCTCGCGAACGCCGGGGCCGACCACCTCGTGCTCGTCAGCCGCCGCGGCTCCGACGCGCCCGGTGCGGACGAGCTCGAACAAGAACTCACCGCCGCCGGGGCGCGCGTCACGATCGCGAAGGCCGACGTCGCGGATCGCGCCGCCGTCGAAGCCCTGCTCGAGCAGCACCCCGATCTCACCGGCGTCGTCCACACCGCGGGGGTCGCGCAGGCGATGGACCCCGTGCACACCACGGACTTCGCCGAGCTGACCCGCGTCACGGCCGCCAAGACCGACGGCGCCGCGCACCTCGATGCCCTGCTCGCCGGGCACGACCTCGACTTCTTCCTGCTCTTCGGCTCCGTCGCCGGCGTCTGGGGCAGCGGAGGCCAGGCCGCCTACGCCGCCGGGAACGCCTACCTCGACGCCCTCGCCGAAGCACGCCGGAGCAACGGCCGCCGGGCGACCGCCATCGCTTGGGGCGCCTGGGCCGAAGAAGGCATGGCCACCGACGAGCACGTCGCCGGTCAGCTGAGCCGCCGCGGCCTCGGCTTCCTCTCGACCGAAAACGCCCTCGCCGAGCTCGAACGCGCCCTCGTGCGGGACGACACCACCGTCGTGGTCGCCGACGTCACCTGGGACACCTTCCTGCCCGTCTTCACCGCCACCCGCCCCACCCGGCTCTTCGACGCGTTCGCCGAGGCCCGGCCCGAACCAGTGAGCGCCGTCGTCAGCGCCTTCGCCGCCCGCTTCGCCGGGATGTCCGAGGACGAACGCGACCGCGCCCTGCTCGACCTGGTCCGCGCCGAAGCCGCCGCCGTGCTCGGGCACGTCACCGCGGACGCCGTCGCCGAAGAACGCGCTTTCCGCGACCTCGGCTTCGACTCGCTCACCGCCGTCGAGTTCCGCCGCCACCTCGCCGAAGCGACCGGCCTCGCCCTGCCCGCGACGCTGGTCTTCGACCACCCGACCCCACTCGCGCTGGTCGCGTTCCTGCGGGCCGAGATCGACGGTTCGGGCACCGCCGACGCCGTCGTCGCGACGACCGGCGCCACCGACGAGCCGATCGCCATCGTCGGCATGGGCTGCCGCTTCCCCGGCGGGGTCACCACGCCCGAAGAACTCTGGACCCTCGTCACCGGCGGCGTGGACGCGATCTCGCCGTTCCCCGGCGACCGCGGCTGGGACGCCGCCGGCCTGTTCGACCCCGACCCCGAACGCGGCGGCAAGACCTACTCGACGCTCGGTGGTTTCCTCGAGAACGCCGCCGAGTTCGACGCCGGCTTCTTCGGCATCTCGCCGCGCGAGGCGCTGTCGATGGACCCGCAGCAGCGGCTGCTGCTGGAAGTCTCGTGGGAAGCGTTCGAACGCGCGGGTGTCGACCCGGCCACCGTCCGGGGCAGCCGGACCGGCGTCTTCGTCGGCTCGAGCTTCCAGGACTACGGCGTCGCCACCGGTGACGGCACCGAGGGCCACCTCGTCACCGGCACCATCCCGAGTGTCCTTTCCGGACGGTTGTCGTACCTGTTCGGCTTCGAAGGCCCGTCGGTCACCGTCGACACGGCGTGTTCGTCGTCGCTGGTCGCGCTGCACCTGGCGTGCCAGTCGCTGCGCTCCGGCGAATCCGAGCTGGCCATCGCCGGCGGCGTCACGGTGATGGCGTCACCGGACCCGTTCGTCGCGTTCAGCCGCCAGCGGGCCCTCGCCTTCGACGGCCGCTGCAAGGCGTTCTCCGACGAAGGCGACGGGATGTCGCTCGCCGAAGGCGCCGGGATGCTCGTGCTGGAAAGGCTTTCCGAGGCCCAGCGGCTCGGTCACCCGATCCTCGCGGTCGTCCGCGGCACCGCCGTCAACTCCGACGGTGCGTCCAACGGCCTCACCGCGCCCAACGGCCCGTCGCAGCAACGGGTCATCCGCCAGGCGCTGGCCAACGCCGGGCTCGCACCGTCCGAAGTGGATGCCCTCGACGCGCACGGCACCGGCACCGCCCTCGGCGACCCCATCGAAGTCCAGGCGCTGCAGGCCACCTACGGCCGGGACCGCGAGCGGCCGCTGCTGGTCGGCTCGGTGAAGTCCAACATCGGGCACACCCAGTCGGCCGCGGGCGTCGCCAGCCTGATCAAGATGGTGCACGCCATGCGCCACGGTGTGCTGCCGCGCACGCTGCACGTCGCCAAGCCGTCCACGAAGATCGACTGGGCGGCCGGGGCGGTCGAGCTGCTTGCCGAGGAGACGGCCTGGCCGGAGACCGGGCACCCGCGCCGGGCCGGCGTTTCGTCGTTCGGCATCAGCGGCACCAACGCCCACGCGATCATCGAAGCGGCGCCCGCTCTCGACGTGGTACCGGAGCCGTCGCACTCCGGAACGGTCGTGTGGCCGCTGTCGGCGAAGAGCGCGCCCGCGTTGAAGGCGCAGGCCTTGCGGCTCGTGGACTTCCTCGACGAGCAGCGCCTTGTCGACGTCGGCTGGACCCTCGCCCACGCCCGCGGGACGTTCGAGCACCGGGCCGTGGTGGTCGGCGAAGACGCCGCCGACCTGCGGCGCGGCCTGACCGCGCTGGTCGGCGACACCGCCGATCCCGCGCTTGTGCAGGGCGTGGCCAAGCGGTCGGGCGCGCCGGTTTTCGTTTTCCCCGGCCAGGATTCGCAGTGGCCGGGGATGGCCCGCGAACTCATGACGTCGTCGCCGGTGTTCGCCGCCCGGCTGGCCGAGTGTGCGGCCGCGCTTGAGCCTTTTGTGGACTGGTCGCTCGCGGACGCGCTTCACGACGACACGGTGACGAGTGTCGACGTCGTGCAGCCGGTGCTGTGGGCTGTGCTGGTGTCGCTGGCGGAGCTGTGGCGTGCGCACGGCGTCGAGCCGGTCGCCGTGATCGGGCACTCGCAAGGGGAAATCGCTGCCGCGTGTGTCGCTGGTGCACTGTCCCTTGAGGACGGTGCACGGGTGGTGGCGTTGCGGTCGAAGCTGATCGCATCGGGTCTTTCGGGGCACGGGGCGATGCTGTCGGTCGTCGCGGGCGGCGACGAGGTGCGTGCGCTGATCGGCGACCTGGCCGACCGGATCGCCGTCGCCGCGGTGAACGGGCCGCGTTCGGTGACGGTGTCCGGCGAGCCCGCCGCGCTGGCGGAGTTCGAGGTCCGGCTGGCCAAGGCCGGGCTGATGCGCTGGCGGCTGGACGGGGTCGACTTCGCGGCGCACTCGCCGCAGGTCGACGGGATCGCCGCCGAGCTGGCCGAGCTGCTGGCTCCGGTGTCCCCGCGCGACACCGGCGTCCGGTTCTACTCGACGGTCACCGGCGGCCTCGTCGAGCCGGGGGAGCTGACCGGTGACTACTGGTGCCGCAACCTGCGCGGCACGGTCGAGTTCGCGGCGGCGCTGGCGGCCGCGGTCGCCGACGGGCACGCGGTGTTCGTCGAGTCGAGCCCGCACCCGGTGTTCGGCATGGCGATCGGGGAGCTGGCCGAGACGGCCGGCGTCCCGGTCACGGCGCTCGGCACGCTGCGCCGCGACGACGGCGGCGCCGGCCGGTTCCTGAAGTCCCTCGCCGAGGCGCACACGCGGGGGGTGGCGGTCGACTGGGCGGACACGCTCACCGGCGGCCGCCGTGTGGACCTCCCGACCTACGCGTTCCAGCACGAGCACTACTGGGCCATCGACGAAGCTCCAGCCCCCACCGCGCCGGCCGACGACGAGCTGTGGCAGGCCATCACCCACGACGACCGTGCCGACTTGCTCGGCCTCGACGACCGCCAGCAGACGGCGCTCGAGGACTTGCTCCCGGCGTTGTCGGCATGGCACGCCCGCCGCGACGAAGAGTCCACGGTGGACTCCTGGCGCTACCGGATCACGTGGCGCCCGGTCCGCCCGGCCGGGACGACGCTGTCCGGCACCTGGCTGGTCCTCGGGGACGGCGCAGACGTTGCCGAAGTCCTGCGTGGTCACGGCGCGGACGTGCGCGAGATCGCTGTCGACGGTGACGTGGCAGCCGCGCTCGGCGACCTCGAAGGCATCACCGGGATCGTCTCCCTCCTCGCCGCCGACCACACTCCGACCGACCACCCCGGGCTCGACCGCGGCCTCCTCCGCACCCTTTCGCTCGTCCAAGCCGTCGCTGGGTGTGAGCCTGCTCCGCGCGTCTGGGCGCTTACCCGCGGGGCCGTCTCCACCGGGCCCGCCGATCCCGTCCGTGACCCCGCGCAAGCCCAGGTCCACGGCCTCGGCTGGTCCGCCGCCCTCGAACACCCCGCGCAGTGGGCCGGGCTCGTCGACCTGCCCGAAACCCTCGACCCCGCCGCCGCCCGGCGGCTCGTCGCCGTGCTCGCCGGGGCGGGACACGAAGACCAGCTCGCCGTCCGCTCAGGTGGCGTCTTCGCGCGGCGGCTCGTGCCCGCCCCGGTCAAAGACACGCCGCGGCGGGCCTACCGCGCCCACGGCACCGCCGTCATCACCGGGGGGACCGGCACCCTCGGCCCGCACCTGGCCCGCTGGCTCGCCGCCGAGGGCATCGAGCACCTCGTGCTCACCGGACGCCGCGGTCCGGACGCGCCCAACGCCCAAGCGCTCCGAGACGAGCTCGGGACCTCGGCCGAGGTCGTCTCGCTCGACGTCACCGACCGCGACGCCGTCGCCGGCCTGATCACCAGGCTGAAGAGCGAGGGCCGGCGGATCACCAGCGTCGTGCACACCGCCGCCCACATCGCGCTCGCCCCGCTCACCGGCACCACCCCGGCCGCCTTCGCCGAGGTCCTCGACGCCAAGGTGACCGGCGCCGCCAACCTCGACAGCGTCCTCGACGAGCTGCTCGACGAAGGCGAGCTCGAGCACTTCGTGCTGTACTCCTCGACCGCCGGCCTGTGGGGCAGCGGGGACCACGGCGCCTACTCCGCGGCCAACGCCCACCTCGTCGCCCTCGCCGAGCAGCGGCGCGCCCGCGGGGTGCCCGCCACCACCGTCGCCTGGGGCATCTGGGCCGACGACCGGGAGCTGGGCCGGGTGGACCCCGGCCGGATCCTGCGCAGCGGCCTGCGGTTCATGGAACCCCGGCTCGCGCTCGCCGGGCTGAAGCGCGCGCTGGCCGACGACGAGACCTCCCTGCTCATCGCCGACCTCGACTGGGACCGCTACCACCCGGTGTTCACGTCGGTGCGGCCGAGCCCGCTGTTCTCCGAGCTGCCCGCGGTCCGGCGGCTCGCCGCGACGGCCGACGACACCGCCGACGCCTCGGCGTTCGCGAGCCGGGTCCGGGCGCTGCCCGCGACCGCCGCCCGCCGGCTCGTCATCGACCTCGTGCGGGCCGAGGCCGCCGCCGTGCTCGGGCACACGAGCGGGGACGCCGTCGAGGCCGACCGCGCGTTCCGCGAGCTGGGCTTCGACTCGCTCACCGCGGTCGACCTGCGCAACCGCCTCGAGGTCGTGACCGGCCTCAGCCTGCCCAGCACCGTGGTGTTCGACTACCCGAACGCGGCCACCCTCGCCGGCTTCATCCTGTCCACAGTGGATGGTCCGGTGGTGGGCGAGACCGCCGTCGCGGCGACCGCCGTCGACGAGCCGATCGCCATCGTCGGCATGAGCTGCCGGTTCCCCGGCGGGGTCACCTCGCCGGAAGCCTTGTGGGAACTGGTCATCGGCGGTGGCGACGCGATCTCGTCGTTCCCGCCCGACCGCGGCTGGGACGCCGCCGGGCTGTTCGACGCCGACCCGGACCGCAGCGGCAAGACCTACTCGACGCTCGGCGGTTTCCTCGACGGCGTCGCGGACTTCGACGCCGGGTTCTTCGGCATCTCGCCGCGTGAGGCGTTGTCGATGGACCCGCAGCAGCGACTGCTGCTGGAAGTCGCCTGGGAGACCTTCGAACGCGCCGGGGTCGACCCGGCCGCGGCGCGGGGGAGCCGGACCGGGGTGTTCGTCGGCGCCAGCTACCAGGACTACGGCTCGACCGTGCTCAACGCGGCCGAGGGCTCCGAAGGCCACATGATCACCGGCGCGGTGTCGAGCGTCCTTTCCGGCCGGATCGCCTACCTGTTCGGGCTGGAAGGCCCGGCCGTCACGCTCGACACGGCGTGCTCGTCGTCGCTGGTCGCGCTGCACCTGGCCTGCCAGTCGCTGCGCTCCGGGGAAAGCTCGCTCGCCCTCGCGGGCGGGGTCACGGTGATGGCCACCCCGGCGCCGTGGATCGGGTTCAGCCGCCAGCGCGCGATGGCGCCCGACGGCCGCTGCAAGGCCTACTCCGACAACGCCGACGGCATGAGCCTCGCCGAGGGTATCGGGCTGGTGCTCGTCGAACGCCTGTCCGACGCCCAGCGCAACGGCCACGAGATCCTCGCGGTGGTCCGCGGCTCGGCGATGAACTCCGACGGCGCGTCCAACGGCATGACCGCGCCGAACGGCCCGTCCCAGCAGCGCGTGATCCGCCAAGCCCTCGCGAGCGCCGGACTGTCCACGTCGGACATCGACGCGGTGGAGGGCCACGGCACCGGCACCCCGCTCGGCGACCCGATCGAGGTTCAGGCGCTGCAGGCCACCTACGGCCGCGACCGCGAGCGGCCGCTGCTGCTCGGCTCGGTCAAGTCCAACCTCGGCCACACGCAGATGGCGTCGGGCATCGCCGGGGTGGTCAAGCTCGTCATGGCGATGCGCCACGGCGTGCTCCCGAAGACTCTGCACGCGGACACACCGTCGTCGCACATCGACTGGTCCGGCGGGGCGATCCGGCTGCTCGACGAAGTCGCGGACTGGCCGGATACCGGTGCACCCCGGCGAGCCGCCGTGTCCTCGTTCGGGCTGAGCGGCACGAACGTCCACACGGTACTGGAGCAGGCACCGGAACCGGCCGAGGCGCCGGAACCGAAGACACTCGGGACCGTGCCCGTGGTGGTGTCGGCCCGGTCGCCGGAAGCCCTGCGCGCCCAGGCCACCCGGTTCGGGGCGTGGTCCGGCGAACCGGCCGACCTCGCCTTCACCCTGGCCACGGCCCGCGCCGACCTGAGTCACCGCGCGGTCATCCTGGCCGCCACCCGCGACGAAGTCCGAAGTGGCCTGAAGGCGATCGCCGAGGACGAACCCGCCGCGCACGTCCTGCGTGGCATCTCGACCGCCCGGCCCACGACGGCGTTCTTGTTCACCGGCCAGGGCAGCCAGCGGCCGGGCGCCGGACGGGAGCTGTACGAGCGGTTCCCGGTGTTCGCCGAGGCCCTCGACGACGTCCTCGCGCATCTCGAGCTGGACCGGCAGCTGCTCTTCGCCGAGCCGGGCACCCCGGAAGCCGCGCTGCTGAACGAAACCCGCCACGCGCAATCGGCGCTGTTCGCGATCGAGGTCGCGCTGGTCCGGCTCCTGGAGTCCTGGGACGTGCGGCCCGACCACGTCGCCGGGCACTCCGTCGGCGAGATCGCCGCCGCGCACGTCGCCGGGGTGCTGTCCCTGGCCGACGCGGCCACCCTGGTGCAGGCCCGCGGCCGGCTCATGCAGGCCCTCCCGGCCGGCGGCGCGATGGTCGCGATCCGCGCGACCGAGGCCGACGTCCGCGCCCAGCTCCCCGACGACGTCGACGTCGCCGCGGTCAACGGCCCGGAGTCCATTGTGGTCTCCGGCCCCGAGGACGCCGTGCTCGCCTTCGCGGAGCGGTTCGAGAAGACCCGCCGGCTCACCGTTTCCCACGCGTTCCACTCCGCGCTGATGGAGCCGATGCTGGCCGAGTTCCGCGCCGCCATCGCCGGGCTCACCTTCTCCGCGCCGGAACTACCCTTCGTCTCCACCGTCGCCGGTGCGGACCTCGCCGACGGCCCGGACTACTGGGTCCGGCACGCCCGGGAAGCCGTCCGGTTCGCCGACGCGGTCACGACCCTGGACGAAGCCGGGGTCACCGCCTACGTCGAACTCGGTCCGGACGCGGTGCTGTCGGCGATGACCACCGCGAAGCCGATGCTGCGCAAGGACCGGCCGGAGGACGAGACTGTCGCCGCGGTGCTCGGCGACCTGCACACGCGCGGGTACCGGCCCGACTGGGCCGCGTTCTTCGCCGGGACCGGCGCCCGCCGGGTCGACTTGCCGACGTACGCGTTCCAGCGGTCCCGCTACTGGCCGGAGCCCGTGCCCGCGGCGCCGGAGGCCGACACCGGTTTCTGGACCGCGCTGGAGGCGGCGGACGTCGAAGAGCTGTCGTCCACGTTGGACGTCGACCGCGCCGCGCTCGGCACCGTCCTGCCCGCGCTCACCGCCTGGCGCCACCGCGTGCGCGAAGAGTCCGAAGTGGAAGACTGGCGCTACCGCGTGGTCTGGCGCCCGGTCCGCACCGAGCCCGCCGCGCCGAGCCGCGTGCTCGTCGTGGCCCACGACGACCCGTGGGCGCACTCGGTCGCCGAAGCCATCGGTGGTACCCGTGTCGAGCCGGGCGCCGAGCTGACCGAAGCCGACCACGTGCTTTCGCTGCTGACCGACCCGGCCGAATCCCTGCGCCTCGCGCAAGCGGTCGGGGACCGGGCCCCGCTGTGGTGGGCCACCCGCGGCGCCGTCAGCACCGGCGCGGCCGACCCCGCGCCCGACCCGCGCGCGGCCGCGCTCTGGGGCCTCGGCCGGGTACTGGGCCTGGAACAACCGCACCGCTGGGGCGGGCTCGTCGACCTTCCCGAGGTCCTCGACGCCCGCGCCGTCGGCCGCCTGTTCGCCGTCCTGCGCGGAATCGGCGACGAAGACCAGGTCGCCATCCGCCCCTCGGGCGTCTTCGCCCGCCGCCTCGCCACCGCACCAGCCGCCCGTATAACGGACTACACCCCGCGCGGCACGGTGCTGGTCACCGGTGGCACGGGCGGCCTGGGCGCGGAGGTCGCACGGCAGCTCGCCGACGCAGGCGCTGGACACCTCGTGCTGCTCAGCCGCCGCGGCCTGGACGCACCGGGGGCAGCCGAACTGGCCGCCGAGCTGAATGCGACCGTCGAGGCTTGCGACGTCTCCGACCGCAACGCGCTGGCCCGGGTCATCGCGGCGATCCCGGACCTGACCGCCGTGGTGCACACCGCCGGTGTGGTCGACGACGGCACCACCGGCTCGCTGACCGCCGAGCAGTTCGAGAACGTGTTCGCGGCCAAGTGCCGCGGCGCGGAGCACCTCGACGAGCTGACCGCGGACCTCGACCTCGACGCGTTCGTGCTGTTCTCCTCGACCGCCGGCACGTTCGGCGCGGCCGGGCAGGGCAACTACGCGGCCGCCAACGCCCACCTCGACGCGCTCGCCGCGCGCCGCCGGGCCGCCGGCCGGGTCGCGACGTCGATCGCGTGGGGCCCGTGGGCGGGCGCCGGCATGCTCGGCGGCCAGGCGGGGGTGCAGGACCGCGTCGGCCGCGGCGGGCTCGCGCTGCTGCCGCCGGAGCGCGCCGTCGCGGCGATGCGGCGCGCGATCGGCGCCGGCGACACCGAGATCCTCGTCGCGGACATCGACTTCACGCGGTTCGTGCCCGCCTTCACCCTCGGCCGGCCGTTCCCGCTGCTGGCCGACCTGCCGCGCGCCAAGGCCGTGCTCAGCGAGGCGCGGGAAGCGGAGGAGCGCGGCGACCTGCGCGGGACGCTGGCCGGGCTGCCGCCCGCGGACCGCGAGAAGCACCTGCTGGGCCTGCTGCGCACGCAGGTCGCGATGGTGCTCGGCCACGCCGACGCCGGCGCGGTCGCCCCGGACGCCGCGTTCGCCGACCTCGGGTTCGACTCGCTCACCGCGGTCGAGCTGCGCAACGGCATCGGCGCGGCGACCGGGCTCACGCTGCCGTCGTCGCTGGTGTTCGACCACCCGACCCCGCGCGCGCTCACGACGTTCCTGCTCGGCGAGCTGCTCGGCGCCGACACGCCGGTGACCACCCAAGTCATCACCCGCGCCACCGCGGACGACCCGATCGTGATCGTCGGCATCGGCTGCCGCTTCCCCGGCGGCATCACCTCGCCGCGCACCTTCTGGCAGCTCCTGGAAGACGGCGGAGACGCGATCGGGCCGTTCCCGGCCGACCGCGGCTGGGACCTGGGGAAGCTCGGTGACGGCCACGGCGGGTTCCTGCCCGACGCCGCCGGGTTCGACGCCGCCTTCTTCGGCATCTCCCCGCGGGAAGCCCTGGCGATGGACCCGCAGCAGCGCCTGCTGCTGGAGACGTCGTGGGAGTCGCTGGAGCACGCCGGCATCAACCCGGCGAGCCTGCGCGGCACCGACACCGGCGTGTTCGTCGGCACCAACGGCCAGGACTACACCGGTCTGCTGCTCACCTCCGACGCCGACGTGGCCGGGCACATGGCCACCGGCACCACGGCGAGTGTCCTTTCCGGACGGTTGTCCTACACGCTCGGCCTGGAGGGCCCGGCCGTCACGGTCGACACGGCGTGCTCGTCGTCGCTGGTCGCCCTGCACTGGGCGGCCCGTGCGCTGGCCGACGGCGAGTGCTCCCTGGCGCTGGTCGGCGGGGTCACCGTGATGACCAGCCCGTTCTCCTTCACCGAGTTCGACGCCCAGGGTGGCCTCGCCGGCGACGGCCGGTGCAAGGCGTTCTCCGACCACGCCGACGGCACGGCCTGGTCGGAAGGCGCGGGGGTGTTCGTCGTCGAGCGGCAGTCCGACGCGCTCCGGCACGGCCACGAGATCCTCGCCGTGGTGCGCGGGTCCGCGATCAACCAGGACGGCGCGTCCAACGGCCTGACCGCGCCGAACGGCCCGTCGCAGCAACGCGTGATCCGCGCGGCACTGGCCGACGCCGGGCTGTCCACTTCGGACGTCGACGTCGTCGAGGCGCACGGCACCGGCACCACCCTGGGTGACCCGATCGAGGCCCAGGCGCTCCTGGCGACCTACGGCCAGGACCGCGAGACGCCGGTGCTGCTGGGGTCGGTGAAGTCCAACCTCGGGCACACCCAGGCCGCCGCGGGTGCCGCGGGCGTGATCAAGATGGTGCTTTCCCTCGGCCGCGCCGTGGTGCCGAAGACGCTGCACGTCGGCGAGCCGTCGTCCCATGTGGACTGGACGGCCGGGTCCCTGGACCTGGTCACCGAGCCGACCGCGTGGCCGGAGACGGCCCGTCCGCGTCGTGCGGCCGTGTCGTCCTTCGGGGTCAGCGGCACGAACGCGCACGTCATCCTGGAAGCCCCGCCCGCCCGGGACGTGGTGCCCGGGACCGCGCCCGCAGTGGTGCCGTGGCCGGTGTCGGCGCGTTCCGAGACGGCGCTGGCCGCGCTGCTGTCCACGGTGGACGGCGAGGCGCTCGACACCGGGTTCACCCTGGCCACCGGCCGGGCCGCGCTCGACCACCGTGCGGTGCTGGTCGGCGGCGAGGTCGTGAGCCGGGGCGTGGCCCGCGAGCGGGTCACCGCGTTCCTGTTCTCCGGCCAGGGCGCCCAGCGCCTGGGCATGGGCCGCGGGCTGTACGCGCGGTACCCCGTGTTCGCCGATGCCTGGGACGAGGTCTGCGCGCACCTCGGGACGGCGCTGGGCGACGTCGCATGGGGCGAGGACGCGGCCGAGCTGGACCGGACCGGCTGGGCGCAGCCCGCCTTGTTCGCGTTCGAGGTCGCCGCGTTCCGGCTCCTGGAGTCGTGGGGCGTGCGCCCGGACTTCGTGGCCGGGCACTCGATCGGCGAGGTTGCCGCGGCCCACGTGGCCGGGGTGTTTTCGCTGGAAGACGCGTGCACGCTCGTCGCCGCCCGCGCCCGGCTGATGCAGGCGCTGCCCGAGGGTGGCGCGATGGTCGCGCTGCGAGTGTCCGAAGAGGACGTTCGCGCGCGGCTGACCGACGGGGTCGCGATCGCCGCGGTCAACGGCCCGGAGTCCGTCGTGCTCTCCGGTGAGGAAGACGCCGTGCTGGCGGTGGCCGAGATCTTCGGCGGCGGACGGCGGCTCACCGTGAGCCACGCCTTCCATTCGCCGCTGATGGACCCGATGCTCGACGACTTCCGGGCCGCCATCACCGGGGTACGGTTCGCGACCCCGGTCATCCAGCTGGTCACCGGTGGTGATGTCACCGATCCCGAGTACTGGGTGCGCCACGTCCGCGAGACCGTCCGCTTCGGCGACACTCTCGACCGGCTGGCCGAGGTGACGCTGTTCGTCGAGGTCGGGCCCGATGCCGCGTTGGCGCCGCTGGTCGACGATCGCCTGGTCGTGCCGCTGCTGCGTCGTGGAAGGTCCGAAGAGGACAGTGCGGCGATCGCGCTGGGCGCGGTGTTCACCGCGGGCGTGAACCCGGACTGGGCCGCGTGGTTCGCCGGCACCGGCGCCCGTCGCGCGGAGCTGCCGACCTACCCCTTCGAGCACGAGCGCTACTGGCCCGAGGTGGTCACGGGCGGCCCGGCCGACGACGGTTTCTGGGCCTCGGTCGACCGCGCCGACACCGCCGGGCTGGCCGAGCAGCTCGCTGTCGACCCGGCCGCGGTCGACGCGGTCCTGCCGGCCCTCGCCGCCTGGCGGCGCAAGAAAGCCGAGGTGGCCGCGGCCGACAGCCTGCGCTACCGGATCGCCTGGCAGCCGGTCACCGTCGCCGAGCCGAAGCCCGCGAACATCGTGGTCGTCCCCGGCGACGACCCCGAATGGGCCGAGCGGGTCACCGAAGCCCTCGGAGCCGGCCGCGACCTAGCAGGCGCCGACCTCGTCGTGTCGTTGCGGGAAACCGTTGCGGAAACAAGGGAACTGCTCGCCGAGGTCGACGTCCCGATCTGGTGCGTGACGCGCGGCGCCGTCGCCGTCACCCCGGCCGAGAGCGTCGGGGGCCCGGCCGCGCTGTGGGGCTTCGGCCGAGTCGCGGCCCTGCACGACCCGATGCGCTGGGGCGGGCTCGTCGACGTCCCGGCCGAGCTGGACACCCGGGCCGCGGCGCGGCTGCGCGCGGTGCTCGGCGGGGACGAAGACCAGGTCGCCGTCCGCGCGGCCGGGGTCTACGGCCGCCGCCTTACCCGCGCCACCGCGGGCGGGGAACGCTGGGAGCCGCGTGGCACCGTGCTCGTCACGGGTGACGGCCCGGCCGCGCTCCTCGCGGACCACTTGCCCGGTGTCGACGTCGTCCGCGATCCGGCCGCACTCGCGGGACCGCCGGACGCGGTCGTCCACAGTGGAAGCCTCGAAGAGGCCCGGCGGTACGCGGAGTGGCCGCTCGAAGCGTTTGTTCTGCTCACCTCGGTTGCCGGGGTCTGGGGCGTGCGCGGCCGCGGGGACGAAGCCGCCGAGGCCGCCGAACTGGAAGCCTTCGCCCGGCAGCGGCGGGACCGCGGGGAACCGGCGACCGTGGTCGCGTTCTCGGCCTGGGCGGGCGCCGGTGAGGACGAAGCCCACCTGTGGGACAGCGGGCTGCCCGTGCTCGACCCGGCCGCCGCGACCACCGCGCTGCTCGCCGCGGTGCGGTCGGCCGACCTCACCACGGTCGTCGCCGACGTCCGGTGGGACCGCTTCGGCCCGGCGTTCACCGCGCCTCGCCCGAGCCCCCTGCTGTCACCGCTGTTCACCCCGGCTCCGGCGACCGGGCCCAGCCTGCGCGACGTGCCGCCCGGCGAGCGCTCCGACGTCGTCCTGGAGCTGGTCCGGACGGCGGCCGCGACCGTGCTGCGCCACACCGGCACCGACCGGATCGAACCCGGCCGCGCGTTTTCCGCGCTGGGCTTCGACTCCCTCACCGCGATGGACCTGCGCACGGCTCTGAGCGCCGAAACGGGGCTGCGGCTGCCGGCGACGCTGGTCTTCGACCACCCGACCCCGCGCGAGCTGACCACGTTCCTCCTCGCCGAGCTCTTCGGCGACGAAGAAGAAGTCACCACCGAAGCCGCCCCGGCGGCGCTCGGGGACGACCCGGTTGTCATCGTCGGCATGAGCTGCCGCTACCCCGGCGGCATCGGCTCACCCGAGGACCTCTGGCGGGCGGTCGTCGACGAGCGGGACGTCGTCGGCGGCTTCCCCGCCGACCGCGGCTGGGACCTCGCGACGCTGACCGGGGACGGCCCCGGCAGCAGCGCCGCGAAGGAAGGCGGCTTCCTGCACGACGCGGCCGAGTTCGACCCCGGCTTCTTCGGCATCGCACCGCGCGAAGCGATCGTGATGGACCCGCAGCAACGCCTCGTCCTCGAAGTGGCCTGGGAGGCGTTCGAACGCGCCGGCATCAACGCCACCGGGCTGCGCGGCGGTGACACCGGCGTGTACATCGGCGGCGGCTCGGGCGACTACACCCCGCCCACCGACACCCCCGGCCACCAGGCCACCGCGCAGGCCGCCAGCCTGCTCTCCGGCCGCGTCTCCTACACCTTCGGGCTGGAAGGCCCGTCGGTGAGCATCGACACCGCGTGCTCGTCTTCGCTGGTCGCGCTGCACCTCGCCGCCCAGGCGCTGCGGTCGGGGGAGTGCTCCCTCGCCGTCGCCGGCGGGGTGATGGTGATGTCGAGCCCCACCGGGTTCGTCGAGTTCGGTGAGATGGGCGCGCTGTCGAAGGACGGGCGCTGCAAGGCCTTCGCCGACGCCGCCGACGGCACCGGCTGGTCCGAAGGTGTCGGCATGATCGTGCTGGAACGCCAGTCCGACGCGCGCCGCCACGGGCACCGGATCCTCGCCGTGGTGCGGGGTTCGGCGGTCAACTCCGACGGCGCGTCGAACGGGCTCACCGCGCCCAGCGGCCCGGCCCAGCAACGCGTGATCAAGCGCGCCCTGGCCGTGTCCGGGCTGGCGCCGTCCGAAGTGGACGCCGTCGAAGCGCACGGCACGGGCACGAAGCTCGGCGACCCGATCGAGGCGCAGGCCCTGCTGGCCACCTACGGCCGCGAGCGCGAACGGCCGCTGCTGCTCGGGTCGGTGAAGTCCAACCTGGGCCACACCCAGGCGGCGGCCGGTGCGGCCGCGGTGATCAAGATGGTGCTGGCCATGCGGCACGGGCTGCTGCCGAAGACCCTGCACGTCGACAAGCCGTCCGAGCACGTCGACTGGTCGGCCGGCCGCGTCGCGCTGCTCACCGAAAGCACGCCGTGGCCGGAGACCGGGCACCCGCGCCGGGCCGGGATCTCCGCGTTCGGCGCCAGCGGCACCAACGCCCACCTGGTGCTGGAGCAGGCGCCGCCGGCCGAGCCGCGCCCGGCCGGCGCCCCCGCGACCGTCCCGGTCCGGCTGTCCGCGCGCGGCGACGACGGCCTGCGCGCCCAGGCCCGCGCCCTGCGCGACCACCTGGTCGCGCATCCCGAGCTCGAGCTGTCCGACGTCGCCTTCTCGGCGGCGGCGACCCGCGCGTGGTTCGAGTCGCGCGCGGTCGTCGTGGCCGGGGACCGGGAAGAGCTGCTGACCGGGCTCGGCGCGCTCACCGCCGGGACGCCGTCGCCTCTGGTGCACACCGGCGAGCCGGCGACCGGGAAGCTCGCGTTCCTGTTCTCCGGCCAGGGTTCGCAGTACCCGGGCATGGGCCGCGACCTGTACGAGCGGTTCCCGGTGTTCGCCGCCGCGTTCGACGAGGCCTGTGCGCACCTGGACCTCGAGTTGCCCGGCTCGCTGCGTGACGTCGTCTTCGGTGACGACGCCGACCTGCTGGCGCAGACCCGGTGGTCGCAGCCGGCGGTGTTCGCGGTGGAAGTCGCGCTTTACCGGCTCGTCGAGTCGTGGGGTGTGCGGCCCGACCACCTCGCCGGGCATTCGATCGGCGAGTTCGCCGCCGCGCACGCGGCCGGCGTGCTGTCGCTGGCCGACGCCTGCACGCTGGTCGCCGCCCGCGGGCGGCTCATGCAGGAGCTGCGGGGCGGGGCGATGGCCGCGCTGCAGGTCACCGAAGCCGAAGCGGAGGAGCTGATCAGCGGGCGGCCGCTGTCGATCGCCGCGGTCAACGGGCCCGAGGCGGTGGTCGTCTCCGGCGACACCGACGCGGTGGCCGAGGTCGCGGACCTGGTCGCGGCCCGGGGCCGAAAGTCTAGACTTTTAAGGGTCAGCCACGCGTTTCACTCGTCGCATATGAACGCGATGAGGGACGAGTTCGGGCGGATCGCCGCGGGGGTGCAGTTCGCCCCGCCGGCGCTCCCGGTCGTGTCCACCGTCACCGCGTCGCCGGTCACCGACGAGCTGGGCACGCCGGAGTACTGGGCCGACCACGTCCGCCGGCCGGTGCTGTTCGCCGGCGCCGTCGCCGCGCTCGACGGCCTCGGCGTCACCAAGTACCTCGAACTGGGCCCGGACAGCACCCTCGCGGCGCTGACCCGGACGCTCACCGGCGAGTCCGCCACCGTCACCGCCGCCCTGCGCGCCGGCCGTGAAGACGCGCCGACGCTGGTCTCGGCCCTCGCGCGGCTCGACGTCACGGGCACGCCGGTCGGCTGGGCGGGCCTGTTCGACGGGGCGCGCCCGGTCGACCTGCCCACCTACCGGTTCCACCACGAACGCTTCTGGCCGGACACGCCGGCGGTCACCGTCACGCCGGACTTCCTGACCGGCCTCGACGCCGACGTGCTCGCCAAGGAGATCGACGTCGACCCCGCCGCGCTCGACGCCGTGCTGCCCGCCCTGCTGGACCTGCAGCACCGGCGCGCGCAGCAGTCCACTGTGGACGAACTGCGGTACCGCGTCGGCTGGAAGCCGCTCGGCGGCGCTCCGGGTGCGGTGCCGGACGGGACGTGGCAGGTCGTCGTGCCCGCCGGCTTCGCCGAAGACCCGTGGGTCGCCGGTGTGGTCGAGGCGCTCGGCGCCGAACTGGTGGAGTTCACCGGCCCCGAGAGCGTGGAACGCGCCGATGTCACCGGCGTCGTTTCCCTGCTGGGCCTGGACGAATCCACCCCGACCGCGGGCGCCGCGGCCACCACCGCCTTGCTGCAGGCCCTCGCGGCCACCGGCAGCGCGGCCCGGCTGTGGTGCCTGACCCGAGGCGCGGTCACCGCCGTGCCGTCGGACCGGGTCACCTCGATCGCGCAGGCCGCGCTGTGGGGCCTGGGGCGCGTCGCGGCGCTGGAGCAGCCGCAGCGCTGGGGCGGTCTGGCCGACCTGCCCGCCGACCTCGACGACCACGCTTTCGCCCGGCTGGGCGCGGTGCTCGCCGGGACCGAGGACCAGGTCGCGGTGCGGGCGGCGGGCACGTTAGCCCGGCGCCTCGTGCGCGCCCCGGCCGGACCGCCGGCGCGGGCATGGCGGCCGCGCGGCACCGTGGTCGTCACCGGCGGCACCGGCGCGCTCGGCAAGCACGTCGCCCGCTGGGTGCTCAGCGAAGGCGCCGCGCGGGTCGTGCTCACCGGCCGCCGCGGCCCGGACACTCCCGACGCCGTTGCGCTGCTGGCCGACCTCGGCCCGCGGGCTTCGGTCGTCGCGTGCGACCTGACCGACCCGGCCGCCGTCCGCGAGCTGCTCACCCCCGACGTCACCGCGGTCATCCACGCGGCGGGCGTGCTCGACGACGGGGTGCTCGAAGGCTACGGCTCGGACCGGTTCGACAGCGTCTTCGCGGCGAAGGCCGCGTCCGCGCTGGTGCTCGACCGCGTGTCCCGCGAACTCGAGCTCGACGTCTTCGCGTTGTTCTCCTCGGCGTCCAGCTCGGTCGGCAATGCCGGCCAGGCGAACTACGCCGCGGCGAACGCCGTGCTCGACGCCGTCGCCGAACGCCGGCGCGCGGACGGCCTGCCGGGCACCTCGATCGCCTGGGGCGCTTGGCGGGCGGGCATGGCCGAGACCGCCGACGCGGCGGCCCGCGCCCAGCGCACCGGCACCCGCCCGGTGCCGCCGGAGCTGGCGCTCACCGCGTTCGCGCAGGTCGTGCTCGCGACCGACGCGGCGCCGGTGGTCGCCGACATCGACCACGCGACGTTCCTGCGCGCCTTCACCGCGGCCCGGCCGGCCCCGCTGCTGACCGACCTGCCGGAGTACCACCGCCTCACCGCGGAAGCGCCGGTCACCGCGGGTGCGGTGCTGCGGGAGCGGCTGGCCAAGCTGCCGGTGTCGGACCGCGAGAAGGCCGCGCTCGACGTCGTCCGCACCCAGGTTGCCGCCGTGCTCGGGTTCTCCGGGCCGCACGCGGTCGACCCGGAGCGGCCGTTCTCCGGGCTCGGGTTCGACTCCCTGAGCGCGATCGAGCTGCGCAACCAGCTCGCCGCGGCGACCGGGCTCGACCTGCCCGCGACCCTCGTGTTCGACCAGCCGTCCCCGGCCGTGCTCGCCGCCGACCTGGTGCGACAGCTCGCCGGTGACGAGCAGGACCCCGGCGACGTCGACACCGAGCTGCGGGCCCTGCTCGCGGCCGTTTCCCCAGCGCGCCTGCGGGAAAGCGGCGTGCTGGACACCTTGCGCCGCCTGGCCGGGCCCGACCCGGCCGGGGACGAGGCCGCCGACTTCGACGGCATGTCGGTCGACGACCTGGTCCGCGCGGCACTCGACGGCGAGGCCACCTGACCCCCGATGAACCTACGGAGCTGACACATGTCCACCCCGAGCGACCGGGTCGTCGAAGCACTCCGTGCCGCGATGAAGGAGTCCGAGCGGCTCAAGCGGCAGAACCAGGAGCTGCGGGCCGCCGCCACGGAACCGATCGCCATCGTGGCCATGGGCTGCCGGTTCCCCGGCGGCGTCCGCGGCCCCGAGGCGCTGTGGCGGCTCGTCGAGGACGGCGGGGACGCGATCGGGCCGTTCCCGGCCGACCGCGGCTGGGACGTCGAGGCGGTCACCGGCGCTCGAGTCGACGAGCGGGGCATGGGCGTCAGCCAGGCCGGCGGGTTCCTCGACGGCGTCACGGACTTCGACGCGGGGTTCTTCGGGATCTCGCCGCGCGAGGCGGTGTCCCTGGACCCGCAGCAGCGGCTGCTGCTGGAGGTGTCCTGGGAGGCGGTCGAACGGGCCGGGATCGACCCGCGGCGGCTGCGCGGCAGCCGCACCGGCGTCTTCGCCGGGACGAACGGGCAGGACTACGCCTACCTGATGGTCCGGTCGCTGGCCGACGCCGACGGCTCGGTCGGCACCGGCATCGCGGCGAGCGCGCTGTCGGGCCGGATCGCCTACACCCTCGGCCTCGAAGGCCCGGTCGTCACGGTCGACACGGCGTGCTCGTCGTCGCTGGTCGCGGTGCACCTGGCCGCGCAGGCGCTGCGCGCGGGGGAGTGCACCCTCGCGCTGGCCGCGGGTGTGAACGTGATGTCGACCCCCGGGTCGCTGCTGGAGTTCAGCCGCCAGGGCGGGCTGTCGGCCGACGGCCGCTGCAAGGCGTTCTCCGACGCCGCCGACGGCACCGGCTGGTCCGAGGGCATCGGCGTGCTGGTGCTGGAGAAGCTGTCGGACGCGCACCGCAACGGGCACGACGTGCTCGCCGTGGTCCGCGGCACCGCGGTGAACTCCGACGGCGCGTCCAACGGCTTCACCGCGCCGAACGGTCCTTCGCAGCAACGTGTCATCCGCGCCGCGCTGGCCTCGTCCGGACTGTCCACTTCGGACGTCGACGTCGTCGAAGCGCACGGGACCGGCACCAGGCTCGGCGACCCGATCGAAGCCCAGGCCCTGCTGGCCACCTACGGCCAGGACCGCGAGACGCCGCTGCTGCTGGGGTCGGTCAAGTCCAACATCGGGCACACGCAGGCCGCCGCCGGCGTCGCCGGGATCATCAAGGTGGTCGAGGCGATCCGGCACGGGGTGGTGCCGCGGACCCTGCACGCCGAGACGCCGTCGTCCCATGTGGACTGGAGTGCCGGCGCGGTCCGGCTGGCCACTTCGAACGAGCCTTGGCCTGAGGTGGATCGCGCGCGCCGCGCCGGTGTTTCGTCGTTCGGGGTCAGCGGCACGAACGCCCACGTGCTGATCGAACAGGCACCCGCCGCGCCGGTCACCTCGGTCGACCGCACGCCGATTCCCGCGCCGTGGCTGCTTTCCGGGCGGACCCCGGCCGCGTTGCGCGCTCAGGTCGCCCAACTCGTCGGCATCGACGCGGATCCCCTGGACGTCGCTTGGTCACTCGCCACGACCCGGTCGGCGTTCGAAGAGCGGCTGAGCGTCCTGGGGGCCGACCCCCGTGCGGCGCTGTCGGCTTGGCTGGAAGACGGTGACGCACCCGGCGTCGTCACCGGATCGGTCGAACAGCCGCCCGCGCTCGCGTACGTCTTCACCGGCCAGGGCGCGCAGTGGCTGGGCATGGGCCGGGCGCTGGCCGCGCGGTTCCCCGTCTTCGCCGACGCCCTCGCCGCGTCGCTCGACCGGCTCGACCCCGCCGTGCGGGAGGTGCTGCAGGGCACCGACGCCGCCGCGCTGGACCGGACCGGGCACGCGCAGCCCGCGCTGTTCGCGGTCGAGGTCGCGCTGTTCCGGCTCCTGGAGTCCTGGGGGATCCGGCCCGACCTCGTCGCCGGGCACTCGGTCGGCGAGCTCGCCGCCGCGCACGTGTCCGGGGTGCTGTCGCTGGACGACGCCTGCGTGCTCGTCGGCGCGCGGGCCCGGCTGATGCAGGCGCTGCCCGCCGGCGGCGCGATGGTCGCCGTCCGCGCGAGCGAGGCGGACGTCCGGCCGTACCTGGGTGACGACGTCGCGATCGCCGCGGTGAACGGGCCGCGGTCGATGGTGCTGTCCGGGACCGAGGACGCCGTGCTGGCCGCCGCCGCGCACTTCGAGCGCCCGCGCCGGCTGTCGGTGTCGCACGCGTTCCACTCGCCGCTGATGGACCCGATGCTCGACGACTTCCGCGCGGTGGTCGACGGGCTGACCTTCGCCGAGCCGGTGCTGCCCTTCATCGCCTCCGGGGACGTCACCACGGCCGAGTACTGGGTGCGTCACGTCCGCGAGCCGGTCCGGTTCGCCGACGCCGTGGCGAAGCTCGCCGAGGCGGGGGTCTCGGTGATCGCCGAGCTGGGCCCGGACGCCGCGCTCACCCCGATGATCGAGGACGTCACCGCGGTTCCGATGGCCCGCCGGGACTCCGACGAGCCCGCGGTGCTCACCGAAGCGCTGGCCCGGTTGCACACCGCCGGGGTGCGCGTCGACTGGACGAAGTTCTACGCCGGAACCGGCGCACGCACGATCCCCCTGCCGACCTACCCGTTCCAGAGCCAGCGTTTCTGGCCGTCCACTGTGGACTTCGCTGCCGACGCCACCGGGCTCGGGCTCGACCCCGTCACGCACCCGCTGCTCGGCGCGTCCCTGGCCCCCGCCGGGTCCGACGGGCTGCTGCTGACCGGGCGCGTCTCCGCGCGCACCCACCCGTGGCTCACCGACGGGGTGTTCCCGGGCACCGGGTTCGTCGAACTCGCCCTGCGCGCGGGCCTCGACCTCGGCTGCGACCTGGTCGAAGAGCTCACCCTCGGCGCTCCGCTGGAGCTGGCCGCCGACGAGGCCGTCGACCTGCAGCTTTCGGTGGGGGAGCCGGACGAGACCGGCCGCCGCCGCCTCGACATCCACACCCGGGCTTCGGACAGCTGGGTCCGCCGCGCGGAGGGTGTCCTCGCCACCGGCGCGCACCACGAAGACTTCACCGGCTCGGACATCGAAGTCGCCTTCGGTGAGGAAGAGGCCGAGACGGCTCGCTTCGGCCTGCACCCGCGGCTTCTCTCGGATGTGCTGGAGGCGGCGGGGATCACCGGGTACCCCACCCGGTGGAGCCGGGTTTCGCTGCACGCGGCCGGTGCTGCTCGCGTTCGCGTCCAGGTCGGTGCCGACGGGGCGTTGGCCCTCACGGACATCGCCGGACAGCCGGTGGCGTCGGTCGGTTCGGTGCGTGCGGAAGCCGTGGCCGCGGAGTCCGAAGTGGACTCGCTGTTCGAGCCGCGCTGGGTGCCGGTCGTGCTGCCCCCGGCGGCCGCCACCGACGTCACCCTCGTCCGGCTCACCACCGGTGACAGCCCCCTCGACGGCCTCACCACACTGACCACCCGCGCCCTCGAACTGGCCCAGAACTGGCTGACAGACGGTTCCGCGACGTCGCGGCTGGTCTTCGTGACCGAAGCCGGCGACCTCGCCGCCGCGGCCGTGTGGGGCCTGATCCGCACGGCCCAGGCGGAAAACCCGGGCCGCTTCGTCCTGGTCGACACCGACACCGAGACCACCGACGACGTCATCCGGCGTGCCCTCGCCCTCGACGAACCCCAGCTGCGGCTGCGCGCCGGCACCGCCCACGCGCTCCGCCTCGCCCGCGCCACCCCGGAGCTTTCACGTGAAAGTGCCCACCTGGGGGCCGCACTTTCACGTGAAAGTGCGGCCTGGAACCCGGACGGGACCGTCCTGATCACCGGGGGTACTGGGGGGCTGGGGGCGGAGCTGGCCCGGCACCTCGTGCGGAAGCACGGCGTGCGGCACCTGCTGCTGCTCAGCCGCCGTGGGCCGGACGCACCCGGCGCGCGGGAGCTGACCGACGAGCTCGGCGTCGAGATCCGCGCCTGCGACGTCGCCGACCGCGACGACCTGGCCGCCGCGCTCGCGGCGGTCCCGGCCGAGCACCCGCTCACCGCGGTCGTCCACGCGGCCGGCGTGCTCGACGACGGTGTCGTCACCGCCCTCACCCCCGAGCGGCTCGCGCCGGTCCTGGCCGCCAAGGCCGCCGCCGCGTGGCACCTGCACGAGCTGACCCACGACCTCGACGCGTTTGTGCTGTTCTCGTCGGTCGCCGGGATCATGGGCGGCGCCGGGCAGGGCAGCTACGCCGCCGCCAACAGCTTCCTCGACGCCCTCGCCGCGCACCGCCGTGCCGAAGGGCTGCCCGGCCTGTCCCTGGCCTGGGGTTCCTGGACGGTCGGCATGGCCGGCTCGCTCGTCGAGGCCGACCTCGCGCGAATGGCCCGCTCGGGCATGCCGCCGCTGGAACTCGAGCACGGCCTCGCACTGTTCGACGCCGCCCTCGCGCTGCCGCAGCCGGTGGTCGTGCCGGTCGCCGTCGACCTCGCCGCGCTGCGCCTGCTCGACGAGCTGCCGCCGATCCTGCGCGGCCTCGCCGGGGGCATCCGCCGCTCGGCCGCCACGACGTCCGCCGCGGCCGCCGACCTCGCCGGGCAGCTCCGTGCCCTGAGCGACGACGAGCGGCTGGCGAAGGTCACCGACCTCGTCCGCGGCCGCGCCGCCACCATCCTCGGCCACCCCGATCCCGCCGCCGTGGGGGCCGGGAAGTCGTTCTCCGAACTGGGTTTCGACTCGCTGACCGCGGTCGAGCTGCGCAACCGCCTCGCCGCCGTGACCGGGCTGCGGCTGCCGTCGACACTCGTGTTCGACCACCCGACCCCGGTCGCGGTCGCGCGGCTCGTGGTGGCCGAACTGTTCGGCGCCACCGACGTACCCACCGCGGTGACGACCGGTCGCCGCGACGACGACCCGATCGTCGTGGTCGGGGTCGCCTGCCGGTTCCCCGGCGGGGTGGAAAGCCCCGAAGACCTCTGGGACCTCGTCGCCGACGGCCGCAGCGGGGTGTCGAGCTTCCCGACCGACCGCGGCTGGGACGCGGCCGCGCTCGCCGCGTCCGACACCCGCGCCGGCGGGTTCCTCTACGACGCCGCCGAATTCGACGCCGGGTTCTTCGGCATTTCGCCGCGTGAGGCGGTCGCGATGGACCCGCAGCAGCGGCAGCTGCTCGAAGTGTCCTGGGAGGCGCTGGAACGCGCCGGGCTGGACGCGACCGGCCTGCGGGGTTCGCGCACCGGCGTGTTCGTCGGCACCAACGGCCAGACTTACTCCGACCTGTTCCTCACCGGCGACGTCGAGCTGCGCGGCCAGACCGGCACCGGCATCGCGGGCAGCGTTGTGTCCGGCCGTCTTTCCTACGTACTGGGCCTGGAGGGCCCGGCGATGACCATCGACACGGCGTGTTCGTCGTCGCTGGTCGCGATGCACCTCGCGGCGCAGTCGCTGCGGGCGGGGGAGTGCGACCTCGCGCTCGCCGGTGGCGTGACCGTGATGGCCACGCCGGGCGGGTTCGTCGGGTTCAGCGGCCAGAACGGCCTCGCCCCGGACGGCCACTGCAAGGCGTTCTCCGACGACGCCGACGGCACCGGCTGGTCCGAAGGGGTCGGTGTGCTGGTGCTGGCGCGGCAGTCGGAGGCGCTCCGGGCCGGGCACGAGATCCTCGCCGTCCTGCGCGGCTCGGCCGTGAACCAGGACGGTGCCTCCAACGGCCTGACCGCGCCGAACGGCCCGTCGCAGCAGCGGGTCATCCGCGCGGCGCTGGCCGACGCCGGTCTGTCCACTTCGGACGTCGACGTCGTCGAAGCGCACGGCACCGGCACGACGCTCGGCGACCCGATCGAGGCGCAGGCGCTGCTCGCGACCTACGGCCAGGACCGGTCGGCGCCGCTCCTGCTGGGGTCGGTGAAGTCGAATATCGGGCACACCCAGGCCGCCGCCGGGGTCGCCGGGGTCATCAAGGTGATCGAGGCGATGCGGCACGGGATCGTGCCGAAGTCGCTCCACGTCGGTCAGCCGTCATCCCATGTGGACTGGGAAGCCGGGGCCGTCGAGGTCGTTGCGGAAGCCGTCGAGTGGCCCGCGGTGGACCGGGTGCGGCGGGCCGGGGTTTCGTCGTTCGGGATCAGCGGCACCAACGCCCACGTCATCCTCGAAGCCCCCGAGCCGCGCCCGGTTCCGGCGTCGCGACCGGACGTCCCGGTCGTGCCGTGGGTCATCTCCGGCAAGACCGAGGACGCCCTCACCGCCCAGATCGAGCGGATCACCTCCGCCGGGCTCGACCCGCTCGACACCGGGCACTCCCTGCTCACCACCCGCGCGGGCTTCCCGCACCGCGCGGTGCTCCTGGCCACGCCGGACGGCGTCCGCGAAGCCGCGCGCGGCACCGGGGACGCCCCGTCGACCGGGTTCCTGTTCACCGGCCAGGGTTCCCAGCGCCTCGGCATGGGCCGTGAGCTTTACGCCGTGTCGAAGCCGTTCGCCGACGCCCTCGACGAGGTCCTCGTGCACCTCGACCCCGGCCTGCGCGACGTCCTCTGGGGCGACGACCCGAGCCTGCTCGCCGAGACCGGCTGGGCGCAGCCCGCGCTGTTCGCGCTCGAGGTCGCGCTGGCCCGGCTGGCCGAGGCACACGGCGTCCGGCCGGCGCGGGTCGCGGGGCACTCGGTCGGCGAGATCGCCGCCGCCCACATCGCCGGTGTCCTGTCCCTCGAGGACGCGTGCGCGCTGGTGACCGCCCGCGGCCGCCTGATGCAAGCGCTTGCGCCGGGTGGCGCCATGGTCGCGGTCGAAGCGTCCGAAGAGGACGTTCGCGCCCGGCTCGTCGACGGTGTCGACGTCGCCGCGGTCAACGGCCCGCGCGCGGTGGTGCTGTCGGGCACCGAAGACGCGGTGCTGAACGTGGCGTCGCAGTTCGAAAAGACCAAGCGGCTGTCCGTCAGCCACGCGTTCCACTCGCACCTGATGGACCCGATGCTCGACGAGTTTCGCGCGGTCGTCGCCGGGCTGACCTTCGCGCCGCCGCGGATCCCGGTTGTCACCACCGGCGACGTCACCGACCCGGAGCACTGGGTCCGGCACGTCCGCAACACCGTCCGCTTCGCCGACGTCCTCGCCGCGCTCGACGTCACGGCGTTCGTCGAGGTCGGTCCCGACGGCGTCCTTTCGGCGATGGTCGACGCGCCCGGCGCGCTCGTCACGCCGCTGCTGCGCAAGGACCGCCCGGAACCGGAGGCGTTCCTCACCGGGCTGGCCCGGCTGCACGTGGCCGGCGCGGGGGTCGACTGGACGCCGTGGTTCCCCGGCGCCCGGCGGATCACCCTGCCGACGTACGCCTTCCAGCGCCGGCACTACTGGCCGCGGGTCACGCCGGGCCGCGGTGCCGTCGAGCGCCTCGGGCTCACCCCGGCCGGGCACCCGCTGCTGGACTTCGCCGTCGACCTCGCCGACTCCGGCGGGGTGGTGCTGTCCGGGCTGCTGTCGACCGACACGCGCCCGTGGCTGGCCGACCACGTCGTCGGCGGGCACGTGCTGTTCCCCGGCACCGGGTTCCTCGACCTCGCCGTCCGCGCGGCGGACCAGGTCGGCTGCGCCGCCGTGCAGAGCCTGTCCATCGCCGCGCCGCTGTGGCTGCGCCCGGAGGAGCCGGTGCTGCTGCAGATCGCCGTCGGCGGCCCGGACGACGCCGGGCGCCGCGAGCTGACGATCTCCTCGCGCGGCACCGGCCCGCACGCCGGGTGGGTGCCGCACGCGTCCGGCTTCGTCGCCGTCGGCGAGCACCCGGCCGCGCCCGCGGGCGACTGGCCGCCCGCCGGCGCCACCGAACTCGATTTGTCCACTGTGTACACCGAGCTGGCCGCGACCGGCCTGGCCTACGGGCCCGCCTTCCGCGGTCTGACCCGCGCCTGGCTGGACGGCGACACGCTGCTCGCCGAGGCCGAGCTGCCCGGCGACGCCGACGGCGACTACGGCCTGCACCCGGCCCTGTCCGACGCGGCCCTGCACGCCCTCCACCGTCTCGACACGGTCGCGGGCGGCCTGCCGTTCGCGTGGTCCGGCGTGACGCTGCATGCCTCGGGCGCGACCCGCATCCGCGCCCGGATCACCCCGGTGGACCGCGAGTCGGTGGCGATCGCCGTCACGGACGAGACCGGCGCGCCGGTCCTGACCGTCCAGTCGCTCCAGCTGCGCGAAGCGGCCCAGCGCGACGCGGACGACGACTCTCTGTTCCAGCTCACGTGGGTCCCGGCGGCGCTGGCCAAAAACGCCCCGGCCGGAACGTGGGCCCTCCTCGGCGACGACCCGCAGCTGGCGAAGGTGGCCCGGCCGTGCGCGGACCTCGACACCGCGCTGGCCCTGGAGCCGGACGTGCTCCTGGTCCCGCTCGGCGCCGCACCGAACGCCATGAATGAGTCATTCATGGCAGCCGGTGCGGCCGGGCACCCGCTGCCGGCCGCGGTCCGGGAAGTCACCGCCCACGCGCTGACCGTCCTGCAGACCGCCCTCGCCGACGAACGCGCCCGGCGGGTCGTCTTCGTGACCCGCGAAGCCGTCGCCGTCGAGCCCGGCGACCGGATCGCCGATCCCGCCGCCGCGGCGGCCTGGGGGCTCGTCCGCTCCGCGCAGTCCGAGCAGCCGGACCGGTTCGTTCTCGTCGACCTCGAAGCCGGCGCCGCGCTGCCCGGCACCGGGTTCGTCGTCTCCGGGGAGCCCCAGTTCGCCGTGCGCGGCGAAAGCGTCCGCGTCGCCCGGCTCGGCCGGCTGGCCGGCAACGGCGACCTCCTGCCTCCCGCGGGACCGGCGTGGCGGCTCACCGCCGGCCCCGCGGGGATCGACGACCTGGGCGCCGAGGCGTGCCCGGACGTGCTCGACGACCCGCCCGCGGGCCAGGTCCGGGTCCGCCTCGAAGCGGCCGGGCTCAACTTCCGCGACGTCCTGTCCGTGCTCGGCATGTACCCGGGCAAGCTCGGGAACCTCGGCGCGGAAGGCGCCGGCGTGATCGAAGCGGCCGGCCCGGGTGTCGACCCCGCCCGCGTCGGCGAGCGCGTGTTCGGCATGCTGCCCGGTTCGTTCGGCACGCACAGCGTCTCGGACCTGCGCTACCTCGCACCGGTGCCCGACGGCTGGTCCGCGCGCACCGCCGCGTCCGTCCCGCTGGTGTTCCTGACCGCCTACTACGCCCTCGTCGACCTCGCGGACCTCAAGCCCGGCCAGAAGATCCTGATCCACGCGGGCGCTGGCGGCGTCGGCATGGCCGCCATCCAGCTGGCCCGCCACCTCGGCGCCGAGGTCTTCGCGACGGCGAGCGCGGGCAAGCAGCACGTCCTGCGTGAGCTGGGCGTCGCCGACGACCACATCGCCTCCTCCCGCTCGCTCGAGTTCGAGGCCGACTTCCGCCGCGTGAGCGGGGGCGTCGACGTGGTCCTCAACGCCCTCACCGGCGACTTCGCCGACGCCTCCCTGAACCTGCTCGCCGACGGCGGCCGCTTCCTCGAGATGGGCAAAACTGACATACGCGACGCCGCCGCGCTGCCGCGGATCCGCTACCGCGCGTTCGACCTCGGCGAGGCCGGCCCCGACCGCACCGCCGAACTGCTCGTCGAGCTGCTGCGGCTCTTCGAAGACGGCGTCCTGACGCCGCTGCCGATCCGCAGCTGGGACCTGCGCCAGGCCCCGGCCGCGTTCCGGCACATGAGCCGCGCCAAGCACGTCGGCAAGATCGTGCTGACCCTGCCGCCGCGCTGGGAACCCGACGGCACCGTGCTCATCACCGGCGGCACCGGCGGGCTGGGCCGCGAACTGGCCCGGCACTTCGTGCGCACCCACGGCGTCCGGCACCTCCTGCTCACCAGCCGCCGCGGCCCCGACGCCCCCGGCGCGGCCGAGCTGCGGGCCGAGCTGGGCGACGGCGTCACCATCGAAGCCTGCGACGTCGCCGACCGCGACCAGCTCGCCGCCGTGCTCGCCCGGATCCCGGCCGCGCACCCGCTGCGCGCCGTCGTGCACACCGCGGGTGTCCTCGACGACGGCGTGGTCGCCTCGCTCGACCCCGCGCGCCTGGACACCGTGCTGCGGCCCAAGGTCGACGCCGTCGTCCACCTCGACGAGCTCACCCGTGACCTCGACCTGTCCGCGTTCCTCGTCTTCTCCTCGGTCGCCGGCACGGTCGGCTCGGCCGGGCAGGGCAGCTACGCCGCCGCCAACGCCTTCCTCGACGCCTTCGCCCAGCGCCGCCACCGCGAGGGGCGCGCCGCGCTGTCCCTGGCCTGGGGCGGCTGGGAAACCGGCATGGTCGGCACGCTCACCGACGCCGACCGCGAGCGGATGGCCCGCGGCGGGGTGCCGCCGCTGACCGTCGAGCAGGGCATCCGGCTGTTCGACCGGGCGACGCGGTCGCCGAGCCCCGTCGTCGTGCCGATGCGCGTGGACATGACGGCCATGCGCGCCCAGGGCGAGCTACCGTGGCTGCTGCGCCCGGTCGCCAAGCCGGGCCGCCGCCGCGCGGGCGGCGACGCCGAGCACGTGCGCGGCTCGCTGCGCGAACAGCTCGCGGGGATGCGCCCGGCCGAGCAGCTGCGGCTGCTCGTCGGCCAGGTCGCCACCGAGGCCGGCGCCGTCCTCGGCCACGCGCCCGACGACGTCGAGCCGACGCGGGAGTTCCGCGAGCTGGGCTTCGACTCGCTGACCGCGGTCGAGTTCCGCAACCGGCTCGCCGCGGTGACCGGGCTGCGGCTGCCCTCGACGCTGGTGTTCGACTACCCGACCCCGGGCGCGGTCGCGGAGTTCCTGCGCGGCGAGCTGGTCGGCTCGGGGAACACCGGGACCGCCGTGGTGGTCGCCGGCCCGGTGTCCGACGACCCGGTCGTGGTCGTCGGCATGGCCTGCCGGTTCCCCGGCGGGGTCACCGGCCCGGACGGGCTGTGGGACCTGGTCGCTTCGGGCGGCGACGCCGTCGCCGGCTTCCCGGCCGACCGCGGCTGGGACGCGGCCGCCCTGGCCGCCAGCGACACCCAGGCGGGCGGGTTCCTCTACGACGCGGCCGAGTTCGACGCCGCGTTCTTCGGGATCTCGCCGCGTGAGGCGGTCGCGATGGACCCGCAGCAGCGGCTGCTGCTCGAAGTGTCCTGGGAGGCCTTCGAACGCGCCGGGCTCGACGCGACGCGGCTGCGTGGCTCGCGCACCGGCGTCTTCGTCGGCACGAACGGCCAGACCTACTCCGACCTGCTCATGACCACCGACGCCGACCTGCGCGGGCAGACCGGCACCGGCCTGGCCGCGAGTGTCGCCTCGGGCCGCCTGTCGTACGTGCTGGGCCTGGAGGGCCCGGCCATGACGATCGACACCGCCTGCTCGTCGTCGCTGGTGGCGCTGCACCTGGCCGCGCAGTCACTGCGCGCGGGGGAGTGCGACCTCGCCCTGGCCGGTGGCGTGACCGTGATGGCCACCCCGGGCGGGTTCATCGGCTTCAGCGGCCAGAGCGGTCTCGCCCCCGACGGCCGGTGCAAGGCGTTCTCCGACGACGCCGACGGCACCGGCTGGTCCGAGGGCGCGGGGCTCCTCGTGGTCGAGCGGCAGTCCGACGCGCTGCGCCACGGGCACCGGATCCTCGCCGTGGTAAGGGGTTCTGCTGTCAACCAGGACGGCGCGTCCAACGGGCTCACCGCGCCGAACGGCCCGTCGCAGCAACGGGTCATCCGCGCCGCGCTCGCGAACGCCGGACTGTCCACTTCGGACGTCGACGTCGTCGAAGCGCACGGCACCGGGACCACCCTGGGCGACCCGATCGAAGCCCAGGCGCTGCTGGCGACCTACGGCCAGGACCGCACGCGGCCGCTGCTGCTCGGCTCGATCAAGTCCAACATCGGCCACACCCAGGCCGCCGCCGGGGTCGCCGGGATGATCAAGGTGATCGAGGCGATGCGCCACGGCGTCGTGCCGAAGTCGCTGCACGTCGGCGAGCCGTCGTCCCATGTGGACTGGGAAGCGGGTGCGGTCGAGGTCGTTTCCGAAGCCGTCGAGTGGCCCGCGGTGGACCGTGTCCGCCGGGCCGGGGTCTCGTCGTTCGGGATCAGCGGCACCAACGCCCACGTGATCCTCGAAGCCGCCGCGCCCCGCCCGGAAGCACCCCGCGAGGAGGCCACCGCGACGCCGGTGCCGCTCGTCGTCTCCGGCCGGACCGCCGAGGCGCTGCGCGACCAGGCCGCCCGGCTTGCGGCCCGGCTCGAAACGCCCGGTCAGCTGCTCGACATCGCCTTCGCAGCGGCCACCACCCGCGCGAGCTTCGCGCACCGGGCGGCGATCGTCGCCACCGAGCCGGAAACGGCGATCCGCGAGCTGCGGGCGCTGGCCGGGTCCACCGAGACCGGCCGCCCGCCGCGCCAGGCGTTCCTGTTCACCGGTCAGGGCGCCCAGCGGCTCGGGATGGGCCGCGAGCTGGCCGAGGCCTACCCGGTCTTCGCCGCCGCGCTCGACGAGGTGTTCGCCTTCTTCGAGCCCGGCCTGCGGGACGTCGTCTGGGGCACTGATGCCGACGCCCTCGCGCAGACCGGGCACGCACAGCCCGCCCTGTTCGCCATCGAGGTCGCGTTGGTGCGGCTGCTGGAGTCGTGGGACGTGCGGCCGGACTTCGTCGCCGGGCACTCCGTCGGCGAGATCGCCGCCGCGCACGTCGCCGGCGTGTTGTCCCTTGAGGACGCTTGCGCGCTGGTCTCCGCGCGAGGACGCCTGATGCAAGCGCTTGCGCCCGGGGGCGCGATGGTCGCGGTCGAAGCGTCCGAAGAGGACGTTCGCCCGCTGCTGACCGGCGAGGTCGGCCTCGCCGCGGTGAACGGGCCGCGCTCGGTGGTGCTCTCGGGCGCCGAAGACGCGGTGCTGGCAGTGGCGTCGCGGTTCGGGAAGACCAAGCGGCTCAGCGTCAGTCACGCGTTCCACTCGCACCTGATGGACCCGATGCTCGACGACTTCCGCGCGGTGGTCACCGGGCTGACGTTCGCCGAGCCGGAGATCCCGGTCGTCACGTCCGGCGACGTCACCGACCCCGAGCACTGGGTCCGGCACGTCCGCGACACCGTCCGCTTCGCCGACGCGGTCGCCGGACTGGCCGAACGCGGTGTCACGGCGTTTGTCGAGGTCGGGCCGGACGCGGTGCTCACCGGGCTGGTCGACGTCCCGGGCACGGCGCTCGTCCCGGTGCTGCGCCGCGACCGCGACGAGCGTGCCGCCGTCGCCGCGGCGGTGGCCGCCCTGCACGCCGCCGGCACCCGGATCGACTGGGCCGCCTGGTTCGCGGGTACCGGCGCGCGTGTCACGGAGTTGCCCACCTACGCCTTCCAGCGCCGCCGCTACTGGCCGGAGCCCGCCGTGCGGACCGCCGCGGACGACTCGTTCTGGTCGGTCGTCGAGCACGGCGACCTGGCCGAGCTGGCCGCCGACCTCCAGGTCGACGCCCCGGCGCTGGCGTCGGTCGTCCCGGCCCTGTCCGCCCTGCGGGCCCGCCGCCAGCGGCAGTCCGTTGTGGACGGCTGGCGTTATCGCGTCGAGTGGCGGCCCCTCCCCGCCACGACGGCTTCGACCGGCGACCGGCTGGTCCTCGTCCCGCCCACGGACGACCCGTGGGTGCGCGAGGTCGCGGCCGCGCTGGGCACCTCGCTGACGGTGTCCACTGTGGACCGCGCCGAGCTGGCCGACCTCTTGCGTGACCACCTCGCCCCGGTGGTCGTCTCGCTGCTCGCGCTCGACGGGACCACCGCGCTCATCCAGGCTCTGGACGACCTCGGCGCCGACACGGCGTTGTGGTGCGTAACCCGCGGCGCCGTCTCCACCGGCCCCGCCGACCCCGTCACCGCGCCCGCCCAGGCCGCGATCTGGGGACTCGGCCGCGTCGCCGCGCTGGAGTACCCACGCCGCTGGGGCGGCCTCGCCGACCTCCCGGCCGAGCTCGACGCCCGCCTCCTCGCCCGCTTCGCCGGGGCCCTCGACGGTGACGACGACCAGATCGCCGTCCGCGCCTCGGGTGTCTACGGCCGCCGCCTCACCCCGGCCGCCGCCGCGACCACGCCGTGGCAGCCGCGCGGGACCGTCCTGGTCACCGGTGGCACCGGCGCGCTCGGCCGCCACGTCACGAAGTGGCTGCTCGGCCAGGGTGCCGACAAGGTCGTGCTGGCCAGCCGCTCCGGCGGTGAACCCGGCCCCGACGAGCGCGTGGTCGTCGCGCGCTGCGACGTCGCGGACCGTGCCCAGCTCACCGGGCTCCTCGAAATCCACCGGCCGGACGCCGTCGTGCACGCTGCCGGTGTCCTCGACGACTGCGTCCTCGGCAGCCTCACCCCGGACCGCTTCGACGCCGTGTTCCGCGCGAAGGTCGAGTCGGCGCTGCTGCTCGACGAGCTGGCCGGCGATCTCGACGCGTTCATCCTGTTCTCCTCGGTGGCCGGCGCCGTCGGCAACCCGGGTCAGGCCAACTACGCCGCCGCCAACGCCGTGCTCGACGCGCTCGCCGAAGCCCGGCGCGCCCGCGGGCGGGCCGCGACGTCGATCGCCTGGGGCGCCTGGGCGGGCGACGGCATGGCCGCCGGCCTCGGCGGCGGCCTCGACCCCGACCTCGCCGTCACCGTGCTGGCCGACGCGGGCGGCCCGGCCGCGCAGCTGGTGGTCGCCGACATCCAGAACGCCGACGTCCTGCGGCCGCTGCTGAGCGTCCGCCGCAGCCCGCTGCTGGCCGACCTGCCGGTCGTCCGCCGGGTCCTCGCCGAGCTGGCGGCCGAACCCGCGGCCGGCGGCGCGCTGGCGACGAGGCTGCTCGCGACCCCGGCCGCCGAACGCGCGAGTGTGCTGCTGGAGCTGGTCCGCGAGCACGTCGCGACCGTGCTCGGGCACGCGGGCACCGCCGAAATCGGGGCTACGCGGGCGTTCTCCGACCTCGGGTTCGACTCGCTGACCGCGATCGAGCTGCGCAACCGGCTCGACGCCGCGACCGGGCTGCGGCTGCCCGCGACGCTGGTGTTCGACCACCCGAACCCGCTCGCCCTGGCCGAGCTCCTCCTCGCCGAGGTCCTCGGCGGTGACGCCCCGGTGACCGCCGTGGCGGGCCCGGCGAGCACCACCGACGACCCGATCGTCGTGGTCGGCATGAGCTGCCGCTTCCCGGGTGGCGTCCGCTCGCCCGAAGACCTGTGGACGCTGCTGGCCGAAGGCCGTGACGCCATCACCGGCTTCCCGGGCGACCGCGGCTGGGACATGTCGGCCCTGGCCGGCGAAGGCCGCGGCAGCAGCTACGTCGACCGCGGCGGGTTCCTGCCCGACGCCGCCGACTTCGACCCCGAGTTCTTCGGCATCTCCCCGCGTGAGGCCCTCGCGATGGACCCGCAGCAGCGCGTGCTGCTCGAGACGTCGTGGGAGGCCGTCGAGCGCACCGGCATCGACCCGACCGGCCTGCGCGGCAGCCGCACCGGCGTGTTCGTCGGCACCAACGGCCAGGACTACGCTGGGGTGATCGTCCGCTCGGCCACCGACGTCGAGGCGCACGCGGGCACCGGTGTCGCGGCGAGCGTCGTGTCCGGCCGGCTGTCCTACGTGCTCGGTCTCGAGGGCCCGGCGATGACGATCGACACGGCGTGCTCGTCGTCGCTGGTCGCCCTGCACCTGGCGGCGCAGGCCCTGCGCGCGGGGGAGTGCGACCTCGCGCTCGCCGGCGGTGTCACGGTGATGGCCACGCCGGTCAGCTTCGTCGGCTTCAGCCGGCAGAACGGCCTCGCGCCGGACGGGCTGTGCAAGGCCTACTCCGACTCCGCCGATGGCACGAGCTGGTCCGAAGGCGCCGGTGTCCTGGTCGTCGAGCGGCTGTCGGACGCACGACGGCACGGCCACGACGTCCTTGCGGTGGTCGCCGGTTCGGCGATCAACTCCGACGGCGCGTCCAACGGCCTCACCGCCCCGAACGGGCCTTCCCAGCAGCGCGTGATCCGGCAGGCACTGGCGAGCGCCGGGCTGCGTCCGTCCGAAGTGGACGTGGTCGAGGGCCACGGCACCGGCACGACCCTCGGGGACCCGATCGAAGCGCAGGCGCTGCTGGCCGCCTACGGACACGACCGGCCGGCCCCGCTGCGGCTCGGCTCGATCAAGTCCAACCTCGGCCACACCCAGGCCGCGGCGGGCGTCGCCGGGGTGATCAAGATGATCCTGGCCCTGCACCGGGAACGGATCCCGGCGTCGCTGCACGTGACCGAGCCGTCGACGCACGTCGACTGGACCCCGGGCGCGATCGAGCTGGTCACCGAGCCGGTCGACTGGCGGGAGAACGGGCGCCCGCGCCGGGCCGGCGTCTCGTCGTTCGGGCTCTCCGGCACCAACGCGCACGTGATCATCGAGCAGGCCCCGGCGCTCCCTTCGGCGCCGCCGGAGCGGGCGGTCACGCCGGGCGTGGTGCCGTGGCTCGTGTCCGGCCGGTCCGAAGCCGCCCTGGACGCCCAGCTCGCCGCCCTGCCCCAGGGGTTCGACCCCCTCGACACCGGCTTCTCGCTCGCCACCACCCGCTCGGCGTTCGAACACCGCGCCGTGCTGGTCGACGGCACCCCGGTCGCCCGCGGGACCGCCCGTGAGCGGACGGTCGCGTTCCTGTTCACCGGCCAGGGTTCGCAGCGGCTCGGCATGGGCCGGGCGCTCTACGAGCGGTTCGGCGTGTTCGCCGACGCCTTCGACGCGGTGTGCGCGCACCTCGACCCCGCTCTGCCGCGTCCGCTGCGCGAGGTCGTCTTCGGCGAAGACGCCGCGCTGCTCGACGAGACCGGCTGGGCCCAGCCCGCGCTCTTCGCGCTGGAAGTCGCGCTGTTCCGCCTGGTGCGCTCGTGGGGGGTGCGGCCGGCGTTCCTCGCCGGGCACTCGGTCGGCGAGATCGCCGCCGCCCACGCCGCCGGGGTGCTGTCGCTGGCCGACGCGTGCACGCTCGTCGCGGCGCGCGCCCGGCTCATGCAGGCGTTGCCGGCCGGCGGGGCGATGGTCGCCGTGCGCGCCACCGAGGACGAGGTTCGGCCGCTGCTGACCGGCGACGTCTCGCTCGCCGCGGTGAACGGGCCCTCGTCGGTGGTGCTGTCCGGCGCCGAGGACGCCGTGCTGGCCGCGGCCGCGGGCTTCGAGCAGACCAAGCGGCTCACCGTGTCCCACGCCTTCCACTCGGCGGCGATGGACCCGATGCTCGACGACTTCCGCGCGGTTGTCGCCGGATTGACCTTCGCCGAGCCCGAAATCCCGGTGGTCGGCGACTTCACCTCGCCGGAGTACTGGGTGCGGCAGGTGCGCGACACCGTCCGCTTCGCCGACACGACCGCGAACCTGCTCGAAGCGGGGGTCACGGCGTTCGCCGAGCTCGGCCCGGACGCCGTGCTCACCGCGCTCGTCGACGGTGAGGTTCTCGCGCCGGTGCTGCGCGCCGGGCGCGACGAAGAGACCACCGCCGTCACTGCGCTCGCCGCGCTGCACGTCAACGGCGTGCCGGTCGACTGGGCGGCGCTGTTCGAGGGGACCGGCGCCCGGCGGGTTCCGCTGCCGACGTACGCGTTCCAGCGGCAGCGGTACTGGCCGCGGCTCGTCCCGGGCGCGCACCAGCTCGGCATCACCGCGGCCGGGCACCCGCTGCTCGGCGCGGTCACCGAGGTCGCCGGCTCCGGCGAGGTCGTCTTCTCCGGCCGGCTCTCGCCGTCGTGGGTCGAGGACCACGTGATCGGCGGCCAGGTGCTGTTCCCCGGCGCCGGGTTCCTCGAGCTGGTGGTGCGGGCCGGTGACCAGGTCGGCTGCGGCCGGGTGGAGGACTTCACGGTGGCGGCGCCGCTGGTGCTGTCCGGCGCTCCGCTCGTGCAGGTCGTCGCCGGCGCCCCGGACACCGACGGCCGCCGCGAGGTGAGCGTGTCTTCGCGCGCCGACGCCGAGTGGGTCCGGCACGGCACCGGCGTCCTGGCCCCGGGCACGCTCCCGGCCGGCTTCGACGCGGCGGAGTGGCCGCCCGCCGGAGCGTCCGAAGTGGACTTGACCGGGTTCTACGAGAACTTCGCCGAGGCGGGTTTCGCCTACGGTCCCCAGTTCCGCGGCCTTAAGCGGGTCTGGCTGCGTGACGGTGAAGTGTTCGCCGAAGCCGAGCTGCCCGGCGACGACGCCGAGGAGTACGGCCTGCACCCAGCCCTGCTCGACTCGGTCCTGCACGCGATCTCTTTCGCTGATTCAGTGCCGGGCGGGCTGCCCTTCTCCTGGGCGGGCGCGGAACTGCACGCGACCGGCGCCCGCCGGGTGCGAGCGCGGATCGCGCGGGCCGGCGACGACTCGGTGACCCTGGACCTGGCCGACGAGACCGGCGCACCGGTCCTGTCGGTGGACTCGCTCACCCTGCGCGCGGCAACGCCGGTCGAGTCCGGCCCGGAGTCGCTGTTCCGCCTCGACTGGCTGCCGCTGCCCGGCGGCACCCCGGACGGCGCGTGGGCGGTGCTCGGCTCCCGGCTCGCGGACCTGGGCACCGAATACGCGGACTTGGCGGCGGCACTGGCCGCCGAGCCGGACGTGCTGCTGGTCCCGGTGCACGGCGGCGGCGACGTGCTCGCCGACGTCCGCCGGGTCACCGCCGAGGTCCTCACCATCCTGCAGACCCCGAACGACACCACCCGGATCGTCTTCGTCACCGAAGGCGCCGTCGCCGGGGAAGACCTCGCCGCCGCCGCGGTCTGGGGGCTCGTCCGCTCCGCGCAGACCGAGAACCCCGGCCGGTTCGTGCTCGCCGACGTCGACGACGCCTCCCTGGCGGGACTCCCCGCCGCCATCGCGACCGGCGAACCGCAGCTGCTCCTCCGCGACGGCACCGCCCGCGCCGCCCGGCTCGGCAACGCGGCACTTTCACGTGAAAGTGCCGCTTGGGACCCCGAGGGCACGGTCCTGATCACCGGCGGCACCGGCGGCCTCGGCCGCGTCTTCGCCCGGCACCTCGCCGCCGAGTACGGCGTCAAGCACGTCCTGCTCGCCAGCCGCCGGGGCGGGAACGCCGACGGGATCGTCGAGCTCGTCGCCGAGCTCGCCGCGCACGGCACCGAAGTCACCGTCGCCGCCTGCGACCTCGCCGACCGCGACGCCGCCGCGAAGCTGCTGGAGGGCATCCCGGCCGACCGGCCGCTGACCGCCGTCTTGCACGCCGCCGGGGTGCTCGACGACGGGGTGGTCGGCTCCCTCGACGCCGAGCGCCTCGAGACCGTGCTGCGCCCGAAGGCCGACGCCGCCTGGAACCTGCACGAGCTGACCGACGGCCTCGCCGCGTTCGTGCTGTTCTCCTCGGTCGCCGGCACCATCGGCTCACCGGGGCAGGCGAACTACGCCGCCGCCAACGCCTTCCTCGACGCGCTCGCCGCCCACCGGCACGCCCGCGGCCTCGCCGCGACGTCGTTGGCCTGGGGCGCCTGGGAGACCGGCATGGTCGGCACGCTCACCGACGCCGACCGCGAGCGGATGGTCCGCGCGGGCATGCCGCCGCTGCCGGTCGAGCAGGGCTGCGCGCTGTTCGACCGGGCCGTGACCCTCGCCGAACCCGCGCTCGTCCCGGTGCTGGTCGACCTGCCGCGCGTCCGCGCCCTGCCCGAGCCGCCGTGGCTGCTGCGCCCGGTCGGCCGCAAGAGCCGTCGCGCGGGCCGGGCCACCCCGGCCGCGAACGCCCTGCGTGACCGGCTTTCCGGCCTGCGGGAGAGCGAACAGCACAAGGCGCTGCTGGAGGTCATCCGCACCCAGGTCGCCACCGTCCTCGGCTTCGACGCCGCGAAGGTGGACGTCGAACGCGAGTTCCGCGGCCTCGGCTTCGACTCGCTCACCGCGGTCGAGTTCCGCAACCAGCTCGCGACCGCGACCGGCCTGCGCCTGCCCGCGACCCTGGTGTTCGACCACCCCACGCCGGTGGTGCTGGCCGGTTTCCTGCGTGGCGAGCTCGCCGGCGAGGACGTCCCGGTCGCCCGCACCACGGTCCGGGCGCCGGTCTCCGACGACCCGATCGCCATCGTGTCGATGGCCTGCCGCTACCCGGGCGGGGTCACCTCGCCCGAAGAGCTGTGGCAGCTGGTGCTCGACGGCGGCGACGGCGTCGGCCCGTTCCCGGCCGACCGCGGCTGGGACCTCGCCGGGCTCTTCGGCGCCGACCGCGGCCGTTCCTACACCCGCGAAGGCGGTTTCCTCGGCGAAGCCGGGATGTTCGACCCCGGCCTGTTCGGGATCTCGCCGCGGGAAGCCCTCGCGATGGACCCGCAGCAGCGGCTTCTGCTGGAGACCTCCTGGGAGGTCGTCGAACGCGCCGGTGTCGATCCGCTTTCTTTGCGCGGCAGCAAGACCGGGGTGTTCGCCGGGGTGATGTACCACGACTACGGCCAGGGTGTGCAGTTCCCGGAGGAGGCCCTCGGCTTCCTCGGCATCGGCACCGCGGGCAGTGTCATGTCCGGCCGCGTGGCTTACGCGCTCGGCCTCGAAGGCCCGGCCGTCACGATCGACACGGCGTGCTCGTCGTCGCTGGTCGCGATGCACTGGGCCGCGCAGGCCCTGCGGGCCGGGGACTGCGAGCTGGCGATCGCCGGCGGGGTCACGGTCATGGCGACCCCGGGTGCCTTTGTCGATTTCTCGGCCCAGGGCGGCCTCGCCGCCGACGGCCGGTGCAAGTCGTTCTCCGACTCCGCCGACGGGGTCGGCTGGGCCGAAGGCGTCGGGGTCGTGCTGCTGGAGCGCCTTTCCGACGCGCGCCGCAACGGCCACGAGGTTCTCGCCGTGGTGCGCGGGTCGGCGGTCAACCAGGACGGCGCGTCCAACGGCCTCACTGCGCCCAACGGTCCGTCGCAGCAGCGGGTGATCCGCCAGGCGCTGACCGTCTCCGGCCTCACGACGTCCGATGTGGACGTTGTTGAAGGGCACGGCACCGGCACCCCGCTCGGCGACCCGATCGAGGCGCAGAGCCTCCTGGCCACCTACGGCCGTGACCGCGAAACGCCGCTGCTGCTGGGTTCGGTGAAGGCCAACATCGGCCACACCCAGGCCGCCGCGGGTGTGGCGGGCGTGATCAAGATGGTGCAGGCGATGCGCCACGGCGTTGTCCCGAAGTCGCGGTACTCGGCCGAACCGTCGTCCCATGTGGACTGGACCGAAGGCGCGGTCGACCTGGTGCCCGACACCACGGCCTGGCCCGAGGTGGACCGCGTCCGCCGCTCGGCGGTGTCGTCGTTCGGGATCAGCGGCACCAACGCCCACGTCATCCTCGAGCAGCCCGCCGATCGGCCCGCACCGCAGCCCGCCGCGCCGGACGCCGGTCCGGTGCCGGTCGTGGTCTCCGGCCGCACACCCGAGGCCCTGCGTGCCCAGGCCGCTCGCCTGGCCGACCACCTCGAAACGACCGATGCTCCGGTGCACGACCTGGCCCACGCGACGGCAGTGACCCGGGCGGCGTTCACGTACCGCGCCGCGGTTGTCGGCAGCGAACTCACCGAGGTCGTCGCGGGTCTGCGCGCCATCGCCGCCGGGGACGCGGCCGTGCAGGGGGAGGCCCGCGTCGCTCCGCCGGTCGCGTTCCTCTTCTCCGGTCAGGGTTCACAGCGTGTCCACATGGGACGCGACCTCTCCGCCGCGTACCCGGTGTTCGCGGCCGCGTTCGACGAAGTCCTGGCCTTGCTGGACCCGGAGGTGCGCCCCGCTCTCGACGACGAGCGGATCGACCGCACGGAGTTCGCGCAGCCCGCGCTGTTCGCGTTCGAGGTCGCGCTGTTCCGGCTCCTCGAATCCTGGGGGGTGCACCCGGACTTCGTGACCGGCCACTCGGTCGGCGAGATCGCCGCCGCGCACGTAGCCGGCGTGCTGTCCCTGCCGGACGCGTGCGCGCTGGTGTCCGCGCGCGCCCGGCTGATGGGCGCGCTGCCCACCGGTGGTGTCATGGTCGCGGTGCGGGCGTCCGAAGAGGACGTTCTCCCGTTCGTCGGCGAAGGGGTCGACGTCGCCGCGGTGAACGGCCCCGGCTCGGTGGTCCTTTCCGGACACGAAGAAGCCGTTGTCGCCGTCGCCGCGAAGTTCGCGAAGCACCGGCGCCTGCGGGTCTCGCACGCCTTCCACTCGGTGCTGATGGAACCGATGCTCGCCGAGTTCGGCGACGTCGTCGCGAAGCTGGCGTTCGCCGAGCCGCGGGTGCCGGTCGTGTCGGCGGGCGACGTCACCTCCCCGGCGTACTGGGTCAGCCAGATCCGCGAGACCGTGCGCTTCGGCGACGCGATCGGGCGACTCACCGAGGCCGGGGTGACGGTCTTCGCCGAGCTGGGCCCGGACGCCACGCTCACCGCGGTCGTCGACGAGCCGGCCGCGCACGTGATCCCGGTGCAGCGCAAGGACCGCGACGAAGCCACCGCGGTCGCCGAAGCCCTCGCGCGGCTGCACGTCGCCGGGGTCGCCGTCGACTGGGCCGCCCGGTTCCCGAAGGCCCGGCCCGTCGCGCTGCCGACGTATGCGTTCCAGCACGAGTGGTTCTGGCCGCTGCCGGCCGCCGGGGGTGACGCCACCGGCCTCGGCCTGGCCCCGGCCGGGCACCCGCTGCTCGGCGCGACGCTCGCCCTGGCCGACTCACCGGGTGTGGTGTTCTCCGGACGGCTGGCCGCGGCCACCCAGCCGTGGCTGCGCGACCACGTCGTCGGCGGCACGATCCTGTTCCCCGGCGCGGCTTTCCTGGAACTGGCGGTCCGCGCGGCCGACGAGGTCGGCTGCGCGGCGGTCGAGGACCTGACCCTGGCCGTGCCGCTCGTGCTCGACCCGGACGGCGCCGTCGTGCTGCAGCTGGCCGTGGGCGAGCCCGGCGAAGGCGGCCGCCGGGAGCTGACGATCTCCTCGCGGGCCGACGACGACTGGACCCGGCACGCGACCGGCACGCTCGTCCCGCGTGCGGTGGCGGCCGAGCCGCTGCCGGACGTGTGGCCGCCCGCCGGAGCCGTCGAAGCGGATCTCACCGGCTTCTACGCCCAAGCGGCCGAAGCCGGGTTCGCCTACGGCCCCGCGTTCCAGGGCCTGCGGCGCGTCTGGCGCTCCGGCGCCGAGGTCTACGCCGAACTGGCCCTGCCCGACGGCGCGGAAGCCGGCCGGTTCGGCTTGCACCCGGCGTTGCTCGACGCGGCCCTGCAGGCCATCGGGTTCGGCGAGGGCGCCCCGGCCGGGCTGCCGTTCGCCTGGACCGGTGTCACCCTGCACGCGTCCGGCGCGAGCCGGGTCCGCGTCCGGATCACCCCGGCGGGCGGCGACTCGGTGTCCCTGGCGCTGGCCGACGACGCCGGGAAGCCGGTCCTGACCGCCTCCGGCGTCACCCTCCGCGCGGCCGAGGCCCCCGCCGAGGCCGACGCGCTGTTCCGGCTGCGCTGGACGCCGGTCCCGGTGCCCGAGCCGGGCGCCGAAACGTGGGCGGCCGTCGGGGACGAGCTCGCCGCCGCTCTCGGTGTCGACGCCCAGCCGGACTTCGCAGCCGCGCTGGTGTCCGGCGCCGACGTCGTCGCGATCCCGGTCACCGGCGGTCCCGACGCGGCGGCTTCGGCCCACGCGCTTACCGCGGAAGTGCTGACCTACCTGCAAAGTCCCGCACCGCGGCTGGTGTTCGTCACCCGCGGCGCGATCGGCGGGGACGACGTCGCCGCGGCGGCCGTCTGGGGCCTGGTGCGCTCGGCGCAGTCCGAGGAACCCGGCCGCTTCGTCCTGCTGGACGTCGACGAGCCCGACGGCGACACCCTCCGCGCGGCCCTGGCGACCGGCGAACCCCAGCTCCTCCTGCGCGACGGCGCCCTGAGCGTCGCCCGCCTCACCCGAGCCGCACTTTCACGTGAAAGTGCCGACCTGGGCCCCGCACTTTCACGTGAAAGTGCGGGCTGGGATCCGGAGGGGACTGTGCTGATCACCGGGGGGACCGGGGGGCTGGGGCGGGTCTTCGCCCGGCACCTCGTGGCCCAGGGGGCGCGGAAGCTGCTGCTGCTCAGTAGGAGGGGGCCGGCGGCCGAGGGAGTCGACGAGCTGGTGGCGGAGCTGGCGGCCGACGTCCGGGTGGTGGCTTGCGACGTCAGCGACCGGGATGCCCTTGCCGCGGTGCTCGCTGAAGTGCCTGATCTGACTGCGGTGGTGCACACCGCCGGTGTGGTCGACGACGGCGTGCTCGCGTCGCAGTCCCCGGAGCGGCTGGCGAAGGTGTTCGCGCCGAAGCTCGACGCGGCTTGGCACCTGCACGAGCTTGTCGGAGACCGCGCGGCGCTCGTGCTGTTCTCTTCGGTGGCGGGCACCATCGGCACCCCGGGGCAGGCGAACTACGCGGCGGCGAACGCCTTCCTCGACGCCCTCGCCGAGCACCGCCGCGGCCGGGGGCTGGCCGGGGTCTCGCTCGCCTGGGGCGCGTGGGACACCGGTATGACCGGCGACCTGACCGACGCCGACCGCGAACGCATGGTCCGCGGCGGCATGCCCCCGCTGGCCGCCGAACAGGGTGCGGAGCTGTTCGACCGCGCGGTCGGCGGCGACGTCGCGCACGTCGTCCCGGTGCGCGTCGACTTGCCGACGCTGCGCACCCGCGGCGAGCTGCCGTGGCTGCTTCGCCCGGTGGGCCGGCCCGGACGCCGTAGCGCGGCCGCCGGTCCGGACCGGGCCGCCGCGGCCGACCTGCGGGCGCAGCTGGCCGGGATGCGGGAGAGCGAGCAGGAACGCACCCTGCTTTCCCTGGTGCGCACCCAGGTTTCGGCGGTGCTCGGGCACCCGGCCGAGCAGGTCGGGGCCGGGCTGGAGTTCCGCGAGCTGGGCTTCGACTCGCTGACCGCGGTCGAGTTCCGCAACCGGCTCACCGCCGCGACCGGGCTGACCCTCTCGGCGACGCTCGTCTTCGACTACCCGACCCCGGCCGGGCTCGCCGGGCACCTGCGGGCGGAGCTGGCGCCGGCGCCGGTCGTCGCGACCTCACTGCCGGACGGGCTCGACCGGCTCGAAGAGCTGGTCGCCGCGGGCACCGCGGGTGAGCTCGCGGAGGCGGACGTCGCGGCCCGGCTGCGCCGGCTCCTGGCGAAGATCGCCGACGCCGAGCCCGCGCGCGAAGACGTCTCCGAGCGGCTCGGCGCGGCCAGCACGGACGAGGTCTTCGCCTTCATCGACCACGAACTGGGCCGGCTCGGCGACGGGTCCGGACTCGAGCAGGAGGGCTGAGGCCGTCATGACCGAGGACAAGAAGCTCGTCGAGTACCTGAAGTGGGTCACCGCCGACCTGGCCAAGACGCGCAAGCGCGTCGAAGAGCTGGAGGCGGCGGAGCCGGAACCCGTGGCGATCGTCTCGATGGCCTGCCGCTACCCGGGCGGGGTCAGCTCGCCCGAGGGGCTGTGGGACCTCGTGCTCGACGGCGGCGACGGCATCGGCGCGTTCCCCGAAGACCGGGGCTGGGACCTGGGAGGTCTGTTCGGTGACGAAAGAGGACGTTCGTACGTTCGTGAAGGCGGTTTTCTCGACCGCGCGGGCCGCTTCGATCCTGGGCTCTTCGGCATCTCCCCGCGGGAGGCGCTGGCCATGGACCCGCAGCAGCGCCACCTCCTCGAGGTCTCCTGGGAGGTGATCGAACGCGCCGGCATCAACCCGCTTTCGCTGCGTGGCAGCAAGACGGGCGTGTTCGCCGGCGTGATGTACCACGACTACGGCCAGGGTGCGCAGTTCCCCGAAGAGGCCCTCGGCTTCCTCGGCGTCGGCACCGCGGGCAGCGTGCTGTCCGGCCGCGTCTCCTACACCCTCGGGCTGGAAGGCCCGGCGGTCACGGTGGACACGGCGTGTTCGTCGTCGCTGGTCGCGATGCACTGGGCCGCCCAGGCCCTGCGCGCCGGGGACTGCGAGCTGGCGCTCGCGGGCGGAGTCACGATCATGGCGACCCCGGGGTCCTTTGTAGACTTCTCGGCCCAGGGCGGCCTCGCGCGGGACGGACGGTGCAAGTCCTACGCCGAGTCCGCCGACGGGGTCGGCTGGGCCGAAGGGGTCGGTCTCGTCCTGCTCGAGCGGCTGGCGGACGCGCGCCGCCACGGGCACGAAGTTCTCGCCGTACTGCGCGGGTCGGCGGTCAACCAGGACGGCGCCTCCAACGGTCTCACCGCTCCCAACGGTCCCTCTCAGCAGCGCGTGATCCGGCAGGCGCTCACGAGTTCCGGGCTGACTGTGTCCGATGTGGACGTCGTCGAAGGGCACGGCACCGGCACCCCGCTCGGCGACCCGATCGAGGCGCAGAGCCTGCTGGCCACCTACGGCCGCGGCCGCGAGACGCCGTTGCTGCTGGGTTCGGTGAAGTCGAACATCGGGCACACCCAGGCCGCCGCGGGTGTCGCGGGGGTGATCAAGATGGTGCAGGCCATGCGCCACGGCGTGGTGCCGAAGTCGGTGCACCTCGACGAGCCGTCGTCCCATGTGGACTGGACGGCGGGCGCCGTCGAGGTCGTCACCGAGCACACGCCGTGGCCGGAGACCGAGCGCGTCCGCCGGGCGGCCGTGTCGTCGTTCGGCATCAGCGGCACCAACGCCCACGTGATCCTCGAACAGCCGGAGCCCGTCGAGCGGACCGCCACCGAGGCGCGACCCGGGGTCCGCGCGTTCGTCGTGGCCGGGCGCACCGAGGCCGCGCTCGCCGCCCAAGCCGCCCGCCTGCGCGAGCACCTCGACACCGCCGGCGCCGAACCGGCGGACATCGCGTGGTCGCTGGCGCACTCCCGGGCCGCGCTCGAACACCGCGCCGTCATCGTCGCCGAGGACCCGAGTGACGACCTCGCCGCGCTGGCGGCCGGCACCCCCGGCCCGGCGGTCACCACCGGCGTCGCCGACGTCGACGGCCGGGTCGTGTTCGTCTTCCCCGGCCAGGGCGCGCAGTGGGCCGGCATGGGCGCCCGGCTGCTCGACGAGTCGCCGGTGTTCGCCGCCCGCATCGCCGAATGCGAAGCCGCGCTGGCGCCGTACCTCGACTGGTCGCTGACCGACGTCCTGCGTGGTGTTTCGCCGCTGGACCGCGTCGACGTCGTGCAGCCCGCGTCGTTCGCCGTCATGGTCGGGCTCGCCGCGTTGTGGCGGGCCCACGGGATCACCCCGGACGCCGTGGTCGGGCACTCCCAGGGGGAGATCGCCGCGGCCTGCGTGTCCGGCGCGCTCAGCCTCGCCGACGCTGCCCGCGTGGTCGCGCTGCGCAGCCAGGCCATCGCCCGCCGGCTGGCCGGCGCCGGGACCATGCTGTCGGTTTCCGTGCCCGCCGCCGACGTCGATGCCCGGCTCGCCCGGTTCGAGGGCAAGCTGTCGGTCGCCGTGGCCAACAGCCCGTCGTCCGTCGTGGTCGCCGGTGACCCGGCGGCGGGGGAGGAGCTCCTGGCCGAGCTGACCGAGGCCGGCCTGCGGGCCCGCCGCATCGACGTCGACTACGCGTCGCACTCCGCGCACGTCGAGCTGATCGAAGGCGAGCTGGCGACCGCGCTGGCCGGGCTGAAGCCGCGTCCGCCGGAGATCCCGTTCTTCTCCACTGTGGACGGTGAGTGGGTCGACACGGCCCGGCTGGACGCCGGCTACTGGTACCGCAACCTGCGGCAGCGCGTCCGGTTCGAAGAGGCGATTCGTGAGCTGCTTTCCCTGCAGTACCAGGCGTTCCTGGAGATCAGCTCGCACCCGGTGCTCACCGTGCCGCTGCAGGAGATCGCCGAGGACGCCGGTGCCCGCGCGGTCGTCACCGGCACCCTGCGCCGCACCGACGGCGGCCTCGACCGGTTCCTGACCTCGGTCGCGAAGGCGCACGTCCGCGGGGTCAGCCCGGACTGGGCGAGCTTCCTGGCCGAGGGCGCGAAGGTCGTCCCGTTGCCGACCTACGCCTTCCAGCACGGGAACTACTGGCCCGAACCCGCGGAGGTGAGCACCGCGGACCCGGCGGAGACCGCGTTCTGGACCGCGGTCGACGACGCCGACTTCACCGTGCTCAGCAGCACCCTCGACGTCGAAGAGGACGCGCTCACCCGTGTGCTGCCCGCCCTGTCGTCGTGGCGTCGCCGCCGTGGTGAACAGTCCGTTGTGGACGGCTGGCGGCACCGCGTCACGTGGAAGCCGGTGCCCGCCGGGACTCCCGCGCCCGGCCGCTGGCTCGCGTTGGTTCCCGAAGGTCTGGACCTCCCGCTCGACGCCGACCGCCTGGTCGTGGCCCCGGACGCCGACCCGGTCGAAGTGCTGCGCGACGGGCTCTCCGGCGAGTACACGGGCGTCGTCTCCTTCCTGGAACTCGACGGGACGACGTTCACCACGACCGCGGCTCTGACCGAGTTTCTCGCCGAAGCCGACCCGGTGCTGCCGCTGTGGGCTGTGACCCGGGGCGCGGTGTCCGTCGGCCGTTCGGACCCGCTCGCCGACCCCGCCCGGGCGGCCCTGTGGGGCGCCGGGCGTGTGCTGGCCCTGGAATACCCGCGTGCCTGGGGCGGCCTGATCGACCTGCCCGAGACCCTCGACGAACGCGCCGCCGCCCGGTTCGCCGCCGCCCTCGGTGGCGCGGAAGACCAGGTCGCCGTCCGCGCGTCCGGGCTCTTCGGCCGCCGGCTGGTGCACGCCGCGGCCGGGGGCGCCGCCGAGCCGTGGCGCCCGCACGGCACGGTGCTGGTCACCGGCGCCGGCGAGGGCTTCGGCGCGCGCGTCGCCGAATGGGTGACCGAGTGCGGCGCCGAGGTCGTGACCGGCGTCCCCGAAGACCGGCCGCTGACGGCCGTCCTGCACACCGCCGGGATGACCGGCGACCCCGACGCGTGGGCCACCGCCGTCGAGCTGGACAGCACCCTCGCCGAGACCGAGCTGGAAGCCTTTGTGCTGTTCACGTCGGTGAGCGCGGTGTGGGGCGCCGAAGGCCAGCGCGACCGCGCCGCCGTCGACACCGGTCTCGAGGCACTCGCCCGGCACCGCCGTGACCGCGGCCGCGTGGCGACCGCCGTCGCGTGGAGCGCCTGGGCCGATACCGGCGTCGCCGAAGACGAAGAGACCGCCGGGTTCCTGCGGGCCCGTGGCCTGCCGCCGTTGCCGGTCGAGCAGGCGCTGCTCGCGCTCGGGCAGGCCGTCGCCCACGACGACACCGCCGTGGTGCTCGCCGACGTCCGGTGGGACCGGTTCGTCCCGGCCCTCACCTCACGCCGGGACGGCACGCTGCTCGACGAGCTGCCCGAGGTCCGCGCGCTCGCCGACACGGGTTCAGGCGACGTCACGGCGACGTCGGGGCTGCTGGCCCGGCTGCGCGAAGCCGACCCGCGAGAGCGGGAGAACCTCCTGCTGGACCTGGTCCGCGAACAGGTCGCCGGCCTGCTCGGGTACGCGGGCGCGGCCGCGGTCGAGCCGCGCCGTCCGTTCAAGGACCTGGGCTTCGACTCCCTCACCTCGGTCGAGCTGCGCACCCGGATCAACGCCGCGACCGGCCTGGCCCTGCCGGCCACCCTCGTCTTCGACCACCCGCGCCCGGACGCCGTCGCCCGGCTCCTGGCCGCCGAGCTGCTCGGCGACGAAGAGCAGGCCGTCGCGCCCGCCGCGGCCGGGGTGCTCGACGGCGACCCGATCGTCGTGGTCGGCATGAGCTGCCGCTACCCCGGCGGGGTCCGCTCACCCGAGGACCTGTGGCGCCTGGTCGCCGACGGGACCGACGCGATCACGGAGTTCCCCGGCGACCGCGGCTGGGACCTGCTCGGTCTCCAGGGCGGCGCGTCCTACGTCCACGAGGGCGGCTTCGTCGACGGCGTCGCCGACTTCGACGCCGGGTTCTTCGGGATCTCACCACGGGAAGCCCTGGCGATGGACCCGCAGCAGCGGCAGCTCCTGGAAGTGGCGTGGGAGCTGTTCGAACGCGCCGGTGTCGACCCCGAAGGCCTGCGCGGCAGCACGACCGGCGTCTACGTCGGCGGCTCCGGCAACGGCTATTCGCCGCCGCCGGAGCTGGCCGGGCACCTGCTGACCGGGGCCGCCACCAGTGTCCTGTCCGGCCGGATCTCCTACCTGTTCGGGCTGGAAGGCCCGTCGGTCACCGTCGACACCGCCTGCTCGTCGTCGCTGGTCGCGCTGCACATGGCCGCGCGGGCGCTGGCTTCGGGCGAGTGCTCGCTGGCCGTCGCCGGCGGGGTCACGGTGATGGCGACGCCCAGCGCGTTCGTCGAGTTCAGCTACCAGGGCGGCCTCGCCCCGGACGGCCGCTGCCGGTCGTTCGCCGAGACCGCGGGCGGCACCGGCTGGTCCGAAGGCACCGGCCTGCTCCTGCTGGAACGCCTGTCCGACGCCCGCCGCAACGGCCACCCGCCGCTGGCCGTGCTGCGCGGCACCGCCGTCAACTCCGACGGCGCGTCCAACGGCCTCACCGCCCCCAACGGCCCCTCGCAGCAACGGGTGATCCGCGCCGCGCTCGCGAACGCCGGACTGTCCACTTCGGACGTCGACGCCGTCGAGGCGCACGGCACCGGCACCTCCCTCGGCGACCCGATCGAAGCCCAGGCCCTGCTGGCCACCTACGGGCAGGACCGTTCCGAGCCCCTGCTGCTGGGCTCGGTCAAGTCGAACCTCGGGCACGCCCAGTCGGCCGCCGGCGTCGCCGGGGTGATCAAGATGGTCGAGGCGATCCGCCACGGCGTGCTGCCCCGGACCCTGCACCTCGACGAGCCGACGTCCCAAGTGGACTGGACGGCGGGCTCGATCTCGCTGCTGACCGAAGAGCGCGCGTGGCCGGAGACCGGCCGGGCCCGCCGGGGCGCTGTCTCGTCGTTCGGCGTCAGTGGGACGAACGCGCACGTGATCCTGGAACAGGCCGAGGAGACCGCGCCGGTTCCCGTCGCGGTCACCGGCCCGGTGCCGGTGCTGCTGTCGGCTCGCACCCCGGAACGGCTCGCCGCGCAGGCCGCGCAGCTCGCGGAGTTCGCTGCCACGCAAACGGATCTCACCGATCTCGCGGCCGCGCTGGCGACTACTCGCACCCACTTCGACCACCGCGCGGCGATCGTCGCCACCGATCGGGAGTCGTTGCTGGCCGGACTCCGGGAGCTCGACGGGCCGACCCTCGCCGGACCCGAGGGCAAGCTCGCGATCCTGTTCGCCGGGCAGGGCAGCCAGCGCCTCGGCATGGGCCGCGAGCTGGCGGCGACGTACCCGGTGTTCGCGGACGCGCTCGACGCCGTGCTCGCGCACCTGGACGTCGAGCTCGACCGGCCGCTGCGCGAGGTCATGCACGGCGATGACGCGGACCTGCTCAACCAGACCCAGTACGCGCAGGCGGCGATCTTCGCGTTCGAAGTCGCGCTGGTCCGGCTGCTGGAGTCGTGGGGGATCACCCCGCACCAGCTCGCCGGGCACTCCGTCGGCGAGATCGCGGCCGCGCACGTCGCCGGCGTGTTCAGCCTCGCGGGAGCGTGCCGGCTGGTCGCCGCGCGCGGCCGGCTGATGCAGGCCCTCCCCGCCGGTGGCGCGATGCTTTCCGTGGTGGCGAGCGAAGAAGAGGTCGTCCCGCTGCTCGGCGACGACGTCGTGATCGCCGCCGTCAACGGCCCGCGCTCGGTCGTCGTCTCCGGCGCCGAAGCCGGGGTGCTCGCGGTGGGGGAGCACTTCGCCAAGACACGCCGGCTGGCCGTCTCCCACGCCTTCCACTCGCCGCTCATCGAACCCGCGCTCGCGGAGTTCGGCCGGGTCGTGGCGGAACTGGAGCTGGCGGCGCCGTCGATCCCGATCGTCTCGACCGTCAGCGGCGACGCCGACTTCACCTCCCCGGAGTACTGGGTGCGGCAGGCGCGGGAAGCCGTGCGGTTCGCCGACGCCGTGACGACTTCGGCCGAGTCGGGGGTGACCACGTTCCTCGACGTCGGCCCGGACGGCGTCGCCGCCGCGATGGCGGCCGAGAGCCTTACCGGCGGCGAGGTCGTCGTGGGCGTGAACGCCGGACCGCGGTCGCTGGTCACCGCGCTGACGAAGCTGCACCACGCGCGCGTGCCCGTCGACTGGCCGAAGTTCTTCGGCGGCGGCCGCCCGGTCGCGCTGCCGACGTACCCGTTCGCCCCCGACCGCTACTGGCCCGAGGGTTTCCACGGCGCGAACGGCGACCTGCGCCTGTCCGGCCTGCACTCCGCCGAGCACCCGCTGCTCGGCGCCGGGGTCGCGCTGCCGGAGTCCGGCGGGTTCCTGTTCACCGGCGCGCTGTCGCCGCAGCTGCAGCCGTGGCTGGCCGACCACACCGTGGACGGCGTGATCGTGTTCCCGGAAGCCGGGTTCGCCGAGCTGGCCGTGCGTGCGGGTGACGAGGTCGGCTGCGACCTCGTCGAGGAGCTCACCGTCGAGGTCCCGCTCACGCTGCCGCCGGTCGGCGGGGTGCACGCGCAGGTCGTCGTCGGGCCGGAAGGTCCGGCGGGGACACGGGAGCTGACCGTCTGGACCCGGCCGGAAGGCGCGGGGGAGCAGGTGTGGACGCGGACCGCGGCCGGCCGGCTCGCGCCCGGCGCCCCGGAACCCGCCGTGGACCCGGCCTGGCCGCCCGCGGCCGTGGAGCTCGAGCTCGACGGCTTCTACGAGGAGCACGCCGAGATCGGCGCGGCCTTCCGCGGCCTGCGGGCGGCGTGGCGCTCGGGTGACGACGTCTACGCGGAGATCGAGCTGCCCGCGGCCCGCCGGGACGACGCGGCCAAGTTCGGCCTGCACCCGGCGTTGCTGGACGCGGCCCTGCAGACCGTGACGCTGCTGGACCTGCCCCGGCGCCCGGCGACGGGCTGGACGCGGTTCGCGCTCCACGCCGCGGGCGCCGCCGCCGCGCGGGTCCACCTGCGCCGGGACGGCGACACGGTCACCCTCGTCCTGACCGATCCGGGCGGTGCGCCGATCGCGTCCGCGCAAGCCCTTTCGTTCGGCGAAGCCGCTGCCGCGCCGCGGCAGGGGCACGACTCGCTGTTCCACCTCGAGTGGACGCCGCTGCCGGAGGTGTCGTCGTCGGGCAAGCGGTTCGTCGTGTTCGGCGAGGACACGACCGACCTGACCGGCGATGCCGTGGTCGTGGTGCCGGTGGACACGAGTGGCGACCCGGTCGCCGCGACCCACCGGGCGACGACGCAGGTCCTCGACCAGCTGCAGTCCTTCCTGGCCACCGACGATGTCCAGGTGGTGTTCCAGACCGGCGACGGTCCCGCGGCCGCCGCGGTGCAAGGCCTGGTGCGGGCGGCGCAGTCGGAGAACCCGGGCCGGTTCCTGCTGGTCGAGGGGGACGCGGTTGACGCCGCGGTGGCGTCGGGCGAACCGCAGATTTCGGTGCGCGACGGCGTCCCGCACCGCGCCCGGCTGGTCCGGGCGCCCGCGGCGGACCGGCCGGAACCCGGCTTCGGCGACCCGGACGGCACGGTGCTCGTCACCGGCGGCACGGGCGGGCTGGGCCGGCTGCTGGCCCGGCACCTGGTGACCCACCACGGCGTCCGGCACCTGCTGCTGGCCGGCCGGCGGGGCCTCGGCTCCGCCGGCGCCGCCGAGCTGGTGACCGAGCTGAAGGGCCTGGGCGCGGACGTGCGCGTCGCGGCGTGCGACACCGCCGACCGCGACGACGTCGCCGACCTGCTGTCCGCCGTGCCCGAGGCGCACCCGCTGACGGCGGTCGTGCACGCGGCCGGCGTCCTCGACGACGGCGTGGTGGGGTCGCTGACCCCGGCGCGGCTGAGGAAGGTGTTGCGCCCCAAGGTGGACGGCGCCTGGCACCTGCACGAGCTGACCCGGGACCTCGACCTGGCGGCGTTCGTCCTGTACTCGTCGGCGAGCGGTCTGCTCGGCGGTGTCGGCCAGGGCAACTACGCGGCGGCCAACTCGTTCCTGGACGCGCTGGCGGCTTCGCGGCGGGCGGAAGGGCTGCCGGCGGTGTCGCTGGCGTGGGGCCCGTGGGCGCAGGCGGACGGCATGGCGGGCACGCTCGCCGACGTCGACGCGCAGCGTCTCGCGAAGTCGGGCATGCGCCGGTTCACCCCGGAAGAGGGCCTGGCGCTGTTCGACACGGCGGTGGCGTCGCCGGCGGCGATGGTGGTGCCGGTGGGGCTGGACCTGGCGGTGCTGCGCGGCCACATCGTCCCGCCGGTGCTGGGCGAGCTGGTCCCGAAGACCCGCCGCACGGCCCGCATCGACGCCGACGGCGTCCGCTCGTTCGTCCCGAAGCTGGGCGAGCTGGCCCCGGAGGCGCGTGGCCGCGAGCTGCTGGAGCTGGTCCGCGAGCTGGCGGCGAGCGTCCTGGGCCACGGCTCCCCGGCGGCGATCGACGCGGACACGGGCTTCACGGAGATCGGCTTCGACTCCCTGACGGTGGTGGAGCTGCGCAACCGCCTGGGGTACGCGACGGGCCTGACCCTGCCGGCGACGGTGCTGTTCGACCACCCGAACCCCCGGGTGCTGAGCGCGCACCTGCTGTCCCTGCTGAGCCCGGAGCCGGTGGACCCGGCGGCCCGGGTGCTCGACGAGCTGGGACGGTTCGAGCAGCTGACCGCGTCGCTGACCCCGGAGACGCTGGGCATCGTGACCACCCGGCTCCGCTCCCTGCTGGACCGCCTCGACACCGGTGACGGCGAGTTCCTCGAGTCCCTGGACTCCGCCAGTGACGGCGAGCTGTTCCGCCTGATCGACTCGGAGCTCAACGCCGACTGAGCCCCGGTGCCAGTTGTCGTGGGGGGGGAGTTGGGGTTTCACCCCCACCGCCACTCCCGCAAAACGCAGCAAGCCACCCCCATGACGTGCAAACAAAAACCGGGCGGGGGTCGCCTCCCCTCGTGGCT